>RDXB01000056.1 GCA_004292515.1 Oscillatoriales cyanobacterium
GAATTGTGAGGGGCTGGCAAAGTCGATCGGCTTTGTGTTTCGTAGAAGCGTCGCCGTCATCCCCACTGGGTTGCTGTCAGTTTGGGCGATCGCTGAGGTCAGTCATGTCGAATTTACAGCCGGTGTATGTGATTGGCGGCTGGCTGGCCGGCACTGAGGCGGCCTGGCAGGTGGCGCGATCGAACGCACTATCTAGCCCAAGAACATCCATAGAACATACAGATAACTTTTAATTGTTATGCGATCGAAAACACCCAACCATTTGGACGGGCGGCGGAGGCAGGGATGACGGGCGATCGCCCCACATCGCAAACCAAATATTGCTGTGAAGATTGTGAATCTGTAGAAAAGCTGGAAACACAGGCAGTCCTAAAACTGCTGAAGGTAATTATCCATAGCTACTATGCTAGCTGGCAAAAAATTTTGGATTTTTAATAAAAGCTTTATAAAATCACCCAAATAGTACTTCATGTGAATGTATTATGTATACAGGCATGGCCCAATACAAAAAGTCATACGACTCGCGATCAAGTGAATATCCAAACAATGGACACTACATTACTACGAGCAGCATACGAGACGTATCGTGCCCAAATCATGCTCAACGGCATTGACCACGAAGGTAAGTTACGCATCGATCCTGCTTATTACTTCGCAGTGTCGGTAAGAATGTTTCCGTATTTTCATACCCACTGGTGCGATGATCCTGACCCATTTTCTGAAATTTATA
Source organism: Oscillatoriales cyanobacterium (assembly GCA_004292515.1). Taxonomy (GTDB): domain Bacteria; phylum Cyanobacteriota; class Cyanobacteriia; order CACIAM-69d; family CACIAM-69d; genus CACIAM-69d. The sequence goes on from RDXB01000056.1 coordinate 731, forward strand.
GTATCGGCCAGGAATTCATGGATGAGGTTCTTACCTATGTCGATGACCTCCGGAGACAAGGACATCCGATTCCTAGCTTCTATGCGCTGGAGGGAAAGTTTGGAAACAATCAGAAATCAGCTTTGATTCAGATTTTTCGCTACTGCTATCTGAGCGGACGATTCGACCCTGATTTTTATGGCTCACTGCTTAATCTACCCGAATATCCCACAGGAGCTAGTGCCATACTCGAAGAGATCAGTAAACATGACTGTTTGTTGGTGTGACATCATTCTAAAAGTTGTGTAGAGTTTCTAGCCATTCTTACCTGATGGCTAAACAAACAGACATCACTTTTCAGTTGTGCAGATGTAGAAGGTTAGATCTTGCATCGCAAGCAACCATTTACCAAAAGTCGTCACATCGTAAGCATTACTCAATTACTGACTGAGATTGTTCCCTCAACGTAACCATGGATGAATCAAGAGCAGTTAAGCTTCTAGGCGAAGCATTTCGTTGTCAACCTATTGAAGGCGAGGAAGAATATACATTTAGGCCAAAAGTTTGGAGGGATGAATCCGACTTTACTGTTAGTATCAGTAAAAATGACTTAAATGCTACTGTTGCTGCTCTAAATAAAAAAACACAGACTGATTCACTCTGGTTGTGCGATGGCACAACTATGGAAATGCTTGTTCGTGAAGAAACTTCGAGACCAATGCGCAGATTACGAGACGACCAAATAAGCCTGCGCGACGATGATAATGGAGTATCTTATAAAATAACTTCGGCAAGCGATGAATATATTCTTTTCTATCTTGATAAAATTGTTGAGCATCCAGATTTTAAATTCTTCCTACGAGGTTATTCAAGGCTTGATCGATATCTATCTGAATGCGAAGATCAGCCAACTATTTTTGGTCTAATGCGAATTGCATACCTTCGCATTAAAGTTGTGCAAGTTGCATGTGATTCTAAAAAATCAAGTTCAGACATGTTATCTCTTGCACATGCTTTTCTTTTCCAGATGGCTTTTAATGCGGATATTGCTCTTGTTCCTCAAAAAGAAATTGACTCGATTTTTCGTTCTGGTGGTTTATCACGAATTCGCCGTAATTACAGTGACATGGATCCGCCACGCAAAATATACGATACAGATCTAATTCATCATTATCTTATGGCTATTTCAACGGATAATCCATTTGTTGAATATCTGTCCCACTATCATGTTCTTGAGCATTTTTATGAAGAGGTTTTCCAAGATGAATTAATTTCATCGATACAACACAAGATCACTAGTCCTGATTTTTCTTATCGCCGGAAGAAAGATATTTCTGGACTCATTAAAATGATGCGTAAATCACTACGAATCCAAAATGATACGATTACCTTCTCTGAAGAGCAAGCGCTCAAGTTAACATTGATACGCTTTGTTGTAATTTCCGACCTAGTTGATGATCTCAAAAAACATAATGCTTCCATTCTTGAATACTATCAGCATGAAAGTGTGAGTTTTGCGAATGCCCCTGGAATTAACTGGGAATGTGGGGATAATGATACTATTTATAAAGCACTATCAAGAAGAATTTATGCCACCAGAAATGCACTGGTTCACAGCAAAAATAATGACAAATTAAAATATACTCCATTCGTTCATGATCATATCTTGGCTAAAGAGTTACCACTATTACGACTTATTGCAGAAAAAACCATTCTCTCTAATTCAAAAATGATTGGTAGTGCCCCAAATGGGTAATGATGACTTACCGAAACTCTTAATTGGCAACCATTTCAGAATCGATAATCATCACTTCACAGGCACTACCAATGATTGTCTAAATCCAAGATATTCAGAGCAAGAGACAAGATTGATTTAGTATCAGAATATGTTTGAGAAGGTGTTTGAAGTCATCTCAAAATAACCCTTATAGTCTTAGATAATTTAGACAGTTGAATCCAGCAGCTATCGATCGCCCCGATCGAATTGCTATAAGCTATTGCTTTCGGTTTCTGCAAGTTTGGGCGATCGCTGAGGTAAGCCATGTCGAATTTACAGCCGGTGTATGTGATTGGCGGTGGGCTGGCCGGCACCGAAGCAGCCTGGCAAGTGGCGCGATCGGGCGTGCCCGTGGTGTTCTATGAAATGCGGCCCGAACGCCTCAGCCCCGCCCACCACACGGAACACTTGGCAGAACTGGTTTGTAGCAACTCCTTTGGCGCGATGTCTGCCGATCGCGCGGCCGGTTTGCTGCATGAGGAATTGCGGCGGCTGGGGTCGATCGTGATTGGCAAAGCCGATCACCATGCCGTGCCCGCTGGTGGGGCCTTGGCGGTCGATCGCGCCGAGTTTAGCCGCGACCTGACCGAGACCCTGGCCCAACATCCGCTGGTGGACTTCCGGCGCGAGGAAGTGCGGCAAATTCCCACCGATGGCGTGGTGGTGCTGGCCACGGGGCCGCTGACCAGCCCGGACTTAACCGAGGATTTGCGGCAGTTCACCGGTCGGGACTACATGAGCTTTTTCGATGCGGCCAGCCCGATCGTGGTGGGCGAGTCGATCGATCGCGACGTGGCCTTCATGGCTTCCCGCTACGACAAAGGCGAGGCGGCTTATCTGAACTGCCCCATGAACCGGGAGCAATATTTGCAGTTCTACCAAGCCCTCTGCGCAGCGGAACAAGCGCCCCTGAAGGATTTCGATCGCGAAAGTGCCAAATTCTTTGAGGGTTGCCTGCCGATCGAAGAACTCGCCCAGCGCGGCGAAGACACCATGCGCTACGGCCCCCTGAAACCTGTGGGTCTGTTCGATTCCCGGCTGGGCGACGGGCGCGACCCCGCCAACCGCGACAAACGCCCCTACGCCGTGGTGCAACTGCGCCAGGAGGACAAGGCGGGGCAACTATGGAACATGGTCGGCTTCCAAACCAACCTGCGCTGGGGCGAACAACAGCGCGTGTTTCGGATGATTCCCGGCTTGGAAAATGCTGAGTTTGTGCGGATGGGCGTGATGCACCGCAACACCTTCATCAACGCGCCGGAATTATTGAGCGCCACCTTGCAGTTCAAGGGCCGGGCAACTCTGCTGGCGGCGGGCCAACTGATCGGCACGGAGGGCTACACGGCGGCCACGGCCGGCGGCTGGCTGGCGGGAACCAACGCGGCCCGAATTGCCCGTGGACTGGAGCCGATCGCCCTGCCCCCCGTGACCATGAGCGGCGCACTGTTCGAGTTCATCAGTTCCGCCTCACCGAAGCATTTCCAGCCGATGCCGCCGAACTTTGGCATCCTGCCGGAGCTGCCGACTAAGATCCGCAACAAACAGGAACGCTACGGCCAATACCGCGATCGATCCCTGGGTGAACTCGATCGGTGGCAGGTGGAATCTTTGGGTGAATCCTTGGGTGAATCTGGGGGCGATCGACCTGCGGCCTTGGTGGGTGCAACGGTGTAGGGCCCGTCGTCATTTCCTGGTGACAAGCTGAAATGGTTGATTTTCCAGGTCTCAATTTCCCGGATCATCGGTCGTAACAAGGGGCTTAAGCCCCTTGCCCCCCCACGACCCGCTCACGGCGGAATCAGGGTTTTGGGCGAAACGACGACACCCCCTCAGCAAGCAGTGCCAACCCCGACCCGATCGCGATGACTAAAATGGTCATGGGGATTGATTCACCGCACCCTCAATCCCAGGCCATTGCATCGGGTTTTGGTTATTGAATTCAGGAGCGTGAACCATGTTGGAAATCCACAAGCCCGGTTACGCCGAATACATCAACTTACCGGACTCCGATGACGAGCCTGTGGATCACGAAATTCAAAATTTACTGCCCAATCTGTTGCTCTCGATCCTGGCTTGGCTGTGGGGCGATCGCACCGATTGGACTTGGAACGTGGACATGGGCATTTTCTATTATCGAAATGGCCAACTTCAGCCCGCCCTTTGTCCCGATGGCTTCCTGAGCGTGAGGGTTCCCAGGCGACGGGGCGAGCAGTTGCGATTGAGCTATGCGATGTGGATGGAGGATGAAATTCCACCCATTTTCGTGTTGGAAATTGTCTCGAAAACCAAGGGCGGCGAATACGATCAAAAGCTGTTGCGCTATGCCGATTTGAGTGTGCTGTATTACTGCATCTATAACCCCGATCACTATCGGCGCGATCGCCACGATCCCTTTGAGATTTACAAGCTGATTGATGGGGTTTATCAACGGCAAAGTGGTGAACCCTTTTGGATGCCGGAGTTGGAATTGGGGATTGGTCGGCAGGTTGGTTCCTTCCAATTTATCGACCGCGAATGGCTCTATTGGTTTAATGAAACGGGCGATCGCTACCTGACCCCCGAGGAGCGATCGGCAGTGTTTCAAGTGCAAGCCAAAACTTTTGAAGCACAGACCCAAGCCCTGGAAGCCCAGGCTCAGGCAGCAGAGCAACGCGCCGATCGGCTAGCCGCCAAGTTGCGGGAATTGGGTTTGAATCCTGAGGATTTGTAGCGCCGGGGTTGGCCGATCCAACCCCACGGGCGATCGCTCTATTCTTCGGGTTTTTGGTCGCGAGGGAAGCCGCCGATCAAGCCGCTCTCGATCATCAAACCCACGCCCGCGTTAATCACAGCCAGGGCGATCGTGCCCCACCAAAACCAGGAGTCGCCGTTAATCCGCCGGGTGACCGCCTCACCAAACAAACACAGGCCCAGGGGAAAGAGCAACACGCCCGCCTGGGCTTTGATGTACCAAGTCCACTTTTTGCTCATGGTGCGCCTTTCGCTTCATGCAATATCGCCCTTGCTTATCAGATCAGAGCGATCGGGCGCAAGCGATCGCCTCAGTTTGGGTCTATATCTTGGTTAGCAAGTGGGGTTAGAGCGTGTCATCATTGCCCATCATGAGTCTGAAATCGTCGATTTCCCACGCCTTAAGCGTCGTAATCAGTCAATCGTCGTAACAAGGGGCTTAAGGCGTGTCATCAAATGATCTTGATTGGGGCTAGAACGACCAATTTTCCTAGCCCAACCGCCCTAGACAAGGGGCTTAAGCCCCTTGCTGCCCCACGATCAAGCAATGCCAGAATTAGGGTTTCAGGGATTAGATGACAGCCCCTAAGCCCCTTGCCCCTCACGATCAAGCAACGCCAGAATTAGGGTTTCAGGGATTAGATGACAGCCCCTAAGCCCCTTGCTGATCCGCGATCTCGTCACGGTAAAATCAGGGTTTCAGGCTCATTGATAACAAGCCCTAATAATGCTTGTAGGGGCTGGGCTGCGGTGGTTAAGTCGCAGCCAAAGGTTAATAGCCCCTCTGCATGGCCCGCCATTACCAAAATCCGATCGGTTCCTAAACTCGTTTCGTGAAATAAACGCCACATTTCTTGGGCCATTGCGGGTGTGCCGTAGGGAACATCGGCGCGGGTGGTGGGGAGTTGCTGTTGATGGCGCTGCCACAGGTCGCGATCGTGGATATGAATAATGGCCTGAATCTGCTGATCGTATTGATAAATGGCTGCATGGGTCAGCGATTCCGAGGAAGCACAAATGGGCCCAATACAGTGAAGCGAATTGCGATCGATATCCCAGCGATCGACGAGGGTGTAATGCTCGGGACTGGTGGTGATTAAATGACCCGTTTGGGTTCCCGAAATTAAGAAGCGATCGCCCCCCAATCTGATGCTGATGTTGCCATAACCGATGCCGTTGGGATCGACTCCAATTAACCCCCATTGAAAGAGGCGATCGCGCCATTGAATTAAGTCCAACAACTCCGGCACTGCGTCCGAGGCGATCGGCTCGCAGCGTTCCCAATCACACTGAAATTTAATAACTCCATCGTCATGCATACCCAACCCATCCTGTGACTTCACTTCCCAATGGCTCGGGATCAAAACTGTTCGGGAAAGCGCGATCGCAACCCTGCTTCCGAAGCCGCGCAAATTCCCCGCTCCGTGATCAGCCCCGTCACCAAGCGGGCTGGAGTCACGTCAAATCCATAATTGGCAGCCGGTGACGATTCTGGGCAAATTAGCACTTCGACGATCGCCCCCGATTCGGTGCGGCCGTCCATGTATTTCACTTCCCGATCGCTGCGTTGTTCGATCGGAATTTCGCGCAGGCCGTCCCGTAGTGTCCAATCAATTGTTGGGGAAGGCAACGCCACGTAAAACGGTACTTGGTTATCGTTGGCGGCTAGGGCTTTGAGATAAGTGCCAATTTTGTTGGCCACGTCGCCGTTGCGGGTGGTGCGATCGCTGCCCACCATCACCAAATCCACCCGGCCATGCTGCATCAGGTGGCCGCCTGCGTTGTCGGGAATTAGGGTGTGGGGCACGCCGTGCTGGCCCAGTTCCCAGGCCGTGAGCTTGGCCCCTTGGTTGCGGGGGCGGGTTTCATCCACCCACACATGGAGCGGAATCCCACGATCGAAGGCGTGATAAATCGGTGCAGTGGCCGTTCCCCAATCCACACAGGCCAGCCAACCCGCATTGCAGTGGGTCAGGATATTCACCGGCCGACCTGTGCGGGCGTGGATTGCTTCGATTAGGGGTGCGCCATGCTCACCAATTTGGGCACATTGGCGCACATCATCTTCCAAAATTTGCACCGCGCCGGTCCGCAACTGGTCAACCGCGATCGCCCCCGACGGACAATCGGCCAAGCACGCCAACTGCCGAGCAATCGCCCAATGCAAATTCACTGCTGTGGGCCGGGTTTGCAACAGCCGCTGGGCCGACGCTTCGATCGCCTCCCGAAAATTCGATTGCGATCGCACTTCCAGGGCCGCCAAGAACAAACCCATGGCCGCCGTCGCCCCAATCAGCGGCGCACCCCGCACCACCATCGCTTCGATCGCCCAGGCAGCAGTTGCTAGATCGTTCAGGTCTTGCCAAACCAAGCGATGGGGCAACTGCCGCTGATCGATCACCTGTACGAGGTCGGGGCGATCGGGCGCAAAACGAATGGTACGGGTCGGCTGGCCGGCAATTTTCATGGGGAAGCGCAACGGGATCATCTCCATCCTGCCATTGCGGGGCGATCGCCCTCAATCCCGATCCGTCGCCAGCCCTAGGGAGCCGACACCCACACCGCCGAAATCGCCGCCGTCGGTCGGTAGGTTGTGGTGCTATGGAAGGCATCGCCTTGGGTGGCGGGATAGCGCCCATCAAAATCATTGGGCCGACCCTGGGTACGAAACAGCATCGATGACGGTTGATTGGCAAACCGCACATATTCGCGCCCTTCATCATCCCAGTTAAAACTCAGGGTTGCCGGGCCGTAAATACTGGCGACCCGGGCGATCGAGGTGCTGGGGCCCACGCCTTCGCCGGTTTTGTAGGCTGGATTTTGGGTCATCAAAATCGAAATGGAGTCCCGATCGCGCAGGGGGCGATCGGCTTCATAAACCACATAAAACAGCACCGTCGAGCCAGACTTCACCGCAATCGCCCCAAAATCCACCATAAAGTTGGGTGTGTTTTCCCAGCGTACATTGGCTCCCATCACCCGCTTCGCCTGGGCCAGGGTCATGCCCAAACGCACGGGGCCAATCCCGTTCGCCGCAATCAACCGTGCCGGGTCGATCGGGGCAACCTTGGGCGCTGGGCTGGGCGCTGGGGTGACGGCTTCCGTGGGCGGCGAGTTGGCGCAACCGGCTCCGGCCAAGGCGATCGCCCCGCAAATCCAACCCACGCTACCCGCGCGAGCCAGAATCATAGCGGAGGAGCGAAGGAGATTGGTGGGATGCTTCATAGGGAACGGAGATCACAAGATCAAATTGACAACAGCACAATCAATCCCCTGCATTTGGGGAGCAATGATGATCTGCAAAGGGGCAATTTATGGGGGAATTGATAGATTGACCCACAATTAATCATTGCCTATGGTTTATTCGATCGATAAATCCTGATTTCAGGGTCGATCTTGTCAAAGTTAGAGTAAATTTTCATATCATCCAAAAATCGATAGGTCACTTCCGAACGATCAAACCAATACCACTTGGGCAAGGTTTGATATTTCAGCACCATTTCATAGCCCAATTTTTTCCCTGAAAGTTCCTGAAAAAAAGCATAGCCCTTTGAGTCTGGGGCAAAACGTCGTTGATCGTAGCCGCTACTGGTAATGATCCAACGGGGATTGAGGGCTTGGAGCTGGTCTAAGTCTGGTTCTTCAAGGGTTTTGACTTGAAAGCCTGTTGAGCGGGGCAAGTATTTTTCAATGCCAACTTCCAAGACCAGTTCATTAGGCAGAATTTGTGCCTGCATCCACTCCTCCACAAAGTAGCGCGCATCATTTGCCATCAGGCTATTAATCGTCCAGCTATAGCCCAGACTATAGAAAAAGATCAGCGTCGCTAGCATCGTGCCCGGAATAAACCAAGGCTTGGTGCGATCGACTAATTGCGAGATGCCATAGCCCCCAAACAACACCATAATCGGCATCAGGGGCATCAAATAGCGCACATCATTATAAAGAATTGGCGCAACGTAAAACAGATAGTAGGAAATAGCTGGAACCCAGAGATAAAGTGGCAGCCAATTACGAGGCTGATTGGATAATTGCGGCTTCCAACAATGCCATAGATATAGAATCAAACCCAAAATACTCACTGTCCACAGCGGCCAACCAAAGGAGAATTTCAGATGATAAAAACTCTGGCCTAACATTTCCAGTTGACCCCGCCAGCTTTCCTCATAGCGGGGGCGAATACTGGCTCCTCCATAAAGAATGAGATTGAAGCGATCGATGAACCCTTCAAAGTTAAACAGCGCATTTTGCAAAATTAAAAACGCCACAATCCCAGCCAGCAAGCCCCAACCAATTCGCCGATCGCGCACTGCTTGCCATAGGGTAAATTCTGGCTGAGTTTGGCGCTGGTGTTGCCACAAATGCCCGATCGCAAAGAACGGGGTCAGGATACAAAATCCATAGAACTGATCTTTGGTGCAAACGGCGATCGCGGCCAGCACGGCCCCAATGATGTAGTCCCGAAATCGGTGATGTTTAAGAATTTCGATGTAGCAAATTAAAAAGGCGATCGTCCAAAACAAAACGGGAATATCAAGGTTGGTGACTTTGGCGTAATAGACATAGAGCGGCGTGAGGGTCATGCCCAGGGCTGCCAGCCAACCCGTGCGGCGATCGAACACCTGCTCACCCAACCGGGCAATCAACAAAATCGTGCCTACACCCATCACCACACTGAGCGATCGCCCAATATAAAACAGCAAGGTATAGGTTTTCAGATCATCAAAGTTGACCAAGCCCAGTTGCTGCAAAATCAACAGGGGGGAGTAGAGAATCGCCAGTAAGTAGTAGTGAACGGGTGGATATTTGTAGTACCAGCCGTTGACAAATTGCTGATCGATCGCCTCTAGGACTTTCTCAGGAATCAGTTCATCGGCGGCCCAAGCTTTCCAATCGGGTAAGCCCCAGTTGATGCCATAAAGGGCGATCGCAAAGCTCAACAAAATCAAGCAAACGACCGGCAGTGGTAGATTAAAAGATTGAATTTTTCGGGGGCTTTGAAACAATGAACCTAGCCTTTGAAACAGAGGACTCGCCATGAATCACACCGGAAAAACTAAACATTAAATCAAACATTGATCGTAGGGGCGGTTTTGAAACCCACCCCTGCCAGAATTGGGGCAATTGATCAGGTTTTGTCAGGGTTTTGGAGGCATTTGGCCTCTAAGACTACCAGCGAATCGTCCGTAAACCGTTGGCATCGATCGAGCCGCTGCTGGGTCACAGGTAACTCACCCCGCTGTAATTGAGCGATCGCCTGACGATGGGCGATCGCTAAGGGTTCATCGGCGCTGGCCCGAAACCACTTAACCCAGCCGATTTTGGCGAGGCGATCGGGGTTGAAATCCTGGCGATCGAGCAGCCAAAAATCAACCTGGTAACGGGCGATCGTTTGGGCTAAAACCTGCGGGTCGGTGGTGTATTGAGCCCTGAGCACATCGGTCGCCCGTTGCAATAGCTCGGTGGCATAGCGGCGGTGGTAGCGCATGGTGAAACCGGGGCCAACCACAATCGATCGCTGGGCAAAGCTGGGGAGATTATCTGTTTCAGCAATGGTCGAAGCAATGATCATTTCGGTTGGTTGTTGCCGCAGAAATTCGTAGAGCCGGGGATGCTGCCCAATTTCATATTGGGTGAAGGGAAAACCCGCGATCGCAAAGGGAGCGAATAGCATGATCGCGCTGGTCAAAATTACAATCATGCGGGGCAAAGGACGAAATGGCGCTGAGGGTGTGGTGGTTAGGCTTGATCGCGTTTTGCGCCAACCCCAATCAACCAGGGCACTGAAGTGAATGGCTCCCACAATGGCAACAATGATTCTGAGGGAATGCTCCGTGTAGCGATTGGGCAAATGCAATCGAAAGAGGAATAAATGGGCGATCGCAAACCATATCAAGGAGACGATCACCAACTGCCCAAATACAACAATTTGGGGGCTGGTTGCTTGGATCAGGGGCAGGCGATCGCGCCGCCACCAAAATTTAAAAAATAAGACCGTTAGAGCGATCGGGGGCAAGGCAAAATCCACCTCCCACCAATCGATCGGAATCATACCGGTGCGGCGATGTTTGAACCAATAGGCCCAAGCCGGTTTCACATCAAAAAACTGGGCCCAGGCGGTTTTGGCTTCGGCAGCAGTGAGGATGGGGCCATAGCTAGCTGATTTGCCGAGTAAGGGGATGAGGGCGATCGCTGAAATTAGCAAAATGGTGATTTCAAACTGATAGGTTATCCACCATTTTTCGCGAGGGCGATCGCCCCAATCTAGCCAACGCGATCGCCACGACTCGGCCGTGACAGAATGCGCAGTGACGTTAGGTAGCAAGGGGCGATCAGCAGTGACAGACAAGGGGCTTAAACCCCTTGCCTCTGGGTGCTGGCTAAACCGGGAAGCGATCGCCCGAGTTAGCCCACTCAAAAGCACCACCGAAGCACCCAGCAACACACCGTGGGGATAAAAACCCGCCATTAAAATGATTGCCCCGGCTGTGCCCCAGCGCGATCGCCGCAACCAATAATCCAAAAAAGCCAGGAACAAAGGATAGATGAAGGCGACAGGAACCCCCGAGACTAAATCATCGGCAATCCACAACAATTGATTCAGAAAAATGCAGGCACTAAGCGCCGCCAGGGGCACGGGCAACAGTTGCCAAACCACCCGAAAACAATAGACCGTAGAAATCGTTCCCAAGCCGATCGGTAGGCATTTATTCAACACCATTGGATCAAGACCAAACCAGGCTCCAATCTGATATAAACTGCGATATCCCCAGGGGGCAACGGATTGGAAATAGTCGGCGATCGGATCGTTTGCAAACAGTGCCGGGTTGAGCCAACGCCGCATCCAAAAGACGTGCTGACGGGCATCATCTTGCACCACATAGGGCTGACTAAAAGCCTGGAATAGCGCCGGAATTGCACAGCCGATCGCGATCGCTACACTCAGCCAAAAAGCCCAACGGGCCGTGCGATCGCCCCACCAGTGATCGCGATCTAAAACCCGCGTCCAGCCTGTAAGCATTTTGCCTCCAAAAGGGCTAAGTCGCCTTGTTGCCAAACGGCGCAGGTTGGGATGGCGGTGGGTAAGATGGGCTGCTCACCGCGATCGAGTTGGGCAATTTGGGCCGCACCTAGGCCAAACTGTCGAAAGCGGCGACTATCGACAAATTCTCGCCCAAAAGCCGATCGCTCCACTAACCAAAAATCCACACCACTTTGGGCTAAAAAACTTTGAATGGTTGACCAGTTAGCGGCATATTGGGCAGTGAGTAATTGATCTAAGCGGCGCACCATTGGTTGATAGAAACCTAGGTGGTAGGGCAGTAGATATCCTTGACCGCCTACATAGATCGATCGCCCCGCAAAGGCCGGCAAATTATCGCCCTCCCGCGCCAAGGAAGCCACGACCGTTTTGATCGGTTGTTGCCGCAAAAATTGGTACAGACTGGGGACATTGCCCGCCACATAGTTCGTGACTGGGAAATCATATTTTTGGGCCGTTAAGCCGATCGGGTAGGCCACCACCCACAGGCTCAACAGCCCGGCCGCCGCCCCCGAGCCGATCGCCCGTTTGCCGCCCCGTTCGATCGCCCGCCAAGCCCGTTCCAGCAGCGTTGCCAACACCATCCCCGCCGCCAATGCCGCCACCAAGCGCACGGAATGTTCCCCGTAGCGGTTGGGCAAATGCAACTTAAACAACAGCAGGTGAGCAGCCCCAAAGCCGCTCGCCGAGGACAACAACAACTCCCCCAGCAGACGGCTGGCTGGTTGGATTTGTTGGATCAGGGGCCAGCGATCGCGCCGCCACCAGAGCAACGGCAAGGCCCAGCCAAACCACACCCCTAAGGGCAAAACCAGCACCGAGTGGTAGGCCATGATCCGACACCATTCGGTGGGCAAAAACCCGCTGCGTTGCCCGCAGGCCCAATAGTTCCAAGGATCACGGGTAAAAAATGCCGACCAGCCCTTATCCATCAAGGTGGGCATTGATCGGGCAGCTTGCATCGACAGCACTGGCCCAAAGGGTGAATCGCGCATGAGGTAAGGCACGATCGCCACCACCAAGGCCAAGCCGCCCGCCAGGGCCACCCGCGCCGCCGGTTCCGACAGCCAAGGCCGCCAGCGCCACCCCTGCGATCGCCCCGCCTGCAACAGCCGCAAGCCCAAGGCCCCGCCCAACACCAGCGCCACTTGGGGATAGAAGCTGGCCAGCAGCCCGATCGCCACCACCGTGGCCCACAGCCAATGGTGCGCGATCGCCCACAGTCCCAACAACAACAACGGCCCGGCAAAGGCGGCCGGCGTGCCCGACACCAAATCGTCCCGCAGCCACAGAGCCTGCACCACCAACAGCCCACTCAACCCCGCCGCCAAGGGCACGGGCCAAAGGGTGAGCGCCAAGCCATAGCCACAAATCGCCGCCAGCCCACTCAGCACCAGGGGCACAACTTTATTGATGAACAACGGATCACAGCCGAGTTGGGCGGCCAATTGGTAGAGCGCCTTGTAACCCAAGGGGGCCACAGATTGGAAATAATCGGCGATCGGATCGTTGGGAAAAGCGGTTGGCTCCCGAAACCGTTGCATCCAAAAAATATGTTGGCGGGCATCGTCTTGGATCACAAACTCGCCATCCAAGGCCTGACGCAGGGCCACCAACCCATAGCCGATCGCCACCGCCCAGCAGAGGCCGCCCCAAAACCACAGCCGTCGATCGCGCCGCGACGTGATGGGATCAAACAGCCAGCGCCCCAGCTGCTCGATCGCCCCTTGCCCCACTTTGGCCATACCCATCCCCCAGCCCCGCGCAACAGTCGCCAGATTACCGCGATTTTTTGCTGGCGATCGGCGCTGGGGTTGAGGGATCGTCGTCAAAATCACCCACAGCCGTGATTCCACCGGGACGAAATCGTGGGGGGGCAAGGGGCTTAAGCCCCTTGTCTACTGGGGTTGGGGTCAGGGAATCAACCGTTGCAGCGTGCCCCAGTCCATCACGACCAGTCCTAGCGATCGTCGATCGCAAAGGCCCGCAATCGATCGCTGGCAATCTCCACCCGCACCCGATCGCCCGGTTCCAGCTTGGCCCGCCAATCGGCGATCGCCTGCAAAACCTGACCACTGGGCAACTGCAAGCGATAGGCATATTCCCGGCCCAAAAATTGCCGCTCCAACAGGCAGCCATTACCCTCGGGATCGGCAGTGAGGTGCAAATCCGTTTGGCGCACAGCCAAGGCCACCCGATCGCCCACCGGCTCATGGCTCAAGCATTCAGGCGCGATCGTTCCCAGTTCCGTTTGCCAACCGGCGGGCGATCGATGGGCTGCCAAAAAGTTGGTTTCCGCCACAAACCCCGCCACAAACCGAGAAGTCGGCCGCCAATACAACCCCTCGGGCGTATCGATTTGCTCCAAGCACCCCTGACGCATCACCGCCACCCGATCGGCGATCGCCATGGCCTCCTCGCGATCGTGCGTCACAAACACCGCCGAAGCCCCCGCCCGCTTCAAAATGGCCCGCACCTCTTGGCGCAACCGTTGCCGCACCCGTGCATCCAAATTGCTCAGGGGTTCATCGAGCAAAATCAACGCCGGTTGCGGGGCGATCGCCCGGGCCAAGGCCACCCGCTGCTGTTGACCGCCGGACAGTTCGTGGGGATAGCGTTTTTCTAGTCCTTCCAAGCCCACCAAGGCGATCGCCTCGGCCACACGATCAGCCGCTTGGCGAGCCGACTGTTTTCGCAGCCGATCTAGCCCAAAGCCCACATTCTGGGCCACGGTCAAATGGGGGAATAGGGCGTAATCCTGAAACACCATGCCCAAATTGCGTCGCTCCGGCGGAACCCAGCCGCCGGGCCCCGCCACAGGCCGCCCCGCCAGCACAATCGCCCCACCATCGGGCACTTCCAACCCAGCAATCAACCGCAACAGGGTCGTTTTGCCGCAACCGGACGGCCCCAACAGGGCCAACAATTCCCCCTGATGCAGGGTCAAGCTGATCTGATCCACCGCCGCTGACTCCGCCTGATAGCAGCGCATCACTTGGTCGAGGTGCAAAATGGCGATCGAGTCGGCAGCGGTCATAACAAAAGCAATGGGGTCAGCGATCGTCATCCTACGGTGCGACGTTGCTTCTTGCCAATCTTTAGCAATTTGCCAGTTGGCGATCGACTCCGCTGCACTGGCCCTGTCTTACGGTCAATTCACCCTTACGGACTCGATCTTGCACTGACGTTTAGTTAGCCTCAGCCGTTACCATTAAAACCAGTCCGATCGCTAACGATTGACGACTCCTCTGCTGCTCACGCTCTCCCCTCCCGATCGAACCGTGTCCCACGAATTTCAGCCCGGAGATTTGATTAACGATCGCTACCAAGTGGAGCGCAAATTAGGCTCCGGAGGGTTTGCCCACACCTACTTAGTCCGCGATCGCCAGGCCAATGATGATCCCCGCGCCGTCAAGCAATTTGTGCCGGCCATGATCCGCGACGACCACCGAGCGAAGGCCCGAGAACTCTTCGATCGGGAAATCGATACCCTGCGCGAACTGAGCTATCCCCAAGTGCCTGGGTTTCACGACTCCTTTGAGTGGGACGATGGCTTCTTTTTGGTTCAGGAATTTATCGACGGCAAAACCTACAGTGAGCTGATTACCGAAAACCTGCGGCTCCAAAAAACCTTCACAGAAGCCGAGGTCAAACAGTGGCTGCAAGATTTGTTGCCCTTGCTGCACGACTTGCACGGACGGCGCATCTATCACCGGGACATCAAGCCCGCTAACATCATTCGCCCCCACAATGGTGGCCAGCCGGTGCTGATCGACTTTGGGGCCGTGAAGTGGCAAATGACCACAATGCTGGCCAGCGGCGGCGCGGCTTCGTCGATCATTGGCACTCAAGGCTATGCTGCCCCCGAACAACTGCTGCGGGGCACGGCCGATGCCCGCACGGATCTCTACTCCCTGGGCATGACGGCCTTGGTGATGCTGACGGGCAAAGAACCCCAAGCGTTGGTCAATCCCGATGGGGAAGTGCAGTGGAACGAGCTGGACTTAGCGGTTTCTCCCGAGTTTGCCGACCTGTTGAATCGGTTGGTGCAAATGAAGCCGAGCGATCGCTACGACAGTGCCAAAACCGTGTTGGGCGAGTTGCAGGGGCGATCGACTCCTCCAACGGCCCTAGACCAGGCCGCAGCCGCGGCCTCGCCCTACAATCCCCCAACGGTTTTTGATCCATCACCAACATCGGGAACAACGGCGATCGAGGATTCTCAGCCGCTACCCAGTCGCCAACCGCGATCGAACCGGCCCCCACTGATCGCAGCGGCGATCGCAGCGGCTTTGGTCGTCGTGGGCGGCGGCGGCTGGGCCGCAATTCCCCATTCCGACCTGTGCAAAACCTTCAAGAACTGCGCCAAGGAAGGGGAGTGGAAAACCCAATATCAAGAAGGGCGCGAATTTTTGCGAGTGGCCCAAGCCACGGGCAGCACCGCCACGGTCGCCGACCTGGAACGCACGATCGCCAATCTCGATTCTGGGATCAAGCGACTGGCGCAAGTGCCCGCCCTGTCCCAAAACTACGAAGCCGCCCAACAGGAACTCACCAACGCCAACACCCTGAAACAGCAGTACGAAGCTCAATTAGCCACGCTCCGACAAACGGAAGGCTCCTACAGCCAAGCCGAGCAAGATCTCAGCAAAGCCCGAGCCGCCTTGACCAGCTACCAAACGCCCCAGGAGCTGGAAACGGCGATCGCCTCCGCCAAGGCCGCTTTGCAAACCTTGCAGGCAATTGCCCCCGATCAGCCCACCCACGATCGGGCCCAATTACTCGCAAAACAGGAAGCGAAACTGCCCGACGAGCTGGCTCAACTGTTGCAAGCCGAGCAGGCAGCCGTCACCGCCCTAGAGCAGGTGAAGGTGTTGGATGCTGAGATTCAGCAAGCAACCGCAGGTGCTAGCCAAGTGGATCAGCGTCAAAAATTGGCTAGTTATCGTAAGGCCCAGGGTTTGATTGAGCAGGCGATCCAACTACTACAAAACGATGACTTTTCTAAAACCAAGTCATCAGTTTCCATTCAAAGGGAATTGCAGTCTTATCAACATAAACAGCGCACAACCAACTCCCTGATCGCTGGTCTGCAACCTCCGCCTTCGAGTACAGCATCTAGCCAGTCTGACACCCCATCCACCACGTCTGCCTCATCCACCACATCTCCTCGATCGGGGGATCGATCAGGGGGTCGATCGCGCACTGGCGGCAGTGCTCGTGTGAGTTCCAGCAGTAGTAGCAGTTTTAGGAGCGGTTCAAGCAGCAGCCGTACCGCGAACAGAGGTGGTAACTCTGGCTCTAACAGTTCTCGATCGCGACCACCTAGCCAACCCAGGCAACGGCCCCAACCCAAACCCAAACCTTCAGGATTGATTGTGCCGCCAGTTGAGTTGGAGTAGGGATACTAGCTCAATCTAACAAGCCCGATCGCTCCAAAATCCATTGGCTCCACTGACTCGATCGGGCCAACACCACCTGACGGCGATCGACGCTTGACCACAGCACCGGCCAATCGGCCAACCATTGAACGATCTGCCGTTGAATCGCTACTAGCTCGATCGCCACTGGTAAATCGGTCTCCGGCGCTGCCCATTCAATAAACCAACCGCTTTCCCGCAACAAACTAGAAATGAGCTGCCCATTATTGGGATTTTTGCCAAAGGATTTGACCCGCGCTAAATTAGCCGCAATACCGCCTAAACGAACTGCCAAGCTGTCGCGAATATACCGATCGCGCCGATTCAGAAAGTCACTCGTAGAAGTGTCTAACATAGAAACTTTCTGACTACTCAATACCGCGCCATAGAAGTAAGCAAAATGATTTACTAATATGGCCACATTTTCCATCATGCCAAAAACTTGTACAACTCCAAGTTGGCAAGTGACCAATGCAAGCAGAGTTATTGAAATTGATCTGAGAGTAACTCAACCACTCTTCATAATCGCGCCAGTGAACTTTGTCTCCCCATTTACATAGAGAAACTACTGATTCGTGAATCGGTATAAGTTCCTTATTGCTACTGAGGTCAAGTTTGGGATAGTGGTTTTTTGTAATTTCTCTATAGAGTTTTGATTGAACACTCAGTCCAAATTTACCTGATGAATACTCAAGCCATAGATAATCAATAGTTCTCAAAATATCCTGAGAGAGACTGATCATATCTTGAGATTCTGGAGAGTCTCCTAGAGAGCAGCTAGAAGCTTTTCTTAAAAGATAGTTAGTCTCTTGATCAGCTTGTTTCCACACCCCTAAAGCAAGAAGATCTTTTAGAGGTGTGTAACTTATTTCAGGAGTACGCTCTTTCATCTTGGTTCTTATTTTGAGAAAGAATGAAGTCGGGACGTGTCACATCGTCCCGATACACATCGTAGAGTTATGCGATGTCGGCTAAGGCGGCAATGTTGACCAGGGCGGTGTTGGGACAGGCTCGCTTGAGGAGGCCCGTCAGTACCTTGCCCGGCCCCACTTCGATCGCCTCGGTGCAGGCCGTTTCGTTCAAGAATTCCATCGTTTCCCGCCAGCGCACAGAGCCGGTCATTTGCTTCGAGAGCCGTTCTTTCAAGGCCGCGCCGCTGGTTTCCGGGGTGGGGTCAGTGTTGGAGAGGACAGCGATCGCGGTGTCCGCAAACTCCGTGGCCGCCAGGATCTCGTTAAAGTCCGCCGAGGGTTCTGCCATGTAGGGCGAGTGGAACGCACCGGACACGGCCAACGGCACAGCGCGCTTGGCTTTCACGTTGGCCAAAATTGCATCCACCGCATCGGGTGTACCGGAAATCACCACCTGGGCATCGCTGTTGTCGTTGGCCAGCACCACGCCTTCGGTGGCAGCGATCGCCTCGGTCAGAGTGGGGCGATCGAACCCAATCATGGCCGCCATCTTGCCACCGGAAGCCGCCTGCATCAGTTCCGCCCGCCGTTTCACCAGTTTCAGACCTGCTTCAAAGCTAAAGGCTCCGGCTGTGTAGAGCGCCACATATTCGCCCAAGCTGTGACCCGCAACCAAATCCGGCGTTTGCCCCGCCGCCTTGATCGCATCCGCCAAGATTGCTTCGATCGTGTAGAGGCAAGGCTGGGTGAATTGGGTTTGGGACAGTTGCGCCTCGTCCCCGTTACAAACCTCTGCCACTGACCAGCCTAAAAGGTCGACGGCAGTGGCCAGCTTGGCTTGGGCGGCGGGCGAGTCGAGCAGGTCGGCGGTCATGCCAACGGCTTGGGAGCCTTGGCCCGGAAACATCCAAAGGGTTTTCGCCATTGTGTTTATGTTGTGTGTTTATGGTGTCGCGTAGGGATAGGTTAGGACTCGCGCAACCATCATCCAAGTCCTGGGGGCAAGGGGCTAAAGCCTCTTGCCTACTGCATGGCTGTTGATGATCGCGGTCTGTTAGTTCTGAGGAACAAAGTGCTTATACCAAGCGGCCGGGCCGTTGCGCTAGCGGGGGATTTCCGGCCAGGGTAGGGGGCGACTGTCGTTGCTGAGGTCAGACGATCGCAGGGCCACGGGGTTGCCCTTGAAGGCGACAAAGGTGGCCCGATCGCCCCCCGATCGCCGTAGTTGCTCGAATTTTTCCACCAGCGGTGAGTGGCACTCGTAAATCGACGTGAACCCACAATGCTGCATCAAGTTAAACAAGGACGGGCGCGTCAACCAAAAGCTGTAGTCGTTATCTAGCGAGGCCCAGAGGATTTTGAGGCGATCGTCCGTGGAGGCTTCCGGCGCGTGTTCCACATAGCGACAGCCCGAGAGTTCCAACCCGGCGTAATCATGCTGTGCTTCGGCGGTGCGGCTGACGTGGGTATCGACGATCGCCAGCTTGGTGCAAACGGAGCCGATTTGTTCCATAAACCGGAACACGTCCGGCGCGTCTAGGTGGTAATAAATCCCCAAACAGAGCACCACATCAAACTGGCCGTAGCGCTCCACGGACAGGTTCCGCACGTCGTCGCAGTAAAAGTCGATGTTGGTTAAGCCCAGGCTGTCTTTGACGAAGCGGGCTTTGGCCAGGTTGGCTTCGCGCCCTTCGATGCCCACCACCTGCGCGCCCTGCATGGCCAACTCCAGGCCATACATTCCTTCGAGACAGGCCAAATCTAAGATCCGCAACCCTGCCACGGAGCCGCCACACCAGTCCATGACAATTTGGGTCATGCGGCGCAGTTTGGGTTCCGAGGGGGTGGGGGTCGGGGCGATCGTGTAGCAGCCGTCGGCTAGGCGCATGTTGTGGTTAGTCCAGTCGCCAAATTCCGCAATGACTTTGGCTCTGGCGGCTTCGAGGGCGGCGATCGCGTCGGGGCTGGTCACGGGGGCTTGCTCGCAACAACATCGCCCCCAGAATATCGAGAATTGGGCCCTTGCCTATGGTCTTGGCCCAGAGCTGCGGGGCGATCGGCTTGCGGCTAGGGCAGTGATCGCAAATTTGGGCCCAGTAGCGCGGCTTCCTTAATTTATTGGGTTAAAGTCACGAAGTCAGTCGTGGTAATAAGGGGCTTAAGCCCCTTGCTGCCTAACGATCTGGGGATGGCAACAGTCATTTGATTTGACCTATCAAAATAAGCGTACCGCGCTACTAGAAACGATCTGACTTGATCTATTCTGATCGGCCGGTCGGTGATGACAGCCCATTGCTCCTCTATTGCCCATATTTTGGATTGAAGATTTGGATTGAAGATAATGAAAGCGATCGCCCTGAGTCAGCCCGGTGGGCCGGAAAATTTGCAACTTCAAGACCTGCCCAAGCCCACCATCACGGCGGGACAGGTGTTGGTGAAGCTGAAAGCGGCCGGCATTAACCCAATCGATACCAAGTTGCGATCGCGCGGCACGTTTTACCCCGAGGCCGCGCCCCAAGTGCTGGGCTGTGACGGCGCGGGGATCATCGAGGCGATCGGCTCCGAGGTGACGGGGTGGCAACCGGGCCAGGCGGTGTATTTTTGCTATGGCGGGTTGGGCGGCCCGGCGGGTAATTATGCAGAATGGGCGGCGGTGGATGCCCGCTGCCTAGCCCCCAAGCCCGATCGCCTCAGTTTTGCGGAAGCGGCGGCGGCTCCCTTGGTGTTGATTACGGCTTGGGAAGCCCTGCGCGATCGGGCCCGGATCAGCGCCGGTCAAAAGGTGTTGATTCACGCCGGGGCCGGTGGCGTGGGCCATGTGGCAATTCAGCTTGCCAAGCTCTGGGGCGCGGAGGTGGCTGCCACGGTCAGCAGTCCCGAGAAGGCGGATTTTGTGGCCGGGTTAGGCTGCGATCGCCCCATTCTCTACGGCCAAGAGGACTTTGTGAGCGTCGTGCAGGGCTGGACGGGCGGCCAGGGCGTGGATATTGCCTTTGACACGGTGGGGGGCGAGTTGTTGACGGCGACATTCCCGACCGTGAAACCCTATGGCGATGTGGTGACGATTTTGGAACCCGCCGCCAACACCAACTGGAAAGTGGCCCGCAACCACAATTTACGAATTGGGTTGGAATTAATGCTCACACCGCTGCTGAAGCATTGGGATGCGGGTTTGCGGCATCAGGCGGATATTTTGCGTCAGTGTGCGGTCTGGATTGATGCGGGTCAACTCAAAATCCAGTTGCACCAAACCTTACCGCTCGATCGAGCCGCTGAGGCCCACCAACTGCTGGAGCGGGGCAGTTTAATCGGCAAGCTGGCCCTGGCGATCGAGCCGTAGCGGGTCTTAACCGGCCTTGGCCGCTTGGCGTTGTTTTTTGCGATCGACCATGGCCGACAGGTGACGACGCAGCAAGGCGCTCCCTTGCAGGTTGCCGCTGTTTAGGTAAAGATCGCCCGCCTTCACCAACCGGGGAGCCGCTTCGTTGTCGTCGAGCAAGTTCGCCAAGGCCAAACCCCAGTTGTGGTAAGCCTCGGGCCAGTTGGGAGCAAGCTGCAAGGCAGCCGCAAAGCGATCGCTCGCGGCCCGGTAATCGCCCTTGGCAAACAATTCGCGTCCTTGGTTAAACGCCGCGATCGCCTTGGGAATTCGGTGATCGTTGTCGTCGGGCAGTTCCACCGACTCCCCAAACAGGATCGATCGACTGCCCTGCCCCTTGTAGGCCCAGAGCATCGACCCCAGCGCAAAGACCAACACCAGCCCGATCGAGCCAAACCAAACCGCAAAATCGCCCAACTCCAGGCCCAATTCCACGCGATCGGTCACTGCCATCACCCATCCCATTACCATAGGTCAACCTTGCCGTCACGAGTCCTGTGCTGCGGCTCCTTGGGAACCGCTTGTCCCGCCCTCAGCGTAACGAAGACGGGCCCAAGCTTCAATCTATTCAGCAATCTCCCTAAAGCCCGTCGTGATTGCTGGAGGTCCCGCTGAAATCGTTGATTTGCCACACCGCAACCGCAGTAGACAATTAGCTCAAGCCCCTTGCCCCTCACGATCCGCTAACGGTGGAATCAGGGTTTCAGGCAGTTTGACGACCCCTAACTCAAGAGCTTGTCCAACGCCGCGCTGTACGCAGACTGATCCATCAAACCTTCCCGATACATTTCGGTCAGTTGCTCAAACTTGCCTTGCAGCTTGGTTTTGGCAGACTCACAAGCGGCTGAGTCCAAAAACCCTGCTTGCTCAAGGCCATCAATTTGGGCCAGCTTGGCCTGCAACCGGGCCACAACCGTTGCAGGGTCGAAATCAACTGCCTTGACTGTCGGTTGAGGCGTTGGCGTTGGTTCCGGTTGAGGCGTTGGCGTTGGTTCCGGCTGGGGTGCGGCGAGCGGGGTGGGATCGGGCGGCACTTCGATCGCCACGCCCGTCAGCTTGAATTGGGTGAAGATGTCCGAGATGATTTTGGCTTCTCGACGATAGATCGGGCTGTCTTTGCCCCCCAACTTGTCGAGGTTAATCGCCCGTTGATCCAGGTACTGTTTAAAGGTTTGGGCGATCGCGGCCTTTTGCTCCTCGGTTTCTGCTTGGGTCAGCTTTTGATCAATTTGGTGATCAATCGCCGCGCGATCGGCCTGACAAGCCCGCACCTCCAACACCTGCACCGCCTCATCCCAAGTGGAAGCCACATCAATGCTGTCCTTGCTTCCGAAGTTGTTATCCACCTGATAACGAATCGTTGGCTCTTTGGTCGAAGCATTCACGTCTTCCCACAGCAAGCCCAACGCCCGAGCCAGCACCACGGTTTTGTAAACGCGGGCATCTTCAGGAAACACATCCCAGAACGGCGCTTCCTTTTGCAGATGCACCGGAATCGGCAGCTCCCGACTTTCGCCCTTCAGTTGGGCCCGCTTGGCCACAATCATCTCGCCCAGCCAATCTTGGTAGGACTGCCGCAACTCCCGCATCCCATCAATACAGCGCAAGGAGAACCCGCCCGTTTCTTGGACAAACACCATCCGGTGACGCTCGGGATCACCCAGGGGCTTAATGTTATCCTCGCTGCCCACAAACTCCGGCAACAACTTCAAGACCTTCTGAGCCGCTGGGTCGGCCGTGCGCGGCCCACCCAAAATCGCTGCATTCAGGTTGTGAGCCGGCGTAAAGCCCGCATCCTTGCCGGACATCGTGGTTTTGGACAGCAACAGCAAGGGCTGAGACTTGTTCACCGCGATTCGCAGGTTGTTTTTTAGGCTCTCCTCATCGTTGTAAGTGCGATAGAGCAGATCGCAAGCCGCCAGTTCCATCCGCAATCGACTCCCTTCAGGCGCGCGCATAATTTCCTGGCGCGTCCGATTGCTGATCAGTTCTCGCAGATCCTCGCGTTTTGCATCGGGGATTTCGGTCATGTCCCACAGCCGCATCACTTCATTAGCGCTGCGATTGTCTTTCCAAAGGGGACTAGCGGTTTTAAGGATGTCCTCAGACATCGTGCCGCAGGTGGCATCCAGCCCCACCTCACGACGGGCCCGGGCCCCTTCACTCAGACCAGCAAACTGTTCAAGCAGGTCATCATAAAGACCATTCATATCATCGCGCTCGAACAGCTTCACCCCGTTGATGTCCAATACGTCGGCGCTGTCTGCCTGCCGATCGGCCTGTTCTTTAAAGCCATCGCGTAGTTCAATCAGCCGCTGCGTAAACCGATTCAAACGCCGTTCTAGATCGGTGACTTGCTCATCGAGCCGAGCCAACACTTCCAACCCCAGGGCGCGGGCCTTGCGCTGAATTTTGGCGCAGAAGTGACCTTCAATCCCAATCAGAGATTCTTCGGCAAACTTCTCCATATTCGACTGTTTGGTCAAGCCGTACTTGTCCCGAAACTCCACAATTTCCTGGAGCGCAGCATTGTATTGCTTCAGGCGATTGTCTTCGTTTTTCGCCCAGACATTATCCTGTTCGCGCCGGTACTTTTCGGCAGCATCCGTGAAGATTTGGCGGGCCAAGATCAAGAACTGCTCGGCAAATTTGGGGCCACGGGTGCGATCGGTCAAAATCGCATAGAGTTCTTCTTCTAACACCTTGCGCGCCCGAATTGTCACCTCGTCTGCATTGCTATACATCCGAGTGAAGTAGTCTCCATGGGCGCGGCGATCGGGCGTTTGATCGCGTAGGTGATCGCGTCCATACTCATCAACCTTATCGATTAAATAATTATTGAACTGCATGATCTTGCCCCGCTCAGAGCCGATCAAGCTTGCGCCCTGCAAGGTGCATTCCAGCAAGTTTTGATTGCTAATTTCGGTGCGGATGCCGTTGACCCATTTACTAATCACCGAGGTGTAAGGCTGATCCTGTGCGGCACTCAAATCGCCCAACAATTCATTGGCTGTCAGGCGCATGGTTTTGAGCATTTGATCGCGCACCAAGTCCAGCATTTGTGGGGGGAGCATGACGCGATCGTTGAGCCACCAACTGACCAAATCAGTGGCCAAACGATTAGCCAATGAGGTGCGGATTTGGGCGATCGGGATTTCGATCGTCGAAAGCCCAAAGCTCATGAAACAACGGGGATAGCTGCGGCCACCGGGATCAGGTTGAGCAAAAGATCCCTTGATGTTGTCGCGGATCGATCGCTTGTGGGGGGCAAAGTCGGAAGTCATATCCAAAAAGATATGCTGCGCAATAATTTCCCGAACTTGATCTAATTTGAAATTCACATTTTCGTTTTTTGTCCCTACCAAATAGGTAAAGTCAAAAGGTGCTTTCGGATTTTGGATCTCATCCACAGTCCCTGAGCTGAAGGACACGTTATATTCTGTGCGGTGATCCGAAAAATAGCTCAATTCCATCAGGGCCGCGTAGCCATTAGCCAACACGCGATCGCCCACTTTGATCCCGGCAAAGGCATTCGGCATCGGCACCACAGCCGTCATCGAACAAGATTCACCCTTAGCCCAATCACGAATCGCATAGGCAATATCAATCAGCATTCCGCTGCCGGTTCCCCCAGACAGGGAACCCGTCACAAACACATTCACCTGGTTGCCCGCAACTTTTACCTTATAGGTATCTTGCATATAGTTTTCGCGGCGCTGCACATTGCTCATCACCGCCTTGAACTTGTCGCGGATATCGTGATAGTTCATGAAAAAGGCAAAGCGCCCGCAAGCCCGAATTTGCCCCGCCCCAGCTTCCAAGGAAGTCAAATTACGCTGCAATTCCGTGGGAAACCAGCGTTGAATCCAGGGATATTTGTCCATATCCGCCACCACATCTTGGGCTTGCTTACTAGTAACCCTTGCCCAGTGGCGTTCGTTGTCCTTGAATGGGGGGCCGGCGGCTTCAGGGTTAGAGACTTTGTAATCCTTGTCGGTATCGATCGCCAGGTAGCCTAAAATCGGGAACTTATCCAAGCTGCCGTAGGTTTCGACAACCAAGCGCCGTACCCGCGACAACACCTCTGCACCAGTGCCACCAATGCCCACCAAGATCGTGGGAACCATGCTTTTTTCTTCAACGGCTGCCATAGGAATGACCCCTTCTAAGGAGTGGGAATTGGGAGAGTCGAGAGGGTTGGGTGATTGGGAACAGAAAGGCTGAGAAAAATGATCATGAGGCGATCGCCCGATCGCCCTCAGCCCCCCAGATTTCCTAACACTTAGAAAACAACGGCAATTGCAAAATCTTCAGCAAATTCCAGACAATAATCGGGGTGGCCGAACTCCAAAATAGACCATGGCCGATCGCAATTCGACCCGCCATGTCAAATCGCAACCCCATCGTTTTTTGCAAGAGGCGATCGAGTGGCAACACCAACGCCCACATCAACGCCAGCCAAGCACCTCCCAAACAAATAATCACCCAGTTCAGATTGCTATTCACCCTGGGGAAAAACCGCTGCGTAAACGCACTACTTAGCTCACTGGCCGCATTGGCAGCGAAATAAGAACCACCCGTTTTGACCGCCCCTGCTTGCAGATTCTGGACTGGATCACCCAAGATCAAGAAATTCAACTTAACTTGGCTGGCCAGCGCCCTAGCAACCAGTTCAGGATTCAACTCCGCTTGGCCATCGGTAAAGACCAGCAGCTCTTTGCAGCCCTGCTTGGCGGTGCTGAGATCGGTCAACCCCTTTTGGACGGCCATGTTGACATCCGTCGCGGAAGGAATCACCTGTTGGGCCACATTGTTGGGGGAATTGGGCTGAATGGCTGCATCGATCGCCCCGGTCAAGGCTGCTGCGTCGCTGCTAAAGTCCTTCGTCAAATCCACCACCGCCCCCCCAAAGCCCAACACTTTGATCTGATTGGGTTTTTTCAGGTTTTGGCTATTGAGATTGATATAAGACTTGACCGCTTTGACAGCCTCATCGGAAACCGTCCCGGCAGCCCCGAGCTGACCCGTGCCGCTGTTATAGGTGCTACTGCTCAGATCTAGGGCAACTACTACGGACACATTGCCTGGTTGGCCCCACTGCAACAGCGAACACAACAGGGCCGCAATCAAAAAGGCGATACAGATAATCAGCGGCCGTTGGAACAGGCCGTAGCGATAGAAGGGGCGTGTTGAATTGCTCACAAGATTAACGCAGGGAAGGAAAGCAGACGGGGGACTAGCAATGGTTCAGGGCGATTGTGTTAGTAGATGACAGATGACCCTGAACCATCCCTGAACCATCTATGGCCACGGAATAGGGGGTTGACTCGTCACGGCATGGCCGTTAAGTGACGAGCCAGCCAGGCCGTTAGTTGGTGGGAATCGGATCGAACTGGTATTTGGAGCCAGAGGGCCGACCATCAGCGGGGCCAGCGTTGCCCTTGGCTTTCACCGCTTGGACGAGGGGCACGCGATCGAACGTATCCACCCGTGAGGCTGCCCCCAACAGTTCAATGCCCCCCATCAGTTTGGCCGATGCTCCCTGGCGGTTGGGGTTTTGCTTCAAGGCTCCCATCAAGCCGCGAGCCGCATCATAGGCCGTGCTGGTGCGCCAGCTTACTCGCCCCTTCCACAGCTCTGAAGACTGTTCCGCAAAGTTGTTGCCCTCAGCCGAGTTCCAAGGCACGGCCAAGACCAGCCCTTCGATCGCCTTGTCTCCTCGCACCAAAGTTTGGGGCGAGTAGAGTTCATCGCCACCAATCAGCAGCAACTTGGGACCTTTTATGTTGGCTTGCACAATGTCGTAGGCTTCCCGTTCGCGATCGCGCGACATGGCCAGGAAAATGACCTTAGCCCCCTCCTTCTTCGCCGCTGCCACCGAGGCTGCCGCATCAAAGCCCGGCCGAGCCAAGTCCACCGCATCATCTGCACCATTGCCCAATCGGAGGAAAGACCCCCCAGACTGATTCAGGAACTTGCTGAACTGCTCTTTGAGGGTCTTGCTGTAGGGACTATCGGAGTTGTAGAACACAGCCACGGGCGATCGCGGAGCCTTCACGCTCACATAATTCGCTAAAGATCGCCCCACACCCGATAAATACTTGTCTGACAGTGCATTCCCGCCACTGGGCACATTCGGTGCGGGGGGCGGCAGCATTTTCAACGTAGACTTCTCGCCATTGTTGGGTTCCACCTGGGTGGTCAGGGGCGACAACACGGGCAACCCAGCAGTAGCATAGGTGCGAATTGCTTGTTGGCTGCTGGCATCCAACCCGTGGCCCAGCACACCCAAGACCGATTGAGCATTCACCAAATCCTGGGCCAAAGTCGGGGTGATCGCCTGGTTGGTGCTATCCACGATCATCACTTCCATCATCTGCTGCGGATTCAGGGGATCGCGGTTGTACTCGTCTTGGTATTGAGCAACACCTCGCAAAATTTCCTGAGCCGTTTCGGGCGCTGGGGTGATCGGCACCACAACGGCGATCGTGATCGGGTTACCAGCCACCCGCGCCCGGGCATTGTTGAAATAGATTTTGCTTTCAGGATCGTTCTTATTCTCGTTGGCGGCTTGGTTATACTCTCCTTGCGCTTCCTGCCAGTTCTTGGCGCGGAAGGCAGCTTCACCCTCTTTTTTGCTGCGGCTCGTGAGGTTTGTGAATAGAATGCGTTCTCCCTGACTGATGCGATCGCGATTTTGAATCCCCGGTAGCTCACTCACCAACTGTGTCGCGTTCGGCCCCGGGGGTGGCACAAGGGTCGATGTTGGACTCACGGTGGGGTTCCCTGGCGTAGTTGCCCCCCCTGGAGTCACGCCTGGACTACCTGAGGTGCCCTGATTACCTGGAGAAGAGGGAGTAACAGCAACACTGCCTTTATTGCCGCTTCCCTGATTGAGCAGCGCGTAAGCACCACCCCCGAGCAAACCGATCGCAGCGACGGCCGCCGCCGCCTTTTGCCACAGGGGCATTCCCCCCCCACCGGGACTATTTAAGTTACTAACAACGGTTCCGCCGCCCTGTACCTCAGCTTGCGATCGCCCGCAAATATCGCAGGTTGAGCCAAAATTCTGATGGGGTTCGTGGGGGTCATTAGGCAGGCCTTTACAAGTCCAACTCACGCCGAATTACCTCAGTGATTGTAGGGATAGATGTGATGTGGGAAAGAGCGAATTTTGGGAGATGCGGACGACGCAGCAGGCTGGTATGCAAACTGGCATTAATTTAGTCGATTTAGCTGAACTAATCACCACTCTTTTTTAAAGATTGCATCTTAAGCTATGACAAATGCTTGACAATTCCCGGTCTGGCCATGCCTTTATTGAGCATAGGTAACACAGATACCGATGGCCAATCAGCATCACCCATCACAGCACCCTAGGTCTACAGCACCCTAGGTCTATCGGCAGCGATCGCCCCCTTTCATGCAACTCATTCCGCACGCAATTTTTAGGGACTGGCCAAACCCAGTCTTTATTGTAATTTTTATTACTTTTATTGACTAACTTACACGGAGACTCGCACGCCAGCTGCTTGGGTTGAGCAATACCCAGACCACCCCGGGGCGATCGCTCAAAATGTTGCTGAAATCACAACTCAACACCAAAATTGCCCCCGCTGAACCCTGATTGCCCCGCCCGACTCAGACCCTATCCCCGCACTCGACCCATCAACCCACCATGCAAGGCTCAGAAACTGTTTTTGGGAATGCTCCTCATCTCTACGTCGCGGCCCAGGGGCAACGGCTGGACTTTACCCTGACGGCCGATCGCTATGTGCTGGGGCGAGAACAGTCCCTAGCCGATTTGGTCGTGCCCAAGGAGTGGGCCACAGTGTCTGGTTATCACGCGGTGTTGGTTAAACGGGGCGAAGATTACTGGATTTTTGATGGGATTAATCCAAACACAGGTCAGCCCAGCACCAATGGTCTATTGCTGGAAAACACACGATTAACGGGGACTGAAGCGAGCGGCCAGGGTTTTCGACTCACCCACGGGATTAAGCTCCAAATTGGTCAAAACCCCGTCACGGCCGTCACGCTCACGTATTTCGACCCAGCCCGAGCCTTGGCGCAGCGGGAGTTAGTCGCCCCAAGTCTGATCGGCTCGGTGGATCTCCGGCAAGGGCGGGTGTTGTTGGGACGCAGTGCGGATGCCTCAATCGAACTCGACTCCCCCCTGGTGTCTCGGCAGCACGCCACGATCGAGCGATCGAGCACCGGCTACGTGTTGCAAGACCTCAGCACCAATGGCACCTTCATCAACGGGATTCGAGTCAGCAAACAAGCCGCGCTACCCGATCGCGCGATCGTCCGCATTGGCCCCTTCACCCTGGTGCGGCTGGGCGATCAACTAACCCTCAGTGACGAAGGCAACCGGATTCGCCTCGATGCCCATAATCTCTCTCTGAATGGTCGTCGCCGGGAGTGGGTGGGCCTGGCCGGTTTGGGTAAAGAGCAGATTGATGGGGACAAAACTGCCTGGTTTGGGCTGCAACGCAAGCGCACCTTTCCCCGTTTGCAAAGCGTGACCATGCCGATCGAACCAGGACAACTGGTGGCCCTTGTGGGGGGTAGCGGGGCCGGCAAGTCCACCCTGATGCGCAACCTGTTGGGCATCGAGCACCCCGACACCGGCGCGACCTACATCAACAGCACCGCTCTGCGCGATAACTTCAACCTCTATCGCAACCAAATTGGTTATGTGCCCCAGCAAGACATCTTGCACCGCGATCTGACCGTTAAAGAAGCCCTGACCTACACCGCCCAACTGCGACTGCCCACCGACCAATCCCTAGCCACCAGGGTTGACCAAGCCCTCCGCGATGTGGACATGGCCCACAAAACCAATGATTTGGTGCGGGATCTGAGCGGGGGCCAACTGAAGCGGGTCAGCATTGCCGCAGAGCTGATTGCTGATCCCAAGCTGTTTTTCTTGGATGAGCCAACCTCAGGGCTTGATCCCGGCTTGGACAAGAAAATGATGCTGTTGTTGCAAAAGCTGGCCAAGGAGGGCAACCGGACGATCGTGCTGGTGACCCATGCCACAGCCAATATTGAACTTTGCGATCGCGTAGCCTTTTTGGGTCGGGGCGGCAAGCTCTGCTACTTTGGCCCACCGGCTGAGGCGCTGGACTTCTTTCGGGTTGATTCTGAGGATTTTGCTGACATCTATCTGGCCCTAGAACCCGGCGATGCGAAAGCCACCGATCAAGCCGTGAATCAGTGGTCTGCTGAATTTCGGTATTCCAAGGACTACACCACCTACGTCGATCAGCGATTGGTACGCGCAGAACCCAATTCCAAACTCACAACCAAAATACCGTCGAAGATCAGTCCAAGTGCATCGGAGCTGCCCCGATCGCCCGTCCAGCAATGGCAAACCCTCAGTGAGCGCTACTGGAAAATGGTGCTGCGCGATCAACTAAAACTGGCGATCGCCCTGCTGACGGGGCCGGTCGCGATCGCGCTGATCGGCCTGGCCGTTCGCAACGCTGACGTGTTACTTCCCAGCGAACTGGACGCGCGATCGGCCTCCCTGGCCCTGCGAGTCTTGTTTGTCTTCACCTGTGCGGGCCTGTGGGTGGGCCTCTCGGGGGCAATTCAGGAAATTGTCAAAGAACAAGAAATCTACAGCCGTGAACGCTTGGTCAACTTAGGACTCTTGCCCTATTTAGGCTCCAAGCTGACGGTATTAGGCGGCTTGGCCCTGCTGCAAACGGTGTTGACCGTGACAGTCATTGCCCTGTTTTTTAAAAATCCTGAACCCGACACCTTGCCCTGGCTGTTGGGCGTGGCGATCACCACCTTACTCACCCTTTTCAGCAGCCTTTCTTTGGGCTTGTTAGTTTCAACGGGGACGCGCAACAGTGCCCAAGCCAATACCCTAGTTCCGCTGATTTTGTTACCCCAAATTATTTTCTCGGGGGTGCTGTTCAAAATGGAGGGAGCTGGTGAATATATTTCCTGGTTGATGTTGGGTCGTTGGTCTGTGGGCGCTTACGGCAGCTTGGTGAATGTGAATAGCCTGGTTCCCAATATGCCCCCGATGCCGAACGGTCAACCAATGCCCCTGCCATTTGAACCCACTGCAGTTTATGACCCGACTTGGGAGAATTTGGGCTGGAACTTTGCGGCGTTTGGCATTCATATTTTGGTCTACTTGGGTCTGACCTTATGGTTACAAAAGCGGAAAGATTTAGTTTAAACCTGCTGTCTCCAGAGGGTTAATCAACGGGTCGATTGTTGCAGGGAATTATTGCAGGAAATCGTTGCGGGAACTCGTTATAGGGAATCGTTACAGGGAATGGAAGCTTTGGGGGCGCATGGGGGACGATCGCTCAAAATAGATCGCAGTATGGATAGCAATCGCTTCAACCATTTCCCCTAGGCCGAGATGCGATCGCGGTTTCCCGTGTCCCATCTATCACCGCTGTTTGATCTCGTGTTTGATCTCGGCTCTCACTCGCCCCACCATGCGATCCGATGGAGGATTGACCTCATGCCGATCGAGTTTCAACGCACGCTGGTAATGCGCTTTTGGCAGTTAGCTCAATGTCGCCCCGTTGCGGGCTATGCCATGTATTTGGATTTGCGCGAAGGCCGATCGCTCTTGGCGATCGACTGTCGAGGAGACAGCGCCGCCCACAAACTTTGGCAGCAAAAAGAACGGCTCGATCGCGCCGCCTGCCAACTGGGTATCGAACGGCTGGAATTGCGAGTGCGGGGCCAAACTTGGCGATCGCCCTGGCAGGCACAACACTAGCGGACTGGGGCTAGGGTCTGTCGTCAAATCGCCCAAAACCCTGATTTCACCGTGACGGAATCGTGGGCAGCAAGATGCTCAAGCCTCTTGTTACGACGACTGGAGCAAGGAAGATCAACCGTTTCAGCTTGCTCCCAGGCAATGACGACAAGCCCCAAGGCGATCGGGACAACTGCCCAGCAATCAGCCCATCAGCCGTTCAGAGAATGCCACGGCCCCAATCGAGAATTTCAATCACCCCTTTGAATTCTTGGGGCTGAAACACTTCATACAACAACAGCAACTGCCGCAGCACGCGCCTGATCGGTAGTTCCATGGGGCTATAAATCAACCCGCTATGCATTTTTTGCTCGATCGCAAACTTCACAAAAGCCGCATCGGCCGTCACCACCACCAACTGATGACGATAGGCAAACAACAACTGTGTAGCATCACTTTGGTCTTGCAGTTTGGCCTCAGTGGGGCGCGTGACACGAATGCCATAGGCCCGCAATGACGCAATGACCACTGGGGGTAAGCTGTCATCTAAGTAAAATCCCAGGCGCTGAGGACTGGCGGGTGATGGGCTGGCAACGTTCACGCAATGAGGGATGTCCCGAGTTGGGGAAAGGGCAATACGGATGCAGTCAAAATTGATGTCATTGGAATTGATCGCCCGTGTAATTGAGATCGATCGCCCAATTAACAACAGGCATTCCATCCAGTTTCCTCGCAGACTAATCGCCCCGAAGTTGGTTTAGTTTATCTTGCAGGGCCGAGGGCTGGCCACGTTGAAAGCCTGTAACAAACGCCAAGTCTTCGTGAATCATGGCATCCATTTCTACGCGATGGTCAAAGTAGTAAGACATCGCAGCATGGAGCGCAGCCAAAGAGAGCTGATATTGGCCAGCGATTTCCTCGATCGACTGACCAAAACGCAAATGCATCATGGCCACGTCCGTGACGGTGATGCGGGTTCCGGCTAGGCGGGGTCGTCCGCCGCGAATGCCGGGTGTGCTTTCAATATGGCGAGCAATATTATTAGCCATCGATAGAAACGGACAACAGGGGCGATCGCTAGAGGTTAATAACTAAAGATGGTAGTGCCTGTGAGGTGATGTTTTTTGGAAAAAGACTTCTTACACTGCAAGGCTTTCACCCGTTCATCATTACTGAATTACGGCACTACCCTAAAGATTAATAGCTAGGGATCAATAGACCTCTTGCATCAATCCAGACCCTCACCCTAAATCCCTCTCCCGACTTGGGAGAGGGACTGGGAAACCGACCATGAGATCGCTGAAAACCCTGATTTCTGGCTCCCCTTCGCCCCACTTGGGAGAAGGGGTTGGGGGATGAGGGCTTCTAGCGGATTCGCGCAAGAGGTCTAATGAATTGATAGTAAAGCGATGTGGGCTGATCGATTTGGAGAACCTCGAAGATCAATGGCTCTGGAGACAAGCCCTCTGGAGACAAGCCTTCAGTGATGCTGCAACTATGGCAGCGCACGATCGAGCACCAGCACCATAGAAGCGCGATCGTCAATCACGCGATCGCCAATCATTCGCCAATCATGCCGATCAGATAGACCACCAATCATATAGACAGATCCCCTAGACAGATCCCCGCCTAGGTTCCTGGGGACTGCTGGGAGTGCTCCGCCAAGGCCAGCAAGGCCGCTTGCAAATCAGCCATGACGATCGGCCCAGCCACCTTAGCCGGGCGATCGACATACTGAGCCAAAGGAATCGATCGCCCAATCATCACCCGCAACTCACAGCGCCAAGGCACATCGGCCCGACCATAGGCTAAATGCACAGGGATGATATGCACCCCAGGCTGATTGCGTTCGGCTTGCAGGGCCATCCGCGCCAAACCGGGTTTTAAAGGATGGAGCATCCCATCCCGAAAAATATCCCCCTCAGGAAAAACCACCAGGGACTCGCCAGCTTCTAGGACTTTGATGCCGTGGCGAATGCTGGCAACGCTGGGCTGTAACGTATCGACCGCAAAACCGCCCATCCGTTGAATAAACCAACTTTGGAGACCGTAGTTGGCTTCGTTGGCGGAGACCATGAAGTGGAGGTCACGCCCGCAAATGGGCTGACCAACGGCACAGGGCACAACGATCGCATCCCAACGCGATCGATGGGTGGGCGCAAACAGCAAAGCATGGCAGTCTGTGGGGATGTTTTCTAGGCCTTCAACCACCACGGAGCGAAAGTAAGCCGGCAAAAGCAGCCGCCGGGCCAGGGGGTAGAGCAACTGCGACAACCAAGGCAACACGCGAGATCGAATCGACCCAGAATCGACCTCATGATGGCGATCGCCCCTTGCATGGGTGGGGCGATCGGGCTGACAGTTAGAGCGATCGGGCAAGCGTTCACCGGTTGAAAGTGGCAAGGTTACAGGAGATCGATCAGGCAAAGCTGCTGCCTCGCGAGGACTCGAACCCGAAGCGTCACCATTGATTGCTGTCCGCCCCAGAGGTGGGGACACCTTGGACAACACCTCCGCAGAAGCAACGTTTAGACGCACCATGGACAGTTCCAGTTCCCCGATCGAGTCAATATCCTTCATGGTTTCTGAGGCTCACGATACCAGTCCGTTCTGGCTTGCCACTTCCTCTACCGGCTAGGCCACAGCGCGATCGACTGGATCAATGCCAGATTCCGGATCATGGCGATCGGGATCAACACCATTCGATCGCCATGATTCGGTCAGTTCGGTCAGTAATGACCCGTTGCGCCGCATTGTGTGGCATTAGAGATCGAGAAGCAGACAGATTTGGGTTTTTATTACAAATCCTTAATAATTACTGTAAAGCAGCTTTCACCACTTGCCATAACGGCTTTCCCTCACCCTAGGGCCGAAATTTACCGGTCATCTTCGACCCGATCGCCCCACGATTCGGCAATCCTCGCCACAGCGCGATCTTCCTTGATCATGCTGCTAGTTTTGATCCCCCATCTTCTAGCGTTCAGTGGCAAACTGCAATCTGCCACCGTCAGCCCTTACCCTGTAGCCGTTAACGGCGTTCCTGATCTTCCCCATTGCCGCTATGCGCTCTACTCCCTTGCTTCCCCAACCCTCCATGGCCGAGTCCCCCACATCCCACCGATCCCGAGCCAAGTTATTAGACACCTTTCTGACTGATGCCCTGTCGATCTTTTGGGGCGATTGGCTGAAGCTACGGGTGCGCGTGGGTCAGGTGGCGGCCTCTGGCCTGGTGTCGCCCCTGATTTATATCGTGGCCTTCGGGTTGGGGCTGGGCAGTTCCCTCGATGCCGTCTCCAAACCCACAGCCGGTGACAGCTACTTAGAATTTATCCTGCCTGGCATGGTGGCGCTGTCGTCGATGGCCATTAGCTTTGGGGGCACGACCTTTTCTATTTGTGGCGATCGCCTGTTCACCAAAACCTTTGAAGAAATGCTGCTCGTGCCCGTGCATCCCCTGGCCATGCATTTGGGACGGATGATGGCGGGCATTGTGCGCGGCCTGCTCACCTCCGGCTCCGTCATCTTGGTGGCGGTGATTTTTACCGGCAAGGTTTGGAGCTTTCTGAATCCCCTGTTTTTATTGCTGCTGGTGCTGAACTGCGCGGTCTTTGCGGGGCTGGGTGTGATTGTGGGTTTGAGCGTGCAGTCCTTGGAAATGGTGGGCCTGTATAACAACTTCCTAATTGTGCCCATGTCGTTTTTGGGAGCCACCTTTTTCGATCCGGCCAAGCTGCCAGCCTTGCTCAAGCCGATCGTTTTTTGTTTGCCCCTGACCTACACCAGCATTGGGTTGCGATCGGCTGCTTACCGTCCCTTAAGCGAATTTCCCTGGTACAGCATTCCTGTGTTGTTGGGGGTGGCGGCAATTTTGTCTGTGATTGGAGCCAAGCGCTTTTCACAGCAGCAAGACTAACCCAACGACCTCGCAGCATTCGGCAACTCACGAGACCGCTTGCCTCCATCCAGACCCTCACCCTAAACCCCGCTCCCAAGTCGGGAGCAGGACTGGCAGACCCAAAATGCGATCGCCAATAACCCTAATGGTTGGCTCCCCTGCGCCCAAC
>RDXB01000057.1 GCA_004292515.1 Oscillatoriales cyanobacterium
GCGAGCTAATGCGGTGCGTTGTTGGTTGTTGAGCTTGAGTTGAGTTTTGAATCCGAGCAGCATCTGTTCAGTGTATGACAGCCCCTGGGATGGATTCGCGTTTTTCAGAGAATGTGAGGAAATGACAGGAAATCAATCACTGTTGATTAACCCCCAGCACCCAGGCCGTTGGGCCAGTGTGGCTGAGGTTGTGACCGATCGTGATTTGGTATCGCGGCTCCGTGGGAGGCATTCCCCAATCGGCCATCAGACGCTCTAGCTCAGAACGGCTGGCAAAGCGCCCCTGCTCCACATAAAAGGCTTGCTGGGTTCGTCCCATCACGCCCACCAGATCGCGCAGCGGAGACCCACAGGCACAGACAGCAGGTTGGTTAACCCACAAAGATCCGGCCGTCAGTAAACCAGCCGCACTCACCAGGGCGATCGCCCCAGGCGACAGGCCCAGAATTTGTCGCTGACTGATGGTGTCTGAGTAACCTTCCAGCTTCAGAGTTGATCATGAACAGACCCGATCGCTGGTACGGGCCTGTTTACGCTTCTGTTTACGGTTCTAATCGATCGCCCTGCATCAGGGCCGCCGACTCGGACAGCCCCAGGCGATCGAGCTGGTTCATCGCCACAAAAAACATGGCGATCGCTGCTAATCCATTGATGGCAAAGGCCAAACCGGCTGCCCCTAGGGTGATGGGATTCGCTACCTCAGAAATCAAGGTCGGCAGCAGTGAGGCCAGGGGAGTCATGAGCCAAAACCAGCCCCAAAAGTGGGCTGAATCTTGGAAACCTAGGCCCATCCCCAGCGCGATCGACCCGATCATCACAATCCCCAACAGCCCCACAGCCCAGGCGATCGGTTGGCGAACATTCCACAACAGCACCCATTGCACCAGGGCTGCGTATAACAACAGCAGGAGCGTGGCACAGCCAATCGACAACAGGACTAACACTCCAGTAGGCCCGTGAAACGACAAGGCCCAAGGCAGCCAAAGGGCGATCGTGATTGCACCATTGACCAGCAAGGCCAGGAATGACGGGCTGTTGTCTCCCCACAGCCAGTCCTTGAGAGCCGATCGCCCCGATCGAGCATTTTGGGTCTTGTGGAGATGGCGATAGCGGGCCCAGTCCAGCAGGGTTTGGCGCGGGGGCAACAACAACGCCATCCAAACCATCATCCC
This sequence comes from Oscillatoriales cyanobacterium, assembly GCA_004292515.1. Classification (GTDB taxonomy): domain Bacteria; phylum Cyanobacteriota; class Cyanobacteriia; order CACIAM-69d; family CACIAM-69d; genus CACIAM-69d. The sequence continues at coordinate 1,173 of RDXB01000057.1, forward strand.
GATCCCCCAAAACAGGCCGACCACCCCCCAAGGATTGATCTGACCCTGTCGCCAAGGGGTAAAGAAACCGATCGCAAACAGATTAAGCCCCAAGGTCAGCCAGTAACTTTGGGCTTTGGTGCTGAAGGTGCTGTCCGGCTGATCAAATCGGCGGGTCAGGGACTGCCAAAGCGCGATCGAAAGACTACTCAGCACCGCGATCGCCATGCCAGCGAGGATCTCGGGCTGGGCAATCACATCTTGGCCAAACCAGTTGAGTTGGGGGGCTGATCCCAACGGCAGCACCAGAAACATCGGCGCACGGACTAGCCACAGGACAAGAAAGTAAAAAAACAGCCCCAAAAGACTAAATGCCCACCCAGAGACCCCTTGCTTCGACTGGGTTGTGGAGGCATAGAACAGGGCCAATAAATAGAAAGTTGTGATTAGGGCGATCGCCACGCCATCTACCAGCAACAAGCCCCCTAAACCCAATCTGCCCTGTAAGCCCGCCAGGGTATGCAACGGCAAAGCCAGCAGCACCGCCCAATGAACCAGGGCAGGCGCGCCGAGCAATTTACCGAACAGAATGCGATCGCTCGATTCTGGGGTCATGCGAATAAAAGCCAGGGTGCCTTGTTTGGCCTCTTGCGCCCAATTATTAATCAAGGCCTGAGTGCCCACCAAAACAAGCAGACCCAGCAAAATTGCAGACAGCCAAAAAAACAGATCCAGCCACCAAAGGGGCCAGTTAACAGCAAAGGTCGTAGCCGAGATTCGCTCGCATAATATGCGGTTTACACCGTCGCGGAGGCCAGTGCAATAAAACCGATAGACCGGCTCAGAGTTGGATGGCACGGTAGCGATTTCAGCGGCAATATTCTGCCAAAAAATCCAAAAGATGACTTGAGTAGCAACGGCAGCTAGGCTAACCAAAATTAAGTTGCGCTGGGTGCAGTTACCTTTAATTTCGCGGAGCAGTTGTGGGTTCCAGTCCCCGAGGCGATCGAGCCAACGATCACCCATAATTTGTAGGGTTCTCTGGGCTTTTTGTAAGGAACCGGATCTCAGTGGGATAGGCAGTTTCATGAGGCTTGTTGGTGTCCCATTTTCAAGAAGATTTGCTCAAGACTTTCGCGATCGCGCCGAAACTCCACAATAGGAATTTGGGCGCGAATCAGTTCCTGTAATAGATCGGCACAATCGGTTTTATCACCCTGAAATTCCACAAGCACTTGCCCGTTAGTTGGGTGGCATTCCCAGGAAATTACGCGGCGATCGGCACGCACAATAGCTTGTAAATCTTCGAGGCGATCGAGGGTTGTAATCACCAATGTCTGGCGCGAAAATTGGGCGTAAAGATGCTCTAGGGGGGCGCTAGCGACGAGTTGCCCTAGCTCCATCACCCCGATCGCGCTGCACAGTTCTGCTAAATCACTGAGCACATGGGATGAAATCAGCACCGTCATCCCCGCCGATTGCAAGATGCGAATCAGGTTGCGAAATTCTAATCGAGCGATTGGATCAAGACCCGACACCGGCTCATCTAGCAGCAACAAAATTGGCTCATGGATGATTGTTCGGGCCAGGCTGAGGCGTTGTTTCATCCCTCGGGATAGGGTGGCGATCGGGCTGTCTCGTTTGGGTAACAGTTGCACTAAGTCCAGCACATCAAAAAGCCGTTCCCGCAACCTTTTGCCCCGCAAGCCGTAGAGCCGACCAAAGTAATCTAAATAGTCCCAAACATTCAAGTCATCATAGACTGGAAAATCGTCGGGCAAAAAGCCAATTCGTTGCTTCAGGGTGGCCCGGCGATCGCAATGATCGATCGGAATGCCATCAATGAAAATCTCCCCGATCGTTGGTTTTTCTACCGTCGCCAGCATCCGAATCAGGGTGGTTTTGCCCGCACCGTTGGGACCAATTAACCCATACACTTCGCCAGGAGCAATTTGTAGGTCAACGCCATCCACAGCCAGTTTGCGATCGAAGCGCTTGCTGAGTCCCCGCGTTTCAATGGCCCAATCCATAGATCTCTCCAGGTCATTCTCTCCAGGTCATATCGATGGCGATGAGATAGCGGTTTGAGAGGAGTTCAGGGCGCTCACATCATGGGCGATCGCGCAAGGAGCCAGTCTCAAATTGATGAGAGAGCGATCAGCTAGCCTCATCTTTCCCTAGCGCGTTTCTAAAATATCAAGCCTCAAATTGAATGGAGGCTAGTATGGGGTCAGATATTGGGTCATACCAATTTTGTGAATTAACGCTACGCAAGATCTAGAGTCAGTAAGGATTCCAGGTCAGCATTTGTAGCATTGGCAATCGAAATTGGTATCAGATATTGGGCCAGATCTTGAGCCAGATTATGCCATCCACTCGTGACTTTGAGGTGTCGCCACGATTTCATTGAGGTGGCAAACCATTTCTGAAACAATAGAATTCTAAAGTCATAGAAATTTAAAGAAATATCAAATAATATTGCTACTCCCTAGTCACTCCCCTTGATGATGAATTTAGGGCACAATTATTGCGCCCTCAGCAGCCTGTAGGGTGGGCATTGCCCACCACCTAACAGCTTCATGGAATCTGCAATCTGATGTACCAATCGTTTGAGTTAAAGGCTGTATTGCTATTTCCTAGGTGATCCCCTTGATGACAGATTTAGGGTGCAATAGTTGCGCCTTTAGCGGATATCTGAAAGGCCATAATTGATACTCTATATGCTCCATTCATCAACGGAAACAAGGGGCTGATAGCGATTTCGTGAATTGATGCTACTCAAGATTCTGATCTGACAAGAGTTTCAGCACAGGGTTTGTCGCATGAACAATCAAAATAGGTATTAGTCGGTGGGCATTGCTCACCCTACTGGCGCAACTGCTCTAATTCACTGGGTTAATTGTGCGAAATCAATCGTGTTAGACAAGGGGCTTAAGCCCCTTGCTCCCTCATGATCGAGTAACGAACTCAATCAAAATCAGCTTGCCGCACTACTACAAGCTGCCGTATTGACCTTGCATAGTTCACCCAGCCTATTAGTCTTCACCCAGCTATTAGTCTTCACCCAGCTATTAGTCTTCACCCAGCTATTAGTCTTCACCCAGCCTATTGGTCTAGGAGCGCTACTACTGGCACTGTTAGGCATTCGTGGCCGTGCGATCGCGGCAGGCAAGCCGGAGCCAGATTAGCGATCGCCTGGGAGGCAAGGCCCCAAAGCCGTTGCCTGCCACCAGGGGCAGCATGGCCGAGCATCCCCCAAAAAAGCTAAAAAAAGCCAAAAAAAAAGGAGAGTCGTTGCGGACTCTCCCAGTCATCAGGGTGCATCTACTTAGCACAGTATAGCACTATAGGACTGGGGGGTGTCACCCCCTCTTTTTTGATGTTTTGATGAAGCTGGCTCGATCGCCTGTCCTAACCTAGCCCTGGAGCATTTTGTCCAAAAGCTGGTTGGTCAGCTTCGGATCGACCCGGCCGCCGCTCTTTTTCATCATCTGCCCCACAAAGAAGCCCTTCAGCTTGGTTTTGCCTGCGCGGAATTGCTCCAGCTCGGTGGGGTGGGCTTCAAGGAGTTCGCGGATCATCGCCTCGATCGCCCCTGGATCCGAAATTTGCACCAAACCCTTCTGCTCCACCAGGGCCTTGGGTGAACCACCGGCCGTCAGCAATTCGGGCAAGATATCCTTGGCAATTTTGCCGCTGATCGTGTTGTCCACAATCAAGCCCACCAGTTCCGCCAATTCCGCCGGTTGCAGAGCCAAATCAGCGATCGACTTTTTCTCGTTCTTTAGCCAAGCGGCAATGTCGCCCATGATCCAGTTGGCCGCTTGCTTCACATCAGCCCCGGCGGCCACCGTCGCTTCAAAGTATTCGGCCACGGGGCGATCGTCCGTCAGCACCTGGGTATCGTAGGGCGACAGACCCAGCTCAGTTTCGTAGCGATGGCGTTTTTGGGCCGGCAGTTCCGGCAACTCCCCTTTCCAGCTATCCCGTTGCTCCGCCGAAACGACGATCGGGGTCAAATCCGGCTCGGGGAAATAGCGATAGTCGCTGGAGCCTTCCTTGGAGCGCATGGAAATGGTGCGCTGGCTGCCCTCTTCCCAGAGGCGGGTTTCTTGGACGATCGGCTCGCCGGTTTCGATCGCCTCAATTTGCCGCTCAATTTCATACTCGATCGCCCGCTGAATTGCGTTGAACGAGTTCATGTTCTTGATTTCAACCTTGGTGCCAAATGCCTTTTGGCCCACCGGACGCACCGACACGTTCACATCACAGCGCAGGGAGCCTTCCTGCATGTTGCCGTCGCCAATGCCCAGGTAGCGAATAATCCGCCGCAGTTCCTTGGCATATTCAGCCGCTTCTTGGCCCGTGCGAATGTCTGGCTCCGACACGATTTCCACCAACGGCACACCGGCCCGGTTGTAGTCCACCAGGGAGTAGGTAGACCCGGCCAGGCGATCGGCCCCGGCGTGGACGAGTTTCCCGGCATCCTCTTCCATGTGCAGGCGGGTGATGCCGATTTTCTTGCGGGTGACGTTGCCTTGCTTATCAACAATTTCAACTTCCAGCCAGCCATGCTCGGCGATCGGCAGGTCGTATTGGGAAATTTGGTAATTCTTGGGCAGGTCGGGATAGAAATATTGCTTGCGATCGAACTTGCTGTAGGGAGCGATCGTGCAGTTCAGCGCCAATCCAGCCTTCACCGCATATTCCAACACCTTTTGGTTCAGCACCGGCAAGGTTCCCGGCAAACCCAGGCACACGGGATCAACATGGGTGTTGGGATCAGCGCCAAACTCCGTCGAACTGCTACAGAAAATTTTGGTTTCCGTACTGAGTTGGCAGTGGGTTTCGAGACCAATGACGGCTTCGTATTGAGTCTTGGCGGGCGCGGCAACGGTCATAAGCGTGAGGTAAGCTGTGAGTGACGAGGGGGACGATCGACAATAACCATCCGTCAAAAAAAGCGAGACGGTGGACTCATGGGGAACCTGCGCAACCTGGTTTGATCCTGCTCCTGGGAACAAGCTCTTGGGAACAAGCTTTTGGAAACCCTTCCCTGGAAAACTCGGCCTCGTGTCATTCAGTTAAATTCGCCTAAATTCGCCCTGGGCAAATTCGACTGGGCAAATCCCACTGGATGAATCTAACCTAGCGAATCTAACTGGACGAATCTAACTGGGCGAAACGAAGTCCTAGTCCATGCCATCGAAACGCTCGGACTTCATTCTATCGCTAGGAATGTGCTCACTGGACGTTTGCAATCATCGCCCCGCCACAGGACTACAGCCCCATGCAGCGCCAAAGCACCCGCTTACTTCGCAGCGCCTTAATCCTCATGTCTTTGGGATTGGTCTGCATCTGGGGCTTGTCGGATGATTCGGAGCAACAAGCTGCCCAAGCTGCCTACCAGCGAGCAGATTGCCAGAGCGCCATCCCCAAATTGCAGTCCCTGACGCAGCAATCAATGCAGCCAGCCCCCAGCACCGCAGCGGATTTGTCCCCAACCACAGGTGCAAAGCCGTTGTCCCTGACGGAAAATCAATACCGCCTAGCTGAGTGCCAGCGCTACCAGTCTGCTCAACAGGCGCAACAGTCCCAACAATTTAACCGTGCATTTTCTCAATATGTGCGATTTGTCAAGGTTTACCCCCACAGCGCTTTAGTGAGTTCTGTGCGTACGCAGTTGCAGCGCATTGCCGATCGCACCAGCCCGGGCCGCTTGGCTAGCCCCGAAACCTGCCAAGGAATTACCCTGCTGCTCGATCGGGGAGTCTTGAGTGGTGAACAGGCGGCAATTCCCCATCTGTTGTTGACCTGTGGGCGGTTGTGGAATCAGCAGCAAGAGTTCGATCGCGCGATTCATGCCTATGCCGCCCTCGAGATTCGCTATCCCAACCATTACTTGGTGCAGATGTTTGCGCCGGAGTTTCAGCAGCTTTTGCAGCGCAGCGCCTTGAATCGATCGAGCGTGACCAATCTTTACCAAGCCGTGGAGCAACGGGAGCTAAACCGGCTGAATCAGTTAGCCCAGCCGGAACCCTATACCGATTGGTTGACAGACTTGCTGTGGCCGATCGCCGCGCTCGATCGGTGGCTAGGCAACGCTTTGGGGGTGTATCTATTTCTAGCTGGCCTAAGCCTGTTGTTGGGTTGGTTGTTTGCACAGTCCTTCGGGGTGAAGTATTTCCAGTCCATTCGTTCTCGATTCGCTCCTCGGACGACGGGCGATCGCCCTTGGGCCACGACAACGGCTCAACCCTGTGGCATCAACCTCACCAATGGGCAATATCGCCTTGGTAAGCGATCGCTCGATCACCTACACTCTGGCCAGCCGACGCAGCAGCCTGGGGCTGAGTCACCGCCAACGGCACAAACAACGCAGCACTTAACCAGCACCAACCCGGCAAGCCTTCATCCCAAACCTAATCAATATCGCTTCGATCGGTTGGCCCTCAAGCGCCAACAGCGCTCACAGAAAGCGGGTCAGGCAAAGCGCCAGCCTCCAGCCAACAGCAACCAACAGCCCAAGAACAACAAACAGCCTCCCCATTTGCCTCGTCGTCGCCCAGCGGCCGCACCCCGCCGCCGTCCCAGCCAATCTCTGGAAAGGCAATTGCTCCTGATGGTGCAACAAAACCGGCCCACGGCTGAACGGCTGGTGGAGCTGGAGCGATCGCGGGTTCCCGACCAATCTGAGGACTGGTATTGGCAAGCGGCGATCGATCGCCTCCTACGCGATCGGCGCTAGGCACTGGTCAATCGCTCTCAGGTTCTTGAGGGTTTGGAGGGGATGGCTTAACCCAAACTGATATTTTGTTCGGGTGTTTCGTTCGGGTCAAGTCAGGTCAGGTCAGGTCAGGTCAGGTCAGACCAGTGAGGTCAGGAAAGTTAATCAACAGTCAGTTGGAATTTGTTAGTGGGATCGTGGGTGTGTTCACTCCCGTCAGGGGCAGCTCGATCGTAAACTCAGCTCCCCCCTCGGGATGGTTCTTGGCAATCAAGGAACCACCGTGGGTTTCAACGATGATTTGGTGACTAATTGACAGGCCTAAGCCGGTTCCTTGACCAACGGGTTTGGTTGTAAAAAACGGATCAAAAATCTTAGGTAGTACAGCATCGGGAATCCCTAAGCCATTGTCACGAATGGTGATGATGATTCGATCACCCTGCACTTGACTTCGTAGCCACAGGTGGGGATTGGTGTTGCCCCCCGAAGCATCGATCGTATCGATCGCATTACTAATAATTTGTAAAAAGACTTGGTTGATTTGAGCCGGATGGCAACGAATTAAGGGTAGTTCTGCCAAGTCGCGATGGATATTAAAACAAGATCGATAGGGCATTGGACTCAATCGATTTTGCAACACAACTAGAGTATTCTCTAGTCCTGAGTTCAAATCAACTAACTTGATTTCTGACTCATCTAGGCGTGCAAAGTCTCGAAGATTTTGAATGAGGTCGCGAATTCTAATCGCCCCATTTTCCATAGACTTGAGCAGCCTTGGAAAGTCTTTTTTGAGGAAGTCATAATCGATTTCTTCTCGCTTCTCTTGAATCATTTCCAGCAATTCAACTGAAAGCGAACCAACAGGAAGTTCATCAGGCAAATCACTAGGTAAATTGCTAGATGAATTGCTAGGTGAATCATTGGATAAGTTTGCAGATTTCTTGGCAGATTCTTTGCCAGAAGATTCTAGGGCTTGATAGCAGAGTTCTTGGAGATCAATTAGATCTTGAAAGTATGATTGAGCATGACCCAAGTTACCAAAAATAAAGCTAACAGGATTATTAATTTCATGGGCTAATCCTGCGACTAATTGCCCCAAGCTTGACATTTTTTCGATTTGAATGAGTTGAATCTGGGTCTTTTTTAAATCGTCTAGGGCTTGTTGAAGTTCAGTGGTGCGATCTAAGACTCGTTGTTCTAGCTCTTCATTAGCTCGTCCGAGGGCGGCAAAGGACTCTCGCAAACGGTGAGCCATGTCTTGGAATGCACGGGATAGAATACCGATTTCGTTATGGGCTTGCTTGGATGTTAGATGCTCAATTTTGGTGGGCGAAGTCATCACCAGGGAGTTGCGATCGAGTTTGGCAATTTCGGTGGTTAATAACTGCAAGGGATAAAGGGCGCGATGGGCCCAGCGCCAACTCAGCCAGCCAGCCGCCGCGCCAGAGATTAATGATCCGGCGATCATTTTCACTAGTAGATCTCGCAGGGGAGCATAGGCATCGGCGATCGGTAATTCTGCAACGACGCGCCAATTAATCGAGGGAATATCAGTGACTGTGCCCATCACGTCATGACGATTTAGTCCTTGATAGCGACTCACATCACCCGTCATTGATTTACTCAGATGATTGGCTAAGTCCGTCTGGTCTAAGTTCAAGGGGGTGAATTGTTTAGGGTCGGCATTGCTGATCGTTAATACAACATTACGAGCATCAATTAGGTAGGTATAGCCGGCTTCTCCAGCCCAAGCATCACGCACAACTGAATCCAAAAAATCGAGATTGACGCGCGCTAGTAACACACCAACCACACGATCGGTGCGATCGCGAATGGGAACGCTGAAGGTGATGAGTCGTAGACGGCGATCGCCCATAGTTTCTAAGTCAACCCAACTGATATAGTCCTCTGCCCATTGATAGGCTCGCGAAAATGCAATGTTTTTACTTTGGTTGGTGAGGACTTCTTTGCGATAGGGCGAAACGTAGGTCACCGGATTGCCTGTCCGATCGAGGATGGCGACTAATTCATAGGCAGAATCATGACGAATAAGGGCTTCGATCAATGACTTCTGCACATTGAGGGGTAATTCTGCTAATCCTGTGACGCGGGATAGGTAGCCTAGTTTGCGTTGAAAATCTTCTAAATAGGTATTAATTTGTTCGGAGATGGCACGCGATCGCGCGACTTGCAGTTGATTGAGCGTCTCGATTTGGACTTGTGTGCTGCTATAAGCCAAAATGCTGCCCACACCCAATGTGCCAACCACTGCTAGCAGCACCAGTGCCACCCGAATTTGCAGTGCCAAAGACATGGAAGACCAGGGGCGATTGGGTAAAAATCGCCTCAGTGGTTTTTTGATCCATGCTAAGGACTGCTTTATCATGGTAAAAACTAGCGCCTGGGGTTCGTGATGAAGCACAGACAATGGATGAGTCTATTGATTAATTGAATTGGATTGAATGAAGTGGATTGAGTTGAGCAAATTGGAGTTGAGCAAATTGGGTTGAGTTATTTACCTCAAACAAGTGGTATGTCGTCTCGGATATGCCATGCAGGGATTGCTTAGGTGAGCATTGCCCACCCTGCAAGCTACTACTTAGGTGGGCAATGCCCACCCTACAAGCTACTACTACAAGCTACAAGCTGATCTGCTTATTCAGCGAGGTAAGGGCTATGGCTGGAATAGGATGAATTGGGTCAAATGACTGGGGTTGAATAGATAGCGGCAAGGTTTGGATTTACTCACTGATGATGATTGCTAGGATGATTGCTAGCTTTTTAGGACATCGAGTTGACCACTTTGGATGCGATCGTGCATGTCTAGCAGGCGCTTTTCGAGATTGGCGCTGAGGTTGTTAGGTGGCAGCGCAAATTCTAGGACTTTCTCCGATAGACCAAACAAGTATTGACGACCCTCCCAACGTCCCCGGCGTGCTAATTTTGCACCGTGCAAAATTAATTGAGGAACATGAATTAATCCCTGGGCAATAATCAAATTAGGTGCTAGTTGGCGAGTGTCGGGCCCAAGGACAACCATGGGTAATTGACTGGATTTCCCGAGTTCAATAATGGCGGGATTATTAGTCCAGCAATTCATGGCAAGCAGGTCGATTTTTTGATTGATCAGCTTTCGTGTCAGGGCGATCGCTTTGTTATGGTCATCAAAGCTGCCAACCCACTCAGTCTGCAACTGTACTGAGGGCGCAAATTCACGTAGGGCATTTTTAAAGGCCAAATTAAATTGCGTAATGGGTGGTGTGGGTACGCTGGTGACAAGGCCAACTTTTTTCACATTGGGTTGCAGGGCGGCGGCGGCTCCTAATAAATACCCCAGCTCGGAATTGCGATAGCCTAATGCACCAAAATTGCGATTGTTGCCGCTGTCGCTGGCCACAATTGCAAATCGAGTGCGGGGATAGCGAGCGGCAGCCTTGAGCATATCGTCGCGAAACGTGCCGCTGTGGCCAATGATGAATTGATAACCTTCTTTGGCAAAGCGATCGAGGGCTGATGGCAAGCTAGCGGGTAAGCCTCGGTTAATAAAGTCGATATAGGCGACTTGTGATCCCAGCTCACGCTCAATGAGTTGTAGTCCTTTGAATCCTTCATGACACCAATCGTCTGTGGTTACTCCCCGAGGAAATAGGATGGCTACCTTGAATAGGGACTGACTGACTCGACGCTTGGAATCGCTACGATCGGTGCAGTTACTGAGTGCCAGAGATCCGATCGCTGCACTCATGCCATAGGCAATTAATGCCCGTCTTCTCATAATGGGGTTGTGGCTAAAAGTGGACTTGGGGACTGCTAGAAAAGCGAAATGGCTAGAGAAGTGAAACTGGGTCGATGAGTTTACCAAATGGAAGCTATTCCAGTCATACCCCAGACCCCAGACCATGATGGGAACTAGGTTGTATGTACGATAAATGGTGTAGCCCCAGATGACATTGCCAGAGTTGCTGTTGGCTACACAACTAACTCAGCCGATGAATCCAAGACAGAATTTTTTGAGTTCTGGTTGAGAGTAGCGTTTTGCGATAAGCATCGGCGGCTTTTTTTATACATTCCGCTTGGGTGGGGTAGGGATGCACCACGGTTGCTAGTTGGCTCAGCCCCCAACCCGCGGCCATCGCCACAGCAAGTTCACCAATCGTTTCGCCTGCGTGGGGGGCCACCAGAGTTGCTCCCACAATGCGATCGCGATCAGGCGCGAGCCAAACCGACAAAAATCCCTGGTCAATCCCGTCAGTTTGGGCGCGATCGAGCTGATTGAGGGCAATTTTAATCACTCGTGGGTGCGATCGCGGATTGATCGTGGTGGAAGCTGAGGCCACATCCACCCAACCAATGCTGGCCACTTCTGGATCGGTGTAGGTGACACGGGGAATGGTGATCTGACTCCACCGAGATTTTCCCAGGCCAAAGGGCGAAAACAGGGCATTTTTGAGCACTAAGCGGGCTGCTGCGTCCGCTGCGTGGGTAAAACGCTCTAGGTTACACACGTCACCGGCAGCAAAAATGCGTGGATTGTCGGTCTGCAAGTAGTCATTGACGGCCACACCCCGATCGCTGGTGCTGACCTGAGCGGCGGACAGGTTCAGGGTTTCCACATTGGGCGATCGCCCCGCCGCCACTAAAATTTCATCCACCTCAATCGGTGCGCGATCGCGCACCCAGATGGTGCAGCCGCGATCGTGCCGTTCGATGCGCTCCACCTCGGCCCCCGTCACCACGCAAACCCCATCGCGTTCCAATGCAGCCTGAATGACGGCTCCCGCTTCCGGCACTTCGCGCGGCAACAGACCCGATCGCCGCTGAATGATCGTCACGGCTGTGCCCAACCGTGCGAAGGCCTGGGCCAATTCGCAACCGATCGGGCCGCCCCCCAAAATCACCAAGCGATCAGGGCGATCGACCCAATTAAACACCGTTTCATTGGTCACAAATCCTGCCGTTGCCAGCCCCGGAATTGACGGAACGGTGGGTCTGGCTCCGGTGGCGATCAAGGCTTTTTTAAACCGCAAGGTTTGGCCGCCCACCGTCACCGTGTCTGGACTTTGGAACCGCCCATCGCCCAAAAACACATCCACACCTAAGCCCGTGAATCGGCTGGCCGAATCATGCACCGCCAGGCGCGATCGTACCGCCCGCAACTGTTCCATGGCCGCCGAAAACCGATCGCCCGAGGGGTGGTGCATCGCAGCCTTCGCCGAAGCAAGCAGGCTTTTGGAGGGAACACAGCCCACGTTCAAGCAGTCGCCCCCCAGGTAATGGCGCTCAATCAATGCCACCTTTAGACCAATGCCCAACCCCGCCGCCCCCGCTGCCGCCACCAAACCGGCCGGGCCACCCCCAATCACCAACCAGTCATAGCAATCAGCCGCCGTTGGATTGACCCAAGCTTCGGGTGCAACGGCAGCTAACCAGTCCTGATTCCATCGATCATGTGGCGCATCTACTTGCGGCATAGCAGCCCTTACCTCCTTACGCCTTGACACTTCAATCACTGGCTACGCGATCTAAGCTAACCCTGACCTGCGATTCATGATGCCAAGTGCACTATAAATATTCCATAAACATTCCATAAATATTCCAGCTAAAACCTATTCCAGTTCTATGAATATGCTCCTGAAAATTGATGCGTATAAAGTGATGCTACGCATTGGTCACTGAGTAGCTATTTTGTCGGAAAAATCAGCGAGTATTTTATCTGCCAAAATCAAATATTTAAACCAAGTATTTAAATTAAGTATTTAAAATAAATATCTACCAGAATCAATTTATTGGATTTGCTTTGTGAAAATTTGGATGGTTTAGGCGATCGCTTCAGGGATTAAGACCTGTCATCAACTGGTCTGCAACCCTGATTCCCCCGGGATGAGATTATGGGCAGCAAGCTGCTCAAGCATTTCCAGCTTTTACCTTGCTGAATCAGTACAGCAGCCTATAGGGTGGGCAAGGCTCACCGACTAACCGCTTCAGAGTATCTGCGATCTGACGTACCAAGCATTTGAGGTAAAGGCGGCATTAAGAACGGCATTGGGAACAGCCTTAGCCAGTCGGGTAATTGAAATTTTGAAGCATTGTCAAGTCTTGAGAAGCATTTAGTGCTATCAAGTTCTAGTAACCGATTAGGCACTGAATTCCCATCACTGTCCTCTCGTCGATCGCCTGACCTTCGACATCATTTTTTACGGGACTATCAGCCACCAAAATTTACCAAAGTTGAGTTGTTTATGGATGCCGTAAATCGTACCTCAGAACCGGTAGAGTCTAAAAATGTCAGCGATCGCCCCCTCGATGATCGCCCCCTCGATCGCCTGCAAAAAATCAAAGCCGCCAAAGACGCTGCCCGTGCCAATCGTGAAGGCAACGAGCGAGGACTATATCTACTGTTTACGGGACTGGGTAAAGGCAAAACCAGCAGTGCTATGAATTTAGTCTATCGGCACTTAGCCCATGACTTACCTGTGGCGGTGGTGCAATTTGTCAAAAACAATGAAGCCTTCCCCGATGGCGATCGCCTGTTGTTAACTCGCTTGCAAACGGCTGGATTTCCTGTGGAAATTCAGACAATGGGCGGTGGCTTTACCTGGGAAACCCAAGATCCCGATCGCGATCGGGCCATGGCCGCTGCCGCCTGGGAAACCGCAATCAAGCATATCCAAGATCCCGATATTTCCCTAGTAGTGCTTGATGAGCTGCATATTGCACTCAAAAATCAGCAACTGTCTCTAGAAACAGTGCAACAAGGCATTCAAAGTCGTCCCCATCATTGTCATGTGGCTAGCACCGGCCGCTATGCACCCCAGGCATTGATTGATCTAGCAGATTTGGTCACTGAAATGACACGCATCAAACACCCGATCGCCCAAGGAATTCCCGCTCAACGCGGCATCGAGTTCTAAAATCCTCGGGACTTATGCAAAAGCAAGGAGGTCACACAGGACAAGATGAGTCAATTTGGCAAGATGGACTGATGTCCACGGTCTAGTCTGTGGCATTGGCTGGGTGAGTTGTCTTTATATCAATCCCGAATTGGGTCAGTACGGGTTAATTGACTGTTGCACTTCCAGCCTTTACCTCAAACGATTGGTACATCAGATTGCAGATGCTATGAAGCTGTTAGTCGGTGGGCATTGCCCACCCTACAGGCTCCTTTAGGACGGGGAGGATGTCAATATTGCACTTATGACTCAACGACCGGGGGCTACAGCAAATTGGCACAAGTTCAGGAAGTTGAAACACGTCCAAGCGATGTTGCTGGGAGTTGTCATCAGTCCTGTTAGAAAAGACGTTTAAGCCCCTTACTCCCTAGTAATCAAGTTGCGTAACCAATCAAAATAGGTTGCCAATCAAAATGGGTTAGTTGTGCTACTGCGAATCAGTGCGAATCAGACTGTGTGGGCTGATTCAGAGACCAGCGATATTCGATCGGCATGTGCTTGCGATCGCAGGTGGCTTCTAATTGTTTTTGAATTGCTAGGCCCCGGCGCAGCGTAGCCACCAATTCCTGGAGTTGGCGATGTTCTTCAGTGCCGCGATCAACCGATCGGGCAGTTTCGCGCTCTAGAAGTTGCAGCAGCAATTCGTAGTGAATGTGGGACGGTAGCGGCACAGGTTGCATAAAAGAAGGAGATCAGCGCGATCGGGCGAGTGAATAACAATTAGTCAAGAACGGGTAGTCAAGAACGGGTCATGTTCGCGAGCATCGGATGCGGCAATCACGGGCAATCACGATGCGAATCCAGCAGCCTTGACTTGGGGAGTGGCGATCGCAAGCTACAGTTGACGGGCTAGTCAATTTTGAGGCTAATCAGGCGCGTTCGGGCGGTTAATGGCTGGCCACCAAAGCCGTCACCCAGCGGCCCGCTGAGGCCAGTCTGTTGAACCGGCTGACTCGCAGCGATCGGCGGCCACCCGTTGGCGCTGTGCGTATTGATACACCAATTTCGCCAAGATCGGTGGGTTTTCTGCGAACTTTTCGGCTAGCGGGCTGGATTAGACCGGCTGGATTAAACCGGCTGAATTAGACCGGCTGGATTAAACCGGCTGAATTAGACCGGCTGAATTAAATCGAATCGTAACGAAGGTGATCGCAACGAAGGTGGTTGTATTGGCTTAGGGTCCACGAGAGAGTCCAGGCAACTTGGGTTGATGAGATGCATCTGGACAGACTGGCCAAGGAGCGGAGCAAATGCAAGATTTCCTGCAATCAATATTGATTTGGATTGAACACCTGGGTGCTTGGGGGGCGATCGTCTTTATCGCGGTCTATGGGGTGGCAACCGTGGCGCTGGTCCCAGGCTCCCTGTTGACCTTGGGGGCCGGTGTGCTTTTTGGGTTGGGCTGGGGGTCTGTGCTGGTGTTTGTGGGGGCGACGGTGGGGGCGACGGCGGCATTTTTGGTGGGGCGCTACGGCCTGCGGGATTGGGTGGCTCAACGCTGGATTGACGGAAATGATCGGTTCCAAACTGTTGATCGCGCGATCGCGCGGGAAGGATTCAAGATTGTTTTGTTGATGCGCCTCTCGCCCCTCTTCCCGTTCAATGCGCTGAATTATATGTTGGGTCTGACTCGGGTTTCGCTACGGGACTATGTGCTGGCCTCGATCGGAATGCTGCCCGGAACGATCGCCTATGTCTACATTGGTGCATCCTTTCGCAGCTTGGCGACCTTGTTTGCCGGTTCAGCCGATCGTGCCAAAAGTCCCCTTGAATGGCTCATCTTTGGGGCGGGGCTGCTGGCCACCCTTGGCGTAACCGTAGTCGTTACCCGCACGGCCCGAGCGGCCCTGGCCCGTGCCACAGAAGACTCAATCTCGTAATCTATCGGGTGTTGTCGATCGCGCCTTTGCCCTTCGCCCATGACCCTACTCAGAATTTGGATGGAGCCTGCTGCTTCTGAGCTGCCAGGGTCAATGCCAGGATCAATGCCAAGATCAAATTTATCTGGCTCGGCGATCGCTGTCGATCGACTCGTGGCGCTGGCCCGGGCCGCTGAGGGCGATCGCCGAGTGCTGGAACCCGTGACGATCGTGATCGGGGAAAACCAGCCCATTCCCAGCGCTGCCGAGGCGATCGACTGCCCCTTGAGCTTCGGGGTGTTGCAGGATAGTCGGTTCCCAGCCGATTGGCCGGCGCGATCGCTCTGGGAAACCTGCGCCGATGTGGAACTGTTGCGATCGCGCGTGGCCCGCGAACTCCAGTGGCCCACCACCGATGGGGGCGATCGCTGGCTGCCGCTGGTGGTGACGGCGAAGGGGCCGCTCTACGCGGAGGCGATCGCCCGCGATCTAGATACCGGCAGCTTTGTGCAGCCCCACCACCTGTCCGATCGCGATCGCCAAACTGCCTACCGTCTGGCCTTTGAACTCCTCAGTTTGCTGAAGTTGCCCCCCGGCGTTTACCTGGTGCAGTGGGGCCAAGACGCGGCAGGTCAAACCCAGTTCGATCGGCTCTATCCCTTCCCGGCAGCCCCGGCGATCGCCAGCCTAGCCGTGCAAACCCCCGATTTGTTTGAGTGCCACCTGCGCGGTTTGTTAAGCCAGCCGTTACGAGAAGTCGCTATTCTATAGCAACTGATCAAAATCGTAATCTTCAGCCCTTGCTGGCCCCTGCTAGCCGTCCGGGGCGCTCGGGATCTCACCCGTGCAGCCTGGGTCGCGCTGGCCATCCAGCCGGTTAGATCCGTTTTGACCAAGCGGCTTTAGCCATTTCCGCATCCGCATCAGCAGCCCATTTTTAGATCAAGTTGTGAACGAAGCAATGAATGCAGAGGGATTCATCCAACTGGGTCTAGCAGCAGGCTCGATCGTGCTCGCAGAATTAGTCCGCGATGCCTACCACGTCGCCGGCCACTACTGGGAACCACTCCAGCGATCGCACAACCTCCACCACAAGGTCTATCGCCGCGACTTGACCATCAGCAGCCTGGACTTGTACTACAAAGCACAACTGGCCAACGATGCCCCCGAAGCCGCCGTGATGGCCAGCGTCGTCGCCCTGGCCGCCACGCTCACGGGTCAGTGGGGGATGTGGTTGGGTTGCATCTACTCCCTGGGCTTTTTGACCACGGCCCTAGCCCGATCGCGCGGGTGGCTGATGGAAACCGACTTGACCCACAAGGCCGGCGACCTCGACAGCAACCCTTCCGTATGGACGGTGAATCGCACCTACCACTGGCGACACCATTTCGATTCGGGCAATGCCTACTACTGCGGCTACTTCACGATCGCCGACAAACTGATGGGCACAGCACTTTCCCTCAAAGGCAAAACGATCGCCATTACCGGCGCATCGGGCAGCATGGGCCGCGCCCTGATCACCACCCTGCAACGACGCGGCGCAAAAATGATCGCCCTCACCAGCCGCGAGGGAGCCGAGTTTGGCCCCAATGTGCGCGTAGTGACTTGGCGAACCGGCGATGAAGCCACCCTGCGATCGACCCTCGAAAAAGCCGACATCCTGATCATCAACCACGGGATCAACCAAGGCGATCGCACCCCCGAGGCGATCAGCCGCGCCCTGGAGATCAACACCCTGTCCGTTTGGCGGTTGATGGAGCTGTTTTTTGAAACCGTCACCAAGTCGGAACACCGCGCCCTCAAGGAAGTCTGGGTTAACACCTCCGAAGCCGAAGTCAACCCCGCCTTCAGCCCCATGTATGAACTCTCCAAACGGGCGATCGGCGACCTCATTACCCTGCGGCGACTCGATGCACCCTGTGTGGTGCGTAAGTTGGTTTTGGGGCCGTTTAAAAGCGATCTGAACCCGATCGGGATCATGTCCGCAGACTGGGTAGCACGGGCGATCGTAGCCCTAGCGGAACGGGATCTGCGCAACATCATCGTTACGATCAATCCCCTAACCTACCTGCTGTTCCCCATCAAGGAACTCGCCAAGTCGCTCTACTTCCGCGCCTTCGCCAAAAAGGCCTAGGGTTTGTTGTCCAATCACCCAAAACCCTGATTCCACCATTAGCGGATCGTGAGAGACCAGGGGCTTAAGCCCCTGGTTACGACGATTGGGGCATAAAAAACGACCGTCTCAGGCTCGTGCCAGGCAGTAACAACCGGTGCAGGCCAGCCCCCTATGAAGATTTGCTGCAAAAACCCCTCAACCCCGTCCCCGAAACCAGAAGCCACCCAAAACCAGTGACTATAATCGGAGAAATGCCGTTAGAACGAGTGATTTCATGCGCTTCCGGTCTTCTTTGATGCGGCGTGGTGTGGCAAGCACAATGGGCGCGATCGGGATTGCGATCGCCAGCGGATGGGCAGTGATCGCCCAAGCAGCCGAGCCGGTGTATCAGCCAGGCGCTGTTGCCAGCAGCAGCGAACTTAGCGATACCCTCTCCACCAAAGACATCCCCACCGGCCAAGGTGGCTTCGCGCGCGACTACAAAATCGCCCTGACCGCTGGCGATCGCGTGGAAATCACCGCCAGCTCTGAAAGCTTTGATGTGATGTTGATGTTGATCGCCGACGATGGCTCCAGCGTTGCCGAAAACGACGACGGCCCCGACGGCAGCACCAACTCCATGCTGTTTACTAGCATCCAAAACACAGGTGAATATATCGTACGGGTGCAAACCTTCGGCAAAGCCGTCGGCGGCCCGTTCAAGCTCAAGGTCACGCGCCTCCAACCGATTCAGTAGTGCCCGTCCCAGTCCCCCGCAAAATCGATCCGGTCACTCTCGCCCCCAGTGGCGATGGCCGGCCCGCAGACTGGGTGATCGCCCCCCCGTACGGGCTGGGGCCGCCCTGGTCATTTTGACAATAACCCCACAAGTTCCAAAAAAAATCCCTCGATCGCTTGCCAATCCTAGTCAAGTTTGATAATTTGTTTAGGCGCTGAAAACGACGCACCCCAAACAAGCCGGGATAGCTCAGCCGGTAGAGCAGAGGACTGAAAATCCTCGTGTCGGCGGTTCAAGTCCGCCTCCTGGCATCTCTGAAAGCCCTGCAAATAAAAAGCCCTAGCGTTTAATGCTCATGCAAACGCTAGGGCTTCTTTAATGTCCCAATTAAGGGTTTAATGGCTTGCTAAAAAATTAGCGTTTTAGGTCTTTCCAAGCACGATCAAGATCGGATGCACCGAGCCATCGTTGATAGGTTCGGGCATGAATAATTGATGAGTGGCCCATCATGGCGGCGGCGATCGAGAGGTCAAATTTGCCGATCGCTCGGACAGCCCAAGCGTGGCGGAGGTCATAGGGGGCGAAGGATATCCCCATGCGCCGAAAAGCTTGGGTGACGCGGTGGCCCAGGTCAGCATTACGACGGCCAGAGCAGTGGGGCAAGCGGCGGGCCTTCAGTCCGAAGCGATCGGGCCATTCGGGCTGAAGGGGATAGACCAGACGTGGGCCGGTTTTGCCTGCCAGGACTCTCAGGCGTGGGTAGCGATCAAACTGGCAAGCAAACACCTCGTGGGGGCGCAGTCCGTAGGCGGCCAACACCCCAAACACCCATCGCCATTCCTCGGACTTGATCGATTCCCAGGCGGCGATGATCGCGGCATCGCTGGGGATTGATCGGGGCACGGCGCTAGCGGGGCCGTAGTTGCCTTTGTAGGGAGCGAGATCGATCGGTAGGTTGGCAAACCGGGCCAAGGCGCTGAGGGCGAGGCAAACCCGGCGACGGGCACGGGTATCGGGAACGGTTTGCTTGATGGCGGCTAGCAGGTTGGCAGCGGTTAGGGGCTGGTAGGGTTCGAGTCGTCGGAAGGGGCCGGCATAGTCAATCGCCCAGGTGGTTTCCGACTTGGGTGTTTTGGATCGTCTGGCCCAATAGTCGGCCTCAAATCGGGCGATCCAGTCGGCGGTGTTGGTGGCTGGGGCAGTGGGAACTGATCGCCATTTTTCCCAGGCAAATTCGGCGGATTGGAGCTGGTAGCCCAACTCACGGGCGCGCTTTTCGGCGATTTTGACGGCTTCGGAGGTGGCGGGCAACTGTAGGGAGACGCGCTGCTGATAGGGTTTGTTTTTGTGGGAACCGGGTGCGGGTGGGAGTGTGGCTTGGAGATAGAGATATTGGTCTCGCACCAGGACGATCGCCACCCGATAACCGTCCCGTTTGAGTCGCCCGTTGGATTGGGCGATCGCTCCTTTGATGCTGGGAGATGCCATCGGTTAGTCGATCCTCATCGATGGCGGTAGGTCGGCGGCGGCGCGATCGAGTTCGGCCCAATGGGCTAGCCAATCTTTGGCCCACTGTTCAAATCCCTGAGCCATGTTGCGCGTCCGTTCTACGAGTTCGCGGGTGACGGGGCGCGATTCGTCGCCCCAGTGGTCGCGAACGGCGGCGGCAGGGGCGGCCACACTACCCAAAGAGGCGATCCTCGTGGGTGGTTTTGGTTTCCCCGTCGCTGACTTCGATCCAGGGCTGGCCATTGTCGCCTAGCCAGCGATCGCTCAGGGTGAAAGCCGTGAGGTTATGGACGGGTTGCCACAGCAATCGCCCAGTCTGGGGTGGTTTGTTGAGTCGTTAATCAAAAACATTTCCCTAGAAAATGAGGCGACTCTGGGCTGATTTTGAATGTAGTAGGCGCGATCAGGTTCGGAAGCGCGATCGAGTTCTTCTCGATCAATCAACTATGGTCGAACCCATTGTTTTGATTTTCATGCCCATCTTAAGTATAAGAATGCGAATAAATAATCCGATTGAGCACGATGCAACCTCTTGTTCTTATAGGGGCTTTGCAATTTCGAGGATTCCGCGATCGTCGGTCAGTCGGGCTGCTCGACTTTGGGGGAGGGCCTGGAGAATTTGTTGATAGGCTTGCCAGGTTAAGCCGCGCAGGGTGACGCGCTTTTCGCCGATGGTTTGGGTGGGGGCAAGGGGGGCGATCGCAACCATGGGTGTGTACCTCCTCGGTCATTCCTATCGTATTCGCTGATTACTGCCCGTGGCCCGATTGCCTCGATCGCTTAATCGCCCCCAGTGATAAATTGCGTCAGGGTTCGATCGGCCCGAAGCGATCGAACGGGTAGATCCGAAACAGGATTTTGGCTTGGATATCTTCGGGGTTCAGCAATATGTATTCGATGTAATCGTCCATTTTCTGCACGGAATCCAGATAAATTGGCTCAGTTCAAATCAATATGCAATCAGTCGGCAATTTTTTCCCGCAGCAGATCGTGATAGAACCGAAATCGACCACCAGATCGCTTTAGTAATTTCAACTCGTCAGCCGTATAAGTTAAAAATCTTCCATAACTATGAGGAATCTTTCTTTGACTTTGTAGCAACCAGCGTAAACAACCGTGTTGTACTAGTACATAACCATCGGCAGCATAAAAACTGTAGAAAGCAGCAAAGCCAGTAGCAGAAATCAGTAGCTCAAAACTCAAATCCAATAGATGAATATTATCAGGATGAATCAATAGACTTATATTCTCTGACCAATCCTTGAACAGTGACATCGCCAAGCAGCCAGGGTAAAAAATAATACCTAAAAGTAGAGTATTGCGAATATTTTGGATTATTCCTTCGTTAGGATGGATATTCCCAGACACGAAACCTCTCTTCAATCCAGAAATAAACCCAAAGATCAATCCACCAATCAAGCCAAACATCATCCTGTTAGTGCTTATGTGGAACGACAAGCTGGAAACCGTTCCGACAGTAAATGATTGTCGAATAGCCAGTTTTATGCTGTCGGGCGAAAAATAATCTTTCTCGTGGAATGAATCAGGTTTTTCTGGAAAAATATTCCAACAACTGCTCCAAAAAAAATTGCGAATATCAGTCCAATGATGGGATTTAAAATAAAGCTAGAAATAATCCCGATAATTAGACCGGTGCTTATTCCAAAAATCAAATGATATTGGCGGATGCCATGCCGCAACAAGTCCGGCTGCATGTATTCAATCAAGAATTCTGTTTGGTTGCGATCGCGCATCGATCGCGCCAGCCATTCCAAATAACGGCGCGTATCTGCTGGTTTGTATTTAGGATGCGGCACACTATGCAACCGCGCTTCAAAATAATCGTCTAATAGGCGATCTCGACAATCGTAATAATAGGTTTCTAAATCATGCGGATTGCGTGGCGGTTCCGGTTGCCATTTTCCCGGTTGGTCATAGGCCGCCACCATCAAATCCAACAACAACGGCGACTCCGCCAACTTGCGAAACCCAGCGCGATCTTGCTGAATTTCCTCCCGCAAAAAATCCCGCTCACAGTCATGCAAATGAGCGCGAATCGTCGCCTCATCCAACGACTGCAACTCAATGCGCTTGTTGAGCCGCTCCTCTAGGGTCACGTTCTCCGCTGCCACCGCCGCGTCATATTCCGCCCGCCGACAGCAGACCACCACCCCCGCCAACTTTTGCGCCTGCAACACCCACTCATTAGTCGCCACCATCGCCGCGCCCTGGCGATCCTTTAGCTCATCCAACCCATCCAACAGCGGCAGCAGTTGCCCCGTAGCCAGCCAGTCCGCCACCTGCGCGACCGGCAGCGGCCGATAGCGCTCCGCCACCTCCGCCACAATCCAATCGGGCAGCGACTCGCCCGCCCGCCAAGCCGACAGCTCCAAAATCACCGGAATTGGTTCCCGATCGCCCTCGATCGCCCGTTGCACCAACCGATTCGCCAAGGCCACCAGCAGCGTGGTTTTGCCCGCCCCCGGCTCCCCCAAAATCAACACCTGCTGCTGGGCTTCATCAAACGTTTTGAGCAAGTCATCTAGCCCCGATAGCGATCGCTCCTGCCCAAACCCGAGCAACTTGCCAAGAAAGGGAATCGATCGCGGCGGCTCCAGGGGCACAGGGGCGATCGACTTGCCCAACACCGCCCCCGTTTCCCGCTGGTCATACTCCTCCTTCAGCACCCCCAACAACTCCGATCGGCGATCCACTAAAACCTTGGGCCCTCGGAAAAAGACCGCTAGGGTCACAACACCGACAATCGCCCCCCCGATCGTCAAGCCTTGGCAAAGCTGAAAATTGGGCTTCTCCTGTGAAAACAACAGCCCCGCCAACCCTGTCAAAATCCCGTTCAGAAGCCAAGTGCTAATGATCAACCACTTGCGAGGCGCAGGAGCCGATGAATCATACTGGGCTGGCAAAATCACCCCCGTGTTGATTCCCAACAGCACTGTCACCAGCAACAGCCACCATTTCTCGGGCGAGAGAATTGATCCAAAATCCATCACAAGCCCCACATTGCCCCGCGTGCCACACTTGCGAGAATTCTAGCCCGATCGCCCCAGCGCCGCCCCCAGCGCGATCGCCCGGGAGCGCACACCCCAAGCAGGCAGGCTAGAATCATCCCGATCAATCGCGGCTGAAGGATTGGCCCATGTCGATCGAGAGCTGGTTCGTGGCGGGGTTGTGGCTGACCGAGGCGATCGCCCGGATTCCCCAGACGTTCATGATTCCCCTTTGTTTTGGAGTGGCTTGGTATTTGGTGGCAACGGTGGTGCGATCGCTATTCAGCTTCACCCGCGACGGCGTAACCCAAGTGAAAACCCTGCACCAAATTCCCTGTGCCGACTGTGCCTTTTTTACCGGTGACTATCACCTCAAATGTCCCGTGCGCCCGAGCGATGCCCTGTCAGAAGCGGCGATTAACTGTCCCGACTTCCAACCCAAAATGACACAGTATTAGGACTGGAAATTAGGACTGGAATTAGGACACTGGGCCAGAACAAACCGGTTGCGCTTCCCGTCCCAAACAGCCACAAACAAGGGGCTTAAGCCCCTTGTCCCCCACGCTGTCATGACGCGGAAATCAGGGTGGCAGGCGACTTGATCTGACCCACGGGGGCGATCGCTACAGCCAGCCCTCTTGCTCCAGCTCTTGGATGATTTGCAACGCGCGGGAATCGCCTAACTTCAGCAAGGCGGCGCGGGCATCTTCTTTGATCCCCAGCTCCCGATCTTCCACCAGCGCTTCAATCAAGCCATCCACCGCCCCGGCGTAGATCGCATTCGAGGGCAAATCACGACAGAGCTGGCCCAGCGACCAAGCGCAGTTGCTGCGAACGGCGGCCACCGGATCTTGGCGCAGGGCCACAATCAAGGCTGGCACGGCTCCTACGGCTGCCTCATAGCCGATCGCCCCCATTTGCCCCAGGGAACTGGCCGCCCACAGCCGCACCGCCGCGATGTCGTGGCGCAGGGTTTGCACTAGGGGGTCTAGCACCCGGCGATCGCGCCCATTGCCCAGGGCCCAGACAATGCCCTTGCGCACATAGCCGTTCCAATCGCGCTGGAGCTGGCGAATCAACGGGTCGATCGCCCGGAGGTCGGGGTTGCGTCCCAGCGCATAGGCCGCACTCACCCTCACCAGCGGACAGGGATCATCGATCAACGCCATCAGCGGTTCGATCGCCCGGGGGTCTTGCAGCTCGCAAAAAGCCCTTGCGCCAATGGTGCGCTGGGCCGGGTCAGGATCACTCAGCAAGGGCAAGAGCACATCAGGATCGAGACTCGGCAGCTCGATCGGATCCGGTTCGCTGAGTTGGAAAGGCTCATCGGAGTCGATCGCATCAAAATCGATCAACCCGATATCGTCATTCGTCGGCATAGCAAACGGCTCCCCCTAGCGATCGAGATCGGTCGATTGCGCTTTGGCAGTCGGTGGCTTTGGTGCGGGAACCAGTTCCACGTTCACCTCGTTTAGTTCGCGGCGACGCAGCTCCACAGACTCTGATCGCGGCAGCAGATTAAACAGCTCACGGAATCGATCGTCCAACTCTTCAAACGATACTTGGCCCACGCGATCGAGCACCACTTTGCCCGTTGCATCCAGCAACACTGTTTGGGGAACAGCACCTCGGTAGTAGTGGGCCGGATTGTTGAGATCCGCAACCGGTTCGAGGGGCATTGAGTCTGCCACGATCGGCAAAAAGTCCGCTACCTTGCCATAAAACGCTTGCAACTGCGACACCGTGGAAGAGTAGCGCTTGCAGTCGCGGCTGTCATCCACAAAAAAGACCAACAGCGATGGGCGCTGACGCTCACGCGACTCGGTTAATGTCACCCGAGGCGGCACGAGCGACCCATTGCCCGCGTAGAGCGCAAAGATATTTCCATCAAAGCTGTCATCATTCAGGGCAGCCTGCACCGGCATCACCCCCAAGCTCCAGCTTGCCAGGACAGTCACCAGCCCAAGGGCGATCGCCCCGGCCCATCGTTGCCCCGGCTTCACCCAGCGGGCGATCGACTCCTTCACGGTCAAAACCCAACCCAGCATGGCTACCCGTAAATTGATCTGTAAATCAGTCCGCAACATTTAAACCGCGAATTTAAACGCTTAAAAAAAGCAAACAGAAACCGCCAACATAGCCAGAGCCGCTTGCAGAGCCTATCCTATCGCGAAGCGCGGAACCCCTCACGCCCGAATTCGTGCGATCGCGCCATCCCCGATCGCACCACCGAGGCCTCGATCCGCCCAGGAGGCAACACCCGTGGCACTCATACCGGTGGACGCGAGTATCATGGGGCAAGCAATGGGTGCGATTTCGTGCTTAGTCCCCGCCCCGCTTGCCACACTCGCCACACTCCCCAACGCCCATCCCTTATTGAGCTAGCAGCTCTAGCTTTAGCTATGGTTCGGTTCCGCATTCAAGCTGACAGTGATATTCCGGCATCCACCCAGTTATTCAACCAAATTCGCTTTGCAATCGCCTCACGGCAATTTCCGCCGGGACACCGTTTGCCCAGCACCCGGCAACTGGCAATGGAAACCGGCCTGCACCGCAACACGATCAGCAAAGTCTATCGTCAGCTTGAAGATAACGGACTGGTCGAAGCCCAACCCGGTTCGGGCATTTACGTCCGCGCCCTGGGCCACGAAGGCGGAGCCCAACTGCGATCGCCCGTCTTTGACAAAAATCCCGAAGCCTACCAACTGGTTAAACAAAGCCTCGATCGCCTGATCGATGCCGGATGCAGCCTCAGCACTGCGCGCGAGTTATTTCTCGGGGAAGTGGACTGGCGGTTGCGCTGCAGTGCCCGTGTGATTGTCACCGCGCCGCAGCAGGACTTGGGCGTGGGTGAAATCATGGCCGGCGAAATTGAGCAATCGTTGCAAATTCCTGTGCAACTGGTAGCGATGGAAGACCTGACCGCTGCCCTAGAGCGCACGGCTTCGGCCACGATCGTCACCAGTCGCTACTTCATTGGCGATGCGGAAAAAATTGCTGCCCCCAAGGCCGCGCGGGTGATTCCGGTCGATATCTATGACTACGCTGAAGAGATCGAATTTGTGAAAAACCTGCCGGCCGGGACGCGGATTGGCCTGGTCAGCATCAGCCCCGGTTGGCTACGCGCTTCGGAGGTGATTGTCCACAGTTTCCGGGGTGAGGAAATTTTGGTGATGACCACCCTGCCGAGCGACACCTACAAGCTGGGAGCTTTGGTTAAGACTGTGCGCTACATCGGTTGCGATCGCGACAGTTTCCCCAAGGTCAAAGCGGCCGTCTCAGCCCACCGCGAAGACATCATCCGCCCGCCCCAGGTCATTTGCTGCGAAAACTACATCGGTAGCCAATCGATGAACCACCTGCAACGGGAATTGGGTTTGGCCTAGAAATATCGGGTCGATCGAAACCTAGCTGGTAGGTTGGGTAGAGCTTGCGAAACCCAACACGATCCATGCAAACTTTGCTGGTGTTGGGTTTCGTCCCTCAACCCAACCTACTAGCGCTAAACCAGCACCAAAACAAACCCCATCAGAACAAAAGCGGACATTGTTGAAGAGCAATGTCCGCTTCTGATTTAGCGCGATTATGAGGTTGTCTCGCTCAGATTGATCGCCTTGGGGATAGTCGCCTTAGCGATCGACTCTCAGTGATCCATCCAAACGGGTGAAACCGTGCAAATGGTTACAGGGCAAACTGCGGCGAGAACTGGTCTTTCTCAGGAATCGCGGTGTATTCAGCCAAGATTTGGCGGAATTCTTCACCATCGATCGTTTCCTTTTCCACCAGCAGATCCACAAGGCGGTCGATCGCCGTGCGGTTTTCGCGCACAATCCGCTTGGCTTCGATGTAGCAGTGATCCACAATCGATCGCACTTGGGCATCAACCCGGGACGCAATCTCCTCGGAATAGTCCGATCGAGTCAGCCAGTCGCGACCCAAGAACACTTCAGAAGATTGGGTTTCCAGGGAAATCGGGCCAATGTCCGACATCCCAAAGCGCGTCACCATTTGGCGAGCCATGTTGGCCACCTGTTGCAGGTCGCCACCCGCACCCGTGGTCACTTCCGCATCACCGAAGATCACATCTTCAGCAGCTCGACCACCCAAAGCGCCGGAGATCCGAGCCATGATTTGCGATCGCGAAATCAGCATTTGATCTTCGCTGGGGGTAAACCAGGTCAAACCGCGCGCTTGCCCACGGGGGATCAGCGTCACCTTTTGCACCGGGTCATGGTTCTTGAGCAGGGTACCGACGATCGCGTGGCCAATTTCGTGGTAGGCGATCAGGCGCTTGCTCTTGCTATCGACCAAGGGCGTGCCTTCCATCCCGGCAATCACCCGATCGACCGCATCATCGATTTCCTGCATCGTGATCGCTTCCTTGCGGCGGCGAGCCGTCAAGATTGCCGCTTCATTCAACAAGTTCGACAGGTCAGCCCCCGTAAAGCCGGGAGTCCGACGGGCGATCGCATCCAGAGAAATCTCGTCCGCCAGCTTTTTGTTGCGGGCATGGACGTTCAAGATTTCCACGCGGCCTTTCACGTCCGGCGCATCCACCGTCACTTGGCGGTCAAAACGACCCGGTCGCAGCAGGGCCGAATCCAACACATCCGGGCGGTTGGTGGCCGCAATCACGATGATTCCCGTGTTGCCCTCAAAGCCGTCCATTTCGGTCAGCATTTGGTTCAGGGTTTGTTCACGCTCATCGTTGCCGCCGCCGATGCCCGCGCCGCGCTGGCGACCCACCGCATCAATTTCATCAATGAAGATGATGCAAGGGGCGTTTTCTTTGGCCTTCTTGAACAGGTCGCGCACGCGGGAAGCGCCCACGCCCACGAACATTTCCACAAATTCCGAGCCAGAGATGCTGAAGAACGGCACACCCGCTTCACCAGCGATCGCCTTAGCCAGCAGGGTTTTACCGGTTCCGGGAGGGCCAACCAACAGCACACCCTTCGGAATCCGTGCGCCCACCGCCGTAAAGCGTTCCGGCTTCTTCAGGAAGGTCACAACTTCTTGCAGTTCTTCCTTGGCCTCGTCCACACCGGCCACATCGTCAAACATCACGCCGGTTTTGGCTTCCATTTGGAACCGGGCGCGCGATTTGCCAAACTGCATGGCTTGACCAGGGCCACCGGGCACATTGTTTGATCGCCGGAACAAGAAGAACAAGCCTGACAGCAACAAAATTGGGAACACTAGGTTACCCAACAGACCCCACAGGGCCCCATCGTTGCGAGTCGGGTGCGAATCCAGGTTGACCCCGGTTGCACGCAACTTAGCAATCAGGTCGGGTGCTGCAACGGGCAAATCAACCCGTAGCCGCTGCAAGCGACCATCTAGCTCAGGATCAATCGCTTCCACAATTGCTGTGCGGCCACCTTCGTAAAGGTCAACCTCGACGATCCGACCGGCATCCAAATATTCTAAAAAGCGGCCGTAGGTCATTCGGGTGTTCGCCGCGTTCTTGCCCATGTCTGCTGTGGGGCCCGAAAACGCGCCCTGCCATAGGAAGAATCCTACGATCAGGACGGGCAACGTCCACAGCAGCGCGACTCTCCAAGAGAATTTCATCTGATGAGTTGCCCCTTAATCAACGCCTGTTATGGGTCTCGAATGCCGCTCGGACAATTCCGAGCCTTAGCCATCCGAGTCTTAATCAAATGTAACTTACTGTTAAGCTACCAGCAACCGAACTTGGGTTGGTTCGGTTGCCGCGATCCATGGAATCCCAAGGGCGACTTGCCGTGCTGCATTGGTTGCTTGCGCTGGCTCTGCGATCGCTGCGAGACCCCTCTGAGCCGGAAATTTCTTGAGTGCGATCCGCCTACTCGTATCATGGGCGAGGAATTACTCGTTCATAATTCGCCCAGGGATCACTCAGAGGTCAGCCCAATGGGTTGCTCCCTGAGGTCGTTAGCCGACTGTCAGCAAATTTACGGAGAAGCCGATCTGAGGGGCGGAGTCATCACCTCGCAGTCCGTGGGATTCTGAATGAATCTATGCGAACCATTAATGGGGGTGGCGATTTCACAGCAGCCATCAGAAAATCATTGGATAGACTCTCTAGGGAATGGTTAGCGGCTTCATCCCCCTAGGCCGCCTTCCTAATGATTCCCTCACCCTCAGGGTGGGTAAGAGTCGCCAGACCCAACTGGTGAATTAGTCTGGACTGAGTTGCCTACTGGAGTCATAGCTCGGTGATTTAGAGCTGCTCCCTGCGCGCTGATCTTGCCCCAATCGCCCTCGAATCCTGGTATTACAGCAGAGTTATGAGCATCGAAAAAATTGTTGAACAAGCGTTACGCGATGGCTATTTGACTCCGGCGATGGAAGCGGAAGTGGGGCGCATCTGCGACACGGCTTCGGAGTTGTCGATCGAGGAATACATGGCGCTCGATCGCCTCATGGGTGCGTTGCTCACAGGCGAGGTGGTGGTGTTGCCACGCAAGCAGTTCATCAACGTGATGGAAGAGCTGGTGCTGACGGAAGCGATTACCCGGGTGGCTGAAATCGAAACCACGAGCGATCGCGCCCTCGATGTGGGAGATATAGCGGCCTATGCCTTGAATCGCTTGCCTCCGCTCTATGCCACCACTGAAGAAGGTGCAGCCTTTCAGCGGCAAAGTGCCAAGGAAAAGTTGCAAGACCTGATCTCCAGTCAAGTCAACGAAGCCATTAACAATAGCCAATCGAAGCCGGAGTTTTTCCCCGAACGCCAGCCGATCGGCAAAGCAAGCGGTGATGTGTTGTCTCAAGTCAGTGCTTTACTCCAGTCTTCGGCTCCAGCCTTTGAGGCGGACGTGCCCAGCTCGGCGCACTAGGTTTGCTGCTTGAGGTCTGTACCTTGAGGTCTGTACCTTGAGGTCTGTACCTTGAGGTCTGCATCCTAGATCTGACCTGAGTGAATGAGGATGCCTGAATATCCAGATATCAGGATTTTGTTGATTCCAGCGATCGATCAAGATCAGGGGTCTGGGGCTAGTGAGCGAGTTTGCCCAACCCCCTGATTTCTCTGTAATTAAGGATCGTTGGGTAACAACCATTGGGTAACAAGGGGCTAAAGCCCCCTGCTGGTCAAGCTTTCGTCGCGGTGGGATCAGGGTTCTAGGCAGTTTGACCATAACCCCTCAGCCCTTTGCAGCCCCCCGATCACGTCACGGTGCAATCTGATCCCAATTTCGCCTACCGATGCTACAAGTCCTGCGCTGAAACCCTTGTCAGGCAAGAATCTTGGGTAGTATCAATGCGCGAGATTGGGATCAGGACTCCGGTGACTTGATGATAGGCAGCAACTCGCTCAAATGCTTAGAAATCGGTGCTGACAAACTTGCCGGCTAGTTCGGTTGGGGTTTTGCCAAGGACAATCCCGAGGCTTTTGGTGATGCCATCTTCGGCAAAGGTGATCGCTGTGCTGGGGGTTGATCCGCCATTGGAATCGGTGAGCGTGATCGCGACTAGCTGTAACTGACTTTCTTGGAGACCGCCAGTTAAGCCGATTCGATCGTTCCCGGTTCCAAAGTCCGTGAGGAAATCAGCGGCGATCGCCCCGGTGGCATCAGCAACAGCGGCGGTGTCGCGGCGCAGCACAATAATGTCGTCGCCCGCACCACCAATCAGCGTGTCTTGGCCCAAGTCGCCGGAAAGGGTGTCATTGCCCTCTTCCCCGTTGAGCAGGTCACTGTCTTGGCCGCCGCGCAGGATGTCGTTGCCCACCCCTCCCAAAATTAAATCGTTGCCTTTGTTGCCGCTGAGCACGTCATTGCCCGAGGAGGAGAGACCATCCCCCACCAGCACGTCATCGCCTTGGCCACCGTAGAAGATGTCATTACCGCCAAAGCCGTAGAGGCTGTCGTTGCCCAGGTTGCCGTAAACAATGTCAGCGTTGGCATCGCCAATCACTTGGTCATCACCGGCCAAGCCGCGAATGCCAGCCGGCGTGGTCGCGAGCACATCCGCAGACACGTTGCGAATAAAAAACGTGTTGTTGGTTTCGTCGAGATCGTAGAAGGGGGGATTGGGACTAATAGGCATAGCGTGCGACTCCTAAAAGTTAAGTACCAAGTTGAGTACGAAAGGGACAGTCAACGCAAGGGGCATTGAACAGTTATCTGATCGCAGGGGCGCCGGTCGAACCGGATTTTGGCGATCGATTCCGATCGCTCCTGACGCAGGGACTGCCAGACTCGTTCCAGGCGATCAATTGTCCTAGAGAGTCGGCAGTGCTGTTTTGCCGGGTGCAACTGCGGAGTGGGCGATCGGCTCGTCCATCCCCGATCGCGGCTTTGCGGTCATGATTGGGTGGGTGAGTTTAGATTGCCTAGAGAGCTTGAATCGCCTAGTTTGGACGGACAAAATTGGTTAACGGTTCACAGCCCACCAGCTCGATCGCCTAGCTGATCCCCTCAAGCGTGGCGTCGGTTTCATCGTAAAGGGATTGCAGTTGGTTGATCGTGTCGGGGGAGGTTTGCCAAAAGCCGCGACCGTTAGCTTCTAGGAGGCGACCCACGATGTTGCGGAAGGCTTCGGGATTGGCGCGCCGCAGTTGCTCGGCCATGGTGCGATCGAGGGCGTAGGTTTCGGCGGCCCCGTCGTAGACCCAGCGATCGGTAAAGTCGGTGGTGCCACTCCAGCCCAGCAGCGCCGTCATCCGCTGGGAAATTTCAAAGGCTCCGCCCGAGCCTTGATCTGCCATCGCCTTGGCCCATTTGGGGTTGAGCAACTTGGTGCGATATTCCAACCGCAACAGGCTGTTTAGCTCGCGCGGCTGGGGATTTTTGCCAAAGCTTTCCACAAAGGTGGCAGTGACCGGCCCTGACTGCTGGCGCTCGGCGGCCCGCTTCAAGGCTCCCGTGTTGGCGTAATACTCCTGAATATCGGTGAGGCCATATTCCACGGAGTCGATTTCTTGGACGATGCGGCCGGTGGTGGCTAGCAGCCGATCGAGCACTTGGGGGCGGGCTTGGCCGCGATCGCTGCGGCCATAGCTAAAGGCGTTGCGCGATTTCCAGGTGTCGGCTAGCTCGTCGCCCGAGTCCCAGTTGCCGTCGTTGACGCGATCGTTCACGAGGGAACCAAAGTCGCCCGCTGGATTGGAAAACAGTCGGGCGGTGGGATTTTCGACCCCTTGAGCTTGCAATTCAAGGGTGTGTTTGCGAATGAAATTTTGCTCGATCGGTTCATCCGCTGTGGCGGCGCGCACGAACAAATCATCCAGTAATTCCAAAATATTGGCGAAGCTATCGCGAAAGATACCCGATAGATTAGCTAACACATCGATTCGGGGCCGACCCAACTGCTCCAGGGGAATTAGCTCATAGCGAACGATCCGGCCAGTACCTTCCTTGAGGGGTTCCGCGCCGACTAATTCTAAGAGAATCCCCAGAGATTCACCCTTGGTTTTAATCGCATCTAATCCCCACAGCATGACGGCGATCGTTTCGGGATAGGTACCCTGTTCCTGTTGGTGTTGGGCAATCAATTCACGGGCGATCGCCTTGCCCCGTTCGTAGGCTCCCGGCGAGGGCATTCGATAGGGATCTAGAGCGTGAATATTGCGCCCCGTGGGCAATGCACCCGGCCCGTCTCGCAGCAAATCACCGCCGGGTGCTGGTGGAATGTATTCACCATTTAGCCCGCGCAATAGGTTCGTAATTTCGTCGGTGTTTTGGAGCAGTAACTCGCGTAATAAAATGGCTTCTTGAATCGTTTT
This sequence comes from Oscillatoriales cyanobacterium, assembly GCA_004292515.1. Classification (GTDB taxonomy): domain Bacteria; phylum Cyanobacteriota; class Cyanobacteriia; order CACIAM-69d; family CACIAM-69d; genus CACIAM-69d. The sequence goes on from RDXB01000057.1 coordinate 33,751, forward strand.
TGACACCGATTCGGCCAGCTCAAACGATCGACGGGGATATTCTTGCGAAAACCAGTAGCGATAGGCATTGATGATCCGTTCTAGATCACCACCTTGGGCGATCGCTTCTAGAACCGCGTAGGGCAATTGCTCCTCAAAATAGGCCGTCAAGTAGGACAGCAATTGCTCAACATTAGGTGCGGCTCCCAGCACATGTAGGCCCGAGGAAAAAAGACGCTGCTCCAGTTCTTGTAGGTATTGATAGACCTGGGAAAAATAGCGATCGAGCACATCGGGCCCAAACATACAGAGGGTTTCAACACTCAGTTCAATTCCCAGAGATCGTGCTTCGGTTAGGGGGCAATCGCGATCGAGTCCCAGATCAAGGGTGCGTTGGGCGATCGGCTCCCGCAGGGATCGATTGGCTTGGGGATTTTCGCGATATTCTGCGATCAAATCGCGCAAGGAAACCAGCTCTTTATAGAGTCCCGCCCGCGCGTAGGGAGGAACATTATGGGAAATTAAAACACCATAGCCGCGCCGCTTGGCCAGAATCGATTCGGATGGATTATTTGCCGCATAAATATACAGGTTAGGCAAATTCCCCAACAAGATATCTGACCAAGAATAGCCCGTATTTCCCAAGGGCGATCCCGGTAGCCATTCCACAGTTCCATGCATACCAAAGTGAATGACGGCATGGGGTTGTAAGTCCCGTTGTAGCCATTGATAAAAAGCTGCGTACTGGGGATGGGGCGTTAAATCGCGCTCAAACATGAGCCGCATCGGATCACCTTGCAGTCCTAAGGGGGGCTGCACCCCAATCCAGACCTGCCCAAATTGCACGCCACCCACATAGAGCTGATCCCCAAAGGTTTTGATGCCTGATTGGGTGAGCGATCCCCACTGCTTGGTAATGCGGGAGGTCTGTAAATAGCCTAACCAGCGATCGAGGGTTTGGGCGGAAACCCAGCCGTCATGGTGGGGTTGGTGGTCGGATTCCGAGCGATGGGGATGCCCCAATTGCCAACGATCATCTGCGGCTTTCACCTGTTGAATGATCACTTCGCCATCCTCTGGCAAATCCCCCACGTCATAGCCTTGATCTTGTAAGGATTGCAACAGCTTTAGAAGCGATCGCGGCACATTTAAAAGAGCAGCAGTTCCGGTCGCCCCATAGCCTGGGGGAAAACCATATAAAATGATAGCTAGCTTGCGATTTTGGGCAGCCGTTTGGCGCAGTTGAATCCAGCCTTTGACCCGACCAATTAAGCGTTGTACCCGCTCGGGAATTAGGTAGATATCATCCCCCACCAAGCCACCCAAGGGAACCGTATCGATCGCCCCATCCAGTTCTGGCAGGGCGTAAAGCACCACACTTTGCAAGCCGCCAATGCCCTGGCGCGTCCAGGATTTTAGATCTTGAATCAACAAAGGTGCGGCCACAAGGTAGGGCACATTCTTGGCGGATAAAATGCGCTGGGCCACGGCCACTTGGCGACCTGCTTCCATGGAGCCGGCCGGGCCACCCACCAGGGGAAAGCCAATTGTCGAAACGATCGCATCCACCCGCACTGCTTCTTCACTCAGGGATTTGAGGGCGCGATCGCCTGCCGCTCGACTAGCCTGCTCATCGGTGGTGGTCAGCCAGTCCCGCACAATCACATGGGCTTCAACACCATTAATAAAAATCGGCAGGGGAATTAAGTCGGCAGCTTCAAACTGGTGAATGAGTTGGGCAATGTAGGCCTGTTTTGTCACCACATGCTTGCGGTAGAGCAGCAGGGCCACAACTGGGCGATCGGCAACTTGGGGAAATTGCGATCGATACCATTGCAAATAGTCGCCAGGCTTCAGAAAGTAGCCCTGATAATTGGGATGGAGCAGACCCATGTTGGGAGTTTCGATCGGTTCAGCAATCTCACCAATCTGCAAATCCAAATAGAGCTGGCTAATCATCCACAACATAGCCGCCACATTTTCGAGGCCACCGGCATTCCAGTAGCCATAAATGATCAGCCAATTTCGTAGATCCTGAACTTTTTTGACGGGTACAAACTTCAGGAGTTTCGGCCCTGTTTTGAGGAAGCTGAGATAACCCGCCAGTCGATCTTCCTCACGGCCGCTGGAAAATTTGCTCAAAATAAACTGCACGGGTTTGGGCATCCCTTTGGGCTTGTCGCCAATGCTGAATGCTCCCAAGCGAGTTAAGCTAATCAGCTCGAGGGCCGATTCAAACACCAGTCGGATTGGAATTTGCTGGGTGCGATCGCGCAGCCACAACACCTGTTCATAGTCAAAAATCAGGCTTGCAAAGAAGACATCGGCTTGCGAGAGGGCCTCAGCAACGCGATCGGGCTGGGTGGTGATGTCGCGATCGGTAAAGGTGAGGACTTCTAGCTCAGGACAACGGGCGATCGCCGTTTGCGCTGCCTTCCGATAGAGATCGGCATTGAATGTTTCAAATCCAGCAATCAGTACAATGCGTTTCATCGGTTTCACAGGTGCGCCCCAGTTATTCAGCGATTAGCGTTACCAGCTCGGTCAGGATCATTGATCAGGATCACGGATATAGATTCAATTTTTCGATTAGTAATTAATCATCAGTTAATCGCCGCTGCCCAATTTCATCAGTACAACGATATTTTCATGACCAAATTTCGTGATCAAGTTTTGTGATTGAATCTTGCGATTAGGCCTTGCGATTAGGTCTTGCAATTAGGTCTCGTGCGTGGAACCCAACGCAGTCTATTCAAACTTGACTGGTATTGGGTTTTGTACTTCAACCCAAGTTGCCGACTTGAACTTTGACCCTTTGCTTTTCAGTCACAATTTTCAGCCGCAAATTAAAGCTTGCTGCCCTAGTCCTAAAAACTGCAAAACGCCACGGTTTGCAGCACCACAGCCCCACAAGAAGCTGGATGCTTACTTGATAGTTTAACAAAAATTTACAAATCAGCCCAAGTCTGGCGATCAGCCGATCGCACGTCGCGACGGGTCCTTGGCCTGATTGGCTTGTGCTAAAAACCGCTCCACCAGCACGATCGCAGCAATGTCATCAACGGGGCGCGGGGGCTGACGCATCCCCTGAGGCAGCAACCTACGCCAGCCTCGGGGGGGATGCAGTTCCCAGTAGCGATCGCGCGCAGCCAAGGTGGTGTATCGCTCATCCACCAGTTGAATCGGCGGCGCATCGGGCCAGTCAGCCCGCAAACGACCCAGCCACGCTTTGGAGGTGGTGCGATCGCCCATGACGAGCAGTGCCGCACCATACTGCTGTTGCCAATCCTGCAAATGGGCCACGGCTGCCGGTGCAGGAACAACAGCATAGTTGAGGATTTCCCCAGTCGATCGCAGCACTGCCAGTCCACATTTAGCACTACCGGGATCGAATCCCAAATACACCACTTCACTCAAAGAATTACCCATGAATACTGGTGGAAATCCCCGCAATTGATGCAGAAATGAAAGTTCAAATCTCGCCTAGCGATCGCCTTTATTGTTCCTTGCCTGCCACTGCCGTGCGGCGCACTTTCAAGGTAACATTCATACCCTCGCTCGATTGTTCCAAGACCAACAAAGGTGTGGGTTTTGCCTTTTGATCCCAGCTAATGGTGACGATCCGCCCTTGGATAGTGGGTTGCCACCGATCGTCCTCATCATCCAAGCTGAGATAACGCTCTAGACAAGTAATAATTTCCTCGATCGTGCGGGATGTGGGCTGGGTGGGCAGTTTAGTAATCCGAATTTGCACCCGAAACAGCACACGCTTAACTTTCTTGATCCCATCACTGCTGGTTTCATATTCCACATCAAAAAGCTGATCGACTTGTCGCCCCTGACCTGTGGCTGCATTCGCCGGTTGCTGCACACCTGCCTGTTGTTGGGTTGGGCGCAGTGCCACAGAGACCATTGTTTTGACCTTCATCTTGATTTGATTGACGATCGCGAAATGGAAGGTTTCTTCCTGCATCCGCATTCGCAAATAATCCAGATTGAATTCACGCGAGTTGATCAAGTCTGGATTGGCTTCCATCCGCTGGATACTTTTAAGAGCCAAATCCAACCGTTTCTTTAACTCTCGAGTCCGAAACTCCTCAGCTCGGATTTGTTTTTTCAGCTTGTCAGTTTCCAGTTTAAAGTAAATGCCGCCCGCCAGTAGTAATACTGCCAATACGCCACTACCCATCAGCCATCCATTACCTGGTTCTGGTGCAGGCGATGTCGCACTGGGTTTTGGTGCGACGGCAATTGTAAAAGTCTGAGCGGAGGAGTGATTAGAATAGCTCACGGACACGGTGTAAATCCTCTTAAGCGATCAGCAAATAGCAGATGCTCCTCAACAGCAATGAGCGTAAGAATGGCTCATTTTGATGACTCGTTTTTTGTGTTAGGCAATAGATCTAGATCAACATGGCTCAGACGAGCTTTGATTAATCGGTCATTGGGTGAGTAGACTCCAGATCTATGATTTCCTCGGATTTTCTCGGTCTCCGTTGATCTCCTGCGACCGAAACTTTAGCCGATTAAATCACCTCCCTCATCTCCAGTTTACTGGGGTTTTTGGCAATGGCAAAACCTAAGAGAATTGTCATTAGCGATCGCCCCTGTCCCATTAATGTGTTGTTAATCACAGGGTTGGGTCTAGTGGGGTCGATTACTCATCCCTCAACACCCCATCGAGTCTTTGGATTGTTGTCCTGGGTCTCGAGTCCCTCCCAGCGGCCAATGAGCCTTGATCGACTAATCCAGCACGAGCCATTGCATGGTTAGCTTATAGAATAGGCTCTCTGAACGGGATAGGAACAATGGATTATATGACTGGGGGTTCGCCCTATGTATTGCTGGCAGCAGGTGTGGCGGCAGGGGCGCTATCCGGTCTGGCATTTGCGAAAAGCCTCCGGGAGCAAGGCAAATCCTGGCTGAAGTCGCCTGATCGCGACCCGGCTGCCATGCAAGGGCCCGAATTGTGGCTTCCTTTTGTGGGTATGGCCGGTGGTGCGGGGTTCTTCTTGGCGGCGACGCTGCAATGTTTTGCGTTTCCCGTGGACTTGTCCTATAAGCTGTCGATGCCCGTGGCGATCGGGGGAGCGATCGTCGTTTGGTGGCAATTCGGCATTATTTTGCGGCAAATTCAGCGGGGCGGAGTTGGGGCGATCGACTTGAGTTCCTTGCAATAATTACTGGCAAAACTGCTTGTAATCATGACTAGCAACCAGGAACTGCAATCCTAATTCGTGATCAACGCGGGGTGGATTGACCCATCTACCCCGCATCAAAGTGACATACCCTCAGGCACAGGAATTGAGCCGTTGTTATAGTCTTCCCAAATTCGAGCAAAAAAGAGTCGGCGATCGAGTCGCGTGGCTGAATAACTAGCAAGCTCGGTTTGCAGAAATTTGCGAAGTGTTGGGTTTTGGGCGAGGGCTAGCAGCTCCTGTAGTTCTGATTCAGAAAAGGTATCTTCTAGCCGACGACTGTATTTTAAGGCCACCGTTTTCCAGCCGCCCCGCTCTGCCATCACGCTGGTTAGCCAGTCTACAAACCGCTGGGAGTGGGTTGGCAAAGTTGCCAAATCCACCGCATTGCCAATGAACAGATCGTAGCGCTTGGCTACACCCAATTCCTGCAAAATAGCGGTGGCCAATTGCCGCTTGGTCATGGATTGGGCTGTTTCGCTGCTGATTGGTTCAGGGGAGACGGGTTCGATCGCCCCCGCCGGTTGCAAATGGGCGATCGCCAAAACCAAACAGAACCCCGCAGCAGCCAGGGCGATCGACTGCCAAGTGTTGATGATGGATGGCCTTTGAGGAGATGGCCTTTGAGGAGATGGCCTTTGAGGGGATGGTTTTTGAGGGGATGGTTTTTGAGAAGATTGCGACACGAAATGAGGCCTGATTTGATGAACTTGAGTTGAGGTGTTGCGTCAGTTGGCGATCGCAATTTTTAGTTGTGAGATTCATTGAATTCAGTAAATTCACTGGGTTCAAAGACTTTACTGGATTCAGATCATCGAGCTATTCAAGCTATTCAACAGTGGCTGATGACCGAGCCGCAGAACGCCCCGGACGCGATCGCTCCCGCTTGCCGATTGTGCCGCGTGTGACCCCCAGTTGGCTGGTTAGTTGCAGATCTTGCCAAAGCTGCACACCAGAGATTTCGCCCCGCAGGAGCTGCTGATAGCGATCAATCGATTGGCGCACGCGATCGGGTGACTCATCCAAAAACTCCAGCCGGAATCGTCGCCCCCCAGCGGTCATCAACCGTTGCACTACCTCAGCACCGGTTTGAGCCACCCCATTAAACACTGTGTTGCGACAGCCTGCATCGGCTTGCAGGATATGCTCAACCCCAGCGCGATCGCGAAGTTTCACAGCATAATCTTCGCAGGGACGGCCACAATTTGTATGGTCGGTTCCCGTTGATAAAAAGGCGCAAAATACGCAATGTTCCATGTGAAACATCGGCATATGTTGATGAATCGTTACCTCTAGCCAGTCAGCGGGGCAAGCTGTCAGTAAATCCGTCAGTTGCTCCCCATTTAAATCATAGGAAGCGGTTAGATATTGCAAATTAAACTGGGTTTTGAAATATCGAGCCGTGATCGGATTCGAGATATTCAGCGAAAAGTCACCCACACAGAGTTGATCAGCAAAAAAGGCTAGGTGATCATAATTGCGAATCAAATAACCATCGGCATGACTGTTGCGAACCTGCTCTAAAATCCAGGTTTCACCAGTTTTGTAAATACGTGGAGGTGCTACGAATAAAACTTGGTTTGAGTCAGTTTTATGGGCACGAAACCAGTCCACGATCGCTCGGTATTGGCGCGGATCTTCCAACTCGCAATAAAACCGCTGGATCTCCGAGTCGATCGCCGCTGCTAATTGTTCTTGATTACGCACCAACACAGAAATCTGGGCCGGCTCAGGCGATCGCGCTGGTGTGAGTGGGTAAAGATCTCGCGATCGCGCCTCAGCTTGCAACATCCAACGGGGCGGCTGCGATCGCTGCTGTTCCAATTGGGTCACCAGTTCTCGCCGCATCCGGTTCAACTCGCTGGCGGGCAAAATCACCGGCTCCGTCAGGTGGCTGGTCAGCTCACCCAGGCAAAAGGGCGTGTTGCCCAGCCGACCCAATTGATCGCGCAGCCGATCGCTCGTCAGGGGTTGTCGCTCGGCGGCCGCTAGGGGCTGGGCCGAGGTGACCTGGGCAATGTGGCCCGCTGAATCTCGGGCGATCGCGGTGGCCGGCTGCCCGATCGCCCCGTGAAATTCAATCGCGATCGGGCGCTGAAACTTGGGTTGGTCGCCCGCATAGGTTTGGCGCACCCGCTTTTCCAGTTCCGGGTCAGAGGTTTTCCAGACCCGATCGCCCGATCGCACCCGCCGCAGATCCAGTTGGCTAAACCGATCGACCCGCAGCCCCCACAGATCCGCCCCGCGCCGTCCCGATCGCGCCGGTTCAGCAACCTCACAAACGCGGCCGCCCTGTTCACCGCCGGCCCCATCTAGCCCAATTCCATCGCCCGATCGCACCGTCACCACCGTCACTGACCGATCGGGCGATCGCACCCACAGCCAATCGCCCTCGACCCGCACCACTTCGCCCAAATAGGCCCCGCGCTTTTTGGCATATTCCCCATGCACCAGCGCTTGGTTGTTGATCCCCTCAAACCAACCCGTGAACAACCCCCGCGAAAAGGACATCTCCAATTCGTAGCGATCGGCTGAATCAGTTAGGGGTTGCGATTGTGGTTGTGATTGCGGTTGTGATTGCGGCTGGGATGATCGCGGTCGCGATCGCGATGGGGCAAGGGGCTTAAGCCCCTTGTCTACCTGGTCGAGCTGATTGGCCACAGTTGCCACGGCGCGATCGAGGGCTTGGCGATAAATTCGCGTCGTACTAGCCACATATTCCGGGGCTTTCAGGCGACCCTCAATCTTCAGGCAACTAACCCCCGCCGCCACCAACTCCGACAACACCGGCAACCCCGACAAATCCTGGGGACTCAACAGATAGTCGCGATCGCCCAAATCCACCACCTGCCCATCCGCCAGCAGCTCGTAGGACATCCGACAAGCCTGGGCGCATTCCCCCCGATTCGCCGATCGCCCACCCAGCGCCTCACTGGTCAAGCACTGGCCCGAATAGGCCACACAGAGCGCCCCATGCACAAACACCTCTAGCGGCAGGGACAATCCGCGATCGCCCAATTGCCCCTGGATTTTTTGGATTTCCTTGATCGAGCATTCCCGCGCCAACACCACCAACTGGCAGCCCAGCTCCCGCGCGAAGGCCACCCCCGCCGCGCTGGTGATCGTCATTTGGGTCGAAGCATGGATCGGAAAATCCGGCGACAAATGCCGAATCAACTGCACCAAGCCCACATCCTGCACGATCGCCGCATCCACCCCCGCCGCAATAATCGACTTCAGGTAGCGCTCCGCCTCGGCCAGCTCATCCGTAAAAATCAGGGTATTGATCGTCACATAACCCTTCACGCCGCGCCGATGCAACCAAGCCATCAACTCCGGCAAATCTGCCTCGGTGAAGTTCTCGGCCCGCATCCGGGCATTGAAGCGATCGAGACCAAAATAAATCGCATCGGCCCCGTTTTCCACCGCCGCTTTCACACAATCCCAATTCCCAGCCGGTGCCAGTAATTCTGGTCGTTGCACTGGCTGGGTGAAGTTGTCCTTGGGGAATGGTTCAACGGATTGAAAAGCGGATTGAGAAGCAGTTCGATCGCGAAACTCAGGCGCGGCAGAAGACATGTTTAATTTTGCGTCGCGTAATCGAGAACGACAGAGCAAGCGTGGTGCAAGAGTAATGCAACAGTAGTGTGGAGACTGAAGATTTATCCCTTGAGCTTCAACATCATAGTGCTAACTTTCTCCCACAAGATCGCGCGATGGCAGTCAACCCCCCTGGCTATCCTCGTCGCCCTAGTCGCGCCGACATTCCCCCTGAGCAATTAATGTCAGTCACGATGCCACCCATCGGGACTCGTACCCATTTATTTTGCTGAATTTGATGCTGTCGTTCCAGGCCGCCTATACAGCACCGATCATCATGATGAGCCAAAATCGACAATCCGAAATCGATCGCCAAGAAGTCAAGCATGATCACGAAGTTAATTTGAAGTCGGAACTAGAAATCGAACTACTTCGCGACAGAATCAACCTGTTGCGAGAAGCAGAATTGAGCGAGATTCTGCATTGATTGCGCGCACAACAGAAATAGATCCACGACCTGCAAAAGCAGTTGGGAAATATTGGGAGATAGTCCACCGTGGGGATCGCTGAGACAGCTAGGGGATCTTCCGGGATCGGCGATCGATTACCGGGTCACTTCCCCTCCAAGGCGATCGCCCCATTCAAACAAGACGCACAAAACGCGAAACGGCCAATCAGTGGATTGGCCGAGCTGCGTTAGTTGAGTTGATGGATTTACTGCCGCTTCAGCTACTTCAATTAATTTCAATCAATCTCAATTAATTTCAATCGACTTCAATCAACCGTGCAGTGCAGGGGACTGCATTAGGGATTGACGGAACTATCACCGGTCGATCGCTGCATTTGCAAAATCGAGCCGTTGTAGGGATTGGGCAAATCCTGGGTGCGAATCCAAGGATCAGCGAGGCTTTGGCGCTTTTGCAGCTCTTGGTAGAGGCGCGAGAGGTTGCGGCTGTCGGCGTTCGTGCCGTTTTCGGGGAAGGGCAACCCAAGGATGAATTGCAACTGGCCAAAGATGTTTTGGTCGGTGTGGGTCGGTGGGTTATTGCGATAGAAGGTGGCATCCACCGCTTCGGGGATGGTGACGATCGGGACGGTGCGACTAGAGGTGCTGGGAGCGGGTTGGCTGCTCGGGATGCCCGCGCCGATCGGATCTTCGGGGCCAGGGACAACTACCCGATCGCTATAATCCTGGGCAAATGCGGGGCTAAGGCTCAGAACGGTTGCGGCGATCGCTGACCCGATCGCGCCAGCCCAAACTCGTGCAGTCATGGTTTGCTCCTAGGTGCTTACTCCTCCAGCCTGAGCCAGCGGGACGATCGAAGGGAGGTCTGCATGGCTTCGTTGCTTGCCCCATCTTGCCACGAGGGACTGGGCGACGCAACGTACTGGTCCATTCCAGACACCCGCCACGACACACCTGCCACGACACACCTGCTACGACACACCTGCTACGACACACCCGCTACGACAAATCCAGATAGCGGGCCGAGCTGTCTTGGGGGCGCGCGTGGAGATATCGGCCCGTGGTGGCCACGCTGGCATGGCCCAGGGTGGCTTGCACGAGGTGAATCGGCGCGCCGCGATCGAGGCTGTGGCTGGCGTGGGCGTGGCGCAACCAGTGGGGCGACACGTTGGCCTCGATGCCGACTCGGCGGGCTGCCGATCGCACAATCCGCATCAACTGGGATGGGTCGAGGTGGCCCCCCTTGCGGCTGCGAAAAATCGGATCTTGGCGGACGGGAACTGGGGCGATCGCGCTGCGATAGGTTTGTAGTTCTTGCCACAGGCCTGCCGGGAGCAGGACGGCGCGGGTTTTGTTGCCCTTGCCGTAGACCGTCACTTGCCCACCATCATCGCGGGGCTGCAAATCTCGCCAACAAAGGCTACACAGCTCGCTGGCCCGCAACCCCGCCGCATAGAGCAACCGCAACATCAACCGATTGCGGGGCTGTGGCTCGGCCGCCAGCATGGTTTGCACTTGGGTTTCGCTGAGAATCCGTTCTGAGAGGGTGTCTTTGGTGCTGGGGACTTTGAAGGCGGCGGCGGGATTATCAGGGGCCAAGCCCATTTGGTGGGCAAACCGCAACAGGGATTTGATCGCAGCGATCGAGCGGCCCAGACTGCTGGGGGCCAGGCGATCGCGCTCCAAGTCATCAAAAAAAGCCTGCACATCCATGGCGCTGACCTGCTCGATCGATCCCCCCACAAAATCCAAAAACCGCACCGCATCCCGCCAGTAGTAGCGGCGCGTGTGGCGACTTTTGCCATGGAGCCACAGGGCCAGCAACCGATCGGCCGCCGGGTCGATCGGCTTGCTGGCTGAGTGAGTCGAGTGAGGGAGAGCGTCAGGGGATGGGCGCATGATGGGTCGTGGATATTATTGTCGTCAAATCGCCCACAACGCTGATTCCACCGTGACGTGATTGTGGGGCAGCAAGGGGCTTAAGCCCCTTGTTACAACGGCTGGGACAGGAAAAATCAACTGTTTCAGACTCATTACAGGAAATGACGACACACCCTAACCCCCGATCGACATGGCGTTGCTGTAGAGCGAACCACCCCGCAGCAAGATCGCCATTTCGTTTTCACGCGGCGAGTGGCTGAGGGCGATTTCTTCGTTGATGCGCCCCTCCAAATAGAGCTTGTAGAGGATTTGATTCATGGTGCACATGCCCTCGTACTCCGATCGCGGAATAATATCCTCCACTTCGTCCACTTGCCCTTTCTTGATGTAGTCGCGCACCGCATCGGTATTAACCAGCACCTCATAAACTGGTGCGCGCTTGCCGTCGGTGGTGGGCACAAGCGCCTGGGAAATACAGGCGACCAAGGCTTCGGCAATTTGCAATCGCACCGCCTCGCGATCTTCCGGTTGATAGAGCGCCAAAATCCGCTCGATCGTCTTGACTGCGCCGTTGGTGTGCAACGTGCCAAAGACTAAGTGACCGGTTTGGGCGGCTTTCAGGGCTGTTTCCACCGTTTCCCGATCGCGCATTTCCCCAATCAAAATCACGTCGGGATCTTCCCGCAAGGAAGCCCGCAGCGCATTGGCAAACTCCATCGAGTGAATGCCCACTTCCCGCTGGTTGATCACCGATTGACGGCTTTGGTGCACAAACTCGATCGGGTCTTCGATCGTGATGATGTGGCGGGCCATGGTGCGGTTGATGTGGTCGATCATCGCCGCCAAGGTGGTGGATTTGCCGGAACCCGTGGGCCCCGTAATCAAAATCAAACCCTTGTGGGAATGGCACACCTCCGAGAAGGTGGGCGGCAAACAAAGCTGCTCAAAGGTTTTGATATCCATCGGAATCAACCGCAACACCATCGCCGGCCCATTCATGGTTTCAAACAGGTTGATCCGCACCCGCGCAAAGGGATATTGGGCCGCCCCGTCAAAGTCGAGGGTTTCTTGGAACCGGCGAATTTCCAGATCATTGAGCACCTCCTGCATCCAGGCCATAAAGGTGTTGTCGTCAGTGATCGGATAGGTGGTGGATTGAATTTGGCCCCGGTTGCGAAATCGGGGTTCCCGTCCCACGGCCAAATGCACGTCGGAGTAGTTCTGTCGAAAGGCTTCTTCCACCAACTGGCGCAGGGTGGGCGCGCCGTCGGACACCTTGGCGCGGGGGAGGGGCCGGACGATCGGCTGGCCGTTGCCATTGGCGCTGTTGACTGGCTCGGGTGGGGCGGTTTCGCCGTTTTCACCAATCACCTGAAACGACCAGTCGGCCCGGCGATCGCCCAAGTTGACGCTGAGGTGATGGTTGCCGGGTTTGGGGAAAACCAAGTCCAGCCGCCAGGTTCCGTCTTTGGCCACTGCCGGGCCGGTCATCTTGAAGTCGTTGTTGAGGCTGACGACCAGGGTTTTGCCCGCGTCATCCGGGGTGGCTAGCCCTGCAACCACAAACCGTTGCAGAGGACGCACGGGCTGGGCAGGAGCCTGAACGATTTTCATGGGCTGGTTCCGTAATATTGCGGATCGAGGTTCTTTGTTTCTAATCCAAAAGGGGGCAAGTTGTCAGCCGAAATAGTGGAGGAAGTAGCAAAAAACACGGAGATGATCGGAGATGATCGAGCCGGGTAGGGATGGAGAGAAATCAGCTCAAAGAGGGGGTCTGAGCAGTAGCTTTGGGCAAGGGCCAAGCCCCAATCGTCGTGGGGGCAAGGGGCTTAGGGTCTGTCATCAATTAGCTTGAAACCCTGATGCTGCCGTTAGCGGATCGTGGGGCAGCAAGGGGCTTAAGCCCCTTGTTACGACGATTGAGGCGTGGAAAATCGATAATTTCAGACTCATTACAGGAAATGATGACACCCCCTGGCGGGCTGAGTATCAATAATTTGGCGATAATTTGGCGATTGGGCGGTTCAGAATTGGGCGGTTCAGACATCTCCTAAGCTGGAACCCAGGTGCCGTGGAAGCCGAGGTTGACTGGGTGGGGCAGGGCCAGGCGGGCGATCGGGTCGGCCTCTAGCCGATCGCTGGGCCAGATCCAAACTTCACCCTGATCGCTGCGGCCGTCGTAAATCACGCTGAGAATCCAGCCCGATCGCCCATCACCAGCCGGGTCGGGAACCAGCAGCGGTTCGGATGGGTAGCAGCCTTCCGGGATGGCGGCGTAGGTAATTTGCCCGGTTTGGGCATCGTGGCGGGCGATCGTCCCGAACTGTTCTTGCTTGAACTGTTCGGGATCGTCAAAGCCGGGCCGGTGGGTCGAAAGGTAGCTGTAGCGGCTGGGTTGGCCCACCTCAGAGGCGGCCACCGTGGGAAAGTCGCAGTGGCGATCGAACAGGAGGCGATCGCCCAAGAAGCGCTGCCCCTGCGGATCGAGATGAATTTCCACAAACTGGGCTTGGGCGGGGGTGGTGATTTGACCGCGCGCCACTTCCTTTAGGTGTTGGTTAGTGGCGAAATCCCAGTAGCGGGCCAGGGTGATGGACAGGGTTCCATCGGGATTTTCCCAGCCGTTGCCAAAGTGCCACTGAAACCAGGCGGGCGCTTCGATCGTGGCCACGCGCTCAAGACTGTCGCGATCGATTAGCCAAATTTGGGTGGGGCGATCGGCTTGCCAGCGCAGGGCATCGCTAAAACACTGGACATTCAGCAGGGCCGGCAGCAAATCCAGGGCGATCGGCGGCGCACAAAACACCCAGTAGCGCCCGGCCAACACACAGTCGTGAATTAGGGAAACCGACGGGATTTTCAGGGCCCGCTTGCGTTGGAGCTTGCCGGTGCGATCAAACCGCCACAGCATCAGTTTGGGTTGCGGCCCCGGCAGGATGCCAAAGTTGTAGACCTCGCCGGTTTGGGGATCGATTTTGTAGTGAGCGGCAAAGGTCTCGCCCGGTTGCAGCGCCCCACCCAAAGAGTCCAGCCCGATCGTGCTCAGATCGTCCAGATCCATCGCGTGGGGCCAGCCCCCTTCCCACAAGGCCAACAAGCGATCGCCCAGGGCCAGCACCGACGTGTTGGCGGCATTTTTCAGATCGCGCCCCACCCGCTCCCACCAAGGTTTAGGGGCTAATTGACCATAGTTAGCAAACAGCCAGCGATCGGCCGCTTCCTCCGCTTGGTAGCCCGCCGTTTGCACCATTCGATAGGTCGCTGTGGCTTGGGGGCGATCGCCTGATCGACCAAACCGCACCGCCAGCACCGCCCCATCTCCATCAAACCAATGGCCGGTGGACTGACCTGATCGCTCCATGCGTCCCGGCCCATTGCGGTAGAGCGTGCCTTGCAACCCTTCGGGCAAGGCCCCGGCAATCAACCGCAGGGGCGTGGGGGCAAACTCGATCGCCGGTCGCTGCACGGCCGGCCACCACTGGGGATAGGTGGTGACTTGCTCTCGATCGGGACTCGCGACCATAGCACCTCGAATAGTTAAGAACGTTGGAATGATGCGGGGAAGTGACTAGCTAAATGACTAGCTAAAACAGCCAGTGGACGATGCCCCATAGAAACAGTACAGCAGCCTGTAGGGTGGGCATTGCCCACCAACTAACAGGAGCCTGTAGGGTAGGTATTGCCCACCAACTAACAGCTTCATAACATCTGCAAATAGCATCTGCAATCTGATGCACCAATCGTTTGAAGTAAAGGCTGTAGCTAAAACAGCTAGTGGAAAATGCCCCATAGAAACAGCGTTGGAGGCAGCATTGGAGGCAGCATTGGCTCAAGCAACCTTGCCAGAGCAATGCTCATCAACCCGCCAGCATTAATACACCGGAATTTTGCGATCAATTTCAGCAGAATAAGCATGAATACCGCCCGTGATATTTTTCACTTGCGTATAGCCCTGGCTCATTAACCACTGACACATCCGAGCCGATCGCATCCCGTGATGACAAAGCACCCAAATTTCCTGATCAGGTTCCAAAATCACTTGAATTTTTTGGCTCCATTCTTCGTAGGCACTTAAGGGCAAATTAGTGAAACCCGGCAACTGGGCAATTTCTAATTCATGGGGTTCGCGCACATCCACCAACTGCACTGAATCCGCAGGGTTTTGTAAATGGCGTGCCAAGTCCTGTACGGTCACAACATCCATAAGAATCGGGTCTCCGATGCGTCCTTGAGTAGTGATTTTAAGCAGTAGCTTTGAGTAGTGGTTGCCGAATTGTCAGAATTGTCAGAATTGCCATTGGATTGGTGATCGATTGGCGATCGCCCCTCAGAGGATGTCTGAAAAGCCCAAAAAGCTACGCCACACCGATCCGCCACTGGTCTCAGTCATCGACAAAGACAAAAAGCCTAAGCCCTTTGCTACCACGACAATTGGTACTCGATTCGTGACACAAGATACTTTTCAGACATCCGCTAAGGAGTTGGGTATACTTCATCAAAGCGGTGATAGTCAACTCGCACAGAACCATCTCCATCCCATGACAAAATATCAACAAATTGATGGTTTTCCAACAGGTCATCACTGGTGTAAAGATGCCTTGCATGAACTGCCTGGCTCATTTCGTCATCCAACCCTGTTAAGGAAACCACAAACATGGCATCTTTTTGGTGAAATGATTCGAGCGATCGCCCATAAAGGGGACTATTGGCATCGATCGAATGCATCACCAGCCACGACAGGGCAAACATCGGGGATTGCGATCGCTGAAGTTGCAAATCCGTCAGCTTACGCAAATATTGCCCCTCGGTGGTGATCGTATCTTCAATCAAGACCACCGTAACTTGGGCTTCAATAATTTGATTTTGGCGGCGATTGGCCATCCGAAACATTAGTGTCGGCTGTCCTTGATGGGAAGTCATCAAAATTGATCGACTAAAGCGCACACGGGCCGTGGGTCGAGAAAACCGAGCAAACATCAACCCCGTGGCTCCCGAAAATCCCATCAGTCCCACCAAGGCTTCGATCGCCGTCAAAAACTGTGTCCAAGGTTTGACGGGATGCATGGCCCCATAGCCAATCGTGGCGATCGTTTGCACACTGAAGAAAAAGGCATCGGCAAACGATCCGGGTTTTGCGTTGGCAATGCCGCCCGGTTCCAGTAAATATAGGCTGGCAAAGATCAAATTTGCGATGCTGTAGCCCAAGATGACGATCGCCCAAAATTTGCCCCAGCCCAAGGTTAGTAGGAGATGATAAACATCTTCCCAGGGGTGAAATTTGTGGCCCGTGCGCACCACTCGCAATTGTTGGCGATCGGCTGTGACTCGGCCGTACTTGGTGCTACGGGATGAGGGCTGTAGGCTCATGATTGGGGGGGGCAAATGAACAGGCCAATACATATCTTTAGTGAATGCTCTCAACGATTGCCCCCATCGATCGCAATCTATTCAACTATCCATGGCTATTCGGATTTACGGTAATCGATCGCTCAAAACCCTGCCTGGTCAAGACACGCGCCCGACCGTGGCCCGGGTGCGAGAAGCGCTGTTCAACATTTGGCAGGAAACGATCGCCGATTGTCGCTGGTTAGATATCTGTGCTGGGTCGGGATCGATGGGGGCGGAGGCCTTGGCTCGGGGGGCGGCGGAGGCGATCGCCCTAGAACAATCATCGCGGGCCTGTGCGATCGTGCGCGACAACTGGCGATCAATCGCCCGACCACCTCAACAATTTCGCGTGTTTTGTGGCGATGCGGTGCGGTTGTTGGGCCAGCTCGATCGCCCTTTCGATCGCATCTATTTTGACCCGCCCTACGCTAGCGATTTATATGATCCAGTGTTGCAGGCGATCGGACGGGGGGCGCTGCTGACCGTCGATGGGGAATGCGCGGTGGAATTTTCGCCCAAGTCCACCGCCAGCCAATGGCACCCCCTGGCCCAGGTAGGAGCATTACGGCTCGATCAGGTCAAAACCTATGGCAACAGCGCCCTGGCGTTTTATCAACTCGACAACGATTGCTAGACAACAGCGAAAGAACTTCTAGGGCCTGTTGTCAAATCCCCGAAACCCTGATCCCACCGTGAGCAGATCGTGGGGGACAAGGGGCTTAGAGCGTGTCGTCATTTCTCCTGAAATCCTGATTTCACCGTTAGGAGATCGTGGGGAGCAAGGGGCTTAAGCCCCTTGTTACGACCATTACGACGATTGGGGCATAGAAAATCAACCATTGGGGCATGGAAAATCAACCGTTTCCGCTTGGCCCCAGGAAATAACGCCCCCCCTGACCCTGGCGCGATCCTGTGTTGTGGCGCACAACAACCACCCACAAGCCTGACGGATACTCAGACCATTGGGCGGCGCGTGCTGGCGATCGCCGCTGCTGCCAGAACAACTATGAAACCCCGAATTGTGGTTTGCGGCTTGGGTCGCACGGGTTATAAGGTTTTTAATCTGCTCCACCAACAGGGAGCAAACATTACAGGCATTAGCGATCGCCCCTTGCCAGGTGTGGGGGCCGATTGGATTGTGGTGGGAGATCCCACTTCGGCGGCAGTGCTGCTGGCTGCGGGCATTGCTTCGGCCCAAACCCTGGTGTTGGTGGGCGATCGGGATGCCCAAAACCTGGCGATTTTGATGCAAGCGCGGCTGCTGAATCCCCATTTGCGCGTGGTGCATCGTCTCTACAACTCCGATCTGGGCGATCGGCTGGATCTAACCCTGACGGATCACACCAGCTTGAGCGTGTCGGCTTTGGCGGCTCCGGCCTTTGTGTTTGCGGCCTTGGGCAGTCGGGCGATCGGGCAAGTGCGGCTGTTCGATCAGCTCTGGCCCATGCGCGAAGAGGCGATCGATCCCCACCATCCCTGGTTGGGGTTGCCCCTGTCGGCCCTCTGGGATGATCGCAGCCGGATGTTGATCGACTACCTGCCCGCCCAGCCCTTTGACCATGCAACAGGCTATATGCATCCCAATTTGATCTTGGCGTTGCGGGGCGATCGCCGGTTGCGAGCGGGCGATCGGCTGATTGTGGCGACCCGGCCTAAACCGCGATCGAGCCAACTCTCTTGGCAACAGCGACTCCGCGAATCACTGACCGGCTGGGCCCGTGTGCGTCACCAAGGAAAACCAGCCGCGATCGCTTTGATTGTGTTGCTGATGGCGGTGACCATTTCCACCCTGCTCTACGACATGGCGGCCAATGCCAGACTGTCGATTGTTGATGCGTTTTATTTTGCGGTGGGCACGATTACCGGAGCCGGCGGCAAAGAAGATATGCTCGATCGCGCCCCCGATGCTCTGAAAATCTACACGGCGCTGCTGATGTTGGCGGGTGCTGGCATTGTCGGTATTTGCTATGCCCTGCTGAATGACTACATCTTGGGCACGCGCCTGCAACAGGTGCTGGAAGTGGCTCGCCTGCCCCAGAGTGGCCATTTTGTGGTGGCGGGGCTGGGCGGTCTGGGCCTAAAGACGGCCCGGGAACTGCGGGCCCAGGGCTG
Source organism: Oscillatoriales cyanobacterium (assembly GCA_004292515.1). Taxonomy (GTDB): domain Bacteria; phylum Cyanobacteriota; class Cyanobacteriia; order CACIAM-69d; family CACIAM-69d; genus CACIAM-69d. The sequence goes on from RDXB01000057.1 coordinate 52,315, forward strand.
TGAGGTCGTGGCGATCGAAGCGGATCCCCACAACCGATTTTTGGCCACGGCGCGATCGCTGCAAATTCCCGTGACGATCGGCGATGCCACCTTGCCCGAAACCTTGATGGCCGTGCGGATCGATCGGGCGGAGGGACTGCTAGCCACCACCCACGACGAGCTGACCAACCTGGAGATTGGCCTGAGCGCCCGGGCCATTGCTCCGCGCCTGTCGATCGTTCTGCGCAATCAAGATCCGCGATCGGCCATGATGATGCAGCAGGTGTTTGAGTTTGAAACCGTGCTGAGTCCGGTGGAGTTGGCCGCTCCCACCTTTGCGGCAGCGGCTTTGGGCGGGCGCATTTTGGGCAGCGGGGTCACGGGCGAGCGGCTGTGGGTGGCCCTCGGAACGCTGATTACCCCTCACCACCCCCTGCGCAATCAGGAGGTGGAAGCGGCGGCGATCGAGCTGGATTTTGTACCCCTATATCTGGAGCGACCCAACCAAGTCACCATCCATGGCTGGGAACTGCTGTCGGCCGTGCTGGATGTGAACGATGTGTTATACCTCTCGATTCCCGCTTGCCACCTCGATCGGCTGTGGCGCTTGAGTCACGATCGCCTGCTGAACCATGCCCATGACAAGAGCTTTCGCCGGGTCGATCGCTAGTCAACAAGGCACGCTCTTGCAAGTCCTCGGCGATCACCGATCGATAAAGTCAGGTACGCCCTCTGAAATTTTAGAAACTACGCCCTCTGAAATTTCAGAAACTACTGCAACGTAATGGTTGGAGCTGCCGGAGCTGCCGGAGCTGCCGGAGCTGCCGGAGCTGCCGGTACAGCAGGAACCTCAGCGGGCTGGGTCGCCGCCGGTTGCGCGATCGCACAGGTCGCCAGGTCAGGTGCTTGGGACACGATCGCCACTCGCTCCGGGTTAGCCGACGCACCCAATAGTTGCCGCACCACCGTGGCGGCCCGTTTGTTGGCTTCGGTGAGCAACCCGCGCTGGCAGGCAGATTCCGTGACCCGATCGAGCGCTTCCTGTTGGGCCCGCGCCATTAGGTCAGGAGCCGAGTCCGGGCCAAGACCCAAAAAGCCGCGATCGTAGTCATAAACGCGCGATCGAGCAATATCAATTTTGCGATCGAGAATTTCTGGGGCCGGTAGCCGAATTTCCAACTTACCGTCGGTTCCCAGCCGCACATCCTCGGCCTTGAGCTTGCTGAAGTCAATTCCGGCGCTGATTTCCCCGTAGGCGATGTAGAGCAGCTTGGTGGAACCAACGACGAATTGCCCCAACACCCGATCGCGCTGGGCCGGGACGATCGCCTCCATCGAAAACACGGTGGTTGTCAGTTCGCTGGCCCCGCGAATTTGGTCGATCGTCAGCGATCGCACATCGGCCTTGACCGGTGGCTGCGGCATGTTGAAGGGAGCCGCCACAAACTCGCTAATACCTTTGCCCCAGTTGCCAATGCCCGCCGCCGATGTGGCCACGATCGCCACCAGTCCCCCCGTGGCCATCAGGGCAAAGTTGTTGCCCAACTGCGTGAATAAGTTCGGCCGGCGATCGCGCGGCGGGGTCGTGGGGGCGGGTGCGGGCTGAGTCGTGGGGGGACGTTGATCGACCTTCATAACCAGAAGCCTAAGAGGGAGAACCTGACGGGGCGAAACGGACGATGGGCGGCGAAGAAACTCGTTGGGGGCAATCTAGAGTTTTGGGCGATTGAAACGGTTGATTTTCCCTGCCCCAGTCGTTGTAACAAGGGGCTTAAGCCCCTTGCTGCTCCATGATCTCGTGACGCTGGCATCAGAGGTTTGGGCGACTTGACAATCAGCCCTAAGCCATTGCCAGCAATTTTAGCAACTCAGATTCTGAAATACAGACCAATCCGAGCGATCGCGCCTTGTCCAGTTTAGAGCCGGCCTCCTCGCCCACCACAACGTAATCGGTTTTTTTGCTGACGGAGCCGGTGACTTTGCCGCCCGATCGCTCAATCAGCGCCTGAGCCTCTGGACGGGTCAGGGTGGGCAGAGTTCCGGTCAGCACAAAGGTCTTGCCGCTGATGGCTGCGTTGGCTGGGAGCGCGATCGCCTGATCCGGCTCTAGGTCAGTTGCCGCCAAGGACAACCCGGCCGATCGCAGCCGATCGACCAGCGATCGATTGGCCGCCGAGCCGAACCATTCCCGAATCGACTTGGCAATTTCCAGGCCAATCCCGTTCACCGCCGTTAGTTCTTCTTCGGTGGCGGCGGCCAGGGTGTCCACCGATCGAAACTGGGCCGCCAGCAGCTTGGCATTGCTCGATCCGATGTGGCGAATCCCCAAGCCATACAGCACCCGTGACCAGGGCTGACCAGTCGATCGGGCGATCGCGCTCACTAGCTTCTCCGCCGACTTTTGCCCCATGCGTTCTAGGGTCAGCAACGGTTCGATCTCCAGTCCATACAGATCGGCCACAGACTTGACCAAGCCTGCCTCGCTCAACTGTTCCACCAACTTTTCGCCCAGCCCATCAATATCCAGCGCATCGCGGCTGGCCCAATGGCGCAGGCTGCCCCGAACGATCGCCGGACAAGACGTATTAATACAGCGCGTCACGGCCTCATCGATCGGCTGCACCACCGCCTCGCCACAGGCCGGGCAATGGCTGGGCATTTGTACCCGTGCCGCGTCGTCGGGCCGCAGCTCCGGCAGCACCCGCAACACCTCGGGAATAATTTCCCCCGCCTTGCGAATCACCACCGTATCGCCCAGGTGCAAATCCAGCTCCAGCAGCCGATCGCGGTTGTGCAGCGTCGCCCGGGCCACGGTGGTTCCTGCTAGCTGCACCGGCTCCAGTTCTGCCACCGGGGTAATCGCCCCCGTGCGCCCCACCTGGAACGTCACCGCCAACAACCGCGAAGGCGCTTCCTCCGCCGGGTATTTGTAGGCGATCGCCCAGCGCGGAAACTTGTTCGTAAAGCCCACCGCCGTTTGCAGGGCCAAATCATCGAGCTTAATCACCGCCCCATCGGTCATGTAGGGCAAATCATGCCGCGCTTGATCCCAGCGTTGGCAATAGTCCCAAACGGCCGCCAGGTCAGCACAGCGATCGCGATTGGGATTCACCCGAAAGCCCCAAGCCGCCAACTGTTCCAGCGAGTCCCAATGAGTCCGAGGGCGATCGGGCCAGTCCAACTCCTCCGGCCATTGGAGCGTGTAAGCAAAAAAGTCCAGCTTCCGTTCCGCCACAATCCGCGAATCCAGTTGCCGCAACGTGCCCGCCGCCGCATTTCGGGGATTGGCAAACAGGGCCTCGCCCGCCGCCGCCCGATCGCGATTAATCTGCTCAAAACTACTGAGGGGCAAAAACGCCTCCCCGCGAATCTCCAACCGGGCCGGCGGATTGGCCGCATTCAGCCGCAACGGGATTGATCGAATCGTTTTGATATTTTGGGTAATGTCCTCGCCCGCGATCCCATCGCCCCGCGTCGCCCCCCGCACCAGCAGCCCGTTTTCATAGGTCAGGGCGATCGCCGAGCCGTCGATTTTTAGCTCACAAACATAGCGGGCGGGACTCGCCGCCTGAAACAGGGGCAATTCCTCCAAAACGGGCGATCGCTCCCCGATGACCGCCACCTTTTGCCAGCGATCTTCCCAGGTGCGCAACTCCGCCAAATCAAAGGCGTTTTCCAAGCTGTAGAGGGCGATCGCGTGCTGCACCGTTTGGAACCGCTCGGCCGGGCGATCTCCCACGCGCTGGGTGGGGCTGTCGGGCGAAACCAGCTCGGGATATTGGGTTTCCAGTTGCTCCAGTTCCCGGTAGAGGCGATCGTACACCGCGTCTTCCATCACGGGATTGTCCAGCACATAGTAGGCGTAGCTGGCTTCCTGGAGTTTTTGGCGCAGTTGGTTGGCGCGGCGGGCCAAGTCAGCGGGGGCAGGCATGGGACGGCAAGGGGGCGATCGATTTCGATGCCATTGTCCCTATTCCGGCCGGGAATGCAAGAACGTTCCGGATCGCGCATGGGGCGATCGCTAGTAATGGTCAGGTAGATGCACCCTGACGATGTTCCCCCGGCCCCGGCTGGGGGATTTTTGTTGGTCTAGAGCTATGAGTAGAAGCTACTCATCACTTTCTGCTGCCAGGCAAAGGTCTAAGAATGCTTCCTTGAGAGCTTGACTAACTGCTGAATTTGGCTCGTTCAAAACCAACTCTTGGTAAGCATCTAAATAATTCTGGCGAATTCGATAGAATAAATGCAAAAAATACCGTAAGAAACTCAAGCAGTCCAAAACAGCAATTTCTACACCATCTGTCTTCTCATACCAAGTTGCTGCATAATCAATTATGTTCTGTTCAATTGGCGCTGTTGTAATAAAAATGTAGTTCTGAATTTTTTGTTTTGCCTTCAAGATCTTGAAGATTGCCGAGTCAATATCACTCTTGGTAATAGCCCGCTTTTTCATCTCATAGGCTGTGACAACAAAAGATTTATCCTGTAGTGTGATTTCTATATCACCGAGAGACCTTGTTTGTGAGTCTGCGGCATTATGGGATTTTAGCGGTAGAGCCTTTTCTTTCAAGTGATCTTTCGCTACCTGATACGCAGCCGCCACAATGAGTACTGGCAAACGGCTAGAATTTTTGCAAGCCAGATGCTGAGTAATTAATTTGACAATGGCTTCTGTTGATAGGGGTAAAGACCCTTGGGATCGTTCTAGACTAGATAATCGCGAATTAATTTGATGCAATTCCTCATCATGAATTTCCAGGAGTATCCTCACAATTTCAGTTAACAATATTTCGGCAGAAATTTGATTTTCTACAATACTTTCTAACAAGGTAATTACTGATTGATATAGCTTAACCTCTGATTTCTTGCAGATTAATTCTTGGTCAACTGTTAAAATTTCATTTTTTCGGAATGCAGGAGTCAAAAAAGCTGTTGATTTATTGGCTGGTAGTTGATGCTTGTCAATAAATGGCTTGACATATTTTTCATCATACGCACGCCCGGAAAAGCTGTCCCGTCCAGGAATCTTGGTATAAGGTTTACGAGGATCAATTTCTGGGCGATGTAGTTTGGCAAGCAGGCAAGACATTAAGAATCTTATGCCTGAACGATTGCCAGGAAATTTAAAGATTTGAGTGACGTGCTCGTTGATTTTTGAGTCATTATTTGAGTCATTAGACCTCTTGCACGAATGAAGAAGGAGTGCCAAAAGTAGTGTAAACAGTCGTCGTCACCACCATCGGGAGATGCTCTACGAAAGCCTCGCCTCACTGCCCCCATCGCAATTTCGCCGGGCCTGTGGCTTCAGTCGCTCCACCTTCCAAGCCATGCTGGAAGTCATCCACCCCGCACTAGACCGGAGTGGCAAACGCGGAGGACAAAATAGTCTCAGCGTGGAGAATCAGCTCCTGTTGACCCTGCAATACTGGCGCGAGTATCGCACCCAATTCCATATCGGTCTCGATTTCGGGGTCTCAGAAGCTACCGTCTGTCGGATCATCAACCGCGTTGAGACGGTCTTGGTCAAAAGTGGTCGGTTTGCTTTGCCCGGCAAACGCCGCCTCTTAGACCCCGAGGCTGATGAGTCAGTAGTGGTGATTGATGTGACCGAAGTCGCCATTGAACGACCCAAAAAAAACAGCGTGCTTACTACAGCGGTAAGCAGAAGCAACATACGCTGAAAGGACAATTGGTGATTGATTGGCGCTCCAGTCAATTCCTGGCCGTGGCGATGGGTCGAGGTCGCACCCATGACCTGCGGCTTTGGCGTGAGAGTGCTTTTCGTCTAGCTCCAGACCGGCTGTGTCTAGCGGATAGTGGGTATCAAGGGCTAGCTCGTCACCATGAGGCCACGATCCTCCCAAAACGGAAACCACCTCGAAAGTCTCTGCCGGAGGTGGAAAAAGCTTGCAATCAGGCGTTGGCGGCGGTGCGCATTCGGATTGAGCATGCCATTCGTCGCTTGAAGCGATTTCGGATCTTCTCAGAACGCTATCGCAATCGTCGTCGCCGTTTTGGCTTGAGACTCCATCTTTTAGCTGGGCTGCTCAACTACCAAGCAATACATCCAATTTGATTCGTGCAAGAGGTCTATTAATTAATGAACGACTACGAGAGTCAATTGCCGATTGGTAGATTTGGTCAAGGATTTCATTCGGTGTCATTAGAATAGCTCCCGTTGAACAGAGTTGTAATTGATCCAAAGCACTTCTTGTCTCGTATCTTTAGTGGAATGAATGGTTTTTTGTGGGCCAAGAATCTTTTGCCATTTTGATTCAGGAAATAGATCTTGCATAACTGGATGATCGTAGCCCGAAACTGCAACCATTCCCTGACATTGATTTAGAGCTAGGGCTAATTCCTGATGTTCTTGTTCGGTCATTTCAAAACCATAGGATTTGGTATCACCTCGGGTTTCGTGAAGGTACGGTGGATCACAGTAAAAGAATGTGTTGGGGCCATCGTAGAGACGAATGACATCCAAAGCAGGCCGATTTTCAATCTGTACCCGCAAGAGACGAAGGGCGATCGCATCTAGTGCTTCAACGCCACCTAGCCATCGAGACACAACCCCAGACATTCCTGATCGGCTGGTATCCTTGCAATTTGCCCATCGTCCTAATGATGCTGTTTGTGCTAAACCAGTTCTGGTTTGTCGAGCACGAATATAAAAGCGCCGAGCACGCTCAACATCATCAAGATTATCTAAATCTTCATAGATTGCTTGATAATATTCTTCACGTGAAAAGGGTGTAAGGGCGATCGCTCGAATCAGTTTGTCTGAATGATCCCGTAAAACTCGGAAGAAATTAACAACTTCCCCATCAATATCGTTGTAGGTTTCAACCGGGGATGACTCCCGATTAAGCAAAACAGCACCTGATCCCGAAAAGGGTTCGCAGTAATGGTGACACTGGGGTAAAAGAGGCAAGAGCCAATCTAGATGCGAAAACTTGCCACCATACCAGCCAAAGGCAATTTTACGCCGACTGCGAGGATGAACAAGAGCATGATTCTGCTCAATAGAATTGCTGGATTCCGAATCTAAAAAAATAGGAGAAGTTCGCTTGGAGTTTGAACCCATAACAGTGGCTACTTATAAAATATTTGATGAAATCATCATCAATGTATCAAATTTATACTGTAGCTGATTTTCGGCTGATTTTTGGAAGGAAGTTACGATTAAGCTGCTTGTACTAGTGGAGCGATCGCCCATGTCTCTCAAAACAACTATTACCTACGAGACAGACTATTACGGTTGGGTGCAAAAACAGGTCGAACTTTTGGAGTTGGGCCAGCTCGATCGCCTCGATGTCACCAACCTCATTGAGGAAATTAAAAGCTTGGGAGCTTCGGAACGGCGGGCGCTGATCAGCGATCTGACGCGGCTCTATCAACATTTGCTGAAGTGGATATATCAACCCAGTCAGCGATCGCCCTCTTGGGTTGCCACCATCAACATCAGCCGCCGCAAAATCCAAACCCTGCTGAAGGAAAACCCCAGTCTCAAGCCTTGGCTCCCGGAGGCCATCCAAGCAGCCTACGCCGATGCCCGCGATGAGGCCTACGGTGATACGGGGTTAGTGCTGGAGACCTTCCCGATCGAGCCGCCGTTTACCTGGGAAGATGCGATGGAACAGCCCATCCGCCTTGAGCCATAGCCAAGAATTGGGGCATAGTTTCCGGATTGGGCACGGGGCGATCGCTAGTAATGGTCAGGTAGATGCACCCTGACGATGTTCCCCCGGCCCCGGCTGGGGGATTTTTGTTGCCAATTTTTCAGCGATGATCCGCCGTAGTCCCCCGCTTCAAGGACGCGGATCATGACTTGGCTAGAATTGCGCGATCGAACGTTTCAGTTTTCCGCAAAGGATCGGTGGCGATTGTTATGGGCGATCGCGCGATCACATCCATAGTGTGGTGCTGCATTTGCGGGCGATCGGGGAGCAAGTTCGGGTGGAGTGGAATGGTACGGATTCTTTGATCGATGACCTGATTGAGTTGGGGTTGCGGGAGGAGGATTTTGTGCCCGCGAGTCCCCGATCGAGTGTGTCGGCGATCGCGGGTTAGGGGTTGGGAACGGGTGGATAGGGTTTGCCTTTGGCGGCATAGTAGTCCTTAATTTGGGCGATCGGGCGCAGCATTGTGGCTTCGATGTCTTGCCGCACTTCTCGGGACAAATAACAATCCGTATTCAAACATTCCAGCAGCCTCCAAGAAGCGGCTGCATATTCTTGCAGTAAGTCTCTTTGTTCATAAGATAGCGACCATTGATGGCAGACATCTCGATATCTAATTGCAGTCGATCTAAACTCGGAAAGCCATGGTCTCTCTTCAAGGTTGCCTTGCTCACTATCAAAATCAAGTATTGAGTCGATTCTTAGGGTTAATTCTTGAATCTTTTTACCAAGGATTTCATTTTTCATGAGTTCACAAAGCTTTAGTGCATAACCTAGATTTTCAAATAGAGAATTTGAATCATCTTCGGTTTCGTAATATTCTGAAATTGACATCAAGCATCGATCTAGCAGAATGGAATAAGAATCATCATTATCTTCATGGTGCATTGCATCAGAAATTTCAATTGCCTGATCGAAGTTGATTACACTTATTAAATAGAAGCGACCAGCCAAGTATCTTTTTGGGAAAGACAAATTAGAATCCATCTTGATTGAAACCCATTCAAGTATTTCATTGAGATCACGATCAAAGGCAATTAATTCATTGACTCTCTTGCTTAAGAGTTTCATTAATTCATCTGCTTTTCTCATGCCTCCCACTACCAGCAAGGTAATTTCTCTCCAAGATTTTCTTGATATATTTGTTGACAGTAAAGTCCAAAGATCAAGATTTTGACTAAGAAATATTTCACGTGCAGCAAAATACTCGTGAAATGTTAAGTGGGAAAAGGAATAGATTCCACGCGATCGTTCGATAAGTAGCCCATGCTGTGCCACGATAGAATGCAGGGTAGCCTCACTATCCAGGCTCAGTATTTTTGGGTTGTTTTGAACATCAGGTAGGTTTGATATATAGCCCACAATCTCTTTCTTGGCTATAGATTTTTCAAAAAAGTAAAGTCCTTCCTGAAAAGTGGAAAGAGCTAGCTGAGATAATAAATCTTCTTTTCGATCAATGGATAAATTTTTATAGATTTTATCTCGCTGAATGTTTCGTTTTCCATCCCATTTCTTCAATAAAAGATTTACACCTTCTTCATAAAGCCTGACACGATTACGCGGAAAATCACCACTTTCACCAAATACTAAACATAGCAATGTTAATAGAAGTGGATTACTTGCCAGCTCTAGAATTGGTTCGTTTACCTTTAATTGTTGAATAAATTGATTGATTTTGGGAATGTCTTCATGATATTTAAACCAATTATTGACAAATTCCTTTATTTGATCTTGTGTAAAATCCGCCATTTCTACTTCAGAAAAGTCACTGAAGCTGTATTCTTTTGCCGCAATCCTACAAGTCATGACGAATCTATTTTTAGGAAAATTTCGCACTAAATTATTAACTTCTTGGATAGTTCGGTTGGTATCATTTGCTAAAACTTCATCTAGTCCATCAAAAAACATTAAAATTCGACCCTCTTTCAGTAAATCCCATACTATTTTGCTGGATTGAGGGATGGAAAATTTTGACCATTGATCTGCAATAAACTTTATCAATCCCGGCTGTTTAGAGGACTCTGACCATTCTTTAAGAGTTACAAAAACTGGCACATATTCTTTAAATATTTTTTGATCTAAGCAAGCAATTGTTAAATGTTTTAAAAATGTAGTTTTTCCTGATCCTGGTTTACCTAAAACCATGAGGGCCTTATGTTGTTCAATAGCATTCAAGCCAGAAATTCTCTCTTGCCGAACTCGACCTAGGCAAAAGCGGTCAAAATCTTCAACTTCATCTAAATTTTCACGAAGTTCCGATATGGTAAAACGTTGATTTTCTGTCAACTTTTCCAACACGTTTACTTGGGTATAAATCGTGCTTAAGGCAATCGGCTGCTCCATATCTAGGACTTTCATTGTGCCGCACCGCCGCCGCAAATCTGCCTCCACCTGCGATCGCACCCAGGCCACATCGATCGCATCCGATGCCAACTCAGACTGCACCGGCTCGATCGCATCGCCCCAAGCAACCTGCCAAGCCTTGAACTCCGCAATCAATACCGGCAGCTTATTTTGTCCTTCTACCCTGATCCCAAAGTCCTTATACAGTTGGCGCAAATGTTGCCCGACGTTGTCCGTGTTGCCACCGCATAGATCCGTAGCAATTTTGACCTTGGTTTCTCCGCGCACGATCCTCTCTAGGACGGCTTTTCGTTTGGGTGGCAGCTTGTCGAAAATTTCTTTGGCACGGGCTGGAGTCATGCTGAGAATTTCTCATCACCTCTGAGAATTTTCTCGCATCCAACCTCTGAGAGCCAACTGTTTTTCACTGGAGGAGTTCCAAACACAGGAGCCAACTCCCATGAAACGCCCGCAAATCTATCAACAACTGCTGATCGTCTCCGTTTTGTTCACCGCCCTCTCTGGCGGAGCCGCCATCCACCTGGCCAGCCAACCTCAGATCAATCCCCAACAATCCGAACTGTTCCAAACCTTCAAAGGCCTGTTTGAAAAAGGCGTGTTGGGCATCGGCGGCCTCGTGCTGGGCAAAATGACGGGCTACTTTCCCGATCGGTCACCCAGCGATCCTGACGACGACTCAGATCAAGACCACAATACCGATCAATCGAAAGGCGGCCCAGCGCGACTTCGCCGATCTCCGACCAACGCACCGGCTCGTGATATCATCGGAAGTCGCGCTTTCTAACAGCTAGACAGGCGCTCAATTTGTTGAACCAATTCAATGGACTGCCAAGCCAGACAGCAGTAGGGTGCAGCCGTGAACCGTTTCCGTGCGATCGCCCCCGCTTCCGTTTGGTCAACGCTTAGTCCGCCAACCGCCCACTCGGAGCTAGCCAAACCATGACCAAGCGTACTCTTGAAGGAACCAATCGCAAGCGCAAGCGTGTTTCCGGCTTTCGTGCCCGGATGCGAACCAAAAACGGCCGCCGCGTCCTGAACGCCCGTCGCCGTCGCGGTCGCGCTCGGTTGGCGGTGTAATTCGGGTTGCTCAAGCGCAATTCGTCACAGGGTGGTTGAGCGATCGCCCCAGCATATTCCTCGGCATGGCCCTACCCCAAGCATATCGACTGCGACATCGATCAGACTTTGACCGAGTGTATCGGCAAGGCAAACGGTATCGCAGCAAATATCTGACGCTGTGGGTTTATTGGCCACCAGCGATCGCCTCACCAACCGATGGCCCGGCTCCATCCCCCACTCCACCCAAAATCGGCGTTTCCATTAGTCGCAAAGTCGATAAGCGATCGGTTGTGCGCAACCGCCTCCGACGCTGGATTCATGGCAGCCTTTGCCAATTGTTGCCCCACCTGCCGCCGGGCTGGTTGGCGGTGATCGGTGTTCACCCCACCGCCCTAGAGTGCAACTACCCCAAACTTCTGCAAGAATTGGAGCAGTTGTTGGCGGCGGTTCGTCCCGCAATCAACCGCTAAAGCCCTGGCCTAATCGCCACCGGCCCACCCACGCTATTCATAATAGATGGGCACTTAATTTGGATCAGATCTAGGTATGACCTGGAGACAAAATCTATGGGTATCAAGGAAGACGTTTACTATGAAGGCGGCCCCCACCGAGGCGATTTGATCGTGAACCTCCTGCTGGGCTTGACGGTAATCTGTTTGCCCTTGACCATCGGGGCGGTTGTGCGATCGCTCTGGTTGCGCTATCGAATCACCAGTCGCCGGATCTCGATCACCAGCGGCTGGCAAGGCAACGAGCGAGCTGACGTGATCTACCCCGAAATTGCCAAGGTGGTTTGTGTGCCACGGGGTTGGGGTGCTTGGGGTGACATGGTGTTGACCCTCAAGGATGGTAGTCGCTTGGAACTGCGCTCCGTGCCCAACTTCCGTGATCTGTTTGACTACATCAACGAACGGATTGGCTCCAACACCGCCAAGGTAGCTAGCGGCGCTAAATAAGTAACGGGGGCGATTGTCTAAGGGGCGATCGCCCTTGAATTTTGCCGAGATTCCAGATGGGTTAAGCTGCCAGTCCGGTCAACTTCGATCAAACCTCGACCAAACCGAGCAGCCCCCAAACCCGCTCCATGCTCGTCTCGCCGTGGTCAGGTCTGGAGCCATAGCACCCAGCCAATCTGCGATCTGCCGACTCGCTGACCCCTCTGTTTCCCCAAGCTGATCTTGGTGGCTGGCGCGAGTCACCGGCCGCCAAGGGACAGTTTTTTGATAACTTTTAACAACTCGATCGCACAACCGACGCAACGCGCATGGACTTCGGAGTTGGATTTCTTTCAAATAATGTCATGCTGCCGATCCTGGATTTTTTCTATGGGATCGTGCCTAGCTATGGCCTCGCCATCATCGCCCTGACGCTGGTGGTGCGCTTTGCCCTCTATCCGATCAGCGCTGGATCGATCCGCAGTATGCGGCGGATGAAGATCACTCAGCCCTTGATGCAGAAAAAAGTTAAAGAGATCCAAGAGCGCTACAAAAACGATCCCGCCAAGCAACAAGAAGAACTCAGCACGGTTTACAAGGAGTTTGGCAACCCCTTGGCGGGCTGCTTCCCGATCTTGGTGCAAATGCCGGTGCTGATTGCCTTGTTCACCACCCTGCGGGGATCGCCCTTTGCGGATGTCCCCTACTCGGTGAACCTGCAAATTCTACCGGCGGATCAGGTCGCCCAGATCCAGCCCGAAGCCTTTGTCACCCCGCCCAAAAACATCTACATCTCCGACAGCACCCACTATCCCGTGGTTGGCTTGCTGCCCGGTGGAACTCGTTTGGCTGTGGGCAACACGACCAAGCTGGAATTCCAAACGGCGGATGGCAAGCCCCTGAGTGCCCTCGCGGCTGAAGTGGCTCCAGATTCGGATGTGGACTTGACTCCCAAGTGGCAAGCCATGAAGGGCGGCGAGCGCATCAAGATCAATGATGACGGCACGATCGAAGCCCTACAACCGGGTGATGTGACCCTGCAAGGAACCCTGCCCGGCTTGGCTGCCAACAAGGGATTCTTGTTCATCAGTGCCCTGGGCCATGTGGGCGCAGTGGACGATGAAGGGATTCACTGGGATATCGTGGCTATGGTGCTGTCCTTTGGTCTGAGCCTCTATGTCAGCCAAACGATTTCTAGCCAAGGCGCAACGGACAACCCCCAACAGTCGGCAGCAAACAAACTGACTCCGATTATCTTTTCGGGGATGTTCTTGTTTTTCCCCTTGCCTGCTGGGGTGCTGATGTATATGGTGGTGGCGAACTTGTTCCAAACCGGTCAGGCGTTTATCTTGTCGCGGGAGCCGCTGCCGGAAAACATCCAAAAGATGGCTGAGGAGCAGGGCATTGTGGATGTGAAGGCGGTGGCAGTGGAAACCGGCGGCACGGGTGGGCGATCGACTCCGAAGCCGACCAAGAGTGCTGCTCCGAAGCCGACCACCAACCCCAAGGGACAATCGCCTAACAAGCCGAACAATCGCAAAGGAAAGTCCTAAACCATGAGCGACCCGGGCGATCGAGGACGAATCTGGCTGGAGGGTCTGTTGGTGCGGCTGGGGCTGCCCACGGCTGTGCAGGTGCACCACGATCCGGTGGACAATGCGCCCAACTACTGGCTAACGATCGCGGCGGCTGACTGGTCGCCAGAGCGGGTGGCTGCCACCCTGGGCGAGTCGGGAGCCACCCTGGATGCCCTGCAATATTTGGCCAATATGTTGCTGAATGTGGGCGTGGAACATGACGACCACTGTGGCTACACGATCGAGCTGAATGGGTTTCGATCGCAGCAGCGGGCAGCTCTGGAGTCGGTGGCAACTAATGCCGTGACCCAAGTGCGCCAAACGGGTCAATCCGTGGCGATCGAGTCCTTGTCGTCATCCCAACGGAAACAGCTGCACGCGATGTTAGCGGCCTACGCGGACATCACCACCCACAGTGAGGGCCAAGAACCCGATCGGCGGCTGGTGGTAGCTCTCAAGGGAGAAGATCAACTCTGAAGACCAACCCTGAAGACCAACCCTAGCTGGTCGTTAAATCGCCTGAAACCCTGGTTCTGTCTTGACGAAATCGTTAGGTCGCAAGGAGTCTCGGGGGTGTCATCATTTCCCAAAATGAATCAGGACTGACACAACGTTCCAATTACCTCCATCCCCCAACCTCTTTTCCCAAGTGGGGCGAAGGGGAGCCAGCACTACGCTTTTCTGGCCCTTTTTGGGAGAGGGGCTGGGGGGTGAGGATTTTAGCAAGTCCGGCGTGAGTCCTGTGAGTCCTGAAGGACATGAGGGGGGCAGGAGATGCCGGTTTATTGGTTTTGGGGGGAGGATGATTTTGCGATGCAGCGGGCGATCGCGCCGTTGCGATCGCGTGTTGATCCGGCTTGGGAGAGCTTCAATTTTGAGAAAATCCCCCCCGATCGCGAGGACAGCTTACTCGCAGCTCTGGCCCAAGCAGTGACTCCTCCCTTTGGCACGGGCGATCGCTTGGTGTGGCTGGCGGATACGGTTTTGGCCCAGCGCTGCCCCGAAGACTGGTTACGGGAGCTGGAGCGCACCTTGCTGCAAATTCCCGACAATGGGATTTTGCTGCTGACCTCGCGGGCCAAGCCCGATGGCCGGCTCAAGTCTACCAAGCTGTTGCAAAAAGCCAATGGCACGGAGATTCAAGAATTTTCGCCTATTCCCCCCTGGAAAACCGATGAGCTGTTGCAACAGGTGAAGCAGGCCGCCCGCAGCGTGGGGGTAAAAATCCAGCCCGATGCGGCGGAGTTGCTGGTGCAAGCGGTGGGCAACAACACCCGCCAGCTCTACGGCGAACTGGAAAAGCTACAACTGTTTGCGGGCGATCGCCCCATCACTGCCGCCGACATTCACCAGCTCGTGTCGGTGTCTACCCAAAGCAGTCTGGAATTGGCCAAAACGATTTCCTTGGGGCAGGTGTCGCCTTCCTTAAAACTGATTGCCGACTTGATCGCCCGCAACGAAAATCCTCTGCGGATTCATGCGGCGTTGGTGTCGCAATTTCGCCTCTGGCTGTGGGTGAAGTTGATGATCGATCGCGGCGAGCGGGATGACAACGCGATCGCCAAGGCCGCTGACTTGAGCAACCCGAAGCGCCTGTTTTTCATCAAAAAAGAAGTGCAGCCCATGGCCCTGAGCGCTCTGCAACAAAGTTTGCGAATTTTGTTAGAGCAAGAAACTCGTCTGAAACGGGGCGGTGAACCGATCGAGACGTTGCAATCAAAGGCGATCGAGTTGTGTTTGTTATTTCAGGGGCGATCGAGCCGGTGATGCTGGCGATCGGCCCGGCCAACTCCTAATCCCTAGGACAGCAACTCCACCACCACGCGATCGCCCCGTTGCAACCCCAATGCCGCCGCCGCGCTGCCACCATAGCAAGCCAGCTCCACCCAACCGTGACTACCTTCCAGGGCCAGGCAATGGCCCAGGGGCACGTGGCTGTAAGCGCTCCCGGCCGGCAGCCAGTGATCCGTGACTCGCGCCCGCCACGATCGCCCCACCAATGCTTCGTTGGGAACGGTTGAAACCGCATTGCCAAATCGATCAATATATTGCACTTCACCTACCAGGGTTTGACCATCCGCCGAAATTTCCAAGGGCGGAAGCGACAAGTTGACCAGGGCTTCCAGGGCGATCGGCTCGCCCAGGGACTCAATGGGCACGCCGCTAGCCAAGTGGGCCGCCACCGGAGCAAACAGATCTCGACCGTGGAACGTGTGGCTGGGATTGGGCACACGCCAAAACGATCGCCGATTTAAGATCACCGCCGACTGCGCGGTCGATCGGGCCCAAGCACCACTCAATAGTCCATTGTCCGGGCCCACCAGCCAACCGCGATCGATTGCCACAGCTAGGGGGCGGCGCAGGCTCCCCACCCCTGGATCGACCACCGCCAAAAACACAGTACCCAACGGAAAATAATCGATCGCATTCGCTAGGACAAACCGGCCCGCTCGCACATCCTGCGGTGGAATGTCGTGGGTCAGGTCAAGGATGGGAACGGCAGTGTTGACGCTGGCGATCGCTCCTTTCAGGATTCCGACATAGCCATCGGCTTGCCCAAAATCCGACAAAATCGCGATCGAGTGCGGGGGATTTGGCCAGGCTGTTAGGGGTAGGGTCATGGGAAGTAAAACACCGATTGGATGAAATACGGATTTTCTGCCACATTAGATACTTTTTGATCTCAATTTAAGCTATCCTGACATTATCAAGTCATGCACAGCGCTTCAGCGTTCCTAATCAATCGCCGATCGCGCCGGGCAAGCGTAGTTCGCTCGTCTCAGACATCGGGGACTGCCATCTACGCCATTGAGCGTGCTGTATGCAGGCTCTTTAATACATCCACCTCTAAGCTCAATTGCCCTCCTGAACTATGTTTGGACTCCGCCGCAACCGCCCGAACCCTGCCCAAGTTGCCGAAACCCATCGCGACAACCTGCGCAAACTGCTTGAGCATCGCATTGAAGTGGCTCGTGCCAATGGCGATAACGAATTGGTACGTCGCCTCGAAGCCGAGGCCGACTCGCTCAAGTAGTCCTGTTGAGTCCTAAATAGCACCGGGTCAACTTAATCTTCATGACCCAGGGCTGACTCAATGCTCGACAATCGATGATCTAAATATCGATGATCTAAATGACTTGCTCTTTGAGCATTAGCGCCTATCCTCACTCCTCATTTGCAGCTTCGATTTACGGAGCAACCCAACCGCAAGGGCAGACTACCGATGAGTAGCTGCCCTTTTTGTTTTTGCCTTTTTGTTTTTGCCTTTTTGTTTTTGATGGTTGTTGGGTGATTTGAGTGATCAATTGAATGGGGGTGTGGCGATCGCTCGGGTGAAGATTGGCAGACCCAACCCCTACGGCGATGGAAGTGATGACCCCCCCCTAAACCTATAGAACTTTCCTATTAATTTTTGTGACTTTTGGGTTGGTGATTGTTGGGCGTTGGCGGCTGACCCGGTGGCGATCGGCCGATCGCCAGTCATCGGCCGGCTACTGACAGGCTACTAACAGGCTACTGACAAGCTATTGCTTGTGGATTGCTTTTGGATGCATGACTCATGCGCTGGTCGAGACGATCGCCCCCGATCGCACGGTCAAGATCTGGGCTGAGTCTAGCCAGCGCGCATCAAAGGCCCCCAGGTGCGTGGTGGTGGCAATCGTTTGGAAGCGATCGGCGATCGCCCCCAGGAGTTGATTTTGGCGATTGAGATCCAATTCCGCCAGCACATCATCCAGCAGCAACAGCGGCGGCTCCCCCACCACCGACTCGATCGCACAAAGTTCCGACAGCTTCAGGGCCAACACCAAAGTCCGCTGCTGTCCTTGGGAACCATACTGCTTGGCCGGTGCGTCATCGACTCGCAAGCTCACATCATCGCGATGGGGCCCCACCAGGGACGTGCCTTGGTAATATTCCACCTCGGCTCGATCGCGAATTTGAGCCAGCATGGCCGTTTCGATCGCCCGGGCCTGCTCCGTAGCTTCCAGGTTCCAAATATCCGGCGAAATCGCCACATTCGGCGCATAGGAAACCCCCAGCACCTCCGATCGCCCACTGATTTCGCCATGCCAGCGGGCCGCCAACGGAGCCAAGCGAGCCAGCGCCCGACCCCTGCGCCGAATTAAGCGCGTTCCTGCCACCACAAGCTGTGCATTCCACACCTTCAATTCGCTGGAGTGGTCGAGCGGGCGGCCTTCCCGATGTTGTTTCGCACAGTCCCGCAGGAGAGCATTCCGCTGGCGCAAAACGCGATCGTACTGCCGCAGCAAATGGGCATAGATAGGCTCAAGCTGCACCACCAAACCATCCAGCCACGATCGTCGCCGCTCCGGCCCGCCCCGCACCAGCTCCAAATCCAAACTCGAAAATTCCACCGCATTCAGCGATCCCAGCCCATCAATCTGTCGCCGGAGGGTTTCACCACTGCGAATGAGGGTACGTCGGCCCACTCGTCGCAAACTAAGCCCCAGCTCGATGGCTCCTGTGCGGCGCTCAATCCAGCCCGTGACCCGCGCCGCTTCCTGGGTCGATCGCACCAAATCTGTATCCCGACTTGTGCGGTGCGATCGCAGGGTTGCCAGCAGTTCTACTGCTTCCAATAGATTGGATTTTCCCTGCGCATTGTCGCCCACCAAAATCGTCTTGGGAGCCACAAACTCAACCCATTGTTCGGTATAGTTCCGAAACTGCTGCAAGTGCAAACGTTGAAGATACACGGGAAAGATAGGCGGAATCACAAATCACCCAACTATCAAACACCAAACTTGTCCCCAAGCCCTCCCTTGATCGCCGAGCCTTGACCGGGAACAATTGAATCAGATGCAGATAGATCGGGTACGGGTAGACCAAGCACGAGTAGACCAGACGTAGGTAGACCAGACGTAGGTAGACCAAGTACGGGTAGACCAGATACAGGTAGATTAGACGCAGGCTCTAGGACTCGCGACCGCCATGGCGCACCATCCGCACCGTCTTGGGCATCACACCCACAATGGCAGCTAGGGCCAGGTCGGGCAACTTGTCGATATCTGAGCGATCGAAAAACTCTTCAAACAAATCTAGTAACTTACGCGATCGCTGGCGAGCATCCCCCCGCGCCACAGCCCGCTCAATCAGCTTGAGCCATTGCAACCTTGTGAGATAGCCCGTTTTTCGCTCGGCCACCGATTTTGGCTCTAGCAGCTCAAAATCACCCAAGGGAATCACGGCATGACAATCACTGTCGATCGAACCACCAACCGCCGCCCCAGGCCCCGCAAACTCAGCATAGAATTCTTTGACTAAAATCAAGCCATTGCGACGGCGATTATTCACGATCCAGGTCTGGCCGCTACGAATGCGACCAAGCGGCGATTCGGGATCGAGTGGCTCAGACGAAGAGGGGGCAAACTGTGACACGGAGTCGGCAAGCAAGGAAGTTGGACGATCGAGACGAGTGAAAGAGGCGAGGGATAGGCGAATCATGGCAGCTTACCCCAGTGGCTTGTGCAACAACAGACGGGCCGGCCGCTGCCAGGAGGCAAATTGGCCATTCCTGAGTTGTTCATCGGGCAGAAAGCCAGCCCGATCATACAGCCGCCTTGCCGCGCCATTATCAGCAAGAACGTGGAGGTATAGGGCTGAACAATCCCATTGGCGCGCAATCTGCTCGCAAGCATCCAGCAGTTGCAGCGCGACACCACGACGGCGATAGTCTGATCGAACCGCCAAATTCGACACGTAGGGATAGTGACGCGAACCAAACCAAGGAAAGGGCGATCGTCCGGCAATTTCAACCGTGCCGATCACCTCAGGTAAGCTGACGCTCGGAGCCGTTGACCGCCCGGAAACGGATGTTGCCACCAGGCAGAGGCAGCGATCGCGCTGGGATTGCAATCGAGTCCGTAGGTCTTCATAAATGCCAGCCCTCAACAATGGGAATAGCCACCGCCACCAGCCTCGGCGGGAATGAAAACTCTCGGCCAACAAATCTGCCAAGCTGGCCAAATCCCCAGGTTCCGCTGGACGAATTTGCAACGCCACCCGAGTGGATCGATCCATATTTTGGGGAATCAGCATGAGCAACAACACCAGTCTGAGTTGTACCGAGCTGCACCGAGCGATCGCGAATAGGGTTAACCGTACTTACCAGGATAATGAATCCAAAATCCGGTGTTTTTTGAAACCCTGTGACGAATACTCGATCGCCTAGGGGCTTGCCAGCCACTCGCAATCGTCTAGGCAGCTAGTTTCTCGTACAGGGTGTCCCACAGGGTTGGGAGAATACGGTTGAGGGCTGACACCCATCAGGGCAGGAACCCGGCAACGGTGTCGAACCTTGAGACATCATCCAACCAAGACCTACAGACTCCAATCTCGAACTAGTCACGACAGAATTGAGGACTCCACCACGATTAACCAAAGGTTGTTAGTCGTTAACCGTAGGATGCCCTGATCCTCGAGCTAGGCTAGCAAGCGCTCGGTCTTTCAGCAATCACAATTGGAATTTACGGCAGCAACCCGAGCAGTACCCCAAATCACGAGCAGGGCTGTCGAGTAAATCGACAACCTAAAAGGTGAACAGATTGCCCCCATTATTGGACAAAAGCCCAAGATTCGCGCGTTGCTTCAAGTAATCTTTAAAGAAGAAATCAGCCCATAGATTTGATCAAAATCAGCTTGATCAAAATCCTCCACTAAAAAATGCTGGCGACAATCGCGCGCGGCGTTTTTGCCCCTGCAATTGCACCCCCAAACGGTGCGTTTACTGTCTGCTTACCATGCAAGCCGTTGCTGTATGGGTAATTTGGCTGGAGTTTGGTAGCGATTAATACTTGCTCGATAATTTTGGTTCTTGGGGTGGTTCCCGATCGCACCCTAGATCCATCGGTAAATTCATAGCCCAGCCATCGCGAGGTGCATTAGAGGATGTCTGAAAAGCCAAAATTAATGCTTTGTATTGATACTTTGTACCGATACTTTGTGTACCCCAGCGATCGACGTAGATAAGGGGCTTAAACCCCTTGCTCCCACAACGATTGGTGCTTGGTTCGGGCCGCAAGATACTTCTCAAACATCCTCGCAGGACTGATCGAAGTCGGGGTCTAATTGGGGTCTAATCGGGGTCTAATGGTTCATTTGCTGACTCGGGATGGCCTCGAAGTGACGTGAAGATTGACCAATGAAGGCGCTAGAATGATCTCGGCTTAAAGATGAAACAACTGTGAAATGCAGCCTAGGGGCATAGTCCCCGACTCCGTGACGCTGGCGTGATGCTGGCGAGGCGATCGCCCAGCCCAGGGATGACGGTTGCTATGCTGACCGGTTCTGGGAGGCTGACGGCAAACTGTGTTTTGGGACTTGTGGAATTTAGCCACCGTTGACTCATTCGATTCATTCTCTCAATCGCCAACGTGATTTTGTCCGACTCTTCTGCGCCCACCCCTTCCCAATCTGAGTCGGCGATCGACCCGTCTCAACCTGCGACCATTCCCTCAACAACCCCAGAGCGTGCTGCTCCCTCCAAGGCGATCGGGGCGTTTGGCTCCACCTTCATCGCTATTTTTCTGGCGGAGTTTGGCGACAAAACGCAAGTGGCGGTGTTGTTGATGGCGGCCGAATCCCATCAACCTTGGGTTGTGTTTGCGGGGGCGGCGATGGCCTTAATTGCCACCAGTCTTGTGGGTGTGGTGCTTGGCCAATGGTTGTCTCAACGCTTGTCGGCGCGCACCTTGGAAACGGCGGTGGGGGCGTTGCTGTTGGTGGTGTCTGTGTCCCTGCTCTGGGATGTGATGCTCGGCAGCTAGAGCCAGTTCCGCAAGCACAACGGCAAGAAACAGCCATGAGGCACGGCGAGGAACAGGTATGAATTGGCAGCTTTTGGGGTTGAGTTTTGTCACGGTGTTTTTGGCGGAGTTGGGCGACAAGAGCCAATTGGCGGCGATCGCCCTGAGTGGCAATTCCCGATCGCCCCGGGCCGTCTTCTTAGGGGCTTCGGTGGCGCTGGTGGTGGCTAGTGCGATCGGTGTGGTGATCGGCGAGGGTACGGCTCAGTTGTTGCCCACTCGCTTAGTTAAGGCAGCGGCGGCCCTGGGGTTTGCGGTGATGGGGTTGCGGTTGCTGTGGCCCGCTGAGGATTTTCCGCCGGACTACGACGAGGTTGAGTGATGCGGCCCAGGAGCGCTGTGGCTTGCTACGAACCGCCTGTAGGCCAGATCTGGGTAGGGATGGGGACGTATGGTCGGCCGTGTGTCCCTACCGCTCGAAACGCACATCTACATCTGGATTGGGGTCTGATGCCGATCGCGTTGGGCGATCGCCCGTAGGAGCCGAATTGGGTTGGGGCACCTGTTGTTGCAATTCTTGGGTGGAAGTCAGCAAGCGTCCCAGGGAATTGACAATCATCCGCAAGCTGTTGCGAAAGCGTGGATCTCCGGTCAAGTCGTCCAGATCGCCGGTAATTTTGTCGATGTTTTGCAGGGTAGCCTGCGCTGAACCCAGGGTCTGCTGCAACATCCTCAGGGTCTGAGGATTACTAATGGATCCGGTAATGTCGCGCAGGTTGGCTGCCGTTTGAGCTGCGTTGCCCGTGAGCGCATCGAGATTTTGCAGCAGATTGCTGTTGCGTAATTGCTGCATGGCCGGGGCCACCTCGGCCAGGGCTGATCGCAGGCTGCTGCTGGTTTGGGCAATGCTGGTGAGAGTGCGGGTCAGGTTGCCGCGATTGTCTGCCATTAGGCCATTGAAGCTGGCAGCGGTCTGCTCGATCGAACCCGCCGTCCGCACGATCGCCCCGCCAGAACTCATGGCGATATTGTTGATCGTGTTGGAGGTGCGGGTAATCGATCGGGCTGTGTCCCCAAAAGTGCCGGTTTCTTTCTGGAGCGTCCGGGCCAGGCTGGCGGCATCACGACTCAGTCTTTGGATTTCTGTCGTGGTGGCGTTCAGGTTGCCCACGGCGCGATCGACCTTGCCTTGGAACGTTGGATCGGTAATCAAATCGGCGATTTTGACGATTGCCCGAATCAGAGAACCGTAGTTAATGGGTGGACTGCCGACGATGCGTTCACCATCACAAATCAGCACCTGTTGGTCGCAGCCGCGATCGGACGGGCCCGGGCCGCTGGTTGGCATCAACTGATTACCATTGGGGCGAATGGCTAAGGAGCCTTCACCAATCAAGCCGGTGCGATCGACCTCCGCCGATGAGTTGCGGGGAATCCGTAGGTCAGGATTTTCGATGTCCAAGGAAACAGCAACCGAATTTGATTCAGCGCGGATCTCGGCCACTTTGCCAACGGGGACACCGCGAAACAGCACGGGCGATCCCACTTCTAGGCCATCCGCATTGGCAAACTCCACCACAATGCGATAGCTGCGACGGCCAAAATACGTTTCGTTTAGCCATAGGCTCAGGGTGACAACCAAGCCCACGCCGAACAAAACCAGCAGACCAACGGCTCCTTCTCGGACGGTGCGCGATCGCATGGTGAACGGTCTCCTGTGGCATGGGATGAAGCAAGGGGCGATCGACTCGATCGAGCCAACGGCAGATGGGGTGATGAGCCAACGCCAACTTACACCTTATACAGTCGGAATATGGCTAACTCAGCGATCCATTCAGCACCCGTTAGGCGATCGATCTCACAAGTTCCCTTCAACTGGATCGGGCTTGGTGGCTAATCGCTCAGTTGGGATTGGTGGTTAATCACTCAGTCGAAGCACTCAGAAGCACTCAGTCAAATTACTCAGTCGAAGCACTCAGTCAAATCACTCAGTGCTTTGTAGCTTTGTAGTTTTGTAGCTTTATAGGTTCGGTGGAGCTGTGCAAAACCCAACTCGATCAATGCGAACTTGGCCGGTGTTGGTTTTTATCCCTCAACCCCACCTCCCAGTGCAGCTTGTGACTTTTGACTGTTAAGCCAATGACTTTTAAGCCAATGATTTGATTGAGTAACGCTACTAGAGTTGCGCTACTAATTTCTCATCAGGCACTAATCGTTTGAATGGGCCCCTCGATCGCACTGCTAAAAAACTGCCGCACGTAGGGGTCATCCGTGGCATCAATGTCATGTACCGATCCTTGCCAGCGAATTTTCCCATCATAAAGAAACACGACCCGATCGGCCGTGCGGCGGATGGTGCTGTCCTGGTGCGTCACCACCACATAGGTTGAACAAAAATCCACCTTGCGGCTGAGTTCCCGCATCAGGTCTTCGACGATCGTTGAGGCAATGGGATCGAGACCAGCAGTGGGTTCGTCGTATAACAGCACTTCCGGCACTAGATGGCCGTCGGGCGCAGGATTTTCGATGATGGCGCGGGCAAAACTAACCCGTTTTTTCATACCGCCCGACAGTTCTGCCGGATAGCGATCGGCAATGGGCGGCAGCCCCACCCGCTCTAGGGCCCGATCGACCAGGGACTGGATTCGATCGAGCGACAACTTACCGGCCTCGAGCAGCGAAAACCCAATATTTTCGCCCACGGTCAGGGAGTCAAACAGGGCGGCTTGCTGAAAGACCAGCTTGATGTCTATCCCTTCCGGTTCGTGACTGTCCCCCAGCAGGCCCAGCCTTGGTTCCCCCAGCAGGCGCACTTCTCCCTCGTCGGGTTCGAGCAGGCCGCTAATCACCCGCAAGATGGTGGACTTGCCGGTGCCGGAGGGGCCAATAATGGCGATCGCCTCATTGGGAT
Organism: Oscillatoriales cyanobacterium; assembly: GCA_004292515.1. GTDB lineage: Bacteria > Cyanobacteriota > Cyanobacteriia > CACIAM-69d > CACIAM-69d > CACIAM-69d. The sequence continues at coordinate 76,585 of RDXB01000057.1, forward strand.
AAATTGCAAAGTCAACCCGGTCTAAAATCTTGCGATCGCCGAGGGTTTTGCTAATGCCGCACAACTCCACTAGGGGGTCGGCTCCGCGCGGTGGCACGCTGGACTCGATCGCAACGGTGGGTAATTGGGCTGTGGCCGGTTTGGGTTCTAGCGATTCATTGGAATGTGATCGATCGGGGGGCAATTGGGCCGGATCGCCGGAAGCCCCTCCACTCGCAGCGGACAAATGACTCATAGGTGACCGATGGACGGAATTCGCGATCGCGCTATCCTCATGGAAATTGTGACTGGCTAAGTGTCGCTCTGCCAAGCCCCCGATCGGTTTCGCCGATTCCTTGGCCGGTTCGCAATTCGCTGAATGCCCTGCGAATCATGAGCCGGGCGATCGTTTCAGTCCGGCCCCAGCCGATTCCCCCTCCGAGGCGGGCGAGATTGCTTCCCGGCAGCAGCCTCACCCTTCTCGACATCGCGCCCATCGATCGCTGCTCCCTCAGTTTTTCCCTCCCCTTTCCCTTGAAGAATCGATTGCCTTACTCCACGCTTCACTGGCTCGGTCATCTCCCGCGAGCCATCTGGAAGCGCCGCGCTCCCAAGCGGGTTAACCAATGGGTTAAATGGCTCGCTCCCGGCCTGCTGGTCAAACGCTGGCTGTTGACCAGTGCTGGAGGGGCGGTGTTGGTGTGGCTAGGGGCTGCGATTTGGACGAAGCAAACCCCGGTGTTCTACACAACCCAGTTTTTGCAGGAATTTTTGGGACGGCTGGCCACGTTGATTCCCAATAGCCTTTCGGGGCCACTGCTGCTGGCGGGAGGGTTGGGGTTGGTGTTGTGGGGGCAAACGCGCACCCTGGGCACGATCGCCGATGTTTTGATGCCGGACGGCGATGAAGAACTGATCGATCGCCTCCTCACCCACCGCCGCCTAAACCGGGGGCCGCGGATTGTGGCGATCGGGGGCGGCACGGGTCTTTCCACCTTGCTGCGGGGTCTGAAGCAATATAGCGCCAACATTACAGCGATCGTCACGGTGGCCGATGATGGCGGCTCCTCGGGCCGGCTGCGGCGCGATTTTGGCGTGCTGCCACCAGGGGATATTCGCAACTGCCTGGCGGCCCTGTCGGCGGAAGAACGGTTGATGACGGCGTTGTTTCAATATCGCTTCACCACGGGCAGTGGCTTGGCGGGCCACAGCTTCGGCAACCTGTTTTTGACGGTGATGAGCGACATTACGGGCGACTTGGAACAGGCGATCGATGCCAGTTCCCAGGTCTTGGCCGTGCAAGGGCGGGTGCTGCCGGCCACCCTCGAAGATGTGGTGCTGTGGGCCGAATTAACAGACGGCCGCTACGTGGAAGGCGAGTCGAACATTAGCGAGGCCCATGGCCAAATCGCGCGGATTGGCTGCACGCCCTCCCATCCTCGGGCGGTACCTCGGGCGATCGAGGCGATCGAGTCGGCAGACTACATCATCATTGGCCCCGGCAGTCTCTACACCAGTGTGATTCCCAACCTATTGGTTCCCGAAATTACGGAGGCGATCGGCCGCTGCCCCGCGCCGCGCATCTATGTTTGCAACGTGATGAGCCAACCGGGCGAAACCGAGGGCTACACCGTGTCGGATCACATTCGGGCGATCGATCGCGCCTGTGGCCAGAAACTGTTCGATGCGGTGTTGGTTCAAAAAAATCCCCCATCATCCAAAGCCCTTGATCGCTATGCCCGCGAACATAGCCATGCAATCGAACTCGACCGCGCCGCCGTGGCCCAACTGGGCCGCCGGATCGTAATCGCCAACATCATCGATGAAGATCCCGAAACGGGCCTGATTCGCCACCACTCGGGCAAACTGGCCCGCGTGCTGCTGCGCTGGTTCGATCGCGCCTCGGGCCGCAATCTAGAGAGTCCTTAGGTTGCAGAATGGCGCGTAACAGCTAGCTGAGTATTAGCTCTGCATAGAAGTGTCTAATCAATGTGAGTTCAGGAAGCCGTCAGCAGTGATCAGTGACTCAAGGATTGGATCTGGAATTTTCAGGTCAAAACTTGACACAAAAAGTCAAGCAATAGCATCAAGCTATTGCTCGGTAGGAAAATCGACCTCTTGCGCGGGTAGTGCCTGTGAGGTGATGCTTTTTGGCAAAAGATTGCTGATGTAGCAAGGCTTTCGCCCATGCATCATTACTGAATTACAGCACTACCCGATAATCCTGCTGACTAATACCTGTTAATACCTCTTAATTGCCTAATGCCCGTTGATCGCCGCTGAACAGACGGCAGCTATAGCCCCAAAATTTGCAATGACACCGATCGCTGGCGGGGGCCATCTAGCTCCACTAACAAAATTGACTGCCAAGTACCCAAGGTTAATGCACTATCCACAATCGGAATTGTTAGTTGTGTTCCCAAGGCGATCGCCATCAGATGTGAATGGGCATTGATCGGCTCATCGGGCGGCACTTCGCGCAGGTGCAAATCATTGTGTCGATAATGGCCGGTCGGAGGGGCTAGGGTTTTGAGCCAAACTTTCAAGTCCTGCCATAACCGCTCCTCGTTTTCATTGATGATCAGGCCCGTTGTGGTGTGGCGGGCCAAGAGGGTGACTTGTCCTTGCTGACACCCATGCTTGTGCAGGAATTGTTGAACTTTTGCACGGACGATCGGGGTCAGATCGCAAATATCTAAATCTGCTGTTGTCGCAATGCTCAAAAACTCATGCTCGATCGCCATCACTATCACCTCAAAATGACTACGAGAAAAGCTACCCAATCCTAGGTTTTGCCCCCATCTTTGGGACTATCTTTGGGAGGATGTCTGAAAAGCCACGCATTGATACTTCGTATGCCTTAGCGATCGACATGAATAAGAGGCTTTAGCCCCTCGCCCCCACGACAATTGGCGCTCATCCCGTGCCAAAAGATGCTTTTCAGGTATCCGCCAAGGGGGGAAAGTCAGTCGTTGTAAGGTTTTTGAGGTTTTGGAGAGGATGGCTTTGGAGAGGATGGCTGATGACCTGTGATCAATTAGCCTGCAACCCTGATGTTGCCGTTGGATCGTGGGGTGCGAGATGCTCAATCTGTTGATTAACCCCTTGCTCAATTCCCTTGTTATGACCATCGAGGCATGGAAAATCGACGATTTCAGGCTCATGCCGGTAGATGATGACATCTCCGAATCCAAACTGGTGCTGATCAAGCGCGATCGATGCCGATCGACTGGGATGCCGATCGACTGGGATTCAGTGGCGATCGACTGGGATGCCGATCGACTGGGATTCAGTGGCGATCGGCCTGCCCCTGCCCAAACCCCACAACCCGCCCCCCATCATCGGTTCGGTGACAAGTTCGGTAAATACCCCTTCATCATTAACCAAGCACAAATCACTATAGAAGCTAAGAAATCAGCCAAACAACGCACAAATACAGCGCCGCGCAAGCAGCAATCATCCCTATGGCCAAAGTCGTCGGAATTGACCTCGGAACCACCAACTCCTGCGTTGCCGTGATGGAAGGCGGCAAACCCACTGTCATCGCCAACGCCGAAGGGTTCAGAACCACCCCCTCTGTCGTGGCCTATGCCAAAAACGGTGACAAGCTCGTTGGGCAAATCGCCAAGCGGCAAGCGGTGATGAACACCGAGAACACCTTCTACTCCGTAAAACGCTTCATCGGCCGTCGCTTTGAAGAAATTACCTACGAAACTACCGAAGTTGCCTACAACGTAGAAAACGCCAGTGGAAACGTCCGCATCGACTGCACGGCCAAGGGCGAAAAATACGCACCGGAGCAAATTTCCGCCCAAGTGCTGCGCAAGCTGATCGAAGATGCCAGCAAATACCTGGGCGAAACTGTCACCCAAGCGGTGATCACCGTTCCTGCATACTTCAACGATTCCCAGCGCCAAGCTACCAAAGATGCAGGCAAAATCGCGGGCGTAGAAGTCCTGCGAATCATTAATGAACCGACTGCCGCGTCGCTGGCCTACGGTCTCGATAAAAAAGAAAACGAAACGATTTTGGTCTTCGACTTGGGCGGCGGTACGTTTGACGTATCGGTGCTGGAAGTGGGCGACGGTGTGTTTGAAGTGTTGGCGACCTCGGGTGACACCCACCTAGGTGGTGATGACTTCGATAAAAAGATTGTGGACTTCCTGGCCGCTAGCTTCAAGGCTACTGAAGGAATCGATCTGCGCAGGGACAAGCAAGCCCTGCAACGGCTGACGGAAGCTGCTGAAAAGGCCAAGATTGAGCTGTCTAGCGTCACCCAAGCCGAAATCAACCTGCCCTTCATCACGGCTACCCAAGATGGGCCGAAGCACCTGGACATGACCCTGACTCGGGCCAAGTTCGAGGAGCTGTGTGCTGACCTGATCGATCGCTGCCGCATCCCGGTCGAAAACTCCCTGCGCGATGCCAAGTTGAGCAAGACGGACATCGACGAAGTGGTGTTGGTGGGCGGCTCGACCCGCATTCCGGCCATCCAAGACCTGGTGCGTCGTACGCTGGATAAGGATCCCAACCAAAGCGTTAACCCTGACGAAGTGGTGGCGATCGGGGCGGCGATCCAAGGCGGTGTGCTGTCGGGCGAAGTGAAGGACATCCTGTTGTTGGATGTGACCCCGCTGTCGTTGGGTGTGGAAACCCTGGGCGGCGTGATGACCAAGATCATCCCCCGCAACACGACGATCCCCACCAAGAAATCGGAAGTGTTCTCGACGGCGGCTGACGGCCAAACCAATGTGGAGATTCACATTCTGCAAGGGGAGCGCGAGTTCGCCAACGATAACAAGAGCTTGGGAACCTTCCGCCTGGATGGCATCCCGCCCGCAACCCGTGGCGTGCCCCAAATCGAAGTGACCTTCGACATCGACGCGAACGGCATCCTGAACGTGACCGCCAAGGACAAGGGCACGGGCAAGGAACAGTCGATCAGCATCACGGGGGCTTCGACCCTGCCCAAGACCGATGTGGACCGGATGGTGCAGGATGCGGAGCGCAACGCTGCCGCTGACAAGGAGCGCCGCGAGCAAATCGACCTGAAAAACCAAGCGGATTCGCTGGTGTACCAAGCCGAGAAGCAACTGAAGGAGCTGGAAGACAAGATCTCCGCCGAGCAAAAGGAAACGGCCGAAACGGCGATCGCCAGCCTGAAGGACGCACTGCAAAAGGAAGACTACGAAGCGATCAAGACGAATGTGGAAGCTCTGCAACAGGCGCTCTACACGATCGGTTCGTCGGTGTATCAACAAGCCGCGCCGGATACCCCCGCCGATGAGCCGGCGGCCGGCCCGACGGGTGGTGGTTCGTCCACTGGTGGTGATGACGTAATCGACGCGGAATTCTCGGAAACGAAGTAGGGCGCGCGGTTGCGGGGGAGCGCTCGATCGCTTCCCCTCACCCACCTTGGCGATTCACGCGGTCTAACTGAATAACCCCATCAACCAGCGATCGCCCGATCGCTGGCTTTTTGTTTGATTTTCTATAATGCGAAAAAGTAATGCGAAAAAGTAATGCGAAAAAGTAATGCAAAAAAGATGATGCAAAAAGAGCCGATCTGAGCGGGTATCCGAAGGGTCTTGTTCAGCAATGGCTATGCACCAATAACCATTGCCCTAATCAATACCATTGCCCTAAGTCATTGAATTGATCGCCATCTATTTTAAGGATCTAGATTCCCAATGTTTAGCTTTTGGTTAATGTTGATCATTGGTGGGGGAGCCGCTTGGACAGCTCTCAAAGCTGACCAAATTGCTGTGCCAACCCCCATTCGCTGGAGTCTTCGTTTAGGGGGTGGTCTGTTGGCGGCGATCGCCGCACTCTATACCCTGAGCCGGTTTGTTACCAATGTTCCTACGGGCAGTGTGGGCGTGCGCGACTCGTTGGGAACCGTGGAAAATCAGCCCTTGATGCCGGGTGTGCATTTCAATATGCCCTTATCTCGGGTGATCATGTATTCCAGCCGAATCAAAAATCTGCAAGAAGGGATTGAAGCCACATCCCAAGAAGGGTTGATTTTTGATTTGAATGTTAGTTTGCAATATCGCCTCGATCCGCAAAAAGTGTCGCAGGTCTATCGCACGATTGGTGTGAGTGAACAGGAAATTGTGGTGTCGCGGTTTCGGTCGATTGTGCGTTCCATTACGGCTTTGCATCCCGCTGAAGCCATTTATTCGACCAAGCGATCGCTGATTGCTGAAGAAATGCGAAAGCAGTTAGCTGCTCAATTGGAGCCATTGGGTTTTGTGGTGGAAGCAGCGTTACTGCGTGAAGTTAAACTACCGACTACAGTACAGGCGGCTATTCAACAAAAGCTGAAGCTTGAGCAAGAAAGTAAGCAAATGGCATTTGTGTTGGAAAAAACTCGCCAAGAAGCCGATCGCAAAAAAATTGAAGCCCAGTCGATCGCAGACTATAACCGCACGGTGGCTCAGGGTTTGACCGATCAGATTGTGCGGCTCAAACAGATCGAGGCAATGCAAAGTTTAGCTGAGTCGAAAAACACCAAAATTATTGTTACCAATGGCAATGCGCCAGTGCTGTTGTCGCCTGGTCAAAACTAGGGCTGATTGTTATGTTTTGAAGTGAGGCTGAAACGGTTGATTTTCCATACGATGGGCGATGGATTGATTGCCAGCGGTCTGTTGTCTTGGTGATCTGGCAATCATCGCCACATTACTCAACCCTGCATGGGCTGAAACCTGGTGGCTAGCTGGCGGCTGGGCTGGGCAGGAATCGATCGCGCGCCTGTTCCACCAACCCTTGGACAATCGCACTTTGGCGGGTTTGCTCAAACACACCTTTGAGGATGCGGCTGAGGCGATCGGCACTCAACCAGCGATCGCCCTCGGCCACGCCCTCCCACTCGGCTTCCACATGGGCTTGGAACAATTCCACCAAGCTTAAGCCCGCCACCCGCGTCAGGTAGGCGGCGCTCAGACCTTGGATTGCGCCCCCGGCCGCGTAGGTGAGGGCACTGGTTTTGAGGGCGGTGGCGATCGCCTGGCTGCCCAGCTCCACTAGCCCCAGCTTCAGCATCACTTCACCCAGGGTTTGGGCGATCGCCTGGGCCCGATCGAGCGAGAAGCTTTGTTGATAGATTTGCCCCAAGTCCATCACCAATTGACCGTTGATGGCCGCCGTGGCCAGCAAATCCAGCCCCGGCATCGGGTTGGCAAAGGCCGTGGCGGCGGCGATCCATTGGCTTTGGTCGATCAAGGCGATCGCCCGATCGCGCCGTTGGATTTTCAAGGTCTGATGCAATTGCTGATTCAGCCGGCCCGTGTTGCCCACAATGGTGCGCCACCGCCAGCGATCGCCCTCGGCTGCTTGCTGGGTTTGCAGGCGGGCCAGCAGTTGCGCTAAGTCCGGCTCCGGTTGCTCGACCGATTCTTGAATGTGACCGTCGGCGCTGTGTTTGCGAACTTTGATTGGCGCGGGCGCAGCGGCCACGGGGACGATCGCCTCGGCGGCTAACTGGCCATGGAGCCGGTGTTGAATGGTGGTCAGCACCGTGGCCCGATCGGCAGGTAGGTAGCGATCGGCTTTGTTGAAAGCCACGATCGGTTGCTGACCGTTGGCTAGGAGCCATTCCAGGGCGGTATATTCCGTTTCGGTAATGTCGCCCGCCGTCACAAACAGCGTCCAAGGAGCTTCGAGGGCTGCATCCAAGGTATCGGGATCGCTGGCCTCATTGCTGGCCTCGCCGCCTACGAACAAACTGGGGAGTTCTTGATAGTCGGCGATCGCGTTGGCTAATTCAGTCGCGCTCCGTTGCAAGGCCCCCAGCAGGGCCGACTTGCCCACGGCCGGGCCGCCCAGCAGGGCCACAGTGGCGCGCGATCGCTCTAGATCAGCCGTCCAGCGATCGAGCTTGACTTGGCCCGCCGTGCTCGACCAATCCGGCACTTCCGCCGCCACCGTCCTTAGTAATTGTTGCGATCGCCGCAGGGCCTGTTCAGCGGCCGCGCGATCGAGCTGGTTCGGGTTGGGAGCCGCCGCCACCGGCAGTTTGCGTCGCTGGGTCAGCCACAGGCCCGCCCCCACCGCCGCCACCCCCCAAGGTAGCCATTGCCCAACCTCATGCAGCGCTTGGCTCACCACTTCCACGGCCAGCCACAAGCCCGCCAAGCCCGCGCCCACCAGCCAAATGGGTTTATCGGTCAGGGGTTTGAGGATGGGCAGCGCCATGAATCCGGCTCCTTGGAATGGGGATCAAAATGGGGATCGCGTCGATCTAGGTAGGGCGATCGGGGCAGGGCGATTGGGGCAGGGCGATCGGGGCAGGGCGATCGGGGCAGGGCGATCAGCAAGCAAACTGCCGCCGCGCACCCGAATTTTAGCGGAGGAGTTTTCGCGCCGTTGCGATCGATTAAGAATCTCTACGTTTCGGGGCTGGGGCAATCTCCCTGGCCGATCGGGCCACCACGGCCACCGCCGCCACCGACCAGCCCGCCGCCCGCAATCCGGCAATCGCCGCCTGCACCGTGGCCCCCGAAGTATAGATATCGTCCAGCAGCAATACCCGCTGGGGGGGTTCTCGCAGCAGGGCCGGCCCGATCGCAAAGGCATCGCGCAGGTTCGCGGCCCGATCGCCCCGATTCAGGGCAAATTGCGCCTCGGTGTCCCGCACCCGCCGCAAGCCCGATCGCAACAAACGCAACCCCGTCACATCACAGAAGCTCTCGGCCAGTAACTCCGCTTGATTGAAGCCCCGCTGACGTTGGCGATTTTCATGGAGCGGAATCGGGATCACCACAGGGTCTAGCCGTTTAGCCCGCTGCACGGCCGCGCCGATCGCCCCCGCTGGCTCAGGCTCCAACCACAGTCGACCGAGGGTGTGGCCCAGGGGTCGGGCGAGGCGGGTTTGGCCGCCATACTTCAGGGCCGCGATCGCCCGTTTCAGCGCCCCGTCATATAAGCCATAGGCCAACAGGGGGCGATCGGCGATCGCCAAAGACCAGGCGCGATCGCGGGGCAACAGGGTGCCTTGTAATTTGCGATCGCAATTGGTGCAAAATCCCTGGGTCGTGGCCGGGCGATCGCAGAGGCCACAGGGGGGCCGCCACACCAGTTCCGACAGGGCTTCAATCGATCGACTCACCCAAGACCGTGCCATGGCGCTACTCAAGGTCTAGCGTTGAACTGCGGCCTATCATCCTACAGTCGCGCACCGACCACAGATCGTCACCCCGAAAGGCCTGTGATATGGTTTGAAAAACTCAGGCCGCCGCCCAATGGCAGCGTTTTGGCAGGCCAGCGGCCCACGAGTCTATCCGCATTGCACTGAGGGGTGTTGACCGTGACCAGTTCCAGTTCGAGCGCAACCGCAACCCAGCGCCAGACGCATTGGGCGATCGCGATCGGCATTGGTCAATATCCCCTGTTGCCGCCGCTGCCGGAAGCGGAAACCAATGCGGTGATGGTGGCGCGGGCTTGGCAGGCCATGGCAGAGCACCAGCGGCGCTGTTTGGTGTTGAGCGATCGCTCCTTGCCGGTGTTGGATCGGCCGACCTATCCCAACCGCGAAAATCTGGAATATTGGCTCGATCGACTGACCACGGAGCTGATTCAGCCTGGGGATACGATTTGGTGCTTTTTTAGCGGCTATGGAGCCACCTACCGCGATCGGGATTATTTGTTGCCGATCGAAGCCAGTTTCGATCGCGTGGCCACGGCGGGCATTCCCCTGCGCCGCATCTGTGAATATTTGAAATTAGCCAGCGATCGGGTGGGGCCCACGGGTCAGGTGTTGGCGCTGTTTGATTTGAGTCGGCCGCCCCAGGAAATTTTGCCGTTTGTGGGCAATGAAGTGCCGCTGTTGGCCCAGGAAATGGGGCTATCGGTGGTGTTGGCGGAACCCGGCGCAGGCAGCACCAGCAGCGGCTTGTTGGCTCCGGCTTTGGTGACAGCGCTGGGCCAGTCCCAGTCGATGAATCTCTATGCGTTGGTGCGGTTTTTGCGGGAAACCACGCGCGATCGGGCCCAGCAGTTGGGGCAAGTGCCGCCGCAAATTCAGGTGTTTGCCCATCCGCACGAGCGGCTCTATGCCACCGTTTTGGGGCGATCGCGGCCGGAGTTGCCCCTGAGCCAAGGATCGTTTGTGGTGTTTCCGGCCAGTCCGGTGGAACTGCCAGAGGGGGTTGATTCTGAACCACCATCGGCCCTATCAATTGCCCCGATCGCTGCGGACTCTAAGACGGCGATCGATGCCAACCCAGCCCTCGATCGCTTGGTTGATGAAGCGCTCGATCGGTTTGCGGCTGAGGCCGAGTTACCCGCCGCCCCCAGCACTTGGGCCGCCGAGCCAAGCGCCTTTGCAACGGTTTTTGCAGCGACACCGGAACCGAACCAGACTCGATCGCCACAGTTATCTACCCAGCTATCCCCCCAGTCGCCCACCCAGTCGCCCACCCAGGCATCCACCCTGCGGCCGGTTTTGCCACCCCTCACCCCGCCCCCAGAACCGACCCCAGAACCGATCCCCGAGTCGCGCCGGGACTTAGCCCAGCCGCCCGTACCGGCGATGATCGATGGGGTGTTGTCGGCGGGCGATCGCCGGTTTGCCCGCCAATTGGTGTTGTGGGGTGGTGGGATCAGCATTGCCCTGTTGGCCGCTGCGATCGCCCGCAACTATGCGGCCCTGTTTGGGTCGGGTTGGTCTGGCGCGCCTGCCCCCCAGCCGATCGCCACGCCTTTGCCTGCCCCAGCCAACGGAGCCGCGCCCCCCACGGGAACTGCGATCGCCCCGGCCGCTGCACCCGCTGCACCATCCCCGATCGCGCCTGCCCCAGCCACTCCCGCCCCGTTAGCCTCGGCCGCTCCGCCCACCGCCCCACCCACTGCCCAGGTTTCAGCCCAGGTTGCAACCCAGGTTGATGCGGCCAGCGTTGCCCAGTTTGTGCAGGCTGCTCGATCGGAAATTGCCGTGGGTCAGTTCCAAAAAGCTCTGAATTGGTTAGCCAAAGTGCCACCCAACGCCCAAACTCCTGAGATCCAAAAGCTGCGAGCCGATGCGATCCAAGGGCGCGATCGCAACCTGTTGGGCCTGGCCCGCATCCCGATCGGCACCAACCAAGCCTCGGAATTTGGCAAGGCAATTTTGCAGGCACGCAAAATCAAAGCGGGTGATCCTGGTTATGCTCAGGCCCAAGAGTCGATCGATCGCTGGAGCCGGGTGATTCTTGATTTGGCGAAGGGTCGGGCCCAAAATGGCGATTTTGGGGGGGCGATCGCGGCGGCCAAGATTGTGGCAGCCGATCGCGGTGACACCTACAAAGAAGCCCGCGCCGCCATTGGTCAATGGCAAACCCTCCAGCAACAACAAGCCAACAACCGCGCCATTCTGCAAAAGGCCGCTAGCCAAATCCAGGGCGGGCAAGCCTCCAGCTATAACCGGGCGATCGACATGGTGCGCGTGATCCCCGCGACCCAACCGGGTTTTGCGGCCGCCCGCGACCAAATCAACCTCTGGAGCCAAGAAATTCTCAAACTGGCCCAGGCCCGCGCCGCCAACAAGCAACTAGCCGCCGCGATCCAAACTGCCTCCCTCGTGCCACCGGGAACAGCCGCCCACGCCAGCGCACAACAGGCGATCGCCCAATGGCAAAAGCAGCCGCGCTAACTTGAGCGGCGAGGGTGTTGCTGATCGGTTTAGGCCGTCAGCAAGGTTTCGAGGGTGTGTTGATTCCACAAATCGCGATACAGACCCGGCCGCGAGAGCAATTGATCGTGTGTTCCCAGATCAACAATTCGCCCCTGATCCATCACTAAAATGCGATCAGCTGTGGCCGCTGCTGACATCTGGTGCGAAATAAAAATCACTGTTTTTTTAACAGGATTTTTAACAGGATCGTTGACAGGATTTTGGATCTGACCTTGGGTATTTTCTTGGACATGATGGACATCACCTTGGGTCAAATTCCGCAGAATTTCCGTGGCAGTTTTGTTATCCACGCTCGATAGGGAATCATCCAAAATCAAAATTGGCGCATCGATCAACAGTGCCCGCGCTAAGGCCGTGCGTTGCCGTTGACCACCCGAAAGGGTAATGCCCCGCTCGCCCACCACCGTTTCGTATTGTTGGGGGAAGGTGAGAATTTCGCCGCGAATTTGACTGCGATCGGCCGCGCCTTCCACAGCGCCTAGATCGATCTCGGGGTTGCTGTAGCGAATATTGTTGGCGATCGAGGTGCTAAACAAAAAGCTCTCTTGGGGCACGTAGGCGATCGCCCCGCGCAGGTCACTAATTTTCAGTTGGGTAATATCAATTCCATCAAGCCACAATTGCCCCGGTTTCAAATCCAACAAACGCGGCAACATATTCGCCAGCGTAGATTTGCCGCAGCCCACGGGCCCGACGATCGCCACCATTTCCCCCGGCTGGATTTCAAAGTTCAACTGATCCAACGCTAGGCGATCGCTGCCGGGATAGGCATAGCTTAAATTTGTAGCTACTAAGCGACCCGTCACGCGATCGAGCGGCATCGAAATCGCATCGGTTTCATCGGCAATTTGGGCTTGGGTTTGCAGAATTTCTTCCACCCGATTAATACTAACTTCGCCCCGCTGATAGGCACTGATCGTAAAGCCCAGCAAAGCGGTCGGAAACACCAAGCGCTCCACATAAATCAACAGAGCCACAAAGTTGCCGATCGAAAGTTCGCCCAGGGCGATCGCATCGGAACCAAACCACAACAACACCAATAAACTGACGCTAGCCAAGCCCCCCAACAATGGAAACAGGGTGCTGCGAGTTTTGGCAAAGGCTAAATTAACCGACAGGAGGCGATCGTTAATTTTGCGAAAGGCTTGCCGCTCGTTGTCTTCTTGGGCATAGATTTTAATTGGCGAAATGCCGCTCATATCCTCTTGAATCAGATCGCTCATTTCCGAAAGCCGCTCTTGGACTTCCAGTTGTTGCGATCGCAATGTATTGGCAAATAACTGCACCAACACCAACATCAAGGGATAGACCATCAATGCCAGCAACGTCAGCCGCACATTAATGCTCAACATGATCGGCAGCGTGAATAAGTAGGCAAAAAAGGTATTCGCCAAACTCAAAACCGCAAACCCCATCAACCGGCGAATATTATCCACATCGCTGGTGGTGCGGTTAATCAAGTCGCCGGCTGTATTGGCAGCAAAATAAGCCGGCTCCAGGGTTAACAAATGCTGAAAAATTCGCTGCTTGAGGTCAAACTCTACCTGGCGACCCACACCAAACAGAAACACCCGCGACACCATCCGAATCACCCACATCAAGGAGGCGAGACCCATAGTGCTGAGGGCATAGAACAAGACGCGATCGAACGAAAAGCTGGACTGCAATTCATCGACCCCATTCCGAATCAACAAGGGGATATAAACCCCCAGCAAGTTAACAATTAACAGCGCTCCGATCCCGATCGAGGTTTTTCGCCAATAGGGCCGCAGATAGTTCCCCAACACCTTGAGGTTCGATCGATTGGAGCCATCCATGAGTAAGACCGTTTTGAATAGGTTGGAAGAATAGGGTTCAGCAACAAGCGATTGGGAAATGTGTCACTGCTGTCGGGATTTGGGGCGGGGCTGAAACGGTGGATTTGTCCATGCCCCAATTGTCGTAACAAGGGGCTTAAGCCCCTTGCTACCTCACGATCCGCTCACGGTGGAGTCAGGGTTGCAGGCGATTTGACGACTAGCCCTGAACATCTTGCTGCCTAACGATCTGCCAACAGTAGACGCAGGGATTCGATCGATTGGACTACCAACCCTCAGCGCCTTGCTCTCCGACAAACCCGTAACAGTAACGTCAGGCATTCAGGTGATCGGCCAGCGAGACCTAACCTAGGGACAATTTCCCAGAAGAGTTAATTTCCCAGGAGAGTTAGTGTAGCTCACTGGCTGGGCGAGGCGATCCCCTCAGCCTGCCACGGTTTCGGCTTCGTTGCTGCCTGGCCCGTCAAAGGAATCGCCCAAATAAATCGCCCGAATGTCTGGCGGGAGGGCTGCTTCCAGCGATCGATAGCTTTGGCGTAACTTGGCCCGCACCGCCGCCGGAGACAGGGATTCGCCCTCGGCTTGGAGATAGGCAGCAATGCGCGGCTCGCTCCAATGCAGGGTTTGGGCCATCAACACCATGATCCGGGCGGTGGGATCTTGGCGATCGAGTGCCGATTGCAAATAACACCAGAGGGGCGGCGGCGCAGAGGTCAGGGAATAGTGAATCGACTCCACCGGGGGCAACTCCGCCTCATTCACCATCAAGGCAGTCATATTAATTAGCCAATTTTGCAAGGTGAATTCATCGGCGGAATCCATGCGGGTGGCCCGGGCGCGATCGAGATCCAAGGTGGGCAACTCCCGAAAAATCCGCAGCCAAATTTGGGCAAACAGATAGTCTGCCTGGGCATCGGACGGGGCCGAGTGGCGCACTAGGGAATAGACGATCGGGTTGTAGCGACAAAACAACGCCACAAAATAGCGCCCCGAGTCGGGATAGCGCTTAAACAAATCCAATAGTTCCGAGTCGCTGTGTTGGTTCAGCGATTGGACGATCGGGTGGCGACATTCGTGAAAACTCGGGGCATCCATAGGTCAATCGAAAGGTAGATCGGCAGGTCGATCGGCGCGATGATCGGCTCGGTGTAAGGGCTACCAGCGGCGGATCGAGCTTGGTCTCGCATCCTTGGCTCCCCAGTTCCCAGCGATCGACGGGCCAGACCCGAGGATGGGGTGGTTGCTGCGCGGGGCGATCGCCCTCGACCACGAACCGGCTCGGGTCTTAATCGTCGCCGAGGGAAGCCACATCGTGTAGCGCGTCTTCCATTTGCATCCGCTGTTCCATTTGCCGCAGAAAGTAGCCCGTCATCATCGCCGATGCCAACAATCCAGCCAGGTTATCGCGATCGGTCACGATTTGGATGTTGAACTGTTCGCTGGGCAAAGAGCCAACCAGTCCCTGCACGTTTTGCGACACGATTTGTTTCACATCGGGCGTGACGGCGCGCGCCACCCGCGACAACACTTCCGGCGACTGGCGCTGGAGATATTGCAGCAGCGGATTGGCGCGATCCTCATCGGATGCATCATCAAACCAGTCAGCCGTTTCGGGGTTAAAGACCATAGCGTCGATTCAGTCGGAGGGACGACCGGACTCGTAAAGCTGCTTGACCGTAGGCAACAGCAGTTGGGATCGTTTGGGCAACCAGGGGCATGAAGCAACTCGGGCACAGCCCCACCGTTGCGGGCGGGTTGAGTGCAGTGAGGCTGCCCATCCGACCACTGCGGGAGTCTCGCCTCGCCCTCGCCACCATCATGATCGGGCCGTTTTGAGTAGAAACGTTACTGAAATGTTGCGTTTTCGATCTGGCTTTATTTTGCCATCTTTACCGGATGCTAGAACTGCTGACCCGTAACCGCTGTTCTGGCGAGGGCTTGGGGCGATCGCCTTGCTCAATTTGGGGGCAAAATGCCGACCCCAGGACTCGATAACCGACTGGGCAAGCGTCGATCAAGCCAATAGAGCAATCCCAGCACGATCGCCACGCTCGCGGTTGATCCCACCCAAAACAGGCGTGCCGCGGCCGGTGAAGCATCCAGGGCCAGGCCCCCCAACGGTGGCCCGATCGCATAGCCCACCGACCAACAGAGCGAGTTCACCGATAGATACGTCGCTCGCAGGGGTTCGGGGGCCAAATCCACCACCAGGGCCGAACCCGACGGCGTGTAGGCCACCATAGCCACCGACAGCACCGCCAAGGCCCCGATCGCCCCCGCCAAGGCCCAAGGGCCCGGCTCGATCGCCCAAATCGCCGCGAACCCCAAAGCAAACAACCCCGCCGCCACCGCCAGCGATCGGGCATGGCCCAGCGATCGCAGCCCCCGCGACACCGGCAACTGCATCAGGGCCGCCAGGGCAATGTGGCCCGAAAACAGCAGCCCAATTTGCGCGGGAGCCAAACCCACCATGCGTTTTAAATAGAGCGGCAGGGTCGCTTCCACCTGTGCCAAATAGGTGGTGAACAAAATATTGGCCAACACAAACAAATGCAGCAGCCGATCGCGTAGCACCATGCGCCAACCGGCCCGCTTGCCGATCGCCCCTTGGCCCGATGGTCGGCGATCGGGAATCCACAGGACGATCGCCCCCGCGAACACCCCAAAGGACAAGGCATCACCCCAAAACAGCCAGCGATAGAGGCCCGTTTGCCCCACAATTAGCCCCCCGATCGCCGTGCCCAGCCCCAGCCCCACCACATCGGCCAAGCGCGTCACCGCAAAGGCCTCACGCCGCTGTTCCTCGGGCGTGAAGTCCGCCACCAAGGCCTCCATCGCGGGCCAATACAACCCCACACCCAAGCCCATCAGCAGATTGCCCACCACCAGCCACGAAAAGTCCCCCGCGATCGCCAAGACCCCATCGCCCATCGCCGAAGCCAAAGCCGACAACAGCAACATATTGCGCCGGCCTACCCGAGGCGAATCTGAGCCAGAGCCACTGGCCACCCGGCCCAGCACCCCCGCCAGTTGCCCCAGCCCCAGGGCCGAACCCACCGCCGCCGCCGACAAGCCCACCTGCTCCACGAAATAAATCGCGCCGTAGAACATCACCAGGCCCGTACCCAGGTGCAACAACACGCGCCCCGCCGTCAGCAACCAAACCACCGACGGCAACAGGGGCAGCCAACCCAGCCCAGGGCGCGATCGCCGATTGGATGTTGGCGATTGATCCTTGCTTTCTCGTCGCGTCATGCAGCACCCCAGTAGCAGCGATCGTGATTAAAAAATCTTGGGATATTCAATTGGGATATTCAATTGGGATATTTAAACTGTTGATTAACCTCTTGCACAAATCAACCAGAAACCCCTCATCCCCCAGCCGCTGCTCCCAGGGTGGGAGAAGGGGAGCCAGAAATCGAAGTTTTCAGCGATCGCGTTTCGGATCTGGAAGTCCCTCTCCCGACTTGGGCGAGGGATTTAGAGTGAGGGTCTGAATGAGTGCAAGCGGTCTATTGAGTTCAATTCAGCAATCTAAACCCCAACACCTTTCTGGGTGAAGTCTTACCCTGAGTTGGGTGAACTCGGCGACCAAGCTCCAACTCAGACTGTTTTTGCGATCCCCAATCGGATTACCAAAATATGAATACTGAAGACCCTTAATCTAGCGATCAAGTTCGAGTGCTGTTAACTCGACTCATCATCAATCAGCAGTTAAAAGCCCCTCTGGACTGATGGGTGCTCAATTACGTGCCGTTCGCAGCCAACAATCAACCCGGGGATCAAACCAGGGATCAAATTGAGGTTGGCAGGCTCCGCAACCAAAATCGTCACCATTTTGCAGGATAACCTTCTTCTACTGTTAATACTTACTTAATACTAAGTCGATATGATTCGAGGGGTCGCGCTGTGGTCTAGCAGATTCTTTTCATTTTGTCTGCGTTCCAGAAAGCTGACTTCATTTGATATTTCGCTCAGAATGGAACCCATAGAGACTGTCCGTTCATCCGTCAGCCATCCCAAATGAGGAACCGCGTTTTGGTTTGAGAGTCCAGCGTTAAACTGCGATGCATCCAGCCAGCTTGCGCTTCCGCCATCGACCATGCAGACCGGACAGAACCGATCGGGCTGGGACGCTCTCAAAGCAGTTTGCACTGGGTATGCCGCTATGTATGGTGAGTATTCGTTGTGGAGAAGTTACGTTGCAAGTAGCCTGGCTCGACTGATGCTCGCCTGCTCTGCCATGAGCTTGATTCCGTTGCTGTCCCTGTTGGAGGGGTGGATGCGATCGTTGATGGATGTGATGGTGCAAGCGCCCCGGTGGTTGTCACGGCGGCCCCGCTTCAGCAGCACCACGCTCTTGGAGCAGCTAGAAGCCTTCAACAAAATTGATCAATCCCCAGTCAGCGTAACAACCTCCGCAATACCGGAAGAGAAGCAACAGACTGGATTGGCCATTTCCTCTCGATCCTGGGGCAGCCGGGCCCAGCCCAATTCCCCCCGGAGCGATCGCCCTCCCACGATCCAACAGCCGCCCAGCCAGCCAGATCTTGGGTCAGAGCCTGATCACCCTTTCGCGACTAGTCCCAATGTGTTGGCTGCATCATTGATGGGGGCTTGGGATCGGGGGGAAATGACCATCCACTTTCAGCCGCGCGCAACGCTAAAAACCAACCACTTTTCGGGGATGGAAGCTTTGGTGCGTTGGCAGTCCCCAACCCTGGGTATGGTGTCGCCGTCGGTTTTCATTCCGGTGGCAGAAGCTACGGGAATGATTGAAGTACTCGATCGCTGGGTGTTGCGCCAGTCCTGTGTTCAAGGCCAAGAATGGCTGCAACAGGGCCTACGACTGGGCAAGTTGGCCGTGAACCTATCGGCCCGACAACTCCAGCGGCCCGGCTGGGCTACTACAGTGGCTCGTACGTTGCAAGAGACGGGCTTTCCGGTTGAGCTACTGGAAATGGAAGTCACGGAAACCGCTGCCATTGAGGATTGGGCTTGCGCTCGCGAACAACTGAAAGCCCTGGCCGCCGTGGGTGTGACGATTGCCCTAGATGATTTTGGGACGGGTCACAGTTCCTTGCAGTACCTGAAGCTCGGAACCATTAACGTCTTGAAAATCGATCGCACCTTCATTGAGCGCGTCACGATCGACCCAATCGATCGCGCTGTCACCGCCGCCATTGTCGCCTTAGCTGAGCGACTGGGAGCCACCACGATCGCTGAAGGCGTGGAAACCGCTGAACAACGAGACCTACTCCAATCCATGGGGTGTGATGAGATTCAAGGCTATTGGCTGGCGCGGCCATTGCCCGTGTCGCTGGCGACGGACTTCCTCAAGCGGGTGACTGCACAGGGGGGCTACGTGTTGATGGGGCCAGAAGCCTAAGACCAACTCCCTATGGTCTGTCATCAATTAGCCTAAAACCCTGATTCCACCGTGCCGCGATTGCCCTCATCCCCCAACCCTCCCAGGACGGGAGCAGTTAGAAAGTCCTGAATAATACCAATTTCGATTGCCAATGCTACAAATGCTGACCTGGAATCCTTACTGGCTCTAGATCTTGCGTAGCGTTAATTCACAAAGTTGGTATGAGTCCTATCTGTTTCACTGGCAAACATGACCACATGCCCATAGATGCAAATGCCCATAGATGCATAGGTTGAGATTGTCGGTAGTATGCCAGTCCAGCGGATTGATCTAATCGCACTGCTGCTGGGCAAGGACACGGGCCTGATTGGGTCAAGATGCTATGAGCTGCTGGTGCTGTCGGAAACGGGGTCGGGGATTTGGACTTTTTGACCGAATTTGGGTTCAGCGCCGGCCAGTAGGCGCTTGATATTCGACTTGTGGCGGGCAATCACAAACACCGTAATTGCTAGCCCAAAGAGACAGTAGGGCAAGGGGTTTTGCAACGACAGCATCAACACGCTGACCATGATTGCCCCGACGATCGACCCGAGGGACACATAGCGCCAAATCGCCAACACCACACAGAAGGCCGCAAACCCGCCCACGCCCACGGGCCAAGACAGGGCCAACAACGTGCCCAAGCTGGTGGCGACGGATTTGCCGCCTTGAAAGTTGAGCCAGAGGGATTTGCTGTGGCCCACAACGGCGGTGAGACCGGCGACCACCTCCAGCCAGGGCGCGATCGCTAGCCAATTGGGGTCGGTGATGAATTGGCTTGTCCAGAAGGCGCGCACCAGCCAAACGGCGATCGCCCCTTTCAGGATGTCGAGGATAAATACCGTAATGCCGGCTGGCTTGCCCACGGTGCGGATCACGTTGGTGGCCCCGGTGGAGCCGGAACCGTATTGGCGAATATCGATGCCCTTGAGCCAGCGCCCGGCTAGGTAGCCGATGGGAATCGAGCCGAGTAGATAGGCCAACACGAATAATCCCAGTGCGATCGCAACAGCCATAGTTTCCAGTCCGCCAAAGCCAAGCTGAATTCAACGCCACTTTACCAGTCTGGGCCGCCGCCTTGGTGGGTCAGGGGCGATCGGTTTGGTGGGGGCTGGGTCGTTGACGATTTGGGCTAGGTCAACACCATCACCCTTGAACACAAGATCAGCAGAAGTCCGACAAAGCAACGGCCGTAAGACCAGCAAGCATCGGTTTCCATAAAGGTATTGAATAACTTGGAGGACAAGCCAATGGAAACCCTCGAAGACATCAAATTGCTGTTGGAGCTGGTAGCGGCCTTCGCGGCGTTGTCGCAAACTTTTCCGGCGGCGGCGATGTTAACCGGTTTGGCGGCGATCGCCTGGTTGGTGTTTCCTGGCTCGAAGCGATTGCGTGACAAGAAG
>RDXB01000106.1 GCA_004292515.1 Oscillatoriales cyanobacterium
TTCAGAGGCGATCGAATCGGCCGTGGACACCGCCCCGCCGCCCGTGTTGCATCCCCCCAGCCGCGTCGGTCAACTGGTCTTCGGTGGGTTGGTGTTGGCCTTTCTGGGGGCGATCGTCCAAAAGGTGATGCGACACGGTTTTGGCTTTGTCTTCAGCTTGGAAGGCTTCACCACCATTTCCAACTGGGTGCTGCCGATGTTCATCAGCGGCTTCTTAATCTATGGCTACTTTCGCGGCGTGCGGGTTTATGAAGCCCTGACCGAAGGCGCAAAAGAAGGCTTTGAGATTGCTGTGCGGGTGATTCCGTTTATGGTGGCGATTTTTGTGGCGATCGGGATGTTTCGAGCCAGCGGCGCATTGGAACTGCTGACCAACCTGCTCACTCCCGTCACCGCTTTGATTGGGATGCCCGCCGAAGCGCTGCCCATGGCCCTGATTCGGCCGCTGTCCGGTAGCGGCGCGTTTGGGTTCATGTCGGAAATTGTGAAAGCCAACCCCAACAGCTTCCTGGCGGATTTGGTTTGCACCATGCAAGGCGCATCGGACACCACGTTCTATACGCTGGCGGTCTATTTCGGCAGTGTGGCGATTATGCGGACGCGCTATGCCTTGCCGGTGGGGTTGTTTGCCGATGCGGTCAGTGCGATCGCCTCGGTGTTGGTTTGTCGGTTGCTGCTCCCCGGCACGGCTTGAGAGCTGCATGGGTCTACCGTTGGAGTCGGGTGTACGGCGGTACACCCCTACTTGGCCAGATTTTGGGATTGGCTAGGCTAGCTGTCGCGGTGGATTGCGGGATGGCTACAGCGCCATCCGTCCGAGGGCTGGCATTTTGCCCAGCAGGCCGGTCATGAGTTTGAGGGCAAAGGACTTGAGGGGGGGAATCCGCTTCAGGGCGGCCAAACCGGCGCGGCGCACCCAAACGACGGGCCAAAATTGGGTGGAAAACAGCCGATCGAGCAAGTCCGTAAAGGCCAAGATCGTCCAGTTGCCCCAGCGCCGCCAGCGATCGTAGCGTCGCAACAGGCTTAGTTGCCCCAGATCTTCACCCCGAGCGATCGCCCCTTGCAGCACTTCCACCAGGGCCGCCGCATCGCGAATGCCCATATTTAACCCCTGGCCGCCCACCGGATGGCAGCAATGGGCCGCATCACCCACCAGGGCTAACCGATGGGCCGTGTAGCGATCGCATTGCATCAGCCGCACCGGAAATAAGTAGCGCCGGCCCACCAGCTCCAGCCGGCCCATTTGCGGGCCAACGCGCTGGCTCAGTTCCTGCAAGAAGCGATCGTCATCCAAATTCAGCATCGCTGCGGCTTCCGCGTGGGGAGCCGTCCAAACCAAGCGGCAGAGATCCCCCAAAGGCAAGATGGCAAAGGGACCGCTAGTTTGGAACCGTTCGTAGGCGATGTTTTGGTGGTGGTGCTCGGCCTTGACGGCGGCGACGATGCAGGACTGCCAATAGGCAAAACCGCGACTGGGAATCCCGGCGGCCTCGCGCAGGGGCGATCGCGCACCATCGGCCGCCACCACCAGCTTGGCCCGCAGCCGATCGGGACAGCTTGCCTCGGGATCATTGGGGGCAATCGTCAACTCTGCCCACTCGTTGCCATAGTCCAACACCGTCGCCGTGGCGGGGCCAATCCAAGTGAGGTTCGGGGCTTGGTTCACCCGCTCTTGCAAAGCCGTTAGCAACGTGGTGTGAGCAGCCACATAGCCCAAGTCTGTGGCGCGATCGGCTTCCTGGGGTTGAAACTCCACCACATCGGGCCAGTCGCAATCTGAGAGGTGGATTTTTTGGAAGGGTTCCAGCTCCGATCGCACCCGCTCCCACAGACCCAAGCCCTGAAAAATCTGAGCCGAAGCCAGCGAGAATGCATAGGCCTGAGCTTGTTTGGCGGCGGTGGCTTGGGGCAGGGCTTCAACGATCGCCACGCGCAGGCCCGTTTCAATCAACCCGCAGGCCACCACCAGCCCCACAATTCCGCCACCGACAATCGCCACATCCACGGTGACGGGGGCGGTTCCCTCGGAGGTCAGCGGTGCAGGTTGGGGTCGGTGATCAAGCAGCATGACAGGCAAGTCCAAAAAACCGAGTCGTCGGATAGCTTCTTATATCTTTACATTTTTCTCAGCGACGTTCTAGCGCTGGAGGGGTCATACCCGATGACTTAGGGGCGATCGAAGACCTCACCCACCGGGAACAGGAAATCCTGAACCTGATCGCCCAGGGCCAAAGCAACCAAGACATCGCCCAAACCCTGCATATTGCTCCCGGTACGGTGCGGGTACATATCCACGCGATCTTGCAAAAACTGGGCGTGCGCGATCGCACCCAAGCCGTGGTGCATCTGTTGCAGCGATCGCCCCTAGGTTCCTCGCGCCGCTACCCTCCCACCAGCCCCCAGAGTGATTGACACAATGCAGGCATTTCGCAAGTGCTGCATTCGTTGTTGGTCAACTCTTGATCAACTGAAATAGATTAATTTCACATAAATCACAAATAGACTAATTCGCGAGACTAATTCATCAGACTAACAGGGCAGAAAAATCAAACCCAGAGAGAATGATGGTTTCTCAAAATTTCGCAGTTGTCATCACCTCATTTTTATTTCTCATTCAAAGAGTTCGTTAAATAAAGTGATTCTCTAGTGATTCACGCCAGTTCTCAATCTTTCTGTTGACAGCTTGGTGTGGGCGATCGCGATCCAGTCAGCCTGCTGCTCATCAGGGGCGATCGATACTGCCGGCGATCGGGAATCAGCCTCAACACCACCCCATCTAGACTTCAAGCGATGATTTTAAAGTTTTGGTAAAGCAGACCGCATTTATCTTGGATCTGCGACAGGCGATCGCGTAATTTGGACGGATATTCTCAAAAACAGTGCTGATTTCTTAAAGATTAAGCAATTGATCTAAAGTTCATCCTTTTGACTTTAGTGCTTCTCCTCATAGTTACCGCATTATTCCAACTGACTTGGTTGCTCAATCAGTCACTGCAATGGCAGCTACTCAATTCCGTCCCGTCCCTAACCCCGCCTTAGAGCCATGAAACCGCGAACCCCTAATCTCTTCAGTTGCTTTCAGCAAATCCTGGGCAGCGCTGCACTGGCAGCCGTTGCAACCACACTCTCTGCCACTAGCGCTGAAGCCGTCCGCTTCGGAGTCAACGCCGTCTCGAACAACAATGCCGGTAATGTTGTCATTGGTGAGTCCCAGCTCTTCGTAGACATCACTGCGGTTGGCTCCGATCGCGTCCTCTTCGAGTTCAGAAATCTTGGCCCCGCCGCTTCCGCCATCACGCAGATTTACTTCGATGATTTTGATAGCTCGCCCTATCTGCTACAAACCGGTGTAATTCGATCGGACTCCGATCCAATAGGAGGGACTGGGGTTCGGTATCAGGGCTTGGCCCTCGGTGGTAATTTGCCCGACAGCAACAACAGCTTGCCCGGTGGCCGTGACTTTGATGAAGACTTCAACTTTGTTCCCCAGTCTGCGGGGGGTACTTCCAATAACGGCATTGGTGTAAATGAGTGGGCAGGCTTCGAGTTTGCCCTAGCCAGCACCAAAACCTTTGCGGGATTGCTAGATGCGATCGCGAATGGCTCCTTCTTCGTCGGCTTCCACGTCCAAGCTTTCGCCAATGGTGGCAGCGAAGCGTTTATCAATAACCCAACGCCCAACCCAGAGTCCACTCCTGACCCAACGCCCACGCCAACACCCACGCCAACACCAACACCCACGCCAGAACCCACACCAACACCCACGCCCACCCCTACTCCAGAACCCACACCAGATCCAACGCCCACGCCCACGCCTACCCCAGAACCCACGCCGGATCCAACGCCCACGCCCACACCTACTCCAGAACCCACACCAGATCCAACACCCACACCCACCCCTACTCCAGAACCCACGCCGGATCCAACACCCACGCCCACCCCTACTCCAGAACCTACGCCCACCCCAGAACCCACGCCCACCCCAGAACCTACGCCCACCCCAGAACCCACACCAGATCCAACACCCACACCCACGCCTACTCCAACACCCACGCCCACGCCTACGCCTACGCCCACTCCTGACCCGGTATCGACTCCTGAGCCAGCGAGCATTGCTGGTCTGATCGCGTTGGCTGCGGCGCTGCGTACCATGAAGCGCCGCCGCAACAACGACTAGGGCAACGACGACTAGGGATAGGTAGCGGGGGTGAAATGCCGTCACCGACCGATCGCCTACTCTTTACAACGCTCCTGAGAATCACGCATTCTTGGGGGCGTTGTGGCGATCGCCCTGCCATTCACCAGCTATTCCCCGAGCCATGACGGATTTTTTGCCGCAGCCGATTAAGGACTATGTGCGATCGACCTTCCCGATCGACCAATACGAAACGGTGTTGGGGATTCTGAGTGCTTACCAGTCACCGGATAGCGATCGGCGATCGCGGGTGCTGCTGATTGCCTTGGAGCAGGCGGGGCAAAACCTGGGGCGACTTAAGGCCTATGTGGATCTGGCTCAAGAGGACGATCGGGAGCTGCTGGACTGGGCTAAGGACAGTCGAGGCTAAGTTGGGTGGGGGCGATCGCGCTGGGGGTTTTGGTTTTGCGTTTGCGGGCGGGGGGTTGGCTGGCTCGTTGGGCGCGAATCCGCTCTAGCAACACCGAGGCGGGTTCGTCGTTGGGATCTTGGGGCACGAGTTGGCCGCGAAAGGCTTGGGCGAGGGTGGCTTGGTCGAATCGATCGAGCAGGGCGATCGCTTGTTGATAGTTTTGTTCGATCGCCTCGATCGCTTTGAATCGCTCTTCAATTAATTGCAAAATCTGCTCAATTTCCTTAGGTGGCGCAATTGGAAGAGGAAATTTAGATAACTTGGACATACTGATAGAAGCAAGATTAGTTGTTTGCTTGCCTTGATCAATAAAGTAATTCTGACCAAATTCATTTGCGTAGTAAGAGATATAGCGAGATGGAATTTTATCGGTCTTTAGGCGTAGTCGGAAAACGTGATTTTGATGGATGCAATTTGCGATCTCTCCCTTCCAAACCCAACCACGTCCTAACTTGTCACGATCTCCACCTTCATTCATCAGGATGTCATCATATTTTAGATATAATCTCTCTGCTTCTGATGGTTTGACCATTATTGTTTTAATCTCGCTAAGGTCAAGCCAGCCGCGTTGGACATTGGCAACTCTTAAATATGGAAGCTCTACTAATTCCGTACCAGGAGAACGCTTTTTGCCAAGTGCAATGCCACTCTTGATATGACATAGATTGCCTGCTAATGCCCAAGCCCAGGTATTGGGCAATGAGGGTAAGTTTTCAGCACCATTGGCAAATTCTATGCAAGCTTCATTTAAAAAGTCTCTTGCCGTTAAATCACTGATATTTTCCTCTCGCCAGTCGGCTGTTAGGTCGCCGCGAAAGGCAGCGGCTAGGACGGCTTGTTTATAGCGTTGGATGAGCTTGGGGATCTGCTGCAACTCCTCGCGGGCGCGGCGACTGCGGCCCAACAATTCATCCAACTTCTCCACAATCCGCCCCTGCTCCCCCAAAGGCGGCAAAGGAATTGAAGTCCGTAAAACTTCACTTCGACTGAGTTCAACTTGATTAGTCGAACCTGTATGCATTTCCTCAATACGTTTTTGGATGAAAGGCGACTTGATAAAATAGTGTAGATAGTAAGGATGGCAGGCAGTATTACAACGAACGATTGTAACGTGGCTATCTACAACAGCCCTTTCATAGCCTTCGAGTTCTGTAAATAAAGCTGCTCTTCCAATAGTGCCAGTTCCTGTGGAGTTCCAGAGTAAGTCACCTGGCTGGAGGAAGCGCTCAGGTGTCCAAGAATCCCACTGATCAGGATGAATAAATTTCAAATAGGTTGGGTCTACTCCATCCCACCGAATGCATTTTTGATTAATAACTGGCAGATCACTTTTGTATATGTATTTTGGTGATTTTCCACGCTGAATATATTCGGAAATTTCACCAATCTCAGTTAATATCCAACCTTTTGGTAAATCGTTCATCCTTTTAACTCCTGTTTGATCATTTTCATTAATCCGCGTAGGTTGAGTTGAGCCTCGCGAAACCCAACACGACTTATATCAACCTTGCTGGCGTTGGGTTTCGTTCCTCAACCCAACCTACTAGCTAGACATAACGCATTTCTTCTTGAATAAAATCCCAAACCTGCGGACGAATTGCCCTTTTGCTTAATAAATCAACCTTGAATCCTAGACGATTTTCCAAAAAATCCCCCACCTTCACCAACTCAAACCCCAAAGGATAATCATAATCAAACAAAATATCCACATCACTCCCCGCCCGTGCCTCACCCCGCGCCACCGAACCAAAAACCGCCAGATCAGTAATTCCCCACCGTTCCTGAAGATAGGGTTTCAGCGATCGCAAAATCGCCATAATAGTCTGGAGTTCAGGCACAGCCAATTTGACCTCAGAACTTACCAGCGATTGATCAACATGGGTATTGGTCATACAGCACCACTCATAAATCAATAACCTCCGCCAAAACCCGCTCTTTAATTCTGGCTTTCAGCCCATTGCGCGTCACCACATCAACCCTAATTGACAGTAACTCACTCAAATCGTCTCGCAACTCAAGCAAGCGATATAAACTCGGCGCTTGCTCATACTCCACCAAAACATCCACATCGCTGTCATCATTCTGCTCCCCTCGCGCATAGGAACCAAACAGCCCCAATTTGGTAATTTGATAGGTTTCCAGTAACGCCGATTTTTGATGAGCCAAAATCCGTAAAACCTCATCCCGCGTTTTCATTCTTCTCCCTCGCTAAATTCACACCGTCATAAATCAACGCCAACGGACAGGCAAAATCCAAACCACTCAACACCAAATAAGGCGAATCCTGATCCGCCACATCATCAGGATAGGTCGTTAACTCCCACTTGCCGCCGCTGGTTTTGGCATAGCGATCGATCCCCACCTTTTCCGCATCAATTAATAGATATTCCGTCAGCGTCGGTATTCGCCGATAGTAGCGAAACTTGTCCCCCCGATCGAACGCCGCCGTGCTGGGCGACAACACCTCCACAATTAATTGCGGATAGCTAATCACGTCGATCGCCCGTAAATCCCGATCGTCACAACTCACCACCAAATCAGGATAAAAATAGGGCCCCGCCGCGCTTACCCGCACCTTCGCATCGGCCACATTCACCCGACAACCCCGATCGCGCACCCGCGATCGCAACAAACTGTAGAGGTTCAGCGCCAAATCATTGTGGGCCAGCGTGCCGCCCGCCATCCCATAGGCCACCCCATTCAAATATTCATGCTTGGTCGGTTGAGCCGCCTCCCAAGCCAAATACTCAGCCACCGTCATCGATCGGGGCAGATCCGCCCACTGCAATTCCGCAATCATTCCACGTCCTCCGTTGGCAGCGCCCCCATCAGCGCCGAAATTTCCGCCAGCGCCTTGCTTAAATGATCCGCGATCGCCTCCGCGATTTCTGCCGGTTCCGTCAAGTCGTCCTCCGGGTCGTTGCTCGTGTCCCGCAGCCAACTCAGATCTAAATTGTCCTGGCGATCGGCAATTTGTGCCCGCGAAAAACAGCGAAACCGCCCCTCCTCGCCCTGATCCTGACGGGGCGATCGGCCCAACGGGTCAGGGCCAAAGGCCGCCTCAAACTCCGCAAAGTCCGCCGCCGTGAGCTGACGGGTTTTGCCAAAGCTCTCCATATTCGCCCGCAAATCGTAGACCCACACCGCTGTTGTGTTGGCGCGATCGGTCTGCCCCCGCGCAAAAAACAGCACATTCGTTTTCACCCCCTGAGCATAGAAAATCCCCGTCGGCAACCGCAAAATCGTATGCAAATCGCATAGCTCCATCAGGTGTTGCCGCAGCCGTCGCCCCGTGTTGTCCTCAAACAGCACATTGTCAGGAACCACCACCGCCGCCCGGCCCCCCGGCTTCAGCGCCCGATAGATATGCTCCACAAAGGCCAACTGCTTGTTGGACGTTTCCAGCGTGGTTGAAAAGTCTTGGCGGGTCGGTCGGCCGCCGCCTTTTTTTGTGCCAAAGGGCGGATTCGTCAAAATCAGATCTGCTTTGCCCAGATCTACCCCATCGGGCGACAAACTATCGCCACAGTCCACGGCCTTTTCAATGCCATGCAACAGCAGGTTCATCAAGCACAGCCGGTGGGTGTCGGGCACGAGTTCCAGGCCCCGATAGGCCTCCTGACGCTGAAAGAGCGCCTGGGCCTCGCTGAGGGCATACAGATCATTGGTCTGCTGCTTGATGTAGTGGTCCGCTGCCACCAAGAAACCGCCCGTGCCCGCCGCTGGATCTTGGATCACTTCGCCCGCCTGGGGTTGCACCAGCCGCACAATGCAATCGATCAGAGGGCGCGGCGTGAAATATTGACCAGCTCCCGATTTCTTTTCGGCGGCGTTTTTTTCCAGCAAGCCTTCATAGAGGTTGCCCAGGCCTTCTTCGCGGGCCTCAAACCAATCGAGCTGGTCAATATCCCGAGTCAGCGATTGCAAATTGGTGGGCTTCCGCAGCCGGGTTTGGGCATCGGTAAAAATCGCCAAAATCACCGGGTCTGTGACCTGTTTCGAGTCGCCCAGGTTCAGCAACAGGCGGCGATAGAAGTCGAGCTGTTCCATGCCCACCTGGGCCACCAAGGGCCCCCAGCGATCGCCCGCCGGTAGCCGATGTTCCTGGCCCGTTTCCGCCAACATTTTCAAAAACAGCAAATAGGTCAGCTCGGTGACATATTCGTGATAGGTAATGCCGTCATCCCGCAGAATGTGGCACAAATTCCACAGTTTCGCGACAATATCACCGGTTTTCGGGCTGTTGCTCATGGTGGCTCTTGCTGGCGGGTTCAGTCACTCTGGGGCAAGGGGCTTAGGGGGTGTCGTCGTTTCGCCTAAAACCCTGATTCTGCCGTTAGCGGATCGCTGGGCAGCAAGGGGCTTAAGCCCCTTGTTACGACGGCTGGAGCATGGAAAATCAACCGTTTCAGCTTGATCCCAGGCGATCCCTTGTTTGGGTTGGGGTGTCACGCCCGATCGCGCCAGAGTTCTTCGGCAATGTCACCGATCAGGGTTTCCAGTTGCCCATCAAAGACGCGGTTAAAACGAGTGAATCCCCCATCCTTGCGAAAGGGTTCCTGATCAAAGGCGGCGCGATCGATCACAAACTCCCGCGCCATCTGGTCGCCAATTTTGGCCAGCCAACGCCGTTGGGGATCGGTCCAGTCGCGGCGGGCCATGATCCGCTGAATCGCGTTTTTGACCCGCTGATCATAGGGGATTAGTGGATCGCCCAAGGCCGCTTGGCGAATAAACCCAATGATCGAGGCGGCAATATCCTCGTTTTTGGTGTCGCGCCAGGCCTGCCGCAAGCTGGTTTCCGAGTAGCCCAGCCGATCGAGGTCTTGCCGCAACTCCCGCAACTGGGCGCGGGTTAGCTCGCGTGGCCGCTGCAACACCACCGTCAGCGCCGCAATTTGGTTGCGGTTGTCGCGGATATAGGCCGCAAAGCTATCCAGAAAGTCGGCGGGTTTTTGGCCCTGGCCATAGCCTCGGGTCACGGCCACCACGCGATCGGGATGGTGGGAAATCGGCAGCCATTGGCCCTGGCCCGCCTCCGGATTCCAGTCCAAAATCGGCCCTAATCCGGGGCGATCGCGCACCCAAGTAGCCAACTCGCTCAAGGGTGCGCTGCGGAACCGTTCCAGGGTGGCGGCCGGAGTTTCGCCGCTCTGGGCTTCATAGGCGGTTTGGGCTTCCTCCGCCAGCCGCCGCAGTTTTTGCCGCAACTTGACGACAATCTGATCGCGAATAATCGCCCGGTGGGGTTCGCTGTCCACCTGGGCCAGCTCATCAAAAAGCTGCGCCAGGGTAATGGTCGGATTCACGACCACGGGTTTCATATCCGTGAGGGCTTGCAGTTGCCGGTAGAGATCGACGGCATCAAAAATGCGGAAGGTTTCTTTCTCAATTTCGCTGCATTGGCGGGTGGCGCGTCCCAACATTTGTTCATACAAAATCCGACTATTCACCCGGCGCAAAAAGACCAAATTGGTGATTTTGGGAATGTCAATGCCGGTGGTCAGTAAATCCACCGTCACGGCAATTTTGGGCAGGGAATCGTTACGATACGATCGAATCAAATCCCCCACGCGATCGACGCTGCCGGTAATTTTGCGAACGGCCGCATCTTCAATCTCGCCATACTGATCCTCAAGGGCTTGTTTGACGGCTTCCACCACCTGATCCGCATGGGCATCGTTCGCCGCAAAAATCAGGGTTTTTCCTGGCAAGCTGGGATCAATTTGGCGGGCTAATTCCTGGGCTACTGCTTCATTAAAGGCCTTGGTAATCACTTTTTTGTTGAATTGCTCCACGTCAAAGCTCAGATCATCGGCGGCTTGGGCCAGGTCGATCGTGCCGGTGGTGGTGTTGAACTGTTCGATCGGCTCGCCCGCCGCAAACTGAATTCCGTTTTGGCTCAGTTCCGTGGCAATTTGAATCGGTGGCTCGTGATCAATTAAGTAGCCATCAATCACCGCCGCTCGATAGGAATACTTAAAAATCGGCTCTCCAAAAATTTGCGTGGTGTGCAGGGCTGGTGTGGCCGTCAGGCCAATTTTGACCGCATCAAAATGCTCGAGAACGCGCCGATATTTGGAAACGTAGTCCTCTTGGTTGCGGAAACTCAATTCGCCGTCGGACAGTTCCCGATCGAGCAAATAGCCCCGATGACATTCATCAATCACCAGTAAATCGTATTGATTCACCGGGGGAATGGCCGCGCGATCGTTGGCATAGAGCACCCGTTTCACCAAGCCCTGAATTGTGCAGATCTGCACTTGGGTTGCCGGATCGGGGGTGATTTGGCCCAGGCCTTGCAGCCCAAAAATGTCGGCAAAGGCCTTGGCGCTGACCATTTTGGTGGTGCGAAAGGCATCTTCGGACTGCTGACCGAGGGCGCTGCGATCGACCACAAAGCAAATTCGCCGGAACCGCTGGGCACTCAGCAGCCGATAGAGCAGGGCGATCGCTAGGCGGGTTTTGCCGGTTCCGGTGGCCATGGCCACCAGCATGGCCCGTTGATCCTGGGCGAGGGCCTGTTCGATCGCCGCGATCGCCTGTTCCTGGTAGGGGCGCAGGGCCAGCCCCGGCGGATAGGCCAGGGTTTTCAGGGTCTGGTCGGCGGCCGCCCGATCGATCGCCAGGTCGGCTTTCAGCTCCTCGGGGTTGGGCCAAGCGGTCAAGACCCGGCGGCGATGGGTCGATCGGCGCAAATCTCGCATCCAAATGCCGCTTTCGGTTGCCAACTGTTTCAGGTAGGGCCGCCCATTGGTGGCAAAGGCCAAGGGCACTTGGAACCCATCCCAAGGCCCCTCCCCAAACAGGCTCCAACCCTCGCCGGCCCGGATGCCTTTGGCGTAGCGCTCGGCTTGGTCAATGGCGGCGGAAACATTCTTGCGTTGGCGTTTGGCTTCAATCACGCCCACACAGCTTGTGCCGATGAACAGGGCATAGTCAGCCCGGCCGCGCCCACAGGGCCACTCGGCGATCGCCAGGTTTTGGCCCTTGGTGGGGCGGGTTCCCTGGGCAAAATTCAGGGTTTCGCTGTCGGCCAGCCAGCCCGCATCCCGCAACTGTTGGTCAATCAGCGATCGGGTGGCCGCCTCGTCCAAATCCAGTTGGGCCGCGGCCCGCTCGGCCAGGGAAATAATTTGGGCGGTTTGTTGGGCTGGCAACCGCTGGGTTTGGGCTTGCAGCGCCGCCAGTTCGGCCGCCAGGGCCGATCGATCCTGGTCAGACTCGATCGCCAACTGCTCCCACAGGGCCCGATCGGCCGCGGCTTGCTGGGCCCGCTGCTCGGCACTCAGGGCCGCTTGGGCCTGGGCTGCGGCGGCCAAGCGGGCCCGTTCGGCTTCGCTGTGGCTGGTGGCCAGGTCGGCCCGCAGCCGATCGAGTTCCGCTTGCAAGGCAGCATTGCCCGCCACCGGATTGGGCGGCGGCGCAAAGGGCCCCGGCTTGAAGGTGCGATCGGCCCCAAAGGTTTGATGAAACCAAATGGCCAAGGCTCTTGCCAGCTTCAAGCCATTCAGCGCTTCCCGATGGTCGCCCGTATAGGCATGGGTGGCCTGATTGCCCGCCACGCGAATCTGATGAAACAGATCGCCAACCTCCCGAGGCATGATCCGCTCCAGTTGCAACCGCCGGAGCAAGTCCATTTGCGATTCCTCGATCGACCTAAACAGACCCGATCGCGCCGCCGTCAGTTGGGCCAAGCGCTCCGCAAACTGCCGCAACTTGATCAAGCAGGTGCTGGGATCGTCCTGAAAGTACCGTTCTGCCAGGGCCCCCAAACGCACCAACTGTGGATCATGCCCTTGTAGAAAGCCAAAGTTGGCCGATTCTCCCGCCATAGTCTGCCTTGGGTGGTGGATGTGATTGAGGCGTTTTGGCAGCTCACCCTTGAATCACAAACTCATGATTCTTTTAGAGTGTGGCATTTTCTACCGCCGGTCACTCCCGTGAGTTCAATGAATTCCGGCTGGAATCTGGCTCAGGGGTTCCGCCAAGACTCGGGATCGCTAGTGGGCGAGTGGGTCGGTGGTTTCGGCTTCCCAGGCGGCGCGGACAAGGCGGATGTCGGCGTAGGTGTGGCGCTGCTGCAAAAACTCGTAGATTTCTGTGAGCCGTTGGGCCCCGCAATGGTCGATCGCCCGGACAATGTCTTGCTGGATGTCGGGAGCCACAAAATCATCAATGTTGATCGCGTAGCCTTTGCGGATTAGCTCTTCGATGTGGGTGGCGATCGTGGTGGTGCGCAGGTTGCGGGCTTCGGCGATGTCCGCGAGGCGCAGGCCCTGTTGGTAGAGTTCCCATGTGCTATAGGTCGTGGTGCTGACGGCGCGGCTGGTGCGATCGCTGATCCGCTGGTCGATCGCCTTGGCCGGTGAATCCAGGTTGAATTCCTGACAAAACGCCCCGATCGCCGCCGTGAAGGTTTGGCCATATTGCTCCAGTTTGCGGCGACCGACTCCGGGCACATCGGCGAATTGCGCTAAATCCAGGGGCCGCAGCTTGGCCATGGCCCGCAGGCTGGCATCGGTGAAGACCACGTAGGGCGGCACGTTTTGCTCGTCGGCCAGTTGTTTGCGCAGTTGCCGCAGCCGATCGAACAGGGGTTGTTCTTCGGGGGCCAGGTCTTCGGTGTTGCTGGTGGGGCGATCGCGCCGTTGGGGGGGCACGGCCACCCAGACTTCGCGCTGTTTGCGCAGCACTTCCCAACTGAGGGCGTTTAACCGCAAGACCCGATAGCCATCGGTGGTTTCATCGACCAAGCTTTCGTGCCGGAGCGATCGCGCCAGCAGTTGCCACTGTTCCGCCGTCCGATCCTTGCCGATGCCGTAGGTTGAGAGTTCCTGGTGGTTATTGCGCAAAATCTTTTCGTTTTTGGAGCCGCGCAACACGTCGATGATGTATTGCGTGCCGAACCGTTCCCGCACCCGAGCTACGCAGGAGAGGAATTTTTGAGCCGGAATTGTCCAATCTTCGAGGGGTTTGGGGTCGCGGCAGTTGTCGCAGCCGTTGCAGTTGCCGGGAAAGGCTTCGCCAAAATAGCCCAGTTGGATCGTGCGGCGGCAGACGGTGCTTTCGGCATAGTCGATCGCCTGGCGCAGTTGTTGTTGGGCGATCCGCTGTTCGTGGGGGTTGGGCTTTTGACCGATCAAATATTCAATACTGCGAATGTCGCCCGTGCCGAAATAAAGAATGCAGCGGGCGGGATCGCCATCGCGGCCGGCGCGGCCCGATTCTTGGTAGTAGCCTTCTAGGTTGCGGGGCAGGTCGTAATGCACCACCAGTCGCACATCGGGCTTGTTGATGCCCATGCCAAAGGCGATCGTCGCCACCATCACCCGCACATCGTCGCGGATAAAGCGGGTTTGGTTGTCGGCGCGGCTCTCGTTGTCCATGCCCGCGTGGTAGGCCAGTGCTTCGATGCCGTCCATTTGCAGCTTGCGGGTCAGCTCGTCCACCCGTTTGCGACTGAAGCAATAGACGATCGCGGAGCCATCGGTGGTGCGCAACAACCGCAGCAGTTCGGGATAGGTGGTGCGATCCTTGGGCCGCACTTCGTAATACAGGTTGGGGCGGTTGAAGCTGGCGATGTGGATTCGCGGATCGCGCAACTGCAACTGGTGCACGATGTCTTGGCGGACGCGATCGGTGGCCGTGGCGGTCAGGGCCATGAACGGCACGTTGGGATAGCGATCGCGCAGGCTCCAGAGTTGCCGATATTCCGGGCGGAAGTCGTGGCCCCACTCGGAAACGCAATGGGCCTCATCGATCGCAAATTGGGCCAAACCAACCGTCTGATGGATGCGATCGAGCAAGGGCAAAAATCCCTCGGTCATCAATCGTTCGGGCGCAACATAGACCAACCTATAGACGTTGTTCAGCAGCTCCAATTCGCGCGATCGCAACTCGGCCACGCCTAAGCTGCTGTTCAGAAAGGTGGCGGAAATGCCGTTATCGCGCAGGGCGGCCACCTGGTCTTGCATCAGGGCAATCAGCGGCGACACCACGACGGTCAGCCCCGGTTGCAACAGGGCGGGCAGTTGAAAACAAAGGGATTTGCCGCCGCCCGTGGGAATCACGACCAGTTGATCACGCCGCTCGATCGCCGCTTCGACGATTTCTCGCTGGCCGGGCCGAAAGCTGCGATAGCCAAAATATTGCTTGAGGGCCTGCTCCAAATTCGGCGACCCGGCGGCGGCATATTCAACGGTGGATTCGGCGACCTGTCCCATTGCTGTCACGACTATGCGATCCATTTACCAAGCGACTGCCCTGCAAAAATCTGGAAATCGGAGGGCGCAAGGCCTTTAGGGTCTGTCGTCATTTCCTGGGGTCAAGCTGAAACGGTTGATTTCCCATGCCCCAATGGTCGTAACAAGGGGCTTAAGCCCCTTGTCCCTCACGATCCGCTAACGGTGGAATCAGGGTTTCGGGCGAAACGACGACAAGCCCTACGCCCCTATGGGGTGGTGGGTGGAGACCGTTTTTTGAGGGCTTCGATGATCGTGGTGTTCGCCTTGGGGAAGGGGAACTGGTTGATTTCGTCCAGTGTCACCCACCGCACTTCGTCGCACTCGATCGCCTGGGGTTCACCGCTCACATGCTGGCAGAGATGCACATGCAGCGACACCTTGAAATGGCTGTAGGCGTGATCGACCACGATCAATTCCTCGCCCACCGCGATTTCGATGCCCAATTCTTCGCGGATTTCCCGGCGCACGCAGTCAGCGATCGACTCGTTGGGTTCCACCTTGCCGCCCGGAAATTCCCACAGGCCGCCCAGCAAGCCCTCAGCGGGCCGGCGATCGATCAAAATTTGCCCCGCCTCATTGCGGATCACGGCCACCCCAATCACTTTGTGGGGAATCGGTGCTTTCGGTTCGCTCACGGGAATTTGCTGTTGGCGATCGGTGTGGTACGCCTGACAGTATGCCATCCAGGGACACACCAAACAGGCCGGTTTGCGAGCCGTGCAGACCGTCGCCCCCAAGTCCATCAAGGCTTGGTTCATGTCGCGCGGGCGATCGAACGACACCACCGCTTCGGAGGCCGCCCAGAGCCGATCGAGCGCCTTGGCCGGCGGCAGGGGCAAGGCAATCAACCGCGCCAGCACCCGCTTCACGTTGCCATCCAAAATCGGCAGGGGCAGGTTAAAGGCCGAACTCAAAATGCCGCCCGCCGTCGTGCGCCCAATCCCAGGCAGGGCGATCGCCTCCGCCAGGGTTTGGGGAAACTGGCCGCCGTGGCGTTCCATCACGATTTGCGCCGCCCGATGCAAATTCCGCGCCCGACTGTAGTAGCCCAATCCTTCCCAGGCCTTCAGCACCGCCTGTTGGTCGGCGCGGGCTAGGTCGGCGATCGTTGGGAAGCGATCGAACCACCGGTAGTAGTAGGGCAACACCGTTTTGACCTGGGTTTGTTGCAGGGCGATTTCCGACACCCAAACCCGGTAAGGATCAAGCACGTCCGGCGGTTTGCGCCAGGGTAGGTCGCGGCCCTGGCGATCGTACCAATCCAGGAGCGATCGCTGCAAAACCGCCGCCGAAACCGGCAGCGGTTCTGAGGAGTTTTGACTGGTTGTGGGGGAACCTGTCCTGGTTGGCATGATCGATCTCAATGAAGGCAGCTATCAACCCGTTGATTATCGCTGCCCCAATGATCGTAACAAGGGGCTTAAGCCCCTTGCTGCCCCACGATTCGCTAACGGTGGAACCAGGATTTCAGACAGGTTGGCGATCTGCCCTAGGCTGGTCGCTGCTGAATCCAGATATCCCAATCAAGGTCTCCAATCAAGGTCTCAGACGATTTGGCAACCTGCCTTAGTCGGTGGGGGTCGCCTCATCACTCAGGCCACTCGCCCAGTTTTGCAGCGATTGCTCAAAGCCCATCCGCTGCTCGGCATTCCGCAAAAAGTAGCCACCCATCATCGCCGAAGCCAACAGCCGCCCCAAATGCTCGCGGTTGGTGGTAATCGACACATCAAACTGCTCGCTGGGCAACACACCCAGCAACCCTACAATGTTTCGCTCCATCAACCGCACCACTTCGGGCGAGGCCGGTCGCGAGAGCTGGGCGATCGTCTCGGGATTCAGGGACTGAATGTATTGCATTAACGACTCGCTCGGGTCGCGATCGGTCGTTGATTCACTTGCCCAAAAATTAGACATAGGGTTCAGTTCTTGTGCCACGGTTCACACCTCTTGGCCTGTGCGAGGGAGTCAGATCGTCAAAAGCAGCGGTGAAACCCGGGACGTTGCGTTAGGGCGATGGGTGCCGGAGTGCGGCCATGGCTGGGGCATGATTCCCAGAATGGTTTTGGTCATCACCCCACGGGGTCGGCCCGATATTGCCTCCCAATGTAGCAATCTCTCGCACTGTTCTCGGTCGTTAGAACCGAACTGGTGGGTTGCAATTGCCCGATCAAATTACTCGGCGATCGTTAGGGGGTGTCATCATTTTTTATAACTGAGTCTGAAATCGTCGATTTCCCGCGCCTCAATGGTCGTAACAAGGGGCTTAAGCCCCTTGCCCCCACGATCCGCTAACGGTGGAATCATGGTTTCAGGGTAATTGATGACAGGCCCTACTCTGCGATCGAGCGATTGCCAGGTTTTGGGAGCAGTCACTCCCGCCCATGAGCAAGATCAGTCGATCAGTCAAACGCCATCACCTTCTGGCCTAAATGCCTTCGGGCGACATCCACAGTTCCAAACAAGCAAAGATGCGATCGAGCTGCTTGGTGGTGATGGTGCCGTACTGCCACAAAATGGTCGGTAAATTATTGCCACTATCTGGATGTTTCAGACCCAATGCTAAATCCGCAGCAGTGAGCTGAAATTCATCTTGCAGAAAAGAAACCAGACCTTCTAATCCCTGACGTTGCATGATATGCACCTCCTAGTCCGCCATTGTTGAGTGCGGGGTTGCAGCCGGCGATCGCTTCCCATCGCCTGGGGTCTGTCCCCTAGAACGTCAACTAATCCGGGTAATCGACCGATGGGTGGGAGGATTGCGTGGATTGCTGACTCCCCTGTTCTTTCGAGCACTCGATCGGTATTCAGGATTCGCTAGGCCAGTTAGGCATCTGTCCTAAGTTCGTTCACAGCATTCCGCTGTCCCGGACGTTACAAGGCAAGGGGAAACCCTTAGGAAACGAGAGATCAGGGGATGGACTAACAACCGATCAACCGTTGATGGTTGCGGGTCGGTGGCGTTTGAGGCTGTGCCAATCTATCGCAGCTTGATTGAGATGGATGGCTTCACAGCACCAGCACCGAAGTCCCTGATTCCCGACAAGTGTTTCGAGATGTCTTGGTTACATCGTTTTGCACCCTCAGTGTGCTTGACAGCAGGCCGTTTGGTTGCGATCGCGATCGCCAACCGAGGCGATCGCGATCCCCGTCCCCAAGGCCCTCACCCAGCGGGGATCGCCGACTCACCAAACAATTACGCCAGTGACGGCCCCGTCACTGGCGCTATGGATTGACCCCTTGTGCGAATCAGCTAGCCGCCCTCATCTCCCAGCCCCTGCTTCCAAGTTGGGCGCAGGGGAGCCAACCATTAGGGTTATTGGCGATCGCATTTTGGGTCTGCCAGTCCTGCTCCCGACTTGGGAGCGGGGTTTAGGGTGAGGGTC
>RDXB01000058.1 GCA_004292515.1 Oscillatoriales cyanobacterium
TTGAGAAAACCTTTCATAGTGGCAGAGTGGCGTACAGCCTAGGCGCTGTGGAGGGGAGACAGGCAAACGGAGTGGGTAACGGGCAATCGGGCAGGCAACCAGTAATGGGCCATCAGTAACGGGTCATCGGGCATCATTGCCTTCAGCTCTAGCATTCCCCAAGATGCCTGGGCAAGGGGCAAGACTGACACCCTCCCACCACCCATTGGAGATCGCCCAGAGTCAGAACGATCGCCCTTGCTCCGGTGGCTGAGCGTCGAACCCGGCCATTGCCGCCGCTGGATGGGGGCACAGGGGGGCCGTGGGGCGATCGAGCAGTCTAGGAATTAGTCTCAATTCCAGACTTGGTTTTATTCATAACAGTGCCGATGGGCTGCAGAGGAGAAATTGCTGGGGTAGAGGAGAAATTGCTGGGGGAGCAGCCTTGCTCCCATTCACGGGTGATATCGATCGCGGGTATCAATCCGATCACGATCGTTGACAAGGTTGGGGATTGGCGGTGTTGTGGATACAGCAATTGACCCAAGTTGCTCCCCTAATTTGCATCTCCAATGTGCCCTCGCTCGGCTCGATCGCTGCGATCAAGTCCGGTGGGTTGGGCAAGGCTCCCCAAGCCTCGTGGGTCTGGTGATGACCCTTGGTTGGCCCGAGTCCTATTGGCATAGACAGGTTCCCTGAGGAAAGGTCTCGTATGTCCCAGTCGCAACCGTCTCAACCCTCCAACGATCGTCAGCAACGATCGCCCCAGGGAGCGGCCCCCACACCGACGGTTTCCCCCCACGATCGCACCTTTGCTGCTGCTGCTGTCCAGGCGATGCCGCTGCCCGTTGCCCTGATTGCCGCCGATGGGTGTTACATCGCAGCGAGCGATCGCTGGCGGGAAGTTCTGCACTTGGCCGACCACCACAACCTGGTGGACACCCCTTTAGCCCAGGGCCTGGCCGCAGCGGCCGAGGCCTGGCAAGGCTCCCTCGATCGCGCCCGCCAAGGAGAGCCGGCCCGCAGCGATCGGCCACAGTCTCTACCTTTGGCAGATGGACAATCGGCCTGGTTGGACTGGGAAGCGCAACCCTGGACGGCCTCAGCGATCGATGGGGTGTTGCTGTCCGTGCGGATCGCCCAGTCTCCATTAGCGAGCGATGTAGCTTGGCAGGAGTTGTTTCGGCAAGCTGGTAACTACCTGTGTCTGATCGACCAGCAGGGCCAGTTGCACCTAGAAAATGATGCTTGGGATGCCATTTTGGGCCCGGGAGCCACGAACCAGCAGCAGCCAGCCCTCCATTACTTGCATCCCGATGATCATGAGGTCACCTCAGCGGAGTTTGCAGCCCTGACGAATGGGGCTTCCCGCAGCTTTGAAAATCGCTTTCGGCGCTATGACGGGCATTACCGCTGGCTGCGATGGCACGCGATTTGGGAGCCATCGCAGTCAATTATTTATGCGATCGCCCAGGATGTGACCGAGCGGCGGGCCCTGCGTCTGGCCCAAGACCAGGCCGATCGAGCCTTGCGGGACAACAACGAGCGGTTTCGCACCATGGTGGCCAACGTGCCTGGGGTGATCTATCGCTGCTTGGGAGATGAGGATCGATCAATTTTGTTTGCAAGCGAAGCGATCGAAACCCTCACGGGCTACAGCACAGCCCAATTTATCCAGCACCGTAACCGCACCCTGCGCGAGCTGACCCACCCGGACGATCGCGAGGGGGTTTGGCAATCAATCCAACGGGCGATCGCCCACCAAACTCCCTACAACATTGAATATCGTCTCACCCGCGCCAATAGCGAGCTGCGCTGGGTCTCTGAGCAGGGCCAGGCCGCCTTTAGCCCAGAAGGCAAGCTGCTTTGGCTGGATGGGGCGATCTTTGACATTACCGATCGCAAAGCCACCGAACAGGCCCTCCAGGACTCGCGCAGCCGTTGGTCACTTTTGGTGCAGCGGATGCCCTGCGCAATTCTGGAATGGATTCCAGATGGGCGGATCATCACCTGGAACGGAGCCGCCAGCGATTTGTTTGGCTACAGCGCGGCGGAAATGCTGAATCAGCCTTTCGATCGGATTGTGCCACCCGAGGAAGTCACCAAAGTTTATAGGGTGGTGGCCGAGTTGCTCTCAGGACGCGGTGGTCAATATTGCTACAACTACAACCTGACGCGCGACGGCCGCACCATCCTGTGTGAGTGGTATAACAGCACCCTGCGAGATGCCCATGGCCAAGTCACCAGTTGCATTTCGATCGCCTTTGACATCACCTTGCGACACCAGGCCGAAAGCCAATTGCGCCAAAGCGAAGAGCGCTATCGCTGCCTGGTCAAAGCCCTAGCCCAGACCACCTGGAACACGTCCGCCGATGGGGCTGTGACCGAACCCATGCCCGACT
Source organism: Oscillatoriales cyanobacterium (assembly GCA_004292515.1). Classification (GTDB taxonomy): domain Bacteria; phylum Cyanobacteriota; class Cyanobacteriia; order CACIAM-69d; family CACIAM-69d; genus CACIAM-69d. Next base: position 2,382 of record RDXB01000058.1, read on the forward strand.
GGGCGGCATTTACGGGGCAGTCCTTTGAGGAGTATCGCAACTGGGGGTGGATTGAGGCGATCCACCCGGACGATCGCTCCTACACGGCGGCGGCTTGGCAACGGGCAATCGAACGCAAAAGTATCTACGAAGTCGAACATCGCTTGCGGCGCTACGACGGTGAATATCGCTACGTGACCGTGCGGGCGGTGCCTGTTCTGGAAGCCAACGGCCAGATTCGGGAATGGGTGGGTGTGGATACGGACATCACCGATCGCAAGCAAAACGAACTGGGCCTCATTGACCAAGAGCGGCTGCTGCGAACCATCATTGACACCACCCCATTGGCCATTTGGCTGATGGATGCGGGGGGACGAATTCGCCTGGCCAATGCCACCCTCTGCGAGATGTTTGGCCCCACGGAAACCGCCTTGCAGTCTGCTAATCACTATTCCGACCTGTTTGGCATCGAAGTCTGTCGTCAATGCGTCGAGTCTGATCAGCAATGCTTGGGTGAGCAGCGGGTGGTACGCACCGAAGAACAATTTCCCTGTGTGGATGGGTGCTACCACACCTTTGATGTAATCAAAACGCCCTTGTTCGATCGCGATGGTCAAGTTGCGGGGTTGCTGTTGGTGGCCCTCGACATTAGCGATCGCAAACAAATCGAAGCCGAGCAACAGGTGCTGATGACCCGGTTGCACCAACAGGTCGATCGTGAACGGTTGATCAACACCCTGTCAGCGGAAATTCGCAAGCGCTTGCGCGGGTCCCAGCAGTCGGTGATTCAGTTTGCGCTGGCGGAAATTCGGACGGCCCTGGGAATCGATCGCGTCACCTTTGCGTTTTACGACGAGCCCGCCTCGGTTCACAGTGCCCCCTTGACAGCCGACCAACTTGCGGAGTCTGGCCCCGACCCTACGGTCTCACTGGCCCCGGTAGATGGCGGGGTGTGGACGATCGCCATTGAGTCAAAAGCCGATGCTCTACCCTCGATTTTGGGAACCTATCAGGAAGCCACCTTCCAAGCGGCCTTGGCCGGGTTGGCCCGCCGAGAACTGGTGCAAATCGACGATGTGCGGCAGTTGTCCAACCGATTGGAGCGGGCCACCTTCCAAAAAATGCACGTGCGATCGCTGCTGGTGATTCCCATGCGTGTTCATGGGTCGCGGGTGGCGGCCATTTCCTGTGTGCAAACCCGCCAAGCCCATATTTGGCAGCTCGAAGAAATCGATCTGGTGCGGGCCGTGGTCAACCAAGTGGCGATCGCCCAAAACCAGGCCTACTTGTTTGAACAAACAGAAACCGCTGCCAACGAAGCCCGGGCCAAAGCCGCTGCGCTGGAGCAAGCCTTGCAGGAGCTGCGCCAAACCCAAGCCCAACTGGTGCAACAGGAAAAAATGTCCAGCCTGGGTCAACTGGTGGCGGGCGTGGCCCACGAAATCAACAACCCCGTGAATTTCATCTATGGCAACCTCAGCCACACGGACGACTACACCAAGGACTTGCTGAGACTGGTGCAGCTCTACCGCCATACCTATCCGATGGGCACTGACCCGATTAATGCGTTGATTGAGGATATTGACCTCGATTTTTTGGTGCTGGATTTGCCCAAAATGCTGCAATCGATGCACATCGGAGCCGAGCGAATCAAGGAGATTGTGCAGTCCCTACGCACCTTTTCGCGGATGGATGAGGCGGAAATGAAGGCGGTTAACCTCCATGAGGGGCTTGACAGCACCCTGACGATTTTGAATGGGCGCATGAAAGCCCGCAATAACCGCCCGGCGATCGAGGTGGTGCGCTATTACGGTTCCCTGCCCCTGGTGGAATGCTATCCCGGCCAGCTCAATCAGGTGTTTATGAACTTGATTGCCAATGGGATCGATGCCCTCGAAGAGCGCGATCGCCAGCGATCGATGGAGCAAATGGTGGCTCGCCCCAGCCAGATCACGATCACTACGGAGCAATTGGGGGATTGGGCGATCGTTCGCATCACCGACAATGGCCCGGGAATTCCGCTGGAGGTGCAGCAGCGGCTCTTTGACCCGTTCTACACCACCAAGCCCGTCGGCAAGGGCACGGGGCTGGGTCTCTCAATTAGCTACCAGATCGTGGCGGAAAAGCACGGCGGCGCGCTCACTTGCACCTCTAGCCCCGGCCATGGCAGCACCTTTGTAGTCAGTGTTCCGTTGCAGCAGTTGGATGCACCGTCCTAGGGGGGTGGAGCGGGAAATTGCCCCGATCGCACCTCATCGCAAAAAGACCGGGCCGCTGCGATCGCCCGATCGCCCAGGGTGTCATAAATCTTGGCAAAGGGCGGAACCGTTTCGCTGAAACCCAACAAATCCGCCGTGACCAGCACTTGCCCATCGCAGTGGGGGCCAGCACCAATTCCGATCGTGGGAATGGCCAATTGCTGCGTAATTTGCTGGGCCAAGGGCGGCGGCACGTGTTCCAGCACGATCGCAAAGGCCCCCGCCGCTTCTAGGGCCAGGGCCTCTGTCAAAATGCGATCGCCCTCGGCCGGATCGCGCCCTTGCTGGCGATAGCCCAGTTGATTCACCGACTGGGGCGTGAGGCCCACATGGCCCATCACAGGAATGCCCGATCGCACCAGCTTGGCCACCGTCGCCGCCATGTCGGGGTAGCCGCCTTCGAGTTTGACCGCTTGGGCCCCGGTTTCCTTCAAAACCCGACCAGCTGAGGCGATCGCTTGTTGGGGACTTTCCTGGTAGGTCAAAAACGGCAGATCCACCACCACCAAGGCTTGCTCCACCCCTCGACAGACGGCCGCCGCATGGTGAATGGCTTGGTCGAGGGTGAGGGGCAAGGTGGTTTTGTAGCCCAAGGCGACCATGGCCAGGGAGTCGCCCACCAGCACCACATCGACCCCGGCGCGATCGAGCAACCGTGCCCACAACCAATCGGAGGCGGTTAGCACCGCGATCGGTCGAGCCTGTTGCTTCCACTGTTGCAGGTGTTGAATCCGAACGACCACAATTGCGCGATCTCCTGCGGAAATGATTCCAGTCTTAGTCGAAATACTGGTCGAAATACTGAGTTGAATCCTAATCGAATCCCTGCCCCATCCAACGAACCCATTAAAGGATTAGGGAGTATCGTCATTTCGCCTAAAACCCTGATTCCGCCGTTACGAGATCGTTGGCAGCAAGGGGCTTAAGCCCCTTGTTACGACCATTGGGGCATGGAAAATCAACGATTTCAGCTTGATCCCAGGAAATGACGACAGGCCCTAAACCTAATTAATGGATTAAACCCAGTCGATTGAGCCTACTTGCGGTTCAGGTGCTGCAAACGGAACCAAGCACCCAAGCCACAGATCACCACCACGGCGGCAAAAGTGCCGATCGGGGGGGTCGATCGCGACGGTTTCACCATGGGCTGCAATTCACCAAAACTGTTGGGGGCTGTGTTGGCTCCGGTTGGTGAATTTTGCTGAAAATCCCGCGATTGGGAGGTGGGAGCAGGGGCGTTGGGTGTGCCGTTGCTGTAGCCGGGGAGCTGCAACTGGGCAACGGGCGTGGGGCGATCGATATTCAGCAAACGCACCGCCGCGATGCCGCCGATGAGCCAAAATAGGGCCCAAAACACAAACAACCCAATCAAAATTCGCCCATGCAACATCTGGTCAAGGCGTTGGAGCACCTGTGCCCAGGGCATGGTGGGACTTTGGGGCGATCGCCGTCGTCGCGATCGACTGCGCGATCGCCGGGGAACATCGGCAGCGGAGATCGGCTCGGGCGGGGCAGTTCGGCTGGGACGGGGCGTTGTGCGGGGGGCGATCGGCTCGGGCGGGGCAACCGGGGGCGGGGCCAATCGCGGCAGGGGGGCCCTCAAGGGCGGTGGTGGCCCATATCGCCCCGAGTCTCGCAGGGGGGCAGGCGGCGTGACGGGGCGCGGCGGCAATGATGGCAGCGACGGCGATCCCCGATCGAGTGCCGCTTCAAAGGGATTACTATCCGCATCCGGTGCAGACGATCGCGACGACCCAGCGGTCATTTACACAGCCCCTTGCCCTGTGGCCTGACGGTCGATCGCCAGCTTCACCAGCCGATCAACCAACTCTGGAAAGGGCACACCCGTGGATTCCCACAGCCGGGGATACATGCTCGTGGCCGTGAACCCAGGCAGGGTATTGATTTCGTTGATGAAAATCTCACCCGTCGATTCCACATAGAAAAAGTCCACTCGCGCCAACCCCGCGCAGTCCAGCGCCAAGAAGGCCGCTTTGGCCATCGATTGCAGGCGATCGACCACAGCCGGGGGCAGGGTCGCCGGAATCACCAAATCTGCGGCCCCTTCGCCATATTTGGTTTCGTAGTCATAAAAATCGCTCTCGAAGGTAATTTCTCCAATCACCGAAGCCTGCGGGTCGTCATTCCCCAGCACGGCGCATTCCACTTCACGCGGTTTGCCACCGGCCGCCGCTTCCACAATGATCCGGCGATCGAAACTGGCAGCGCTGTCGAGGGCCGCTTCTAGCTCTGATCGCGATCGCACCTTGGCAATCCCCACCGACGAACCTAAGTTGGCCGGCTTCACAAAACAGGGGTAGCCGATCGCTACTTCCAGCTCATCACAAAGCTTGGGGAAAATGCAGGGATTAAACCACACCTGCGATCGCGTCACCAGCCGGTAGTTCACCTGGGGCAACCCAGCCTGGGCAAACACCATTTTCATAGCGATTTTGTCCATCCCAGCCGCCGACCCCAGCACGCCCGACCCCACACAGGGCACTTGCATCAGTTGCAACAGGCCTTGGATGGAGCCATCTTCCCCGTTAGGCCCATGCAGCGTGGGAAACCACACATCGACCTCGGCAGCTTCGGGGGGGAATTGCCAGAGCTGGGCGGGATTCTCGGGGCGATCTCCACTGGGTAGGGGCTGGGCGCTGTCGAGTACGCCTTGGGCGATCGCTGGCCCCTGCCATCGACCGTCTTTTTGTAAATAGAACGGCAACAGGCTATAGCGATCGCGATTGCTGCCCGCTTGCAAGGCCCGCGCAGCAGCAGCAGCCGATCGAATCGACACCTCATGCTCGCCCGATCGCCCACCAAACAACAGCCCGATTCGCAATTGATTACCCATGTTGTTGATCGTTTTATTCACATGCTTATCCACATGACTTACCAACCCAATTGATGAATTCGTGCGATGGGGGTCACTCATCAATCGCTTAACCGGGCGCTCAACTGGGCGCTTAACCGGACGCTCAACTGGGCGCTTAACCCGCACTGGGATCACGATTAGCCAGTGGGCCAGGGGGCTGCCAGCAGCCTTGAACCCTCAACAGCAGCACAGATGGCCAACGTAGCTACCAGTTAATCACAGGTTGCTGGGTGTTGGGGGCAACCCAGTAGGGCCACCAATCCTTACCCATTGGGGGGTTGACCCCTCGGCTAAGATGCGTGACAGTTTGATATTCGTCTACTTCAATAGTCAGGCGATCGCGGGAGGCTATGACTCCTCCCAAGCATCCAGGAAGACTGGTCAATTGGTCATTTTCTGAGGATGTGATTGGATGTAAAGTTTTCAGGAGCCTTCCCTAGTTTTTCACCTTTACTCGGTAGGGTTAAGGCCGAAACATCAAACCACCCACTGTCCACCCACTGTTACCCCAAGCCGCGAACAACCCAAGCTCAACATCCTGAGAACCGTTTGGAGCTGTCTTGGAGCCGTCTTGGAGTCTGGTCAATCGCGTTTTGATCGAATTTCGCTGCTGTTCAAATCAACCTGCACCTGCTACCGAACTCCTTGCAGTGCCCCCCGGTCGATCAACTCAGTCCCTGTGATTTCGGCGCTACTGATGGGGCATAGGCGCGATAGTCATCACCGCTCTCCCTTCGTACTTCACAGGACTCCTCCATGATTGCCAAGGATCGCCCGATTCTACCGCTTGCTGACCAGGCCAGAGCTTGGCTAGAAGACGGCTCTGCCTGGTCGCAACGTGTGCAGCACGCGGCAATTGGTCCCTATCAGAAACTGATCCAACGCCTGTCTCGGGACTGGAGCATTGCTCGCAAAGTGTGTTGGGCTTCGAGTGCCGCCATCATCACAGCGATCGGGGGGACAAGCTTCGGGGTAATTGTGGGCGATCGCTACTCTGAGCAGGAAATTACGGCCATTCGTCAAGCAGACATCCAGCAAGAGCAACTGATGCACTTTGCTGATGACTGGTCACAGCTCGTCAACTATCCGTTTCGATCGCTCCATTTGCTAGAGCATCCTGCTACGTTTTACATCGGTCAACAGGACTTTCTTGACAAGACTTTTGAACTCCGCCGGGAACTACTTGAGTTTTCTATCCAAAGCACTTCACAGGACAACAACGGAGTTGATCCAGCTCAATGGCAAAATATCGTTGAGCGTCTGAATAGAGCCATGATTTTGTACCAAAGGGCAATTTTCCCCCTGTCGCAGTCGCTCCAGTTGCGCTCAGGGTATACGCCCGAAGAGTATCAGCGATCGCGGCAAATGCTCCTCAACTTCTTGATGAGTGACACCTATCGTTTGCAGTACCAGGATCTCGAAAAAATTCACCAAGAATTGGTTGTCCTTGCCGAGAAAGTGGAGCAAGAAGAAGTTAGCTCCGTAGAACGGTTACAAAACATCCGCAGGGTGCAGCTTTACGTCATTAGCGGTAGCTTGCTAGTTAGTTTGATCCTGGGCATTTTACTGTCAATTATTGCCGGTCGAAAAATCAGCCGTCCCCTGTCGAGTTTGGCAGACATTGCCCAAAAAATTGTCAAAGATGGCGACCTCAAGCTGAGGGCTCCGGTAACGCGCGAAGATAAAACCACTGCCAATCTCTCGATCGCATTCAATCAATTGGTGGAGTGGGCAGATCTCTACATGTCTGAGTTGCAACAGGCCCAAACTCGCTTGGTTCACACCGAAAAAATGTCCAGCTTGGGCAAAATGGTGGCAGGAGTAGCCCATGAAATTAATAACCCGGCAGGCTTTATTCACAGCAACCTCTACCACGCTCGCAACTATGCCCAAGAGATGCAATCGATTATTCATCTCTACCAGGAAGCCTATCCCAATCCACCTGAGCACCTACAAGCAGCCCTGACCCACAGCGAATTGGAGTTTATTCAAGAGGATTTTGAGCGCGTTTTCTTGTCCATGGAAAATGGCACAAGCCGTATCCGCGACATCGTGAAATCCTTGCGTACCTTTTCGCGGCTTGACGAAGCAGAGTTTAAAACCGTTGATCTCCATGAGTCAATCGACAGCACCTTGACCATCTTGGGCTATCGACTGCGCGAACAAAACGATCGCCCCGAAATTCAGGTGACTTGTACCTATGGTCAAGTGCCTCCCATCGAGTGCTTTGCGGGACAGCTCAACCAAGCCCTAATGCATTTGTTAACCAATGCCATTGATGCTTTGGATGAGCGCGATCGCCAGCGATCGTATCAAGACTGTGTCGATCGCCCCAGTCATATCCGCATTACAACCTGGCAGTATGATCCCCAGCATATTGCTATTCAAGTTGCTGACAATGGCCCCGGCATTCCAGAGTCAATCCAATCGGAATTGTTCGATCCTTTCTTTACCACTAAGCCCGTTGGGATGGGCACGGGTTTAGGACTCAGTATTACTTATCAAATTGTGGTAGAACACCACAATGGACAACTCTCGTTTAAATCAAGCCTTAACCAAGGCACAGAATTTCTAATCGTGTTGTCTACTCAACATTCTGAAGCTAAAACCCGGTGAACTAGGGGATGATCGTACCCCCGCTGCACCGGATCACTGCCAAACCCTGAGGGTCATGATTAGCGAAAACGATGAAACCCATTCACGAGTGATGCACTACTCATCCTGGCTATTCTGCAATGATTTCTCTGATTTTTCTAAGATGATGTCTGAAAGGTATCTTTTGGCCCGGGCTAAGCACCGATCATCGCTGGAGCAAGGGGCTGGAGCAAGGGGCTGGAGCATCTTGTCTATATCGATCGATGGGGCATCCAGCATAGCAATTTTGGCTTTTCAGACATCCTCTTAGAGATCCTCTAAAAACTCGAAAAGCTGTGATGATCCATTAATCACCATTACTCAACAGCAATCATGATTGATTTCAACATCAACCGGCGAATTCCAAGGATGATTCTACAAACTTTGAGTTTTCAATTAATCCTCACCAGGAGGTTGAGTAATCCAGCCCCCAGCTAAGGCCCCGCTTTGAGTATTGTAGTTTTGGTTTTTTACTCTCGATTTCAGTCTCAGTTTTAACTTGGTTTTCAACTCAGGTTTCAACTCAGATTTAAGTCAGCTATAGGGGCTTCTATGTCCTTTCCAGACTGTTACTCTATCCTCCATCGACGGTAAAGAGAATTGCCCCATGACAGCCTTCAGCCATCGCCCCATTGAATCAGAAAGCTCGAAAATCTTGAGCTGGCCCACTCGCAAACCGCCGCTGTCCAATGTCCCCATTGTTCAGCCGAGTCCTGTCAAATTGTTGACAAGATTAATACCGGCCCTGCCCCGATTCAATCGCCCCACCTTGCTCAACCAAGCGTTGACTCACCGATCGCTGGTGCGCGAAAATCCTCAGCTTGGGGATGATAATGAGCGTCTGGAATTTCTCGGGGATGCCATCCTCACGTTTATTAGCGGAGCCTATCTCTATCGTCGTTTTCCTGAACTGGGCGAAGACGAAATGACTCGTCGGCGATCGGCGTTGGTGGATGAAAAACAGCTTGCTCAGTTTGCGATCGCCCTGGATCTCGGGCCCCAATTGCGTATGAGTCGTGGCGTGGAGCAAATGGGTGGCCGCCAAAACCCCAATCTCCTCAGCAGCGCCTTTGAAGCAGTTGTGGGTGCCTATTACCTTGACCAACAAGGAGATGTGGAAATTGTCCGCCCCTTTGTGGAATCGCTGTTTGACGCGGTGCCCTTAGAAGAGTTGCAGGCGCGATCGAGCCTTGATGTCAAAAATCAACTGCAAGAATGGGCCCACAAAAATGGCGTTGCGCTGCCCAACTACAGCACCCAAAAAATTGCCGGACAAGATCACAATCCGCTGTTTTCTTGTCAAGTGTCCCTCGGTTTAACTGTCTTGGGCACGGGCGAAGGTCACTCCAAAAAAGAAGCGGAAAAAGCCGCCGCTGCTGCTGCCCTTCTGAGCCTGCAAAATTCTCAGACGGCCCAAGCTGTCCGGCAATCCACAACTACCCCACAATCCCCATAATCGAAGGGTGTCCCGTTGGCTCTGCATCGGCTCTGCATCGGGTTTGGGTCGAATTTAGGTTGAGTTTGAGTTGAGTTTGAGTGAGTGATTTCGCATCAATCCTGGCCATCCTCAGTGCGATCGCCGTGGCGATCGACCCTAGGAAACAGCCGCCACCAAAGCCCGACCAGTTAGGCTAAAAGCCCTCACCTCGGTAATTTCTACCGGCACAATTTTGCCCTTCAGTTCGCGAATGTTACCCGCAAAGAAGGTCAATCGATTGCCATCGGTACGGCCCATCACTTGGCTCGAATCCTTGGGGTTAACATCCTCCACCAACACATATTCTGTGCGACCAAAATAACGCTGCGATCGCTCGGCCGCTTTCACGGACACCAAATGATTCAACCGTTGTAGGCGATCGCCCTTAGTCTCCTCATCCAACTGGTTTTCCCATAGGGCCGCAGGCGTACCCGGCCGCGGTGAGTAGGCCGCCGTGTTGAGCTGGTCGAACCCAATGTCATCAACCAACCGCAACGTATTTTGGAATTGCTCTTCCGTTTCGCCGGGAAAACCCACGATCGCATCGGCACTGATCGACGCATCGGGCATATAGCGGCGAACCGTGTCGATAATGTGCCGGTAGCGCTCGTGAGTGTAGCCGCGCGCCATAGCCTTCAGCACATCGTTGTCGCCGGACTGGAACGGAATGTGGAAATGCTTGCACACCTTCGGCAACTCGGCGCAGGTGCGAATTAGTCGCTCAGTAAAGTAGCGCGGGTGGCTGGTGGCAAACCGCAACCGCTCAATCCCTTCCACGTCATGCACTTCCCGCAACAAGTCCGTGAAATTGTACTTGTGTCGTCCATCGGGCAAGCTCCCGGGCAAGTCGCGCCCATAGGCATCGATGTTTTGGCCCAGCAAGGTCACTTCCTTGTAGCCCTGGCGACCCAGCTCCTCCATTTCCCGGCGAATGTCCTCGGGATAGCGCGATTGCTCCACACCGCGCACGCCCGGAACCACGCAATAGGTGCAGCGCTCGTTGCAACCATAGATCACGTTGACCCAAGCCGTAATTTGGCTATCCCGGCGGGGCTTGGTGATGTCTTCCATGATGTGAACGGCTTCGGTAGCCACCACCTGGCTGCCATTAAACACCTGCTCCAACAAGTCTTCAAGGCGGTTGGCGTGCTGGGGGCCCATGATCAAGTCCACCTCGGGCACGCGCCGCAACAGTTGCTCGCCTTCCTGTTGGGCAACGCAACCGGCCACCACGATCGTTAGGTCGGGGTTGGTTTGTTTGCGCTTGGCCTGCCGCCCCAAGTAGGAATAAACCTTTTGTTCGGCATTGTCGCGGATCGTGCAGGTGTTGTAGAGAATCAGATCCGCTTCTTCGGGTTCTTCGGTCCAAGCAAAGCCCATGGTGTCGAGGATGCCGGCCATCCGCTCGGAGTCGGCCTTGTTCATCTGGCAGCCGAAGGTGGTGATGTGGTAGCGGCGGGGTTGGTTGCTCATGGCTCTGGCGGGGCGATCGAGACTCCTCATTTTAAAGCACGACGCTTCATTGGGCTGATCAAAGCCCACTCAATCAAAGCCCACTCAATCAAAGCCGATTCAAGATTGAGACTCGGTATGGTTCTGGATGGTATGGATTGTGATGCTTGTTGCTAATTCGGTGCGGTTAAGAGTCTCAATTTGGGGTGATGATCTTGCTTGCTGCCGGCGCGGGAAGGATTATTGATCCAATCAGCGATCAGTGATGACGGTAGTTCCTCTGAGAGAGATTTTTTGAGATATTGCTTATGCAGCGAGGATTTCACTTGTTTGCTGTGACTGAATAATCGCAATGTCTAGACGATTGCTGTCATTCCTATATCGAACTCAATGGTTGGGGGATGCTGGTGGGTAAGCCATCCCAACATTGAAACTCCCGTGATCACAAGGGCGAATCAGCCCAAGCGATTTAGCAGGAGATCAATGGCGTTTAGATGCAAGATTTCACCCATGCAAATCCCATGTCAATCTCCATCCGCAAGTTCCGTTGAACGCCTGCTGATCCATGAACTGCGATCGCGCTCGTGATGACAGCCATGATCAAAAGCAATCGGTTTTGAGGGTGATCGGCCGGCCGCCGTTGAAACAGCCATAGTAAGATTGCCTAGAGCCGTCCCCCCGCCACTCGCAAAGCCGTGGTGGGTGGGGCTGTAGCCCTTGTTTGGGCCGATGATCGCTCAAGTCCAGCATTCCGCGCGATCGCGCAACGCTCATGGTAGCCCTGCAAGATGGTGTCTTTTCGCTTTTCGCAGACGGTAAGCGCCTGGTGCGCGATCTCGAAACCCACGGTGCTTTAGCGTTTTATGCCCCCCTCGAAGGCGGCTATGAGGGCCGCTACATTCGTCGGATTCGGGCCAATGGCTACACCGCCGTCAAGCTCACGGCCCGGGGTCTCGGCGACCCGGACACCTTTCTGACCGGTGTGCACGGCGTGCGACCGCCCCACCTGGGCAAAAAGGAGATCCAAACCTACTTCATCCCACCGATCATCGAAACCCAGCTCACGGGCCTGTCGCCCAAGTCCAAGGGCCTGTTGCTGTGGATTCTGGAAGGGTTTGTATTGTCGCGCCAGGAAATTGAGTTTCTCTGTGCCCTGCCCAAGCTGGACCCGCGTGTCAAGGTTGTGGTGGAAATGGGTGGCGATCGCACCCTGCGGTGGATGCCCTTGAAGGACACACCGGTTTAGACCGTTATCAGCCGTTATTAGGCCGTTATCAGCCGTTATTAGGTCGTTACTAGGTCGCTAACAGTTGATTTCCCATGCCCCAATTTGTGGGCCCAAATCCATACCCCAGCCCATGCCCCAATCGTCGTCACAAGGGGCTTAAGCCCCTTGCTCTTTGCGATCCCGTTGCCGTGGAGTCAAGGTTTCAGATGATGTGACGATAAGCTCTGAGCATCTTGCCCCCATAACCGAGTCATCTGACCGTCCCTTTGCCCTTTCCCCCGATCGCCCTGTGCTGACTATCGCCATTCCCAAAGGATCTTTGCTAACCGACAGCGTGAAGCTGCTAGCCTCTGCTGGTCTCGACTTCAGCGTGCTGCTGGACAAGAGCAACCGCCAACTGCAAGTGACTGATCCCACCGGGAAGGCGCGGGCGATGCTGGTGCGCAATGGGGATGTGCCGGTGTATGTGGAGTGTGGCCAAGCCCAGCTCGGGATTGTGGGCTACGACGTGTTGCGCGAAAAGGCTCCCAATGTTGCGAACTTGCTGGATCTGGGGTTTGGGGGCTGTCGGATGTCGGTGGCGGTGTCGGCCGATGGGCCCTACCAACGGGCGATCGACCTGCCGGCCAACAGTCGGATTGCCTCTAAATTTGTGCGCTGTGCCCGGGAATATTTCCAGGGCTTAGATTTGCCAGTAGAAATCGTGCCGCTCTATGGGTCTGTGGAGCTGGGGCCCATTACGGGGATGTCCGAGGCGATCGTGGACTTGGTGGCCACGGGTCGCACCCTCAAGGAAAATGGCTTGGTGGAAATCGAAGTGTTGTTTGAAAGCACAGCTCGCCTGATTGCGCATCCCACCAGCTACCGCCTGAACACCTACGAGATGGTGGGTTATATCAATTCCCTGCGATCGACCCTGAACGCTGCTGCTTAACGTTTGTGGCTGAGTCCCTAATAAATTCCCTAATAAATTTGGTGGTAGATTTGACCGTCTGGCATGGTCGCATTGAACAGGTTTGCGCCGGTTAGGTTAGCGCTGCTCATTTCTGCCCGATTCATCAGCACTTTCGTTAGGTTGGCCTCGCGCAGATTGGTGCGGGTTAAGAACGAATCCACCAAATCTACCTGCGACAGGTTCGCTCGACTCAAATCCGCTCGACTCAAATCCGCTCTGGTTAGGCGGGCATAGGCCAAATCAGCCTGCAATAACTTGGCGTTCACAAACTTGGCATCGGCGAACAGGGCCATTTGACAGGTGCTGCCACTGAGGTTGCACTCATTAAAGCTCGATCGCTCGGCCCGCACACTGGTTAAGTTGGCTTGCACCAACACTGCCCGATCCAAAATGCTGTCGCTCATGGTCGAATTGCAGATAATGGCCCCGCTGAGGTTGGCTTCCGTGAAGTTCACACCGCGCAAGCCAGTTTCCCGCAGGTTGGCCCCGGTCAGGTTGGCCCGGGTCAAGTCTGCTCCCGACAAGTCGGCCCCCTGCAAATCGGCAAAACTCAAGTCAGCGCCGCGCAGGTTGGCTCCTTGGTAAACCCGCTTTTCTTCCCGAAAGTTGGCCCCCCGCAAGCAAGCTCCCCGGGCGTTGATGCCGCTGAGGTTGGCGTTGCGCAAGTCGGCTTCGACCAAGTTGGCATCGGTCAAAATCGACAGGGACAAGTTGACATTGCGTAGATCGGCGGCTTCGAGTCTCGCCCCATGGAGGTCGGCATCGCGCATATTGGCCGCACTCATGTTGGCGCGATCGAGGTTGGCTCCGCTGAGTTTGATATGCGCTAAGTTTGCCCCGCGCAAGACCGCCCGGTTGAGGTACGACAAAATTAAATTGGCGTGACTGAGATCGGTTCCCGTAAAGTTCGCTCCCACTAGATCAGCGCGAATCAGCTTGCAGCCGCTGAGATTGAGTCCACTGAAGTTGGTTTCGCCCGCTTTGTACCGTTGCAGGATGGCTTGTGCGTCCATGAATTCCGTTGGCTTCAGGCTGTTAAAAGGTTTGCGACTAGTGGGATGAGCAGATGAGCAATCGTGTCTGGCTCATGAGGCGGATGAATCCGCTGGGTCGATCGGGGCTGATGTGGGGGTTGGGGCGATCGAACAACACGGGCGATCGGCTATGGACGCGCGCGGGTAAAGATGTTCTCTACTGCAAACATCGATCGCTCCGACTCGTCATCCTCGCTGCTACCCGGAGTGGGCAAGCCGCTGCTGAGTTGTGTCCCTTCGCCCACATCCCCAAACAGCTCGAACCCTGGGAATCGCCCTGTGGCCCCAAAGGATTCTTGGGCCAGTTGGTTGGGCTCTGGATCGGCAGAATAGACCACGCGATCGAGCACTCGAATCATCGACTCCGCAGCTTGGGCATATTCTTCGACTTCTGGAAAACGATTCACCGTGCTTTGGAGGCGGCTTTCGAGATCGTCGAGGGTGGGGCAAGCTTCGCAGAGACGATAGAGCAGGCGATCGAGCAGTTCTGACTTAATTGAGGCCCAAGTGTAGGCATTGAAGCTCGTTTGCGGGTCGAGCGTAAAAAAGCTCAAAATCTTGACCCGCAATGGATTGGTGGCTCGCAGCAGCTCAAAGCGGATGGCAAACCAGTTATATTCCGCCAAATTTCCCACCCGCTTATCGGTTTGGGTTTCATGTTCGGGAGTGGGTGGCTCGGGTGTGGATGAGCTGCCGGGCCCCTGGAAGGATAGCAGGGTGCGCTCGCCTTCGCCCTCAACGGGTAATCGTGGCTCTGTGCTGGTGCGGGTGGGTTCCGCGTCGGTGGGTGCAAAAAGGTTGGTGATTCGCTTGCTGATTCGATCGGCAATGACACCGTAGACCTGGGGCTTGTTCAGGTGAGCGGCGGCTCGCTTGAGACGCATGGACAGGCGATCGACCGTGGGCGACAGGGAATGGAGCCGCTGGAGTAGGCGGGCTGTGTCGAGCAAGGCAATTTTGTGGCCATCGCTTTCCCAGTGACCGGTGCAGGCAAGAAGCAGCAGCTTTTTGATGCGGACGATTTCTTTGTCGTGCTCCAACTCCCGCGCCAGGTCTTGGAGAAAGGGGGGTATATCGCTCATATCACCAGGGGGATCGAAACGCGAGAGTCCAGAGGAGGGCGATCGAAAAGCACCCACATTCAGCGCGATCGCCGCAGATCAACGGAGAAATGCTGATCGAGATTGTCTAGGCGAGGTTGGTTGTCTGTGCAGCATCTGATGGGTGTCGGTGTACCCGGAATGGCAACACAATGGCAGCAGAGGGCTAACGAATCAAAGGGTCGTGAGTCGCGGAGTTAAGGGCAGTATCCGTCCAGGCTAAATCATCCTCAATCGTAACAGTCTGAATGGATTAGCCGCGAGGTTCCTCAACTATCGGTTACCCAAGAGGTTCCTCAACGAGCGGTTACCCCAGCCATATACTCCGGTCGTGGCCGCAACTCACTGAAAACCTATTCATTAGTCAGGCTCACTGAAATATAGCCCCTTGCTGCCGATTAGCTCCAAAGTCGATCCAAAGACGCTTGGAATCGTTGGCAAGCACCTGGGCGATCGCCCTAGGGAATGGCTGAAAAGCCAAAGTTGAAAAGCCAAAGTTGATGCGCTGTATTCCCCATGGATCGACGGAGACCAGGCGCTTGAGCATCTTGCTGCCATCACTATTGGGGCTTGATTGGAGCTTAATTGGGGCTTAACTGGAGCTTGATACCGAGAGATACTTTTCAGACATCCTCGTTAAGTGGGAGTAGGGATCGCGATGGGTGGGGGGCGAGATGGGCTGGCGACGCATGGGATGCGATCGCCCGGTCAATCGGCATAGGACTATTAGGACTATGGGGATGGGACTATCGAGCGGGCTGGCGATCGACCCGGGCCCGTTGGGCAAACAGCCCTGTAAAGTTTTTTGATAAGCTCTAGGGTAAGGAAACAATCCCAACAGCGATTGCGATCGTGATGAGCGATCGCCCTCAGGCTTTAGACAGTTCGGGCCCACTTGACTTTACCCAGCTTTGTACTGGGGCAACTCGGGCGCGATCGTCGAACCCATAGTTTGGGTGTTGGTTGGCCCAATCATCCTTTGCCCAGCCAATAGTCCCAACCAACATTCCCAGCCAGCATTCGCCTGTTTGTTCGGATTGCTCCTTGCTGAGGGTTTGTTGCGCCAATCGTTTCGTCACCACCGTTTCGTCACTATTGCTTCGTCACCACCGTTTCGTCACTATCGCTTCGTCACAACCGCTTCGATCGCTTACCCCATTTGCTAACACCATGAACGTTTTTGCCGATTTGCTGCCAAAGTCCAAGCCCTCCCAATCCGCCGCTTCGGGCCCGCGAATTCAAAAAAACCGTCGCGGTATTGAAATCAAATCCAAGCGCGAAATTGAGATCATGCGGCAGGCCTCGGCGATCGTGGCAACGGTGCTCAAGGAAATTATGGAAATGGCGGAACCGGGCATGACCACCGCCGATCTCGACCACTACGCAGAGAAGCGAATTCGCCAACTTGGGGCCACCCCTAGTTTTAAGGGCTATCACGGCTTCCCAGCCTCGATTTGTGCCTCCATCAACAACGAAGTGGTGCATGGCATTCCCAACGCCAAAAAAGTAATCCACAACGGCGACTTGGTGAAGGTGGATACGGGGGCCTTTTTCAACGGCTTCCATGGCGATTCCTGCGTGACGGTTCGGATTGGGCAAGTGTCGCCCGAGGCCGATCGCTTGGCACGGGTGGCTGAAGAGTCCCTGTTTGCCGGGATTCACCAGGTTAAGCCCGGTGCAACTCTGATGGACATTGCTGGGGCGATTGAAGATGTGGTGAAGGCTAACGGCTACTCGGTGGTCGAGGACTTTACGGGCCACGGCGTGGGTCGCAACCTGCACGAAGAACCGGCGGTGTTTAACTTTCGGACGCGGGAGTTGCCAAATGTGCGGTTGCGATCGGGCATGACCCTGGCGATCGAGCCGATTTTGAATGCGGGTTCCAAAAAAACCAAGATTCTGGGTGATAAGTGGACAGCCGTGACGACCGATCGCTCCTGGTCAGCCCAGTGGGAACACACGGTGCTGGTGACAGAAGACGGCTTTGAAATCCTGACCGATCGCACCAAGGTCTAAACCTGAGACCGGGGGATGGGTTTAGCCAATCATCCCCAAAACGCTTGGTGGGGGCAGGTTTGAAACCTACCCCCACGATTTTTTTTTGAGGACTATTTTTTTGAGGACTATTTTGACGAAGTATTGACGAACCCGTTGGGTTGTTTTGCGCGGGCGGGGGGATGGGGCGATCGACTAGGGACGCTCCCAAAACCCACGCAGATATTGCCGAAACCGCCGGGGGAAGGATCGCTCGCGGGCAGCCTTCGCGCGCAAGGCTGCCATCTTGGTTTCATAAAAATCGCGTGGCTTCACGGGGTGATAAATGCCGGGTTTGCTCAGATCGTAGGGTTTGAGATCGGAGCAAATGGTGTCATCAATAGTGGAGGGGAACGGAGCTTGCTTCAGGCCTGCCTTGCGAATGGCCGTGCCCAGTCGCAGCTCGCAGAACACGTCTTCTGTGGTGACTGCATCCAGCACCCGCGAGGCCCCTTCATGGGACAACATCGTGCCCACAAACGGCACAACTCCAGCGGCATAGGGGCGATCGCCTGGTGGCAGCTTGGCCAGTTCTGTCTCTGAAAACCAGAACCAGGTGGTGTTGATCTCAGGAATAAACAACCGCCGACAGCTCACCTCCGCATCCCACACCTCTGCATAGGCTTCGGCCACGGGCATCAAGCAGCGACAGTCATACTCAAACAGAATGTAGCGCTTGGCGGACAGTTGCCGATTCAGAAACCAGAGATAAAACGTGGTGTCGAGCGATCGCCACTTGTTGCTGGTGTCCCAAGGTGAGTCGAAGTCTTTTACATCAACCGAGTTGGGTAAATAGTCGCTGATATCGTTGGTGAGTGGGACAACGATCGCCTCAGGATTCATCTGACAGATCAGGTCATAGTGCTGAACAGTCAGCGGATCAACCCGGTGATAGAGGTACAGAATGCAGGTGTCTTCCATCGGAGTTTCATGGGAATTTTGATCGGCATTGCGCCAGTTCTTGATCGAGCCAGTTCTTGATCGGGAAGGACTGATGTAAATGCAGCTAGGTGGTCAGGAGCAGGGAGTTTCAATCCTTTGGGCTTCAACGCTTTAGCTGTCTGTTCCCTTCGCTGCCTATGCCCTTAGCTGTCTGTTCCCTATGCAGTCCTAACAATCTTGAGTGGATCGCTCCTCGCCTTTCCTACACGCCAATGACAAGCGATTCCGGTGGGTTTAGTTCCTTGGATGGGGGCGATCGCCCGTGATCGCCCCCATCCTGTGCCGATCGCCCGCTAGCCGATGAGCGCCGCCCACACCTGCGGGCCAATAATCCCATCCACCGTCAGCTTGTTTTGGGACTGGAAGCGCTGAACGGCAGCCAGCGTGCCGGGGCCGTAGATGCCGTCGATGTCTACCCCAACGCGATATTGCACATAGCGTACGGCTGGGCCAGACGTTTGGTTGGGACGCAGGATCGGCTTGGCCAGAATCTGTCGAACGTTGATCCAGGTGCGATCGCCCGCCACACCATCAGTCACCAAGCCCAAAATCGCTTGGAGGCGCTGGGTAGCCGAGGTGGTTGCAGACCCTGCAAAGCCATCTTCGGCTAAACGCTGGCCGTTGCGATCGGGAATCCGCAATCGATTCAGCGTGCGCTGCAACTCCAACACCTCAGCGCTGGGACGCACCACGGCCGGCGGGGGTTCGGGCTTGGGCACTTGGCCTGTCAGCCCTTTAACAATCGCATTAGCCATCTTTTCGGGATCGAACAAATCCATATCGCGCTTCGAGTCACAGAAGCAACATTCCACCAAAATGGCCGGCGAGGACGTGTTGCGAATCACGTAGAGATGCGCCCCATTTTTTACCCCTCGATTGTTAAAGCCCAGGGCAACGATTTCCCGCAGCACCGGAGCCGCGATTTTTTCGCCCGTCTCGCTGGCTGCAAACACTTCCGTGCCATTAACAGTGCGGTTAAAGGCGTTGAAGTGAATCGAAACGAAAACATCAACCCGGTTGAGGTTGGCGACATTGCAGCGCTGCCAGAGGGAGTTGGTGACACTGGAGGCCGATCGCGGCAAGCAACTCACCACCGTATGACCGAGCGATCGCAACTTGTTGATCACGCGCGTGCCAACGGCCATGGTCATTTCGTCTTCAAACCGAATGCCGCGCGCGCCAGTATCGGGGGGAGCATTGTGGCCAATGTCGATTCCGTACTTCATCAGTCAATTCCTTGATAAATCCCTGGCAAGCTGGCGGGCCGCGATCGCCATCGCTCGGTAGCCGGGGGCATGGGTTCCGCCCCCATTTAAGCGCAGGCCCTGGCGAATTCCCAACGGGGGCGACCCCTATGATCGGCCATGTTCCGAGCGATCGCCGGTCAAGTCCTTCAAACTTTCGATCGTCGAGAGAATGTTGCGCGGGTCCATAAACATCACCTTACTGCTGCTGCTGGTGCCGATCGCCTGGCCCGTGGCCAAGTAACTTTGGGCGATCAGGAACTGCAAGGCCTCGGCAGCCTTCGGGTCGTTTTGTAGCGACTGGGCCACGATCGCCAGGGCTTCCGAGGTGGCTTGGGCTTGCAAAACCTGCTTTTGGCGATCGGCTTGGGCCTTGAGCACGATCGCCTGCTTTTCGGCCTCGGCACCCAGCACCGCCGCTTTCTGTTGGGCCTCCGCCGCCAGCACTTGGGCCTCCGCTTGCCCCCGGGCCGTGTTCACCGCCGCTTCCCGTTCCCCTTCCGAAGTCAAAATAGCCGCCCGTTTGCGCCGTTCTGCGGCCATTTGCAACTCCATCGACTCCTGCACCGCCCGAGAGGGAATGATGTCGCGCAGTTCCACCCGCGTCACCTTCACCCCCCAAGGATCGGTCGCAACATCCAAATCCTGAAGCAGCACTTCATTAACCCGTTCCCGAGCCGTGAA
Source organism: Oscillatoriales cyanobacterium (assembly GCA_004292515.1). Classification (GTDB taxonomy): domain Bacteria; phylum Cyanobacteriota; class Cyanobacteriia; order CACIAM-69d; family CACIAM-69d; genus CACIAM-69d. Next base: position 22,278 of record RDXB01000058.1, read on the forward strand.
AGTTTCATCAAGTTCCAATTTGCCCATCTCCGATCGAATTTGGGTCAGCACCAAATTCGTCATCGCCATTTGCAAATTCTCGACCTTATAAAACGACTTTTCGAGGTCAACCACGCGCCAATAGACCACCGCATCAGCCGTAATGCTGACGTTATCGCGGGTGATGCATTGCTGTGGGGGTATATCGATCACCCGTTCCCGTAGGGTTTGCCGATAGGCCATGCGCTCCAAAACCGGCACTACATAGTTAATTCCTGGTTCGAGTCGCTTGCCTTTATATTTTCCCAGTTGCTCAACCAAGGCTTCATCACCTTGGTTAATAATTTTGATTCCTGAAAGGGCAGTGCCACCCAAGGCAATCATCAGAAAGAAGAAAAAGGGGTTCATAGGGGTTGAAATGATTGTGAAATCAGGACTGAATGGCAGGTCAAACACAATCAACATCTACAGAATCAACATCTACAGAATCAAGATTTACAGAATCAAGATTTACAGAATCGAGCAGTAAGCGTGGAATGATTAGGAAATAGTCCGGCAATAATTCAGCAATAATTTGGAGTTGATGACTGACAAGCTCAGACATGAAATCAAAAAATCGAGGTAATTTGATCACAACCTGCACAGAATAGGGATATTCAGGAAGCCAGTCCCTTAATTAACTTGCTAAATACAGCTTTCACCTCAAACAATTGATCAACGATTGATCCATCAGATCGCAGATGCTATGAAGTTAGTCGGTGGGCAATGCCCACCCTACAGGCTACGGCTAATATCTATCACTGAGCAAGAAAGCACTGAGCAAGAAAGCACTGAGCGCAGGTTATTTAGCGGTGCTGATCGCTGGCTAAACCATCGAGATTGTCTAGGCTGTCTGCGGTGTGGTCTACCACATCGATCGGCATAATCCAGAGCGTTGTTCCTTGGCGGCCAACCACATAAACCGGGGTGGCGGCGGCGATCGCTTGGTGAGGATCACCACAGCGGGCTGCCCAGGATTGGCCTTCATAAAGCACCCGCCCCTGGTGGCCGGGCACAATGTCCGTGAGGGTGCGGCCCTCGATCGCATCCCAATAGTGTTTAGGGCCGGGGCGATCGACCCATTGGCGAGCAGCGCGGATAGCTGCGACGGACAGCAGCATCCATAGGGCCACCTGCAACGGTGGGCTGGGCAACACCATCGACACCAAAGCCACAATCAACGCACTCAGACCCATGACCGCCGCCACAAAGGCCGTGGGCACCACCAACTCCGCTAGGCACAGACCCGCACCCAGCCATAACCAAAGCATCGTCAGAGACACGGGAAGATCTCCAGTAGCCGCAACCGATCGATCTCCAGCCGCCGGAGCGCAGGGGATCTTGGGGCCATTCTAGCGTTTTGATTTTGGCGGCTGAGTAGACTGTTGATTAACCTCAACCCACCTGTGGAGGATGGCTGTGGCCTGATTAATCCAGTGACAGCGATCGCGCGGGGCTAAGTAGGTGTGTGGATTGCTGTCGATGGCATCAACTGATTCTGAGCTACATTCAGGATCTAGAGATCCAGAGTTTAGAAATCCAGAGTCTAGAAATCCAGAGTCTAGAGATCCTGCCCATGCAATCACTAACTTAATAATTGCTGTTGACGATGCCAGGCGACGGAGAGGGCCCGAATTGCGGCCATCTCTTCGGCGGGGATTTTTTCCAGATGCTTCAAAATCAGGCTCATGCGCCCCTGCGATCGCAATTTAGTCTCGTGTCGCGCCAGAAAATCCCAATAGAAAAAGTTAAACGGGCAGGCTTTGGGGCCGGTGCGATCGCGCGGGTTATAACGACAACCTTTGCAATAGTCACTCATCCGATTGATGTAGTTGGCTGATGCCGCGTAGGGCTTGGAAGCCAACAGCCCGCCATCGGCAAATAGGCCCATTCCCAGTACGTTGGTTTGCATCACCCAATCGTAGGCATCAACAAAAACCGCGTGGAACCAGTTTTCAACTTCCTGGGGATTCAGACCAGCAATCAGGGCAAAATTTGACAGCACCATTAACCGCTGAATGTGGTGAGCATAGCCGGTGCGATCGATTTGCTTAAATACTTGACTCAGGCAATTCATCTCGGTTTTGCCTGTCCAAAACCAGCTTGGAAGCGGTTGTTGATGATCAAACCAATTGCGATCGGGATAGGGAAGATCCTCGGTGGGTCGATCGGGTCGATCGAGATCCAGGACAGATAAATAAATGCCGCGCATATATTCGCGCCAGCCCAGTACTTGCCGAATAAACCCTTCCACACTGGCGAGGGGTAAACCGCGATCGCGCCAGGCTTTTTCGGTGGCAAAAATTACCTCGCGCGGATGCAATAGCCCCACATTCAAATAGGGTGAGAGCAGCGCGTGCCACATGGTTTCCTGACCCGTAACCATCGCATCTTGGTAAGGGCCAAAGGTGCGGAGGCGATCGGTGATGAAGTAGTCGAGGGCATCGAGGGCCTGCGATCGACTGGTAGCCCAAGCAAAGTTGTCGAGGGAACCAGAGGTGGGCAAATCGAGCGATCGCACTTTGTCGATCACCGTCGCCACAATTTCATCGGGGGTAAACTGCAAGGGTGCGGGGGGATTGATCGCTCCTTTCGGTGGCTGGCGGTTATCTTTATCGAAATTCCATTGACCACCAACGGGCTTGTTCCCCTCCATCAAAATATCGAATCGCTTGCGCCCTTCTCGATAGAAATCCTCCATCAAAAACCGCTTGCGATTACTAAACCAGTCGGCTAATTCCGATTCGCTCCAGAGGAATTGGTTGTTGGAAATTTGCTGAATTTTGCAGGGTAGGTCGAGGGCGGCGATCGCCTGTTGAAACGGGCGATCGAGCGGGGCCATCACCAATAGGCGATCGATTTGGTGTTGTTGAACCCAGGCTCGCAGGGGCGTTGCAAAGTCCTCCGCCTCGGCCCAGGTGGCAGGCCAGCCCATGTCTTGCAAATCCCGCACAAAATGGCGCATGGCTGACCAAACCAGCACCAGTTTTTGGGCATGGTAGGGCCGGGTTCGCACATGGGCTAGGGACTCGATCGCAATCACGGGCACTCGCGCGCGATCGCCTGCACAGGCCAGCAACGCCGCCTGGTCGGGCCAGAGTTGATCGCCTAAAATCCACACCCCCGTTTTCATGGGGATGCTCAACTGTTGCAGCTCGCTGGTCATTACACCCTATATGTCATTAGACATCTTCGATTAGGCATCGGTGGGCTGATCGCCCGGTTGACCTTTCACAATCAGTTGAATCGCCAGCGCAATCAACCCCACGGTGACAAAGCCAAACACAAAAGTGCCCAACGCACTCACCCCCACCACCAGCGTTCGCACAGCGCTGCCAATGCTGAGGGTGAGGCGATTGGTGCTGTGGATTGGGTGGGTGGCGAAGGTGTAGGCGATTTTTTGGGTCAAGAGGGCTGCCCCCACGGCGATCGCCCCGGAAATGCCCGAGCCACCCAAGCAGTCGAGGGGGGACGGCATTTTTTTGGTCGGGCCTGGGGTCGGGCCTGGGGTCGGGTTTTGGGGCGAGGTTGGCTGGTTGGTGGCGGTGGCGATCGAATCGGCATTCGATCCAGAAACAGGCGGAGCCGAATCGGGATGGGTGGTCATGGTGCGGCGGTCAAGACTCCCACCAATTTACCGTCGATCGGGCGATCGCAAACCCAGGGCGATCGGATCTCCCCGGCAGTCAACTGCCCCACCCATAAGGCAACTTGGCCGCACCAATCAGCAGACCAGTGACAGGACAGGCCACAAATCACGCCACACTTAGCAACAGAGATTTTTATAGATCTGGGCTTACCCGATCCTTTCGAGAATCTTGATACGGACTACCGATCGAGCGCCGGAACCATGACCATGATCGAGCCACTCCTGGCCAGCGGCATCGCCACCGCCGAACAACAGGTGCAATTTGCGATCGATTTGCCCCGCGACCCCACCGACCCGCGCGAGCTGTCGGAGCTGCCCGAGGTGCGCCTCTGGTTTTTGCGACTCGATGCGCGCTATCCCTGGCTGCCCTTTGTTTTGGACTGGAAGGCAGGTGAGCTGGGCCGCTACACGGCCATGCTTGTGCCACACCAGTTCCACCCCACCGATGGGATTCAGTTCAACCCGGAAGCCCTGGAATTGTTCGTGATGGGCAAGCTGTTTGTGTTGGCCGATTGGATGGCGGCGCAGGGAATTGGGGCCCGATCGCGCCTTCAGGGGATGGCTCAAATGTTGGGCTACGATCTGGAGGGCGGCTTGTTTGATTTGTTAGAAGCCGATCGCTAACCGTCCGTTAATACCCAATCAGCCCGATTGATCGGCGATCGCCACCCGCCCAGATTGGGGAACCTTGGGGCTAGCGGGGGCGATCGTCCGGTCAGGGGCGATCGGCACCGGAAAAGAACCGATACGATCAATCGCCCCATGCCCATGACCCCCCTTTCTCGGGATTATCTAAAAACCAAATGGCGATCGGCCCGCAACAAACTGCCAACCTGGTTGCCCGCTCGTCAGCCAGATCCAATGTTTCAAGTGGTGCTGATCGAAACCCAAAATAGCTGCACGCGCACCTGTGGTTTCTGTAAGTTTGGCCTAGAACGCCAAGACCCCGGCCGAGCGGTCATTAGTGATGGCATTATTCAAAAAATTGCCCGCGATTTGCAACGGATTGACTATGCCGGCCGGATTTCGCCCTTTGGTATTAATGAGCCGCTGTTAGAACCGCGAATTTTTGACATTATTGCCCTGTTTCGGCAGGCTTGTCCCAAGGCAGCAATTACGATCGCCTCGAATGGTGATTGCCTCAATTCCAAGCTGTATGATCGCCTCTTTGCAGCGGGTTTGGACTATTTATTCGTAGATGCCTACGACGACAAAGCCCTTGAAAAAGTCGAGAAATTTCGACAATTGGCTAACGTCACAGTCAACGATATGCGTCATCCCGATCCAACCCATCTGGAAAATCGGGCCGGGTCGGTTCCCGGTGATGAAAAACGGGCCGCTGAACGGCAAGGGTCTAATTGTTTGCGCCCCTCCTCGATGGTGTTTATTCGGCCGCCGGGGCAGGTGGTGCTCTGTTGTTCGGATATGTATAGCGATCGAGTGATGGGCGATTTGCGCCACGATTCGATCGTCGATATTTGGCAAAATCAATTGTTTTGTCACTACCGCGAAACCCTGGCCCACGAAGGGCGCAAAAACCTGCAAATGTGCCAAAACTGCTCCTATGGAGGTAAGGCGGCCCTGCGCGGTTGGTCAACGCCCGCCCATCACCACAAGTGGCAAGAGGATTACCAAGCGATCGCCCAGCGCGCCGACTAAGACTACGCGGGGCGATCGCCAGTAGGTTGGGTTGAGGCGCGAAACCCAACGCCAGCAACGATTGGCAGTCATCAGCGCTGATCGGAGCTGATCGGATCTAGCCCAGCAGGTTGAGCTTAGGCCCGAAACCCCACACCGGCAAAGCTGGGCAGCAATCAGCACCCACCAAATCTAGCGGGGCTGGCTGGTTTGGGCATAATAATCGCGCGTGCCCTTCACTTCGATCGCCTCCCGCAACCGATCGAGTGCATGGACATAGGCCGCCGTCCGCAGGGACAGATCGAGCGATCGGGCGAGCTGCCAAATTCGCTCCGTTTCGCGGGTCATCCGTTCGGCCAGGCGCTGTTCCACCTCCGCCGCCGACCAATACAGGCCGCTGCGATTTTGTACCCACTCGAAATAGCTGACCGTTACGCCGCCCGCGTTGGTCAAAATATCCGGCAGCACATCAATGCCCCGTTCAGCCAAGCGGCGATCGGCGGCAAAGGAAATCGGCCCATTGGCTACTTCAAAAATCAGTTTGGCTTGAATCCGATCGGCATTTTCTTCGGTGATTTGATTCTCCAAAGCGGCTGGAATCAACACATCAACCGGCAACTCTAAAAGTTCTTCGTTGGTAATCGTTTGATGATTTACGGTGCTGCAAACCGTGCCATCACAATAGAGGGCTTGCATACCCCGGCCGGCTTCTTTGTTTTGGCGAATGCTGGGAATATCTAACCCTTGGGGGGCATAGATGCCGCCTTTGGAGTCACTGACAGCCACCACCCGATAGCCCGCCCGGTGGATTTGTTCTGCCAAAAAACTGCCCGCATTGCCAAAACCCTGAATGGCCACGGTGGTGGTTGCGGGGTGGCGATCGAACTTGGGCAAAATCGTTTGGATCGCAAAAAATGCCCCCATCGCCGTGGCGGTTTCCCGGCCCGCACTGCCCCCAAGGGCGATCGGTTTGCCGGTCACCACCGCTGGGCAAGACTTGCGCTGAATGATGCTGTAGCGATCCATCATCCAACCCATAATCGTGGCGTTGGTGTAAACATCGGGAGCCAAAATATCCACATCGGGCCCAATAAAATCCGCGATCGCATCAATATAACCGCGCGTCAGCCGCTCCAATTCCAACCGAGATAGGCGCTTCGGATCAACCGTAATCCCACCTTTACCCCCGCCAAAGGGCAAGTCTAAAACAGCACATTTGAAGGTCATCCAAAAGGCGAGGGAAGTGACTTCATCGAGGGAAACTTGCGGGTGGTAGCGCACACCCCCTTTGGCGGGCCCACGGGTGTCATCGTAGCGAACCCGATAGCCTTGAAATACTTGTAAGGAACCATCATCCATCCGTACTGGAATTGATACTTGCAGGCTGGCTTTCGGATATTTTAAATAGGCGATCGCATCGTCGGAAATCGCAATATGCTTGAGGGCCAAATCCAAATTCTGGCGCGCACCAATAAACAGCGATTGGCTTTCCATAACCCGAGCCATTCCTCGGAACGTAGCAGTGGGGAAGCGTTCCTTAATCAAATTGTAGTCTTTGATACGGTTTGCTCGCTAGATTCCCGATCCCAAAGGGGATCATCGCGCTCAATCCAACCATATCCACACACAAAACCCAAAGATGAATACAGGTGCGATGGGCCTATGGATGCGTTGCGGCTGGCGGATTTAGGGGAAGCGGGGCTGCTGGCTCGGCTGTTTGCATTTTGCGATCGGACTCTAGTGGGCGACGATGCGGCGGTGTTGACCGGGTTGGCGGGTCGATCGCCCGTTGTGACCACCGATGTACTGGTGGACGGTGTGCATTTTAGCGATCGCACCACACCGCCCCACGCGATCGGTTGGCGGGCGATCGCGGCCAATCTGTCGGACTTGGCGGCGATGGGGGCCGAGCCGATCGCCGTTACGGTGGGCCTGTCCTTGCCGGGAACCGTGGCGATCGATTGGGTGGAAGCGCTTTATGGCGGGATGGCGGATTGTTTGGGCAAATTTGGCGGGGTGATTGTGGGGGGCGATGTGACCCGATCGCCCGTGGCCGTGGTGGCAATCACGGCGATCGGGGCGGTGGCGGCGGACGATTCCGACCATTTCCAAATCATTCGCCGGGACACGGCCCAGGCGGGCGATGCAATCGTCGTGACGGGCGCGCATGGGGCTTCGCGGGCCGGGCTGGCTTGGTTGCTGGCCGATTGGCCCACGCCCGATGCGCCACCCCGCGAAATCAGTGATTGGATCGCTGCCCACCAATACCCTCAGCCCCGGTTTGACGCGATCGCCCAACTCGATCGCCTGCGGGCCAGAGACGATCGCCCGATCGCCGGGATGGATTCCAGTGATGGCTTGGCCGATGCGGTGGTGCAGTTGGCTCGATCGAGTGGATTGGCGGCCCGGCTCGATCGGCTGCCGATCCCAGCGGGCTTGGTGGCCGCAGTCGGGCTGGAACGGGCGATCGACTGGACGCTCTATGGCGGCGAAGACTTTGAGTTGGTGCTGTGTTTGCCACCGGAGCTGGCCGATCGGTTAGTGCGATCGCTCGGTGGGGCGGCGGCGCTGATTGGGCAAATGATCGATCGCGCCGATTCCGGGACGATCGTCACTTGGCAAAGCGCACCGGGTCGCTGGTCTGCCCTCACCCAAGCCCAGGGATTTCAGCATTTTGCGGTGGAATCTACCACAGCCCCGCCCTAGACCCAGACTCGATCCTGGCGCGATCGCTCCTCACCAATCGGATCGAAATCTAGGGCATACTGATTGGAACCGATTGGGGTTGGTTGACCGGCAAACCGCCTAACCATCAGGCTTTCTGTGGCCCCAAACTGCGGCCGCATTCGACATCACTGAGCGAGAACCATGGGGCCCTTGGAGCATCCACCCGCACCGATCGAGGCACAAACCACCGAAGCGGTGCTGCAAGACTTTTCGCAGCAACTCCAGGCCCTCCAACAGGCCTTCCTCCAAAAACTGACCCAAGATCTAGAGCGGCTCGGAGCCGAAAAGACCCAACTTGCCCTCGATATCGATCGGCTCGATCGCTACCGCCAGCAGCTCCAAGCGCGCCAAACCCAAGCAGCGCAACCCAATCAATCTCTGCTCGACCCCACCAGCCAGGAATGGGCCCAACAGTGGGCCAAACAACTGGCCCAACACATGGGCGCTTACCTGAAAACCGCTATCGATCGCCACTTCCAAGATCTAGCGGCGGAGCTGGCCACCGCCGGAGTTTCATCTGGCCAACCGAGATCGCCCCTGACCACTCCTGAGTTGCCCAACTCGGGTTATGCCACCGTGATCCATGGGCAACTGAGCAGCCCGGTAAGCGATCGCCTGCTGATCGAACTGGATCGATCGCTCCAAACCACCTTCACCACCCTGCAACAGGAACTCGATCGCTACGAACAAGACCTTGGCGATCGGGTCAGTCGCCTCGCCAGTATGCAGCAAGCCAGTGAAGCGCTATTTTTGGAGCTGGTGCGGCGCTTACAGCCTACTGACCGCCTTGCCCCCGACCCGCCCTCCGGTAATTCTGCCCCCATGCCTCGTTCCGCTCCTCCACCCGCCGCCCGCCACTCCTCCGCCTTGCACCGGGGCCTGTGGATGGCGTTGGCTTCGGCGGTGGTGCTGGCGATTTTTAATGTGATCCTCAAGCTGTTGTTGCTGGGTCGGCAGCCGGAAACTTTGCTGGGGCTGGTGAGCATTCCGGGCGTGGTTACCCCGACCTTGGGCAATGCCTTGCTGATTTTGCTGTTGCGGACGATCGCGATCGCCCTGGTGTTTCCGGCGATCGCCACTCGGCTCTATCCCGCCACCTGGCCCGAGATTCGGCAGCTTGTTCAGCAACCCAACGGTAAGCTGTGGGGCAAAATTCTGCTGAACGGCGGCCTGCTCTTTGTCTCGCAAGTGGCCTTGTATGTGGCGATCGGCAACTTGCCAACGGGCCTGGCGATTTCGCTCTTCTTTGTTTACCCGATCGTCACCTTGCCCGCATCCTGGCTGCTGTTTGGCGATCGTCCCACCTGGGTGCGCTGGTTCACCACGGGCTTGATTTTGGTCGGTGGCTGTCTGGCCTTGCCGGGGGATGTGCTAGCGGCGGGTGATATTGCGATCGGTACTGCTTGTGCGATCGGGGCGGGCGTGGCCTTCGCGGGCTATTTGCTGACGGTGCAAAGCGGCACTCAGTCCTTGCATCCTGTACCCTTTACCCTGCTGTCGTTCTGCACCACCTTTGTACTCTGCTGCCTCAGCTTTATCATTCGGCCCGAATTTGCGACGGTGCAGATTAATCCTGAGTTTTGGCCTTGGTTGCTGGCCGGTGGAGTGGTCTTGGGGCTGCTAATGTTGCTGAGTTATTTGCTGAACAATTGGGCCGTGAAGCAAGCGGGCGCAACCCTCACGGCGATCGTCAGCGCCGCCAACAATGCCTTGACAGCGCTGGCTGCTCTGGTGCTGATTCAGGAAACCTTGCAAGCTAGCCAGTGGCTTGGCATTTTGCTAGTAACGGTAGGGGTGGCGCTGCTGAGTGCCGAGCGCCTGATTTTGGCCAAGTCCCGATCATGATTCAGATTTATACCGGCTTCAACGGCTCGATCGCCCCTTCCCGCAATCGCCCCTTCCCACAATCGCTCACGGTTGGTTCATCTCAGACTCATCTTGAGCCATTACCTTGAAACTCAAGACCCGCACCCCAGGGTCTCGCAGCGCCGCCGCTTCCCTAGTGGAAACGATCGGCAATGCTTCACCCTCGATCGAACGGAATGTGTCAGCGATGAAACGGACTTCTTTGGTGTTGGTATTGGCCTTGAGCGCGATCGTGCCCGTTGTTGGTTCAGCAGTCACGGCCGCCAACGCCACGGCGATCGCCACCGTCTCCACAACAGCCCCGATCGCCCAAACCATCGCCACCAAAATGGCACGCACCCTCAAAACCGGCCGGTTCATAGCCCTAGAGCACCCCACCGCAGGCATGGTGCGCGTGATCGCCAACGGCAACCAAACCTACATCGAACTGGGCAACGACTTCCGCAGCGACAGCGGCCCGGATTTGCAAGTGGTGCTCCACAAATCGGCTACCCCCGGCATGAAGTTCAACGCAGGCGACTATATGGTTTTAGCGCCCCTGCAAAAAACAACGGGCACCCAACGCTACAACCTTCCCCGCAACGTCAACCTGAACCAATATCGATCGGTAGCGATTTGGTGTCAGCAATTCAATGCCACCTTCGGCGCAGCAACGCTGAACTAATCCGCATCTCAAGCAAAGGCACAGTAGGGGCGGGTTTAAAACTCGCCCCTACGACTGACGATGATTTTTATAGCTAATTGCGATTCGTTTGCTCATGACTATCGTCTGGGTTTGATGGAGGTTAGCGGACTCGAACCGCTGACATCCTGCTTGCAAAGCAGGCGCTCTACCAACTGAGCTAAACCCCCGCGCTGCTTGTGGCATAACTGCCGCGTTCAGCGAAATCAATACTAACAAATTTCTCGAAAGTTGCAAGCCTTTTGGCAATTTTTTTGCGATCGGGGTGATCAAACGGCGATCGATTCCCTGCCCGATCGCCCCCAATCCTGCCCAGCCACAGCCCCATCAGCCATCCTAGGAGCTAGCCACCGCGTCCTGTTGCATTTGCGCGATCAACTGTTCCAACCCCGATTCATCGGTGCGGTAGACCGAATTACAGAAGTGACAAACCGCCTCCGCGCCGCCATCCTTTTCGATCATGTCGCGCAGTTCCTCTTCGCCCAGCAGTTTCAAGGCCCGCAACATCCGGTCATGGGTGCAGCCGCAATGGAAGCGCACCATCTGCACATCGGGGAAAATTTCTAAGCCCAAATCACCGAGCAGGTCTTGCAGGATTTCCGGCAGGGACTTACCACTCCGCAACAGCGGGGTAAAGCCTTGCATGGCAGCAATCCGGCTTTCCAGCAGGCTGACCGCGCTGTCATCGAGGTTGGCTTGGGGCATCACTTGAATCAACAGACCGCCCGCCGCCGTCACGCCCTCCGGTTCCACAAATACACCGAGCGAGAGGGCCGATGGTGTTTGCTCTGAGTTGGCGAGGTAGTGGGTGATGTCTTCGGCGACTTCGCCGGACACGATTTCCGTGGTGCTGGAGTAGGGATAGCCATAGCCCAAGTCGCGCACGGCATAGAGATAGCCACGCCCGATCGCCCCACCCACGTCGAGCTTGCCTTTGGCGTTGGGCGGCAGTTCGACAGCGGGATGGCTGACGTAGCCGCGCACCGTGCCGTCGCAACCCGCATCGACCATCACCGTGCCCAAAGGCCCGTCGCCCTGGAAGCGCAAATTCACGCGCGCTTCAGCCCGCTTCATGTTGGCGGACAGCAACAGCCCAGCGGTCATCGTCCGCCCCAAAGCTGCCGTGGCCACGTAGGACAGGTGGTGGCGGACGCGGGCTTCGTCCGTGAGGCGGGTGGTGATAGCGCCAACGGCACGAATGCCACCATCGGCAGCGGTAGCTCGAATCAGACGATCGCCCATGACTCAACCCTTATTACATTTCTTAACCTGCGTTGCCCTTCATTCTATCGGCTGGGGCCAACCGCGCGCAGCCAGAACCGAGGCGATCGCTTTGGGTAACAGTCGGTTGCTAATGGCCAGCCCTGTGACGCTCGGTTCCGATGGGCTAACCTGCAATTCAACCCAGATCCAGCCCCAAACCCAGGCCAAGTCCGACCAGGTTGCTCGGCTGGCAACCCCGAACCGAAGATAAATCGAGCACGAACCGATCGAGCGCGATTAGACTGAAACCAATCCCCCATAGCCTTCTCCTGAGCAGCAATGTTTGGCAATTTTCAGCAGGCGCAGTTGCGTCTTGAAATCGAAGCGACGGCCGCCCAAATTGCAGAGAGCATTTTGCACCCGGCTGCATGGCGGCATTGGATTGGCCCCCAGCGATTTTCCCAACCACTGCCCGATCGCCTAACCACGGGCACGGTCTACACCAGTTGGCTGGGGCCGCTGGAGATTGAACACCGTGTTCAGTGGGCAACCGATCGCAGTCTGTGCTTAGTGCTGGCTGGGGCGATCGATGGTTACCACGAAAGGCATTGGGGCGACGGCTGGGTGCAGTCCAGCGTGGCGGGGGTTTCCGTATTGCCGCTACGGTTAGGACACGTAACGAGTCTTTGGCGACTGAAAACGCATCTGGAGCGACAGGAGCATCCATCGCATCCCAACGCAGCATAGTGGTGTAACCGGACTAATACACCGGTCTAGCGCTAGTTAGTCTAGTCGGTTGGGTTGAGCTATGCGAAACCCAACATGATCAATACAAACTCCGTTGGTGCTGGGTTTGGTTTCTCAACCCAATCGACTGATTGGACTACTGGCTTGACGCAAGATCCAAACACCCGGGGCGATCGCCCCTAGCCCACCAGCCGACGCACCGTTTGCATCAGCTCATCGGGGTCAACCGGCTTGCGTAAATAGGCATTGGCCCCCAACATCGTGCCCCAAGTGCGATCAACCTCCGTTCCCTTGGTCGAACAAATCACCACAGGGATATTTTTGGTAGCGTCGTTGTGCTTCAGTTCCCGACAAATTTCAAAGCCACTTTGTCCCGGCAAGATGACATCCAGAACGATTAAATCCAGCTTTTGTGAATTCAAGACTTTCTGAGCTTCGTCACCACTGCCAACGGCAACAACGACCCATCCCGCATCTTGGAGATATCGAGTCATTACGCCGCGATCGGTTGGGCTATCTTCAACGACTAAAACGGTTTGCATAGTGTGCTGGTTGCAGTGATGGTTGTGGACGCTTGGGTAAGGGCTAGCCAGCTCTCCCCAGGATGCTGTTAATTGCAACAATCGCTACAAGTTACGATCGCTCGTCAATTTGTAACATTTTTGTAACATCATCGAGTGGAGTACTGGATCTGGCCCGTGAACTCAACATCGGCGTTGGCCGATCTTGGCCGGCCAATGTCGGTCAATTCACCGAGGGCTGTTCTAGCAACCGCCCAGCAAATTGACAGAATACTGGAGGAATCGCAGCACTCGCACTGAGGCTTGCGCCAAATTGGTCAAGACCTCACAGGGGCAGACCCGCAAGGACACGCGGTTTGTGTGGCATCCAGGGCGCAGCGCATTGACCGGTAGTGTTGTGATTCAGTAGCGTCGTGATTCAGTAATGATCGACGAATGATGGACGGGTGATAGACGGGTGATGAACGGGTGAAAGCTCTGCTACATCAGTAATACATCAGCAACTTTTTGCCCAGAAGCATCACTTCAGAGGCACTACCCACTGATGGCACTACCCACTGATGGCACTACCCACTGATGGCATTAGCGCTGATGCATGGGCTGGGCGATCGCATTGCCACTGACGACCCCAGCCCACGATGGTTTTAACCTGTTCTGGGGTGCAAGTTGGAATTATTTGGCGGTGCTGTGTAATTTGCTCTGACTGGGGTGGAGGCAACATATTTATGAATGAGACCCAAAATTTTGTCATCTTCGATCGGCTTGCTGACAAAATCTGTGGCACCCACAACCTTCGCCCGCACGCGATCGATAATTCCATCACTACCCGTCAAAATAGCGATCGGAATATCCTTAAACACCGCCACTCGCCGAATTTGTGCACAAATTTCGTAGCCATTTGCCACAGGCATAATCAAGTCCAAAAAAATTAGTTTGGGCTTGCGTTCCAGCAAAATCGTGAGGGCTTGGGTAGAGTCTTGAATGCAGAGGGGAATATAGCCAGCCTGCTCAATGATCTGGCTCATAGCCGCACAGACTTGCGGACTGTCATCAATGCAAGCAACGGTGGCGATCGGCACGTTGGCCGCAGGGGTCGATTGGCGACGCTCGGCAGCACGTCCACTCCCCTCAGCCTCAGTCACGGGAATAAAGACCAAGGGCAGCAGGTCGGCAATGGGCTGAAGATCGATGATTTTGCGGCGAATGTAGGGGACGAGCGATCGCACCAAGGACACCAAGTCCCGCCGCATCAACAGAGCCAAATCACGCACAGTGCGTTGACCATCGATCGCCCGCACCAGTTTTTGGTAAACCTCCGGTGTCAGCCGTTCGCGCAACTGATCTGGATCGCGAATGGTTAAGGCCCAATCCGGGTGCAAATCCATGAGCTGGGCCGCCTGCCAAGCAGCGCAGTCCTGGGCAGCTTGGGTCACAGCCACATGGCTTTTAACCGTCACGGATGCCATTTTTAACACATCCAGTGGGTCGTAGGGTTGCTCCTCGACCACCCGAGTCGTGCCGCCGGTTTGCCACAACAGGTCAAATAGCGCCTCAGCAATCACCCCATTGACCACCTGACAAAACAACTCTTGAGACAGCACCCGTCGATGCAACAGCACCATCAGCAGACTGTAGTTTTGGGCTGCGAATGCATCTCCTTCCCTTAGGGCAAATCGTTTTTGCTTGACACTTGGACAAGCGGCTTGCAAAAGGCGTAACGCTCGACGGTTATCATTTTTGCCGTCATCCACCCAAAACAGCCGCCCCAAACAAAAGAAGAACGACCATGTTTGGTGGCTGTCACCCATAGGTGCAAGCTTTACCTGTCCGGTAAATTGCTGCTGCTTGTAGCGATCAAGCGACTGAATCAGGGCGTTAGGAGTAACATCTTCTGAAATCATGGCAGGGCATCGCAGTTGGTGACTAGGCACACAGCAACGGCATGAGACAACAGATCAACCATATAAAGCACGATCAAACGCGGGTAATTGTGATGCACCCCTAGATCGCTCAATCACTGGATTTGGCACTGGGTCTGATCATTCCCATATTTTCCCAGGTTCCCAACCCAGGAGACTAAGCCACTTCATTCGCCCAAGCTAAGGCCTGGTGCAAGTTCAACAGGAAAATTGTCCTGGGAGCTGCATCGGGGGACAACACAACAGCACATTCTGCGAGTCGTGAGAGGGGCGATCGCTCAAAGTTGGCCGGCAACGGTTGCACTTGATTGCGGGGCAACTCAATCGAGTCAGGAGGGCGATCGGTCGGGATGCCACAGAGCGCCGTCCCCACCCGCGCGATCGCTAAAAACTGGTCGGT
This sequence comes from Oscillatoriales cyanobacterium, assembly GCA_004292515.1. Taxonomy (GTDB): domain Bacteria; phylum Cyanobacteriota; class Cyanobacteriia; order CACIAM-69d; family CACIAM-69d; genus CACIAM-69d. The sequence goes on from RDXB01000058.1 coordinate 37,648, forward strand.
CAACTCCAGCGGGCGATCGGTAGTCCCCAACAACAAACCCAAGTCCATCACCTGGATCAGTTGCCGATCGACATAAACCAGACCAGCACGTTGCCACTCAGTGCCTTGCAAGGGCGGGCAATGGGTCACTTTCACAACCACCGCCATCGGCAGGGCAAATTCATAGCCACCCGACTGAAAGGCGATCGCCCGAATAGTTGGAATTTCTGGCGCGCGCGATCGCCCCCTCGCAATCGAACTGTTGGCAGCTCCATGAGCCATCGTGGTTGACAGCATGAACGATTCTCCTGGGTGGCTCGTAACGAGTCCCTAGCAAGCAATTCCTAGTCTCACCATACCCAAGCTTTCCGCAGTTTTAACCGCCCTAGACAGTTGGCTTGGAAGGATTAATTGAGAGGACGAGATCAATCGGTAAGATCTTGCCAGTTTTTGGGGTCAAGCTTTTGAGATGAATTCTCAAATAGTGCTAGATAAAATCCGGACTAGCCAGTACACAAGTAGACCGAATTAAGCACCGCCAACGATTTTTTAGAAACTTGCGATCGTCAAGCATCGCCAGCATTTAGCTCAGGTCAAGAACCATGCTCGATCGTGACCTAGGGCCAGCCAAGCTTCCTGCCAAATCAGATGGCTACCCTAGATGAAACCGGCCCAAAATCGCCGAATCAGTCATGTATAAACCAATACACAATTTTAGGCTCAACTGAGAAGCAGGAACAACCTTGCGCTTCAGTCTAATTACTTACCAAAACGCCTACTATTTTTCTCAATCCCAGCATAACCCGATCTTAGAAGGCTGTCCTGTGTTGATGAGGAATCGCTCAACCAGCCTTGATCCTGTGCCTCATCGAGTGAGATATCGGGCAAACCATCCAGCAATCCGTCCCAAGTGTCGTAGGCTTTGAGCGCTGCTAGCACCAGCGGTGGTAGTGCCGTAATTCAGTAATGATGAACGGGTGAAAGCCTTGCAGTGTAAGCAGTCTTTTTCCAAAAAACATCACCTCACAGGCACTACCAGGATTCCAGGTCAGCATTTGTAGCATTGGCAATCGAAATTGGTATTACGCAGAATTTTCTCAGACCCTGTTTATTAATTGGTGTTCATTAGAATGGGTGTTTATTAATTGGTGTTCATCAGTCACAGCGCTCAAAATCCTGGTCGAGGCAGATTTCTAGCGGTCAAATTGTCCTAGGACTTGTCATCCAATGAGCTTGATTAGGGCTGAAACGACCCATTTTCCTAGCCCAACCGCCCTAGACAATTGGCTCAAGCCCCTTGCTCCTCACGATCCGCTAACGGCAGCATCAGGGCTTCAGGGATTTGATGACAGACCCTAATCCCATCAAGAGCAATATCGGCTCCGATCGCCTAGTTTCCGACAGACCCAGCATAGGAACAATCCCAAGGGCCGTTGACCAGATCATTCCATTGCAAAAAGTTCACATGGGTTTATCCGGCTTAGGGAGTTCCCAGGGCGGATCGCCGATCGTCAGGATTCATGCTTTAATGAGCGCCTAAGGTTGCCCAGATTGTACGCAATTGCGATGCAGGGCAGTTCTGAGGAACCTGACAGCACTTTCGTCAAGGCTCAAGCAACCGACTGCCGAAGGTTTGGGGCAACCAAGCATTGCCTAATCAGCACTGGGGCAAGGTCGTTGATGGGAACTTGGCAAAGAGCGGTGGGTGTGGTGTGAAGAGTGAGTAGCGTGGTTTCGCTGTGGATGCTAAATTTCCAGTCCAGAAATCGTTTGCCCTGACCGGAACGCAGCTATTTTTGCTGCTGACGGGCTGTTTGAGCGCCGCCGCAGTGACGATCGACGGTCTGTCCGGCCGATCGCCCTACGGTCTTGAATCACTGACACTGCCCCTGGTTTCGGCAGCAGCCTTGACCGCTGCAATTGGGTCTTGGGCCGTGCCGCTGCTACGGCGGATGAAAACTGGGCAAATTGTTCGCGAAGATGGGCCCCAGTCTCACTATTCCAAAGCCGGTACGCCCACCATGGGCGGCATCTTCTTTATACCGACGGCGGTGGTGCTGACTTTGTTGCTGGGTTTGGGTTGTGGCTGGTCGGGTGCTGACTGGGGCAATGCCCTGGCGGTGTGCCTGTTGACCTTGGGCTATGGCGCGATCGGTTGGCTCGATGATTGGCAGGTTTTGCGCCGCAAGTCTAACAAAGGGATCACCCCCCGCCAAAAACTCGCGCTGCAAATTGGGGTTGGGGCGCTGTTTTGCCTGTGGATGGCCCTGAGCCAACCCTGGGAAATTACGACGGTGGCTTTGCCCTTGGGTTTGTCCCTGCCATTGGGGTTGCTGTTCTTCCCGATCGGCTGGTTCACGCTGGTGGCCGAAAGCAATGCCACTAATTTGACCGATGGCTTGGATGGCCTAGCCGGTGGCACAGGGGCGATCGCTATGCTCTGTTTGGGGGCGATCGCGGCTCCGGTGTCTCCATCTCTGGGCTTGTTCTGTGCCTCGATGGCGGGGGCCTGCCTGGGCTTTTTGGCCTACAACCGCAATCCCGCTCGGGTGTTTATGGGTGATACGGGTTCCCTGGCGCTTGGCGGAGGCTTGGCGGCGGTGGCGCTGTTGACCCACTCTCTCTGGAGCCTGGTGATTGTGGGTGGCCTGTTCCTGGCTGAAACCCTGTCGGTGGTGCTGCAAGTGAGCTACTACAAAGCCACAAAGGGGCCCGACGGCAAAGGTAAGCGCCTGTTTAAGATGGCTCCGTTACACCACCACTTTGAGCTGTCGGGGTGGTCGGAGTTGCAGGTTGTGGCCACGTTCTATCTGGTGGCGGCTGCGCTGGGTGCGTTGGGGTTGGTGCTGCGCTAGGGGTGCGGTTGAAAAACTCAACGGTCATCGGATATCAGACGACTATCAGGGTGCGTGGGGTGCGAGATGAGAAGATCTGGATGTGGGATCTGCACCCCGAGTGATCGCAAGTGGCGATCGCCAGTGAAATCAAGCAATTGATGGGCGATCGACGGGCGATCAACGGGCGATTGATCGAGGAGATCACGCCTAATGAAGTTTCAATCCAATGGGCCAGTGATGCGCGGTGCGGTAGATCAGGCTGATCGAACTGAGTCCACCATCACCGCCGATCGCTGGCCAAGCCTGTCGGTGATTGTGCCGATCTATAACGGTCAGGCAGATTTGCCAGATTTGGTGGCTTGCTTGTTGAGCCAGGACTACCCGCGCGATCGGGTGGAGCTGATTTTGGTAGACAATCACAGCCGCGATCGCTCCTGGGAGGATCTGCAAGCTGCCCAAACCCAAGCTCAAGCAGCGGGCTGGGTGCTCAAGCCTATTCAAGAAAACGAGATTCAGTCGTCCTACGCCGCCCGGAACAAGGGAGTGCGCCTGGCCCGGGGCGAAATTTTGGTGTTTACGGATGCGGACTGCCGACCTCAACCCCAATGGCTGCGGGAAATTGTCGGCCCCCTAAGCGACGATCGCGTGGGAATGGTGGCGGGAGAAATCCAGGCCCTGTCGGGATCGAGCCTGCTAGAGCGCTATGCCGATCGCCAAGAAACCCTCTCGCAGAAACACACCTTGGCCCATTCGTTTTTGCCCTATGGCCAAACGGCGAATTTGGCGGTGCGGCGATCGGTGTTCCAGGCGATCGGGCTGTTTCGGCCACACCTGACCACCGGGGGCGATGCGGATATTGGCTGGCGAATGCAACAGGCGGCGGCCGGGTCGATCGCCTTTGCGCCCCAAGCGATCGTTCAACACCGCCACCGCGCCACCTGGGATGACTTTGCTAGTCAATGGCGACGTTATGGGCGATCGAATCGCTATCTCCATCAACTGCATGGTGTGCCGCTGATGGTGCGTCGGCCCCTGTGGCAAACAATGCGCCGTTGGTTGCGTTGGTTGGTGTGGGAGTTGCCCAAGGGGAGCCTGCGCTGGGCGATCGGTCGTGGCGATCGGTTGGCCCTGTGGTCTACCCCGATCGAGTTGTTGGCCTATCGTGAGCGCTGGCGGGGGCAGGTGTCGGCTCGGCTACCCGATCGCGCCGACTGGATTGAACCGTTTACTGAGCCATTCGCTGGCGATCAACAGCCCTGACGGGATTGGGGTCTGCGGCCTAGGGTGTTGGGTCAGTCGGTTCAGCGGGCCAGGGGCGATCGATCCCACCTAGGTTCCGAACGATCGCCCTTGTATTGGTGACCAGCATTTTTTCATAGCTGTCGGCTGGGCCGCCCCGCGCCCCGATCGAGTCTGAATACAACTGCTGATCGGCTAGGGGCACGCCGCTTTCCGCGGCCACCGTTTCGATCAGGGCAGGGTTGATCGTGGTTTCCGCAAAAATTGCCTTTACCCCCGATCGCCGAATGCTTTGGGAGATGCGGGCCATGGTTTGGGCGCTGGGTTGTTCTTCGGTGCTGATGCCCACTAGGGTCCCGAGTACTGGAATCCCGTAGGCGCGTGCATAGTACTGAAACGCATCGTGGGTTGTCACCAAATAACGTTTGGCAGCGGGAATGGTCTGAATTTGTTGCCGAATCCAACGATCCAACCGTTCCAACCGAGCGGTTAGTTGGGCCGCATTTGCCGCAAACTCGGCTCGATCGCTCGGTGACAGTTGGCTCAGGCGATCGCGAATGGCGGCCACCATGGCGATCGCATTGCGGGCATCGCCCCACACATGGGGATCGGGCACAAGCGCCCCCGCCTTCGTCAGGGCCAGCGGCTTGACCACTTCCCCAATCGGGACGGCCGCCCCCCGTAAATTCGCAGACTCAATCAGCTTGATCAGCCCCGGCTCCAGGTGATAGCCGTTATACAAAATCAGGTCAGCCTGTTCGATCAACACCGTATCGCGCGGCACAGGCTCATAGATATGGGGATCGTCGCCGGGACGTAACAGCCCCACAACCGTCACTTCATCACCGCCAACCCGTTCCGTCAAGTCCAGCAGGATCGTGCTGGTGGTAATGACTTTAGGCTGAGGCGATCGCCCCGATCGCCCCGTGCCACAGCCCACGCACAGCCAGCTCAACAGCAGAACGACCCCGCCCCACCGGAGCGATCGCCCCCAACGCCAATTGCTCAACAACGCTTCAACCTCCATAGGTGGCCCCCAAACTCAATCCCAGGGCGATTCCAGCGATCGTGGCGCTGGCGATTGCTGCCTGCGGTGCAGTGGGGGGCTTGACGACATTTTCATTATCGTTTCATAATCTAGTTCATAATATTTTCACGATCACACCAAATTTGATACTGTTGGAGGTAAGTAGCTGCTAGATCGAGTTCAGATCGCGTCACCAATAACGATCTGAACTTTTTTATGGATCGGCAATTTCTGAGTGCTGCTCGTGTTTGAGAGTATCCTGACGAGCTAATATTTCGCTTTTGTCATAAAAATTGATTTTTAGGCTGTTTTCCTAGGTTTTTAATGTCATTGGTTGGCCAAAGCAGCGCTCATTGGCCAGCAACAAGTGCAATTTGCTCCTGATAACCCAATATTCTGCACAGCAGCTTGATTGATCCCTGTTCCTTTTGAAAACTGAGTGAAACGATCGTGACTTTTGGGACATCGGCTATTCATATTCACCACCTGAATGCCGCTTACCGGAGCGTGCGCGCTTTGCAGGATGTGAGCTTGTTAATTCAGCCGGGACGCTTGACGGGCATTGTGGGTCCCAATGGTGCGGGCAAAAGCACGTTGCTCAAGGCCATGTTGGGCCTGTTACCCAATGCAGTTGGCAGCATTTGCTATGACGATCGCCCCTTGCAGCAACAGCTTGAGCGAGTGGCCTATGTGCCCCAGCGATCGCAGGTGGATTTTGACTATCCGGCCACGGTTTGGGATGTGGTGCTGATGGGGCGCACCCGCAAAACCGGCTGGTTTCGATCGTTTTCGGCCGCCAGTCGCCGAGCGGCTCAAGCGGCCCTAGAACGGGTGGGACTGTGGGATCTGCGCGATCGCCCGATTGGTCAGCTTTCCGGCGGCCAACAGCAGCGGGCTTTTTTGGCGCGGTCAATCGCCCAGGAAGCCGATATCTTCTGCTTCGACGAGCCATTTGTGGGGGTCGATCGCCGCAATGAAGCGATTCTGTTTGAGCTGTTTGGCGAGCTAGCCCGTGATGGCAAAGTGGTGTTGGTGGTGAATCACGATCTCGGCGAATCGATCGCCCATTTTGACGATCTGATTTTGCTGAACCGGCAGTTGGTGGCGGCAGGCGATCGCGCCATGGTGCTCAATGATCTCAACCTGCAACGGGCCTATGGCGGCCAAGTGCGGTTTTTTCAGGAGGCTGCTTAATGGACTCGGTGCTGCAATCCCTAGCCGAGCCGCTGCACTATGCCTTTTTTCAGCGATCGCTTCTAGCCGCCTTAATTGTCGGGGTGCTTTGTGCCTGCACGGGTAGCTATCTGCTGGTGCAGCGGATGGCCCTGTTGGGCGACGCGATCGGCCACTCCCTGTTGGTGGGTTTAGCGATCGCCTTTGCCATGGGGGGCAGCTTGTTTGTAGGGGCCTTGGTGTCGGGGTTGGTTAGTGCGGCGGCGATCGACTTCATCCGAGCGCGATCGCCCCTCAAGGAAGATGCGGCCATGGGGATCGTGCTCTCGGCCTTCTTCGCGTTGGGGATCGTGCTGATCACCCTGGTGCAAAAAGACAACAAAATCGATCTGAATCACTTTCTGTTTGGCAACTTGCTAGCCGTGACCGGCGGCGATCTCTGGGACACCGGCCTGGCAGCCCTGCTGGTGTTGGGCGCGATCGCCCTGTGCTACAAAGAGCTGCACTTTTATACATTTGATCGGCTCGGAGCCCAGGCCGCTGGCTTGCCCGTGCGCTGGCTGGACTGGGGACTCACCACCGCGATCGCCATTACGATCGTCGCCAGTATGAAAGCCGTGGGCGTGGTGTTGGTATTGGCGTTATTGATCACACCACCTGCAACGGCCTATTTGCTCGTGCCCCGCTTGCACCAAATGATGGGTTTAGGAGCGCTGCTAGGTTGTTTTTCGAGCTTGACGGGCTTGTATTTAAGCTACTTTTTCAATCTACCTTCGGGCCCGGCGATCGTGCTGGTGGCCTCCGGGTTGTTTGTGTTGGCCTTGCTATTCAGTCCCCGCCAGGGATTGCTGATTGCCAGTGGGCGATCGAGTGTAGCTGACGCTTCCGAAGGCGATCGCCCCGCTAGTTGATCTTTGCTTTCATTAATCCCAAGCTTGAAAAAATCCCAAGCTTGAAAAGCTAGTTGCTAGCCCGTTAGAGCATGGCTGAAAAGTATCTTGTGGCCCGAACCAAGCACCAATAGTCGCGGGAGCAAGGAGCTTCAGCCTTTTGTCTACTTCGATCACTGAAGCACACAGAGTAAGTAATAATCTGGGCTTTTCAGACATCCTCTTGGTGAAATCAGGTTGGTTGCGATCGCGCTCGGGGAGCGCCCGGCTCAAGCCAACTGATGACTTGGCCTTGCAAAACAGCAGCGTAGATGGCGTAGATGATTGATTGTCCGCGCTGCTGTTGGTCTCATGGGGCGAAGCTTTGGGGGGAAGCTAACTAACGCAGTTTTTGAACTAGCGCAGTTTTTGCTTGATAAATGTAACCAGTTGCCCCAACTGTTTCTTCAGTTGATCCACTTCGCCCTGCAATGTAGCGACCTTTTGTTCGAGGGCTTGGATTTCAGCAGCCGATGCTCCAGCAACAGCAGCAGCGGGTGCAGCAGCGGCAGGTGGCGGAGACAGCGTCGGTTTCACGCTAGAAGCAATCCGCATCGCTTCTTTAATCGATTCGATTAATTCCTTCTTTTCAAACGGTTTTTCGATGAAGGCAAACCGCTCGAAGGGTTCAGAGATTTTTTCGGTGACTTCTTCTTTGCGACCCGACATTACCAACAAGGGAATGGCTTGCAGATGGGGTTGCGTTTGAATTTGCTGATAGACTTCCCAGCCACTCATTTTGGGCAGCAGGAAATCCAACATGATCAAGTTGGGATGTTCTTGCTGAATCAATTGCAGCCCCTCGAGTCCGTCTTTGGCTTCTAGGACTTCAAAGTTTCCGGCTGGCAGCATTTCTTTGACGCGCTGCCGAATCACTTTGCTGTCGTCGATAACGAGGATTTTGTGTGTTGCCACGACGGTCTCCTTAGGCTTGCGTGCAGACGATTCGAGGGTGATGGGCGCGATGATTGCCCCCCGCCTGAGCCTTAGCGATCGCCCTCTAAGGGGAGGATCTTGGCCGCAGGGAAGCTAAGGTGGGCATCTGCGACTCCAGTATATTGCGATCGCCCCAATCTTTGAAAAGACCTGATGGGTTTGCACCGGATGGGTTTGCTGTTGACCCGGACAGTTGCATCAGTTCGATGCCCACTAGCAAAATGGAAGGTGCGATCAGTCCAAGCGCCGGGGGAGCAGTCCCAGGCAATCGCTCATCGCCGTGCCTAGTCCTTCCTCACCTTGCCTGCCGCCTGTGTCGTCTTCTCCTCGTTCGATCGCATCCTTGGCCACCGGCTTGCCCCCTTGGCTGAAACCGCAACTGGGGCGGGCCAGCGACATGGCAGAAGTCCAACGGATCATTAAGCAGCGGCAGATTCACACGATTTGCGAAGAAGGGCGCTGTCCCAACCGGGGCGAGTGCTATGCCAACCGCACAGCCACATTTTTGTTGATGGGGCCGGTCTGCACACGATCATGTGGCTTTTGTCAGGTAGACAAGGGCCATGCACCGATGCCCCTCGACCCCCAAGAACCAGAGCAGGTGGCGGAGTCGGTGGCCCTGTTGGGGTTGCGCTATGTGGTGTTGACTTCCGTGGCGCGGGATGACTTGCCCGACGGCGGCGCGGGGGGCTTCACGGCCACCATGGCTGCGATTCGCCAACGATGTCCAGAGACAGCGATCGAGGTGTTGACCCCAGATTTTTGGGGTGGTCAGCCCGACCCCGCCGCCCGCCAGCGATCGCGGGTGGCGGCGGTGGTGGCGGCCCGACCAGCTTGCTATAACCACAACCTGGAAACCGTGGAGCGACTCCAAGGGCCGGTGCGCCGGGGAGCCAAATATGGGCGATCGCTCGATGTGCTGCGTTGGGTGAAAGAGCTGGATCCAACCATGCCCACCAAGTCGGGGTTGATGTTGGGCCACGGCGAAACGGAAGCCGAAGTGTTGCAAGCCTTGCGGGATTTGCGATCGGTCGGCTGCGATCGCCTCACCCTGGGCCAATACCTGCAACCATCCTTGGATCACTTGCCAGTTCAGCATTACTGGACTCCTGAGGATTTTGAGCGGTTGGGTGCGATCGCTCGGGCGATGGGCTTTGCACAGGTGCGATCGGGCCCCTTAGTCCGCAGCTCCTACCATGCTGCTGAAACCGACTAACGATCCGGCCCACAATCTACCCAGTCCACAATCTACCCAGTCCACAATCTATCTTCGGTTTCTACGGTTTCCTATGCTGTTCGCTGCTTTCGATCGCCTCTGGTCGCCTCTGTCGCGTTTGACACTCCAGAGCTGGGTTTGGTTGGGAGCCGCTATCCTCAGCACAGCCCTGACCTTGGCCGGCAACGTGGCCCCCGCCTGGGCTGCTAGTTCCGCCGCCATTCGTGCCTACGATGACGCTGAGGTGCAAACCCGTAATTTTGCCGGTCAAGATCTCCGCCGCGCTGAGTTTGCCAGTGAAAACCTCAGTGGCGCTGATTTTCACGGGGCTGATTTGCGCGGCGCGGTTTTCAACGGCACTAGTCTCACCGATGCCAATCTCAGTGGCGTAGACTTCAGCAACGGCATTGGTTATCTCAGCAGCTTCAATGGCACTGACCTGACCAATACCGTGCTCTCTGATGCGATGTTGCTGCGATCGACCTTCAAAGGGGCCAAGATTGAGGGCGCAGATTTTAGCTATGCCGCCCTCGATCGGTTCCAAGCAGCCCAACTTTGTGAATATGCCAGCGGGACAAACCCCAAAACCGGGATCAGCACGCGCGACTCGCTGGAATGCCCCTAAAGGCGATCAGCTTGCCACTCATCGGGTTCTCGAACAGCTACCCCCGATTCAGCACCATCCCCTAGACCCAATAGATCCAAGCCCCTCAAAGCGAGCCAGCCTGGCCATCTCGCCCATGATGCTGCATCATTCCGCAATGGCTAATGGCTATTGTCTGCGATCGCAATCCAAACGCTGCTCTGTAGCATGGCCAGGCGACTCAGGTTTAAGATAGAACCCAAGTTCAACCACTGCCCACCCAACGAACAACTTCCACTGGTGGATCTTGTCCGTTGCCAGGGTTAATTAACGGTTTCTGTCTACAGCTGCTGGTCAAGGATGCTGGATTGCTGGCTACCATCCAGCAAAAGCGGCTCTAAGCTGGAGCAATCGATCTGAACGTTTGATTGAAACGTGGCCCTTGCCCAGCAAGTCTGGAATCAGACCTGACCAAGGCAAGGTGTAGACAAAAGGCGGCAGGCCCTGTCGTGTCAGCCTGTGGATGATGGGTCGGAGCGAACTTCTCCGCCATGAAGCAGGAAGTTTCCGATGAGCTACCGGTTAGCCAAGGTTCGTGAAACAAGAGCAGAAGAGTCCTTTGGTGGCTTCACTTAGGGTTTATATCGGACAGTCAGGCAAACCTATCGGGGGCAATGCGATGAGCCGGGAACGCGATCGAGCAGAGTGCCTAGAGAAGCTCTCATGGGCCACTCAGGCAGCCGGAGTGGGAGTGGATGGTGCGCCGCTCGACAAGATTGCTGCCACGATCGTGCAGACAATGACCGGCCCGTGGCGCTATTTCCACACACCAGAACATATTTTTGAGGTGGGTGGTTACGAAGACCCGATCGAGGTGTTGTCGGCCCTGTTCCACGATTTGGTTTATGTGCAGGTCGATCGCAGTGTCAATTTCAACCTCAGCTACTACATCACGCCCTTTGTGCGGGAGGAAGGCGAGGCCCTGATCATCCGCGATCGCTTCGAGCTACCGGCCCATGATCTGACCCTGGAACTGGTCACCGATATTTTTGGCTTTGAGCCGGGGCAAACCCTCTCGCCCTATGCGGGCATGAATGAGTATCTGAGCGCCCTCTCAGCGGGCAAGATCCTCGAAGCATTTGCATCCCTGAGTCTGATTGCCCAGGTCGCCGCTTGCATTGAGGGTACAATCCCGTTTCGAGCCAAGAGTCCTGATGGACTGAGCAACTGTGAAATTTTGTTCCAGCGTTTGCAAGCGGCCAACGATAAATATGATCTCGGCTTGGATGAGGCGCTGATCGAAAAAACCGTTAAGCGATCGGTGCGCCTGGCCAACCGAGATGTGGGTAGCTTTGCCAACCCCAGCGCCGCCCGCTTTTTGGATAACACCTGGAGCCTGTTGCCGGAAACCAACCACAACCTGAAGTTCTCCACCTCCTACACGGTCTATCAATACCGGGTGGCGCTGCAAAAAATGGAAGGCTTCATGAATTCCTTGCAGCCAGAGCGGATCTTTCACCAGTTCCGAGGTGAACCCGATGATGCCACCTTCAACGCGCTGGTAGACCAGGCCCGCAACAACCTAGACATTGGGCGGCTCTATCTGGGCACGAAGTTGTTTACGATCGCCTTCCTAGAAGCGCTGTCAATGCGGTTTGGCAAGGATATTCCCCTGTCGATGCTGATGGGTGAAATGCCGAGCGAAGGGTTCAATGTGTCGTCCTTGGCGGACTTTTTGCCGGAACTGGAGCATATCTACCGTCCGCGCAACACGATCGAGGAAGAAGTCCTGACCCTGGTGGAAGTGGGTCGCTTGCAGGACTTTGACTATGACATCAAGAACTCGCCCCTGACGACCTACATGGTCAAGGCCATGGGGTATGACGAAATGTCACGCTTGCGCGATCGCGGTAAGGCGTTTTTTGCCGGTGAGTTGTCGGCAGAAGCCTTCATTGCTGAATGTCCCCAAAAGATCGTTGGGGACGTGACGGAGGGACTGGGCAAGCTGTTCGACAGTCGCAAGTCGGCCCTCAGTGGTAGCAAATTGTTGGCGGCTGAGGTTTCGGCTTAGGGTCGGTTTGGGCTGGGTCAGGGGTCTCGGTTCGGTTAGGGGTGGTGGCAGGGCCTTTCCAATTCGCTCTACTATTTAGAAGCGGTTTCGGCCGGCCGAGCGATCGGCCAGGGATTCCCAGCCGATCGCCCTCCCCACCCCGTTTGAGTAACCGTCGCGCGTGACTGTTTCCCCCATTTCACCCCAAGCTGGCTCACCGATGGCGGGCCAAGGGCCGGCTCCAGCCGATGTGTTTGGCTTTGCGCTCGATCGCTTTCAACTGGAGGCGATCGAAGCCCTGAACGCGAGCAAATCCGTGGTGGTTTGCGCCCCCACCGGTTCCGGCAAAACCCTGGTGGGTGAATATGCCATCTACCGCGCCCTCAGCCAGGGCAAGCGAGTGTTTTACACCACACCGCTGAAAGCCCTCTCCAATCAAAAATTCCGCGACTTCAAAGAGCAGTTTGGCGAAGACCAGGCGGGCTTGCTGACGGGGGATGTGTCGATTAACCGCGATGCGCCCGTGGTGGTGATGACCACTGAAATTTTCCGGAATATGCTCTACGGCACTCCGATCGGGCAAATCGGCACTTCGATGACCGATGTGCAGGCGGTGGTGCTCGATGAATGCCACTACATGAACGATTCCCAGCGCGGCACGGTCTGGGAAGAGTCGATCATCTATTGCCCCTTTGAAATTCAGTTGGTGGCCCTGTCGGCCACGGTGGCCAACAGCCAACAACTGACGGACTGGCTGAACTACGTCCATGGCCCCACGGAGCTGATCTACTCCGACTTTCGGCCCGTGCCCCTGCGGTTCCACTTCGGCAACTACAAAGGCTTGTTTCCGCTGCTGGATGAGGAGGCCAAACGGCTCCACCCGCAGTTCAAAACCGAACGCCGCAACCGCCGCAAACCGCGCGATCAAGTACGGCGAGATCTGCGGGCCGAAACACCCGATATTCCCTTTGTGCTGGCCCAGCTCCAGCAGCGGGATATGCTCCCGGCGATTTATTTCATCTTTAGCCGTCGGGGGTGCGATCGCGCCGTCACCAACGCTTCAAGTTTGTCGCTGGTGTCCGATCGCGAAGCCGCCCAGCTCAAGCCACGGATTGACAGCTTTTTAGCCAAGAACCCGGGAGCCGCCCGCGATGGCCAATTGGCGGCCCTCTATCGCGGGATCGCGGCTCACCATGCTGGCATTTTGCCCGCCTGGAAAAGCCTGGTGGAAGAGCTATTTCAAGATGGCCTGATCAAGGTGGTATTTGCCACCGAAACCCTGGCGGCGGGGATCAACATGCCCGCGCGGACTACAGTGATCTCCAGCTTGTCGAAGCGCACAGACGACGGCCATCGCATGTTGCGGCCTTCCGAGTTCTTGCAGATGGCGGGGCGAGCCGGGCGGCGGGGCAAGGATGTGCAGGGCTATGTGGTGACGCTGCAAACGCCCTTTGAAGGGGCTAAGGAGTCGGCCCACCTGGCTACGGCTGAACCGGATCCGCTGGCCAGTCGCTTCACGCCGACCTATGGGATGGTGTTGAACCTGCTGCAAACCCATTCCCTGACGGAAGCCCGCAGCTTGATTGAGCGCAGTTTTGGGCAATACCTATCGACCATCCATCTGATTCCCTATCAGCAGGAGGTGGAATCGCTGGAGGCGGAGATCGATCGCCTGCGGGCCCAAACGGCCGAGGTGGATCTGGATCAAGTGGCGGAATATGAAAAGCTGAATCAGCGCCTAAAGGCCGAAGATCGGCTGTTGCGAACCTTGCAGGAACAGGCTGATGTGGTGCGGGGCAAGGATTTGGCTCCGGCCCTACAGTTTGCGGTGGCGGGGACGGTGCTGTCCTTAAAAGGCCCGTCGATCTCCGTTCAGGAACCGTTGCCGGCAGTGTTGGTGCTGAAGGTGGCGGGGTCGGGGCGGTTCCCCTACCTGCTTTGCTTGGGTGCTGACAATGCTTGGTATGTGGTCAAAACCGAAGATGTGGCGGGGTTGTATGGGGAGTTTCCGCGCATTGCGGCGGTCGATCGCCTAGAGCCGCCTGTGGCTTTGGCGTTGCGACCGGGCCAGTCCTTGGCGGGTGACGAGGAAACCTTGGCGATCGTCCGGCGGATTCCGGAGTTGCCCGATCCCGAAGATGCGCCGGAAGTGATTGAACAGCGCGATCGCCGGGATGCGGTGGCGGCTCTGTTGGCGGATCACCCGGTCTCCCAATGGACGAATCGCAAACACCTGTTTAAGGCGTTGCACAATCTTGATGAAATGGAAGCCCTGCTAGCCGATCAGCGATCGCAGTTGGGTCAAATGTCCGAGCGCTATTGGCAGGAGTTCGTCAACCTGATCGAGATCTTGCAATATTTCAATTGCCTCGATGACAACCACCAACCCACGGAACTGGGCCAGGCGATCGCCACCCTCCGAGGTGAAAACGAGTTGTGGTTGGGGCTGTCCCTGATGTCTGGGGAGTTCGACCATCTGGAGCCAGCCCCGTTGGCGGCGGCCTGTGCGGCCCTGCTGCTCGAAGAACCCCGCCCTGATACTTGGACGGAAGCTTTGCCCAGCGAGGGGGTGTTGGCCGCCTTGAATCACCTGGGCGACCAGCGGCGGGAACTGTTTAAGGTGCAACGGCGCTATCGGGTGGCGCTGCCCATCTGCCTAGAAGAAGAGTTGATCGGGTTGGTGGAGCAGTGGGCTTCGGGGACGGAGTGGGCGGACTTGGTGGCGCGGACTAGCTTGGATGATGGGGATGTGGTGCGGATGATGCGACGGACGCTGGATTTGTTGTCCCAGGCGATCCATGTGCCCTACCTGTCGAGCGAGTTGAAGAATCGTGCCAGCGATGCCCGGGCTATGCTCGATCGCTTCCCAGTGTCGGAAACGGTGGATTAGGGATTTAGGGATCAAGTGGATTAGCCCAATTGAACAGAGCCAACCAGGAGCCGCGATCGTGCTGGATTTGGTGAAGCTGGCCAAGCAAATGCAGGGGATGGGTCAACAGCTCACCCAAGAGTCCCAAGCGGCCCGCCAGCGCTTGGCCCTGGCCCAGGAGCTGTTGACTCAGGTGCAGGCGGAACAGGCCCAGTGGGTGGCCCAGTTGCAGCAATGGCGCGATCGCCTGGAATTTGTGGCGGCCGAGCCAGTGGAACCCCTGACCACCCGCCAGCCGATCGCCCCGGCCCCGGAAGCCCACAGCCTGATCGCCACCGACGGCTCCCAAATTGCCCCCAGCCACCACGAAATCGCCTACTGTTATTTGCTGAACACCGGGCGCGTGGCCTTGCACTACGGCCAAACCCGTTACCCGTTGCTGGATAGCCTGCCGGAGATTTTCTACAAGCCCGAGGATCTCTACATTTCTCGGCAGTGGGGAATCACCACCGAAGACTGGATGGGCCACCGCCGCACCGTGGCCGAAGCCGAGGCCCTGGCCGACTTGGGCACTGACCTGGCCCACAGCATCACCACCGGCAACCGCAAAGACGCGCCACCGACTTTGGCCATGGTCGATGGTTCGCTGATCTATTGGTTTCTCGATCGAATGCCTGGCCCGGCCGTGGAGCGGATTTTGCCGCCGATTTTGGCCGCTTGGGAGCGGTTGCGGCTGGCGGGGATTCCCTTGGTTAGCTACCTGAGCGCTCCCCGTAGTGGCGAGGCGGCCAACTTTTTGCGCCTAAAAACCTGCACCCAGCTCACGCCTGACTGCAAAACCCACTGTGTTGGTCAGGCGGACTCGGCCCCTTGCAATCGCCTGAAACCGTTGCGGGATACGGCATTGTGGTCAGCCATGCTGTCGGTGGGAGAGCGGGGGGCCCTGTGGCGATCAAATGCGCGGATTTTGGATGACTATGGCCGCCACCGGGTCTACTTTTGCTATTTGCACGTGGGGCCGGAGGTGGCGCGGGTGGAGCTGCCCGAGTGGGTGGCCGGTGATGCGGCCCAGCTCGATCGCGCCCTTAGCTTGGTGCTCAGTCAGGTGCAAAAGGGCTATGGCTACCCGATCGCCCTGGCCGAGGCCCACAACCAAGCGGTGGTTAGAGGGAGCGATCGGGCCCGGTTCTTTTCCCTGTTGGAGCGCGAAATGGTGAAAGCCGGCCTGCGCCACATCGGCACATCCTACAAAGAAGCCCGCAAACGCAACAGCATCGCCTAAAGTCCCGCCAACACCGGCAGACAAGGGGCTGAGGGTCTGTCATCATTGCCTGGGGTCAAGCTGAGACGATTGATTTTCCTCGCCCCAATCGCCGTAACAAGGGGCTTAAGCCCCTTGCTCCCGGGCGATTTGACGACAGGCCCTAAGCCCCTTGCTCCCAACCATGCCACCCAGTCCCAATTCGGTTGCGGTGGTATTAGGGTTTTGGGCGATTTGACGACAGGCCCTAAGCCCCTTGCTCCCAACCATGCCACCCAGTCCCAATTCGGTTGCGGAGACCGCGTCACGATTGCTGACTCAACGGGGGCAACTCGCCCAAAATTCGGAACCGCACATGGTTGAGGGCCAAGTCGCCCACCTTCAGTTCTGACAAACCCGCTAAGGATTGGCCGCCCACTGTTACCCCTTGGAAGCGCGATCCCTTGGCGATTTCCACATGGTTCCAGGGTAGAGCCATGAAATAGCGCGTGGGATAGGGGCCACCCTCTTGCACATCGTCGGGGTTCGACTCCATCGGAATCCAACCAAAGCCGGGGATGAAAAACTCCAGCCACACGTGGTTGTAGTCGGGATAGAGCGCCACTTGGGTGCGATCGCCCGGTTGGGGGCACTTGTAGCGGCCCACCGTGCGCGTCGCGATCCCATTCAACCGACAGAGCGCCAACAACAACCCCACGTATTCCCCACAGCAGCCATAGCCCCGCTCCAACACCGCGTCCGGCGGCTCAATGCTGCGGCGGATGCGGTAGGCCAGGCGATCGTAGACATAGTTACGGATCGAGAGCATTTGTCGCAGCAGGTTGGTTTCGCTGCCGATCGCCTCCCGGGCCGCCTGCTGCACGGTGGGCTTGTCCATCGCCAGGTCGTCGTTATCGACCAAGTAGCGATCGCGATACTCCTCCGGCATGGCCGGCAACCGCTCCACATCCGGCGGGGTCAGTTGGTAGCGAATGCCCCGCAAATCAATGATCGCGCGCCAACCAAACAGCCGTCCTTCGCCCGCTTGGATTGTCCCCAACTTAAACACGGCCATCCGCTGACCATCGGGCAGGGTTTCAATCTCAAAGGGCACACCCACGGGTTCCACCGATCGCACCGTTTGTCGATCAGTATCGGCGGGCAGGGCGATCCGCCATTCCAGGGCGTTCAGCAGGGTGAAGTCCACGCCTTCGAGGGGTGAAATCTCTTCCACATAGAACATTTCCACCCGATAGCCATTGGAAAGGGCATAGCCGCGATCGGGATAGAAACCATAGTCCAAGGGGCCGATCGTCACGCGATCGCGAAAGGCCACCTGCAACGGGTCGGGATCGTTGGGATTGTCGCGAATATAGGGTTCTTCCCCCGAGTAGGCTACCCACAGCGTCCCCTCGGGATCAAAAGCCAGGGCCGTGGGCGATTCGTAGGGTGTGAGCACACTGAAATTCATTAACCCCGTGGCTCGATCAAGACAATAGACCGTCTGTTCGAGCCGATCGCACACCCACAGGGCCTCACTGGTGGCCACCAAATTTTCTAGGCCAATGCCCGGCGCGTAGAAGCGGGTAATTTCCTGACCCGTTTGCAGATCCAGCACGTAGATGCAGCCGGCCCGCTCCGAAGACACGTAGAGGGTCGATCGATAAATCGCGATCCCCTCGATCCAGTCAGGCATTTGGTGCAGCACTTTCGGTTGCCACTCGCCCCAATGGCAGTAGCAAACATCGCGATCGCGTGCAAACCAGACGCTGGGTGCTGTGCCCCCATCCATCGGCGGCCCGATCGCCAGGCCGATCGTGTCCAGAAACTCACCAACTTGGTGGTTGTTGAGCACCTCGCAAACATCGGTGGCTAGGTCGATCCGCAGCAGATGTCCCCGCGCCGCATCCAGGGCGATCGCTGCTCCCTCATGAAACGCCAACCCCCGCAAGGCATAGGCTCCCAACGGCCGACAAAGCCGCACCGGGCGATCAACCTCTCGGCGATCGGCACTGGCTTCCCCAACTTCGGACTTCGATTCCAGCGATTCTGTCGATTTCATTGCAGTGGGGGACTCCAGCCGGCCTGACGAGCGAAACGGCGACTTGCGAAATTTGGCAGCCACGGGGTTTAGAAAATTGAGGATTCAGCATCCTGGCAGCGGTCTGAGGATTTGATCAACTACTGCCCTAACCGCTTGTAGGATAACGCGCGGTCGGAAACTGTATCAATTGCGCCATCTATCACAATCTCAACCCAATTCCAAGAGTTTTGATTGCCTTGAGCCACTGGTGCTACAGCCAAGATTTTGATGGGAAGCGGATTAAGAATCAACTTTGGTTGTTCAGATCGCCTTTGAGCGGATGTCTGAAAAGTATCTTTTGATCTGGGCCAAGCACCAATAGTCGTGGGGGCAAGGGGCCTAAGGTTTGTTATCAATTAGCCTGAAGCCCTGATGCTGCCGTTAGCGGATCGTGGGGCAGCAAGGGGCTGAAGCCCCTTGTTACAACGATTGAGGCGTGGAAAATCGATAATTTCAGACTCACTACAGGAAATGGTGACACCCCTTAAGCCCCTTGTCTGCGTTGATCGATGGGGCATACAAAGTATCAATTTTGACTTTTCAGGCATCCCTTGAGGGAGCGATCGGGAGCGATCGGGAAAATCAATTGAACTCAGTTTTAAAAACCGTATCAAGTCATACGTTTTATCTGCCAATCATCAACAAGATTGCATTTCCCAAAATCAGATGAATCCTCGGGCAATGACAAACCCATTCTTTTTTTCTGATCTATCATGGGTTCTATCGTTGATCAGGCTTTTCATCAACCAAGACCGACTTGATCAAACACGAACGATGCACCAACCCATGCCTAATCTGTGAGCAAGTTATGCTCAAACTATGGGCAAACTATGAGCTAACACTATGGGCTAACACTGAACTGATTGGTTGCTGAGACATGATTCGCAGTGGTCTCCTAAGCAAATCAATCTTGGATTGAACCCGAATCGAAAACCACGATTGATTAGGCTCGCTTGATTAGCGCTTGATTAGCGCTTGATTGGCATAGATGCCCTAGCAATTAAGTCCTATAACGGCGGGAGCTGACAGGAGCTGATCGGTTGCGATCGCCTGTGGCATTACCGTTGGTCTTGCTCTGGTTCTGATGTTGCTGCCATTTTGTTGAGGTTGACAGTATGGGACTGACTGCTTCTGTTCAGCTCAAGCCTTTGGAATCGATCGAGTCGGGCATGGCTGTGTTCTACACGCCCCAATCCTGCCATGAAACAATGTTGGTGCAGGTGCCGGCCATGGCTCGTGATCATTTATTTGTCCATCGTTTTCAAACCGATCAACTGTTGGCGGTTCGTGGAGAGTTTGTGATGGTGGTGTTACAAAATCGCCGCTATCACTACATTCCATTGAGCGATCGCCAACCGGCTGTGCTGACCATTCCGCCGGGAGTGCCCCACGGTGCTTTGAGCTTCAATCATGAGCCTTGTTGGGTGGTGAATGCGGTGGTGCGCCATGGGCGATCGCACCCCTTGGACTATCGATCGATAACACCGCCCTTTCCCTACGATGTGGCGGCGGCCGAGCGATCCTTAGCCCAGCTTTTGATCGCGGTCTGATCCTGAAAACTCCAGCGGGGTCTTGAACTGAAGACCCAGCGGATTTGTTATGGTTGGATCGCCACTTGTTTCTCCGTGCTATGGCCTCGCCCCTCGTCAAACGGTTTACCCTCGCCCTCAAGCGCTATCTGTGGCTGTTGCCCCTTGGAGGGGCGATCGGGGCTACTGCGGGTGCTGGGCTGTCGATGCTGCCCGTTGCGCCGCCGCGCTACAACATTCTGGGTGTGTTGTCTTACCAGCGGGCGGGCGTGTCGTTTTCGGAAACGGGCGCGGCGATTGTGGAACAAGGCCAAACCCTTTCACCGGAACTGCTGAGTTCACCCGATGTGGTGGAACCCGTCGCCAAGCAGTTTCGCCAAGATCCGGTGAGCATCATCGATCGGTTGCGTGTCCGCGATCCCAATGCCGGTGACGACAAGGACAAGAAGAAGAAAGATGCGGGCCCGCCGACGTTAGAGGTTCGTTTTTCGGACGAGTCCGGCGACCTGGGGGTGAAGCTGACTAACGCCATGATGCAGGTGATGGTGGAAAAGAGCCGCCAGCTCAACGCGGCCCGGGTGCGCGGCATCATCGACTCCGTTCGCGGTCGGTTGCCACAGGTAGTGCAGGAACTGCGGAGGGCGGAGAAAAATCTAGAACGCTACGATCGCGTGGAAGGAGCGGCACTGCTGGCGGTTCAAAATGGCGCGTTGATCGAATCGATCACGACCATGGGTAATCAACAGCGCCAACTGCAACTGCAACTGGAGGGGGTGAGTGCCCAAGTGCGATCGCTCGAACAGCGACTGGGCCTATCGGTGGATGAGGCCTATGTGTCGTCGGCCTTGAGTTCTGACTCCATGTTGGCCCAGCTGCGGGTGGAGTTGCAGCGGATCGAGTCCGATCGCTTGATCCAAAGCCAGCGCCTGCGGCCCGAGCATCCCCAAATGCAGCAGCTCGCCCAAAAGCAGCAAGCCTTGGAAACCCTGCTGAACCGGCGTGCGACGGAGGTGATTGGGGGCGGTAGTGCGGGGGCGCGGCCCTTTGTGGCCACGGGCCGGGTGCGATCGGGCAGCAGCCTTGACCCTGCCCGCCAGCAACTCGCCAACACCCTGGTGGCCCTCAAGACCCAGCAAGAAACCTTGCAGCGCCAGTTGCAGCTCTCGTTCCAAGCCGAGCGCAGCCTGCGCCGAGAATATGCAGCGATCCCTAATAAACAACTGGAGCGCGATCGCCTGGCCCAGCAAGTGGTCTTGAAAAAAGCCCTCTACGATCGAATGCAGGCCAAGTTGGTTGATTCGGAAGCCGCCGAAGCCGAAACGGTCAGCAGCCTGACGATCGCCCAACCCGCCCAGGTGCGATCGGAAGAAATCGCCCAGAAGCTACCTTGGCGGCTCACCATCCCGGCGGGGTTTGCCGGTGGGCTGGTGCTGAGTGGTGGGTTGTTGTTCCTGTTGGGTCTGCTCGATCGCCGCTACCAAGCCGATGGCGAAATTCACAGCGCCCTGAGCGATCGGGAAATTCCGCTGCTGGGTTCCCTGCCTGAGCTGCCGATCCGCATTGCGGGGGCCATTCCCGCCATGATTGAACCCCTGCCCCAAGGGGAAGCCTACGAGCAATTTCGCAGCAGCTTGCGCCGGATTGATCCCAATCTGAAGGTGCTGTTGGTGGATAGTGTCCAGCCCGGTGAGGGTAAATCTGTTGTGGCCTATAACTTGGCGATCGCAGCGGCGCGATCGGGCAAGCGCACCCTACTGTTGGAACTCGATTTGCGATCGCCCTCGGCAGCCAAGGCCCTGCGCGTTGCCGTTGATCCTGACGCAGCCCGCGAACCGTTCCACTACTACAGCAGCCTAAACCACTGCGCGCGGATGGTGCCGGACGTGGAAAATCTCTACATCGCTCCCAGCCCAGGCCCCCAAACGGACTGTGCCGCCATTTTGGAATCGAGTGAATTGCGTCAGTTAGTGGCCGATGCCCGCAGCCGCTTTGACTACACGGTGATTGAGGCCACGGCGCTGAATGCGGCTAACGATGCCTTTTTGCTAGAACCCCAAACCGATGGCCTGATTTTGGTGACGCGGCCGGGCTACACGGACAAAACGGCCTTCACCCAACGGCTCGACGAACTGAGCGATGAGGACAACAGCTCGGTACGTCTGTTGGGCGTGGTGATCAACAGCGCCGAATCGCCGTTTGAACTCTACGAAGATGAGTTGTTACCGGATATGATGCCGCCTGGTGATCCGATGGATGCGATCGATGAGTGGTCGGTGGCGCGCCCAACGGCGGATGTGGGGGCGCGATCGCGCGATCGCTAAAACCGATCTGATTCAAAAAGCCAGTCTGATCCAAGCCCATCCAACCAGGTCGCGCCAACCATCAAAAATCACCCAAAACACAAACAGAAAGCGACTTGGGATTACCGAAGTCGCTTTCTGTCGTCATTGAATTGGACTAGAGAATTGAACCGCGCCAGGGAATTCACCAGGAACTCAGTCACCGGGAACCACCCTAGGAGCCATCAATTACCTAGTAGGCGAGGGTTTCAAGAGTTTCGCGCAAATAACGACGCACTAACAAATCGATCGCAGCAGGTTGGGCGGCAGCCGACGGTTGCTGTTCAAGCCAGCACTCGAAACCAGAGCTAGAGGCGATCGCTTGGACTAAATTGTGCCAAACAGCCGTGCGGTCAGACTCGGACAAGGAAGCAGTAGAAGACGCGAGTGAAGGAGCCATGAAAACCTCCTAACGAGTAAGGCAAGGCAGTTAATTAAATCGCTTTAAATCGCTGCCATTGAGCAATTCCGAGGGGCCGGGTGCTTCAACTGAGGTCACAACCCAACACCGCAAAACCAAACATCGGCGATTTCAAACGGTGGAGTCCGAGGACAGGCGACTGGAATCGTCCAAGGGAGGGACGAAATTTGTTGGAGACCCGATTGGGGATGCGGTGACCCAACAAGGCTTGGCTACATTGTGGCCGTCGCGGATGACAAAATCTGTCAGCTACGAACCTTGCTCCAAACTCGATCGCTGGGCGATGCCATCTTCAGTTGTAACGCAAAACGGATGGATTCAGCCCGGGGGCCACACCAATGACCGCTGGGCTGGATCGATGCCCCATTGCCGCTAGCGCACTCGTCAACCGCTAGCCCGTTTGAGTCTGGCTTACTCGCGGCCATCCGTGATGGGAGCAAGCCAGAGACCTAATTCCTGGACCGATCGCCCCGACTCGATCGGGAATGGAGGCGGTGTTGTAGGCGAGGTTCGCTTAGGAGGCGACGGTGGCGGCAGTGCGGCGGCGGCGGCGACCCGACGGGGTGGCAGCATTTCCAGCATCACTGGTCGAGTTGACCGAATTCATGGCTGAATTGACCGAATTCACCGATGAATCCACTGAGGTGGCGTTGGTCGGGGCAGCCGGAGCCGGGCGATCGCGTCGTACTGCCGAGACGGGGGTAGCGATCGACTGCACCAGCACGACGACTTGCGGGGTTCCCACAAAATCACGACGCAGAAGACGCTGAAACTCCCGCTCCAACTCTACCTTTACGCCAGCCCAGTCGATGTCATCATCACTGCGCCGCTCGGGATTGGTGACAAACCGCTCAAACCGATTGCTCAGGAAGTTGGTCAAGGTTGCGCCGATCGCCCCCTTCAGCTTGGACGGATCGATGCTGCTGACCACGCCACTCATGTGGACTTGTGGTTCACCGGCCAGCTTGCCGTTGCTGTAGATGCTGGCAGCCACCGTTACTAGCCCTTCGTTGGCCAACTGCTGACGCTCGCGCAGGGCCCGATCGCTCACGACACCCGATCGCGACGCATCCACCAGTTCAATACCTGACGGCACGCTATCACCCAGCCCGATCCGATCTTGGGTCAGCTCCACCACATCGCCATTGTCAATGATCACCATGTTGCTGGCGGGGATGCCCAGGCTCTGGGCAATTTCCGAGTGCTTCACCAACATCCGGTGTTCACCATGCACCGGCACAAAGAATTTCGGGCGCGTCAGGCTGATCATCAGCTTGTGATCTTCCTGGGAACCGTGACCGGACACGTGAATCCCCTTGTCGCGGCCGTAGACCACGTGGGCCCCAAGCATCATCAGGCGATCGATCGTGTTGACCACAGCGATCGTGTTGCCCGGAATCGGGTTCGCCGACAGCACCACCGTATCGCCCGATCGAATCTTGATTTGGCGGTGTTCACCCTTGGAAATGCGCGTCATTGCCGACAACGGTTCGCCCTGAGACCCCGTGGTCAAAATCAAGACTTTGTTGTCGGGATAGTTTTGCAGCTCGTGAATCGGCACGAATAAATCATCGGAGCATTTGACGTAGCCCAAATTGCGCGCGTGGGCGATCGTGTTCAGCATCGATCGACCCAGCACCGACACCACGCGACCTTGCTTTTTGGCAATGTCCAAAATCATGTTCACCCGGTGCACGGACGAAGCAAAGGTCGTCACCAGCAAGCGACCCGGTGCATTCGAGAACACCCGCTCTAGGTTCGGATAAACCGACTTTTCCGAGGGTGTAAAGCCCGGAATTTCCGCGTTGGTCGAGTCGCTAATCAGGCACAAAACGCCCTTTTCACCGTATTCGGCCAACCGCTGGAGGTCGAAATATTCGCCATCAACGGGCGTGTGGTCAAACTTGAAGTCACCGGTGTGGATCACCACGCCCAACGGCGTATGAATCGCCACCGAAAAACTGTCGGCCATCGAGTGGGTATTGCGGATGAATTCCACCAGGAATTTGGTTCCCACCCGCACAAATTCGCGGGGTCCAACGGTGCGGAGTTCCGTGCGATCACTCACACCCGCTTCTTCCAACTTGTCGGCGAGCAACGCCATTGCCAAGCGGGGGCCGTGAATCGTGGGAATGTCCACTTGCTTCAGGTGGAAGGCAATGCCACCGATGTGGTCTTCGTGACCGTGGGTGACAATCATGCCCTTGATTTTGTGGCGATTGTCGCGCAGGTAGGTCATGTCCGGCAGCACGATTTGGATGCCGTGCATACCGTCGGTCGGGAACGCTAGCCCCGCATCCAGCAGCATAATTTCATCTTCATATTCAAAGATGCAGGTGTTCTTGCCAATTTCATGCAAGCCACCCAGGGGAATAATCTTCAGGGTGCCAGCCTTACCATTGCTGACAAATTGCGTGTGGCCTTGGGCTCCGGGTTGCAAGCTGACGGGGCGATCGGCTCCTGAGTTGCTGACCAACCGGGGGGAAGATGGGGCCGAAGAATTGCCCGAATGGTTTGCCGAAGTGCGGTTTGAATTGCGACGAATCTGAGCCATTTTCCTCCAGGGAATCTGCGTAATGAAATCGTAAAAAGTTCAGGCTCGATCGATCTGGTTGCAGAACGTTCGTTTGCGAAACGATTGAGACTTGAGGCTCAATCCACCCGTCATACCTTGGCTGCGATCGCACTGATCGCAGTTAGATCTCTGCTGCGGGAAACTTAGACGCTGACCTAGGTTTGATCCCCAAACCTAGGCAATTGGTGCAAGCCAGAACCCCAATGGGTTGTTTGGCTGGCTGGCAACCGAAAATCTGGATGTCGTTAGCCATCGGCCACGAAGCTATCCCCACTCTCAGCGGGAGCAACAGCGCCTGCACAACTAAAATGCGATCGAAACCACAACCGTCGTCCAGGGCTAGCTTGGGGCGATCGCGCCGCGCCGCTGCCTTGGTGTCGTAAATCGAGTTGGTTTGCACTCATGTAATCATCACCGCCAGAAGAGGTTGATCTCAATTGCATACAAGTTTTGAGGAGGATTCAAACGTCACCATCCAAGCCAGGGGTTTACCGTTATTGGGCATTAATTCAGTCACTAATCTAGTTACTAACAATTTAGGCATTCGTGCGGCTACGGGGGTATTCAGGGACTAGGGGTATTAGTTCAATCTGTAATTTAGACAGTTGGTTCCCAAGCTTTTAGAGAATCCTTCGGGACTACTTTGGGACTACTTTGGAACTGTTGTGGGGCTGTTTTGGAGATATCGCCTTCTAGAACGATCAGGGTTACGGATTTTTTGAAGAATGACTGAGAACCTGCCAAAAGCTGAGTGCCTGCCACTTAATGACTAAAAATTTAACAAGCGTCTAATCAGTAATCATTGAACCAACAGTCGTTTCATCAACCATCTAGCAAACAACCATCTAGCAAATAATCATCTAACTGGCCATGGTCTAGCAGTCGAAAACCTGTTGTTTAAAACTTGCTACCGAAAACTTGGGGGCGGTGACCAGCGGTGGTGTGATGCGCTTGACCAGACGGTTGGCAGTGGCGGTCCATTGGGCGTGATTGGGCGAGAAATCTCAGTGGTGAAGCCCAGATTGCTGTCCTGGGGCTGCTGAGTGCGCTCGACTCATGCAACGGCGATCGCGATGGGCGGATGGGTTCGGTCTCGGATACTGCAGGCTTTGGGTCTCGAACGCTTGCCGACTGCACTCGCCCCAGTGGTGTATCCAGCTTAGGCCGGAATGAGGCTCAACTCAATCATTACTTGTTTCAGGTCTTGGCGGATGGCATCCGGGCAGGGCACCAGCGGCGATCGCGGTTTGCCCACAGACCAGCCGCTCAGTTCGAGGGCTGCTTTCAGGGGAATCGGGTTCGTGGTCAAAAACAGCGCTTTGAACAAGGGTAACAAAGCCAGGTGCTCTGTCAAGGCATCAGCCACCCGACCGGCTTCAAACGATCGAATCATCGATTGCAAGCGATCGCCCACCAAGTGGCTGGCAACGCTCACCACACCCGATGCACCCACGGCCAGCATGGGCAGCGTGAGGGAATCGTCCCCAGAGTAGATCTTGAATGTGGGTGGGGTCAACCGTCGCACGGTGCTGACCTGGTCGAGATTACCGCTCGCTTCTTTGATGGCGACGATGTTATTCACCTCGGCCAACTGAGCAACGGTTTCCGGCAGCAGGTTTTGGCCCGTGCGTCCCGGAATGTTGTACAGCATCAGGGGCAACTCAGGCACAGCGGCCGCAATTTCCCGAAAGTGGGCTGCCAAACCCTCTTGGGGCGGTTTGTTGTAGTAGGGAACGACTTGCAGGGATC
The DNA here is from genome assembly GCA_004292515.1 of Oscillatoriales cyanobacterium. Classification (GTDB taxonomy): domain Bacteria; phylum Cyanobacteriota; class Cyanobacteriia; order CACIAM-69d; family CACIAM-69d; genus CACIAM-69d. Next base: position 64,422 of record RDXB01000058.1, read on the forward strand.
CGTCGAGACCGAGCTTGGCTGCCTTTTGGGTGGCGGCGATCGCCTCGCGAGTTGAGTTAGAACCCGTGCCGGCCATCACTTTGGCGCGGTCAGCAGCCGTCTGCTTGACCACCCGAAATAGCTCGTACTCTTCCTCCCAGGTCAGCGTTGGCGATTCACCCGTTGTCCCGCACACCACGACCGTGTCGGTTCCATGCGTCACCAGGTAGTCCGTCAGTTGCTCGACGATCGCATAGTTCACGCTGCCATCTTCGGCAAACGGTACGATCATCGCGGTCATGACTCGTCCGAAGTCAATCACCCAGTATTTGTCCTTAATTTAGAGCGACTTGCGTTTAGTTGATGCCATCTTAGCCGATCGCGCGCCGGGTCGGCCCGATATCACCGCCGAAACTCCCTGGCCTGCCGGGGAGCGCTTAGGCAGACTGGGTGAGCGATCCATAAAACTCGGGTCGGCGATCGCGGAAGAAGCCAAAGCTGGCCCGATCGAGCGACGTTTGGGTCAAATCCAACTGAGCCATTAGAATTTCAGGCTGATCGATCGCCCCCTGGGTCAGCAGCTCGCCCCGATGGTCACAGATAAAACTCGTGCCGTAGAACTTTTGTCCCTCTTCATTGCCAATGCGGTTGGCCGCCACCACGGGCACAACATTACAAACCGCATGGCCCAACATCGCCCGCATCCACATCGGCCGGGTATCCAGGTTGGGTTCTTGGGGTTCTGAGCCGATCGCCGTGGGATAGAGCAGCACCTCCGCCCCCATCAACACCATCGATCGGGCGCATTCGGGAAACCATTGATCCCAACAAATCCCCACCCCCAGGCAACCGAACCGGGTCTGCCACACCTTAAAGCCCGTGTTGCCCGCTCGGAAGTAAAACTTTTCTTCGTAGCCGGGGCCGTCGGGAATGTGGCTTTTGCGGTAGAGACCGAGGATCGAACCATCTGCGTCGATCGTCACCAAGCTGTTGTAGTAATGCTGGCCGTCGCGCTCAAAAATCGACGTGGGAATCACCGTGCCCGTTTCCCGCGCCACCTGCTGCATCGCCACCACCGCCGGATGCTCCGTGGCCGGATAAGCTGCCGCAAAAAACTCCGCCCGCTCTTCCTTGCAAAAATAGGGCCCTTGAAATAATTCCGGCGGCAAAATCACCTGCGCCCCTTGGCTGGCGGCCTGGCGAGCGGCGGCGACAATGCGATCGATATTGTCCTGCAAATTCCAGGTTTCAAAGGCATCTTGCAGGGCAGCAACAGTGACAGTGCGATGGGTGGTCATGGCTTGAAAGGAGTTAAAGAGTTGACAGTTGAAAGGGATAGCGCAACGAGTCTAAAGATCTATAGATCTATGGAAATCGCTTTGGGTTCGCTTATGGATCGTTGACTTTCTCGGAAAGAATTGCAAATTCTAGCTTGGGCAGCAAATTCGGAAGTTCTTGAGTAACCACTTGCCAAACAAGTTCTAGATCAATTTCAAAATAAGCGTGAACCAAGCGATTTCTCATGCCAATCATGGCTCGCCAAGGAATTTCTGGATAACGGCTTTGGCAATCCGAAGAGATACGATTAGCTGCTTCTCCAATAATTTCGATTTCCTTGACTAAGGCAATAACCAGTAAGCGATTACTCTCGAACTCAAGTTGCTGAACTCCTTGAATAAAGGCGATGGCTTCTTGTGCAGCATCTCGCATGTGCTGGAGCCTTGTGTAATCATCAATAATACTCATGAATATTGTTGAGATCTGGACTCAAGCTTGTTTGTAGAGAATATAGGCTTCGGATAAAACGCGATCGCGGAAATATCGGCTGAGTTCCGCTGGCGTTCGTAAATCAACGGGTTTTCCAAATAGCTGAGTTAGCTCATCCTGCATCGTCACAATCTGAAAGCCGGGCGTTTTACCCGGCAAAAACTGCACCAAAATATCCACATCACTGTCATCGCGAAAGTCATCGCGCAAAACAGAACCAAAGAGCGCTAACACTTGAATGTGGTGACGCTGGCAAAAATCCTGAATTGCCAGTTCGGGGATTGCAATTGGGAGGGCTTGAGGAGCTACTTGGTGGGTAATTGGGCGATCGAGCATAGAAGGATTCCAAATTGCGATCGCTAGCGGGGTTGCTGTTGGGAAATGCAGTGGAAGGAGCCACCCCCTCGCAGGATATTTTTGGCGGGCAAACCGATCACGTCCCGATCGCCCCACACCTCACGCAAGTCCTGGGCGATCGCCTGCAAAGCCGCCACCGCCGCCCCATCAAAAGGCGAACCGTATTGGGGCACAATCACCCGCGTATTGCTGATATAGAAATTGACATAGCTGGCGGCCATCAGCTCGCCGTCTTTGTCTTCCACGCGACCCGGTGATGGGATGGTCAGCACCTCGATCGCCCGGCCCTTGGCATCCCGCGCCGCCTTGAGGGTGGCGATCGCCGCGAGCAGGGCCTCCCGGTTCGGATCATCGGGGCCGCTGGGTTCCATGCACACCACTTTCCCCGGAGCCACAAACCGCGCCAAATTGTCCACATGGCCGTCGGTGTGGTCGTTTTGCAGCCCGTCGCCCAGCCAGATGATCTGCTCAATGCCCAAGTTGGATTTCAGCTTGGCTTCGATGGCCGCCTGCGATAGGTCGGGGTTGCGGTTGGGATTCAGCAAGCATTGGCCCGTGGTCAGCAGTGTGCCTTCGCCGTCGTGGTCGATCGCCCCGCCTTCGAGCGTCCAAGGGTGCGGCAAAAAGTCCACCCCCGCTTGTAGGGCGACCCGTTCTGCCACCGAGTCGTCATAGTCGAGCAGATATTTACCGCCCCAACCGTTGAACCGAAACCCGATCGCCACCGGTTCCCCCAAGCTGTCGCGCAGAAACAGCGGCCCCGTATCCCGCAACCAAATATCCCCAAAAGGCTCGTCATAGATCGTTGCGCCCAGGGGTTCCAAGACCGCTTGGGCTTCGGCGACTTGGGCGGAACCGCAGGCGAGGACGTGCAGCGCTTCCCCGCGCGGCCGGCCGGTGGCGGGGTCGCAATCGGCGATCGCCTGGGCCAGACCCAACACCTCCGACTGCACATCGCGATAGGCATCGAGCCACAAATCGGGATGGCTGGGCCAGGCCAACCACACCGCCGTATGTTCGTGCCATTCAGGGGGGAAGTACATGGAAAATGCCGAAAATTGCAGAAATAATCGTGGGAACGAGGGCGATTAGTTGGAAATTAATTAATTGGGAATTGATTGGGAAATGAATGCTGCGCTCACCCTAGCTGACCGAGGTGAACAACCGGTTAAGCCCCACAGAATCCAACCGGCATGGAACCCCATTCAGCCAAGAATTATCAGCTAAGAATTATCAGTCAAACATCAGTCAAAAATTAAGCGCGATCGCCCCAAAGCAACCGCGCTGATCGAACATTGCAAGCCCGGAGTCGATCGACAGACGAAACCGCCCGCGATCGCCCCAGAATTGCTGCCCATTAGTTGCTGCCCGTGAAAACCAAATCGGGAAACTTGTCTTGGGCTTCGGCCAGAGGACGCTTGCGGCCTTCTTCTTGCCAGTAGTTGATCACTTCCGTGGCGCGGTTCAACAACTCCACGCGATCGGACTCCGAAATCCAATGCTTGGATTCCAGTTCCGTCTTCAGTTGTTCCCACGCATCGTTCCGCGGCCAGAAGAAATAGGCCGTCAGCGGGCTGGTTCCTTTGCCCACCACTTGATCCACCGCGAGGGCGACGTTTTCTTCAAGCCAGAGAACCTTTAAAATAAACTTCGACAAGCTGATGCCTCCAAGATCGACTGCTACGGGTATGTGGCAAGGGTTCGGCCAGTCGGGATCTTCAGACAGAATTGATGCAACGCCAGCGGGTTTTCAACTCGTCCGGGGCGATCGCAACTGACGACAGCACAGCAGTTTATCGTACCGCAAGGGGGCAATTGGCGATCGCTTTCCCCAGTTGGTTGCCCCGATGTTGTGCCAATCTGGTCACGATCTTCTCAGGATGCCGCCGTGCTATGGTTGCGGCCGTTGCGGCAGGCTGGCCTCTCAGATTGACTGTTGATTAACCCTCTCTCCCATGACTTCCCATTCCCTCCAGGCGATCGCAGTTTTTGACATTGATGGCGTAATTCGGGATGTGGGCCAGTCCTACCGCCGCGCCTTGGCTGACACGGTGGAAGCCTTTACCGAGGGTCAATTTCGCCCAACGATGGCGGATATCGACGCGATTAAAGCCGAGGGGTCTTGGAATAATGATTGGCTGGCTTCTCAGGAATTTGTCTATCGATTTTGGGAAAGTCAAGGGCGATCGCGCGGGGCATTGACCTTGGACTACGACGAATTAGTTTTATTTTTTCAGCAGCGATATCGCGGCCCCAACCCCGATGATCCTGACAGTTGGACGGGCTACATTTGCGATGAGCCGCTGCTGGTCGATCGCGCCTACTTTGCCCAACTCACGGCTGCTCAAATCGGCTGGGGTTTTTTTAGCGGCGCTACACCGGCCTCGGCTAATTTTGTCTTGACCCAGCGGGTGGGGCTGATTGACCCGGTGTTGGTGGCGATGCATGATGCACCGGAAAAACCCGATCCGACGGGTCTGCAAATGGTGGTCGATCGCCTGGAGCCGGCCGGATTGCAACTCCCCGTGATCTACGCCGGAGACACGGCGGCAGATATGCAAACGGTGTTGAAGGCCCGCAAAACCCATCCCGATCGCTCCTGGATCGCGGTGGGCATTTTGCCGCCCCATGCCCTGGTAGATGCGGCCACGCGCGATCGCTACAGCGCCACCTTAAAAGCCAATGGTGCAGACATCGTGCTGTCGTCGGTGACAGAGTTGACGGGCAGCCAGATCTCAAATCACCTAGCCTAGCCGATGCCAACGCAAGACATACCTTCCAAGAACTGCTTTAAGTAAACTTTATCTGTGCCTTGAAGGAGTTGAGTCACAATTGAGATAATTGACCATCAATCTCCTTTTGGAAAAGAGAAAACATGGAAAAGAAGGCGGAAAACCAAAATTCGCACCCTCAAAAGTCTAGAAACCTACAAGATCTAAAAATCCGCAATGGTGATGAGCTGAAGTCGGTCATTGCAACCATTGAGGCGTGCAGAGGATCGATCCCATGCAGCTTGCTAGATTAGTGGACTAGACCGACGCGATGAGGCGATCGCCCATGTGGTCGTCGATGTTGCCCAGGTTGTAAACCCATTGACCTGTGATTGCTACCCGAATCGTTTTGGTGCTGAATACTTAGGGGATGATGCATGGATTGGCTTGGAACAGTTGGCCCGGATACCTATTGGGGAGCAAGAACATCTGACCGGGTGATCGGTTTGGCTGGCAGTGACTTTCTGGTCGGTCGGCTGGGTAACGACTTGCTCGTGGGCAACCAAGGACAAGACACGCTGAATGGCAATGAGGGCAATGACACACTCTACGGTGGTCAGGGTGATGATTGGCTGTTTGGGGGCCAAGATGCGGACTTAATCTTCGGTGATTTGGGGGATGACACGATCTGGGGCGATTTGGGTTCCGATACCTTGGTCGGTGGCGATGGTCGCGACCTATTCATCGCTGCCCGCCAATCTGTACCTAATGGGCTAGTCAATGAAACGGTCAAGCCGAGCCGGCCAGTAGTCCAGACCACTGGCGGCCCAAATCCCGATGATGCTGATTGGGTCGCTGGTTTCGAGGTTGGGCGCGATCGCATCTCTCTGGCAGGGGGCATTAGCTACGACGACATTGATGTGATTTATGAGGGCGATCGCAACCGCACCCTACTGCGCGATCGACTCACGGGCGAATATCTGATCAACCTCCAAGGCATCATCCCCCTTCGTTTCGACGATCTGATCACCAGCGCCCCGCCTCGTCCTGGTCTTAACGTCACATCTTCTCCCACTCTACCCACAGGCGTGATTGGCACTTCTGCGATCAGCAATGGATCGCCTAGCCCGATCGCTCTGCCTGGTAGCCCGAGTCCAATTCCAGCTCCCTCCCCGGTTCCAGCACCCATCCCAATTCCGGCACCAGTCCCTGCGCCGATTCCAGTCCCTGCGCCCGTCCCAACACCCACTCCCCCGCCCCTGTTAGCGCCCGAAATTCGGATCGTACAGGGGGGCGAAATCCCCGATGGTACTAGCTTTGACTTTGGGACAACCAGCCTCGGGACACCGGTCGATCGCACCTTTACCATCTTCAACGACGGTACAGCTCCCCTCACTCTTGGTGGGCTAGTGCTGCCCCTGGGTGGGGGATTTCTGGGCACAACCGGCTTGCCAGGAACAATTGTCCCTAGTGGCTCTGGTAGCTTTACACTGCGCTACAACCCGTCCGTTGTGGGGCCCAGCAGCAGAACCTTTAGCCTGATTAACAACGACAGCGACGAAAATCCCTACGATATTCTGCTGACGGGAACGGCTAATATCTTGCCCACAGTGACGATCGCTGCACCAGTGGCAACGGCTAGCGAAGGCTCGACTGATGGGGTCTATCGCCTCACCCGCACCGGCAGCACCACCAGCGCCTTGACCGTTAATCTCAATCTCCTGACTCCCACAGCCCAAGCCCCGAAAGATACGGACTATACGCTCTCGGGCGGCAGCATCAGCGGCTCTGGCAGCACGCGCACTGTCACGATCCCAGCTGGGGCCAGCACGGTGGATATTAATTTGAGTGCGATCAATGATGTCCATGCTGAGGCGATCGAAACCCTACGACTACAAGTGGCAGCTTCAGCTAATTACAACGTGGGTGGCGCTTCGACGGCCGATGTGGCGATCACTGCCAACGACACGGTGGTGAATGTGCTGACCGATGGCTCAACCTATGCCGATCTGGAAGGTTCCTTGCGCCAAGCAGTGATTAACGCCAACACTTTTGCAGGCACTGATGCGATTAGTTTTTCGGGCGTAACGGGCACAGTGAATTTGCTCTCAGCGCTGCCTGCTTTATCCCAGTCGGTGACGATTAATGGTGGCGGAAACACCATTCAGCGCAGTGGCGGTGCGGGCGATTTTTCGATCTTTATGGTGAATGGTGGGATTAATTTCGGCCTTGATAACGCCACGATCGCCGGTGGGCGAGGAACGACAGGCGGTGGTGTCGTGACTGCCGGTAATGGGGCTGTGGTTACGATCAACAACGCAACCTTTGACAACAATGAAGCAACGACCATCGGTGGCTATGGCGGCGCAATTTCAGTGATAAACGGCAACTTGACCGTTGGCAATTCGACGATTACGAATTCTCTCGGTGCTGCCTCTGGGATTAATCCCCCAACCACGATTGGAGCCTTGAATGCGGGCATGGGGATTGGCTTCATTGTGAATAACGGGTCGCGCGCTCTATCTGTCACGAATTCGACGCTGCAAGGCAATGCTGATGATGCAATTAGTGTGGCGATCGATAATGCCACAACTGCGAACGTGACGATCACTGGCAACACGATTTCGGGCAATGGATCGGCCAATCCTCGGGGCGATGGCATCGGGATTTATGGTTTCTTGGGTGGGAGTTATACCCTTACGATGAATGTCAGTAACAACAATGTTGCTGGCAACAACGATGATGCGATCGATATCAGCGCTGGGCTGGGGGCGTTTACTGGCAGCGTGAGCAATAACATCATCAACAACCACGCAACGGGCGATGGGATTTACCTCAGAGCTGCGGGCTTGGCTGGCTTTAACCTGGCGGTTTCGGGCAACAGCGGGAATGAAAACATTCACCTGAACCAAGGCAACTTCGCCACATTGCGGGTTAATAATGTGGCGAGCGCGGCGGCATTATCGGCCGCCAACAATTCCATGACGGTCAACCCAATTACTGGGACGATTACCTATGGGTAAGGGAGCTTGAGACCGAGATCGCGACTGGGCTTGCACACGCGATCGCATTCTGGTGCAAAATCGCGCTATGATTAACGGTTTGGTTTTGAACGAAGAACGGTAGGTGAGGCGTATGTCTCTTCCGGTGGTGGCGATCGTAGGGCGGCCGAATGTGGGCAAATCGACCCTGGTGAATCGGTTTGCGGGGGATCAATCGGCGATCGTGTTTGACCAACCGGGGATCACGCGCGATCGCACCTACCGGCCAGCCTTCTGGGGCGATCGGGATTTCCTGGTGGTGGATACCGGCGGGCTGGTGTTTGATGACGATACGGAATTTTTGCCCCTGATTCGCGAGCAGGCCATGGCGGCCCTGGCTGAAGCAGCCGTGGCGATTTTTGTGGTGGATGGCCAAACCGGCCCCAGCGATGCCGATCGCGAAATTGCTGATTGGTTGCGTCGCCAGCCCAAGCCGGTGCTGGTAGCGGTCAACAAGTGCGAGTCCGTTGAGCAGGGGTTGGCCCAGGCGGGTGTTTTTTGGGAACTGGGGCTAGGTGAACCCTTTGCGGTGTCGGGGATTCACGGCAACGGCACCGGGGAGCTGCTGGATGCGGCAATTCAGCATTTGCCCGCTGTCAATGATCTGCCGGAAGATCCGGAGCTGAACATTGCGATCGTGGGGCGGCCCAATGTGGGCAAGTCCAGTTTGCTGAATGCATTTGTGGGGGAAAACCGGGCGATCGTCAGTCCGATTTCTGGCACGACGCGGGATTCGATCGACATGGTGGTGGAGCGCAACGGTAAGCGCTATCGCCTGATCGACACTGCCGGGATTCGCCGCAAAAAGATGATCGACTACGGCCCCGAGTTCTTCAGCATCAACCGGGCGTTTAAGGCCATTCGGCGATCGGACGTGGTGTTGTTGGTGATCGATGTGCTGGATGGGATCACCGAGCAAGACCAGCGCCTTGCCGGCCGGATCACCGATGATGGTCGCGCCTGCGTGCTGGTGGTCAACAAGTGGGATGCGGTGGACAAAGATTCCAGCTCGATTTATGAGTACGAGCGGGAACTACGCAGCCGCTTGTATTTTCTTGACTGGGCAGAAATGATCTTCACCAGCGCCGTCACCGGCCAGCGAGTCCCCAAGATTTTGGAACTGGTCGATCGCGCCGCCGAGCAGCACCGCCGCCGCGTCACCACGGCCACGATCAACGAAGTGCTAGAAGACGCGCTGCGTTGGCACTCGCCCCCCACAACCCGCCAAGGCAAACAGGGCAAGATTTATTACGGAACCCAGGTCAGCAGCCAGCCCCCCGCGATCGCCCTGTTTGTGAATGATCCCCATCGGTTCAACGACAACTATCGCCGCTACATTGAAGGCCACTTCCGCAAGGAGTTGGGCTTCGAGGGCACGCCGGTTCGATTCTTCTGGCGCGGCAAAAAGACCCGCGAAATGGAACGCACCACCAACCGCGCCACCAAGGTTTAAGGGCCTGTTGTTATTGCCAGCAGGGCCGCTGAAACGGTTGATTTCCCATGCCCCAATTGTCGTAACAAGGGGCTGAGGCCCCTTGTCTGATGCCTGTTTTCAAGGGACGGCTGAACAAACCAGCGCGATGCTCTAGAGATCGCGCTCTAAGGCGATCGCCCACTGAGCAGCCATGTCGATTTGGGTGAAGGGAATCTTCATTGCGGGGCCGCTGTCATTACGGACTAACTCCAAAATCACCTGCTTGGCCTGGGTGGGATATTTTTCGGGGTTAATCGGTTGGCCATCTGCCAGCAATACAATACCCTTCACTTGTTCCAAGGAAAGCCGCTGCACTTCGATCGGCCCCTTGCGGTTGGGGATGCCCCAAACCAGTTCGCGACCTTTTTGGCCCAAGACGGCGTAGATATCGTATTTGGCGCGATCGAACCTTTTTGCCCAAACTTTGTAGGATTCCAGGCGTTGATATTCATTCCAACCTGCATAGGCCAAGCCGATAAATAACCCCAACAGGGGCAACCACATTAAACCGTGTTCCATAGGGCTGATGGTTAGCGCTGGGCCTTCTTCGTAAAACCACGGTCACCATTGTCGGGCCGATCGCGCCTAATTGGTTCTTGTTCTAGGGATTGCGTAATACCCCAGGAGAAATACCCCAGGAGAAATACCCAAGAAGAAATGCCCAAGAAGAAATGCCCAAGAAGAAATGCTCAAGAAGAAATGCTCAAGAAGAAATGCCCCAAGAGAGCAAAGCGAGTCATTGGAGACCTTCAGAAATGAACCAATTACTATGGTGGGTCTTTTTGCTGAATAACTCTCTAAATAGTCTGCTGGGTAGTTGTTATACCAATTTCGCGAATTGACGCTGCTTAAGATTATTGCCTGACAAGGATTTCAGCGCAGGATTTGTAGCATTGGTAATCGAAACTGCTATTAACGATTGTGTATGAGCTAGCAAGGTTATCGATCTAAATATTTTTAGGTTGGCTGTAGTAAATACTTTGATTTAGATAAATTGACTGGAAAGTTGACTAAATCCGATTGCATCAGAACATGGGGGCAAAACTGAGGTTGGTGCGCTAACTTGAGCAATAGCTTGAGCAATTGGGACAGGTTTTGGCGACGACTAAATTTAGGGATTTGGATATAGGGAGGATTGCAACCTGATGGGGAAGCAAACAATGACTAAGAAATGGGGTGGCATCACGCACCGTGTGGGTCGATCGCTCGGATTAGGACAACAACAAGCAGGTGCGATCGCCCAGCGCATTTTGCGGGAATTGTGGCGACGAAAACGGAGCTTGGTGTTTTGGGTGCTGTTTCCGACCTTGGTGCTGGGGCTGAATGGCTTAATTTTGGCAGAGCGGGCTCAACTGCCCTTGGCCGATGCCTTTGGGCGGGCAGCTCCGGTGTCGTTGGTGGGGGCGGCCCTGTTTTTTAGCTGTCTGGGTGGCACGGTGGCGACCTTGGTGGGCGAGCGCGAATCAGGCACGTTTCGGCGGCTGGGCCTGTCGCCCTTGAGTGGCGTGGCCTATTTTGCAGGCATTGCACTGGCCCATGGGGCGATCGCCTTGGGGCAAGGGGTGATTGTGACAGCGATCGCCCTCAGTATGGGGGCAAAATTCCAAGGCTCCTGGGCGTTGGGAATTGGGATTTGTGCCCTGAGTGTGGTGGACTACGTGGCCGTGGGGTTTGTGTTGGGGGCTAACTTTGCGCGCCGCACGGAGGATGTGAACGCTTTGGTGGCGGCGTTTGGAGTGCCCCTGCTGATGTTGGGTGGTAGCTTTGTGCCTGCTTGGTTGTTTCCGCCCCTGCTGCAACAGTTGGCCCGATTTGACCCGATCTATCACATGAATGAAGCCCTGTTGCGGGTGATTGGGGAAGGGGCCACGGTTGCGGATATTGCGCTGCATTTGCAGGTGTTAGTTGGCGTGGCGATCGCAGGGTTGCTGACCAGTTGGTGGTCTTATCGGCGGCTTTTGCGGTGCGATCGTCAACTTTAAAAAAAGGGTTGGGGCGCGCCGATCAACTATGAGCTTGCTGTCAAGTCACAAGCGCCGCATTACCAAACGACATCTCGCTTTTGGGTGCGATCGCGCACATCAGCCCAGGGATCATCATCACTCCAAGCATCCCAATCAATCGTGCTGCGCCATTGGTGGAGACGATCCCAGAAGGTAGGAACAGGTTGAGCTGATCGCCCCAGGAGCGATCGCGCTAACTGCCAAATCAGGGCGAGGCGATCGCGCCAGGAAAGTTGTTCAGCTTGTTTGCTCAGGCTTTGCCACGTCACCATTACTAGTCGTCTCCTGTTGTCTCATGGTTCAGAAAGTCGTTAATAATTTGGCGAATTTCTTCGGAGCTAATATTACTTTGCTCTGATTTAGAGTAAATATCTAACAAAACTATGACTTCGGGAGCAGATATCCAATAGATCAAACGATATCCACCGCTTTTGCCTTTTTGATTATCGCTATTTTTGATACGTACTTTGATGACTTTCGCTTCAATACCGGGAATTTGATCGCCAATAGACTCTGATAAACGAATCTTTTCTAGGATTGGTTCGAGATCTGAACGAATTTGACGATATTTTTTAAACAGAAATTTTAATTTTCTCTGAAATTCGGGGGTAAACCGAATCTCAATGGGATTGCTGCTAGTCATCCTCAATTCCTTCCCACAGCTCAGACAACGGTAGAGTTTTTCCGGTTTGGGCTTGTTCCCAGGATTGGCGGAAGCTATCAGCGGAAAATTCCAGGTTTTCTGGCTCGGCGATCGCTTTGGGTTCTGTCTTGCCCAACACTCGTGTCAATAGCCACAGCAAACCATTAGCGAGCCACTGCCAATGATCACCTAAAACCAGTGAGCGATCGCTTGTCCAACCGAGTTGAGCAAGGCGCTCGGCGATCGGTTCGGGGACAATAAGCGTGAGACCACGGGAAGGAGTAGACATAAGGAGCACTGGGGTAATTGGGAATCTAGACTGGTAAAAGCACTAGCTGCCAAATCAAAGCGAGGCGAGGCGTTGGCGATCGCCTTGCGGAGCAATCTCGCGCCAGGACAGTTGTTCGTCTTGTTTGCTCAGGCTTTGCCACGTCACCATGCTCGATCGCCTCCTAGTGCCTTAATCCAATTATTGTTGGAGGTCTCTTTGCTGCTAGCTCGACAGTGCGCACACCTTATTTCCTTGCCAGGGTGCTTCTTTAGGACGTGCCCTGAGATTTTCCTTGAAATAGACAGACGTGCCTGATTGACGCGCTTGCAAAAGTAAACTTTCAACCCATTCCCATTCAGGCTGGAATTCAGGTTGATGAGTTGTTCTGCTTTGACCACCAACAGCAATCATGTCGAACATTTCTAGGCTACTGAATTGCAAAGGTTCAAGCATTGGCTCGATTGATAGCCATTTCACCGTTGCTTCAATATTTCTAAACGATTTTTCGGCTAAGGCAACCCTGGCTTGGGTATCCACAGTTGTACCAACCCAAACGTTTTCCGGGAATCCTCCCAAACGATCATTGATTTCTTGCAATCGTTGAGGAAATTTGGTCAGGAATAGGAAATTCCACTCCGGTGCAGAACGGACTGAATCAAAAACCTTTAAGATCCACTCTTCAGGAACCCACTTGCCGAATAAATCAGCCATGGAGCAAGTGAAAACGTTCTTGGCAAAGATTTGGGCATCTTCTAGCTTGACCCGTCTTTTTTTGGCTTCGATCTTGATCTTTTCTGGAGAAAAAGGACGAGTATTCTTTGGCGCGTTCAGGCGATCAGGATAGAACGTAGGTTCAAATTTTGTTTCATAGAACCGATTGGCAATGTCGCGAGCGTAGCAATACGGGCAACCATGCCAGCATCCGGTGACTGGGTTCCACGTCCACCAAGCCCAGTCAACCATCTCATTAGTTGTGTTAAAAACTGACTTCTTAGCAGAATTGTGGATAATATATGCTTGCTTACCGTCTTCTAAATTAATGATTTCTAGGTTTTTCTCTTCATTCAAAACCGGCAATTGAGTATATGTTGGCATGATTTAATCCTTGTTTTTTAGCTATTTTAGTCGTCAAACAGGCTTGTTTGAATTGAGACGGATCCATCACTTGATATATGCGGTGGAGGATTAGAAGCCGGGTTGAATAGATGATGCAGAATTTGCTTCCCAACACGACCTGTTATTTTATATAAATGAATTGTTTTGAGCTCTTTTTGTTTAGCCCAGTTTGTTGCATAGATGAATGTCCACTTCATTGATGGGTTTTCTGGTTGTCGTACAAAAATGTGACTTTTGCCATTGTCATTGACCAATTCATCAAGTGAATATTTTTCCCAGTTTGCCTTTGGGTTTGGCTCCCACCTTTTAACATAAGTTGTTGCTACATTCATCAAAAGATCAACTTTCTTCATTTTCGGAAGCTGAAAAACTTCTTTGATTTCCTTCAACGGAAAATCTTGCTTGCCGTTAGGATCTGAGTAAACCAGACCATAATAATACGAGCCTTTAAGGTGTTGAGCAATTTCTCTGAGAGACTCCTTGTTATCTCCATGCCAGTAGTGTGGATCGCATTGCAAATTAAGATTTTTTATGGTTTCTGATAATTTATCCAAAGCCTCTTGATTTTGATCGCAGAAGTGACAGATAGGTTGGATGCTTTTCTTATTCAATTCTTGCAAGGCAATGATGGGCGAACCTAATACCTCATCACCAAATTCCTTGTATTCTGGCTGGTATCCTGCGCCGCAGTTCAAATCTATATAGACATATCTTTGAGTAGTTGTATTCGGCTTTTTGAAAATTTTTTCGCAAACTGCAGCATGATAGCTCATCAAATATCTGAATCCTCTTAATTTAAAAGGTGTTGACTCAGAATATTGCTGACCAGTTTGAGTTTGAGCCATAAGCTAGTTGAAGCGATAAGAGCTTCCAGTGCTAATCGATAATTGTACGATTTGCTAATTATAGCTATTTTCCAAGGATGTTACTAGGGGCAGATCGTCGAATATATATGCCCCAACGGTCGACGATGATCGCCCGCTTGCAACTGACCCCTGCGATCCTGGACTGTTAGGCACGATCGCCCATGCTCGGTATCACTGCCACGGCGATCGGGGGAGATAGACCCTCAATGCTCAGTCTTCCAGTTTGACTTCCTGAGTCATCGCCTCATCCCACGCAAAGGGCAACTCGATCGGGAACGCATCCAACGATAAACCGGTTTCCGCTTGCGCCTTGGTACGTGCATCGGCATAGGCGACGATCGCCGCTTCCGGCAGCCAGGGTTTAAAACTTGGGTTATCCGCCAGCAGCCGCTGAATTTCGAGGCGGGCATCCACAATACTGACCAACCAAGAACGCGATCGCCGATCGCCCTGATAGTGCCATTTCAAGAGATGCAAATAAAGGCGGGTTATTTGGCTCAATAAAGCGCGACGTTCAGAGCGTCCCAAGCTTTCGAGTTCCTCAATAATATTGTCAATATCTAGGGCGCTGAGTTGCCGCGATCGCAACAGCTCCGTTTGCTGCTGAATCCAGCCATAAAAATCTGATTCATAGGATATGGGTCGATCGGTAGACATCGCTATTCGGAAGGCCTCTAACCGAGTGAGTCAGCGCCCGATCTCTTGACACTAACCCAGCATTGATGACGCTAGGTGAGTATACGGGACTGGCTGAATCATTACAGCCTAGCCAACCTTTTTCTAGATTGACCAGGCAGAGACTCAGTAACCCGATCATCACTGGATCGCCCCAAGCGTTCACGACGATCGCCCGCTTGCAACTGACCCCTGCGATCCTAGACTGTTAAGCACGATCGCCGATGCTCGGCATCACCGCTACAGCGCTCGCAGGAGACAGAACACACCATGCTCGAAGCTTATCGCCAACAGGTCGCAGAACGCGGTCAACTGGGCATTCCCCCCTTGCCCCTCGATGCCGCCCAAACCAGCGACCTGTGTAAGCTACTGGAAACCCCACCGGCTGGGGAAGAAGAATTTTTGATGCACTTGCTGTGCGATCGCGTGCCCCCCGGTGTGGACGAGGCGGCCTATGTGAAAGCAGCGTTCCTGACCGCGATCGCCAAAGGAACCACCACCAGCCCCCTAATCACCCCCCAAGGCGCAGTCGCCATCCTCGGGCAAATGGTCGGCGGCTACAACGTGCAATCCCTCGTGGACTTGCTGAAAGCGAAGGACGCGGGCATTGCCCAAGCCGCCGCCACCGCCCTCAGCAAAATTACCTTGGCCTTTGATGCATTCAACGACGTGTTGGAACTGTCGGAGCGCAACCCCTACGCCAAACAGACGATCGACGCTTGGGCCAACGCCGCTTGGTTCATCAGCCGCCCCAAACTGGCCGAGGCGATCACCGTCACGGTGCTGAAAGTGCCCGGCGAAACCAACACCGACGACCTCTCGCCCGCCACCCACGCCACCACCCGCCCCGATATTCCGCTGCACGCCTTGGCGATGCTGGAAACCAAGATGCCGGAAGCCCTGGGCCTGTTGCCGGAGCTGAAGGCTAAGGGCCACCCGATCGCCTATGTGGGTGATGTGGTCGGCACCGGGTCTTCGCGCAAATCGGCGATCAACTCCGTGCTGTGGCACATCGGCGACGACATTCCCCACATCCCCAATAAGCGGGCCGGCGGCGTAATTTTGGGCGGCAAGATTGCGCCGATTTTCTTCAACACGGCGGAAGATTCGGGGGCCCTGCCGATCGAGTGCGACGTGGCCCAACTGAACACGGGCGACGTGATCACGATCTATCCCTACAAGGGCGAAATCACCAACGAAGCGGGCGAGGTGATCAGCACCTTTAGCCTGAAGCCCGAGACGATCACCGATGAAGTGCGGGCCGGCGGTCGGATTCCGCTGCTGATCGGCCGCAGCCTGACGGACAAAACCCGCGAGAGCCTCGGCCTGGAACCCAGCACCCTGTTTGTGCGCCCCACTGCCCCCGCCGACACCGGCAAAGGCTTCACCCTGGCCCAAAAGATGGTCGGCAAGGCCTGCGGTTTGCCCGGTGTGCGCCCCGGCACGTCCTGTGAGCCGCGCATGACCACCGTGGGTTCCCAGGACACCACTGGCCCCATGACCCGCGATGAACTGAAGGAGTTGGCTTGCCTCGGGTTCAGCGCTGATCTGGTGATGCAAAGCTTCTGCCACACCGCCGCCTATCCGAAGCCGGTGGATCTGGAAACCCACGCCAACTTGCCCGACTTCATCGCCCAGCGCGGCGGCGTGGCCCTGCGCCCCGGCGATGGGATCATTCACTCCTGGCTGAACCGGATGCTGATGCCGGACACGGTGGGCACGGGCGGCGACTCCCACACCCGTTTTCCCTTGGGCATTTCCTTCCCGGCCGGTTCCGGGTTGGTGGCCTTTGCGGCGGCCCTGGGCGTGATGCCGTTGGATATGCCCGAGTCGATCCTGGTGCGGTTCAAGGGCAGCCTGCAACCGGGCGTGACCCTGCGGGACGTGGTGAACGCGATTCCCTACGTGGCGATTCAGCAGGGCAAGCTGACCGTCGCCAAGGAGAACAAGCAGAACATCTATTCCGGCAAGATCATCGAAATGGAAGGGCTGCCGGATCTGAAGCTGGAGCAGGCCTTTGAGCTGACCGACGCGACCGCCGAGCGATCGGCTGCCGGTTGCACGATCGCCCTGAGCGTGGAAACCGTGTCGGAATACCTGCGATCGAACGTCACCCTACTGAAAAACATGATCGCGCGCGGCTACGAAGATGCCCGGACGATCGCTCGGCGGATTGCCCAGATGGAAGCCTGGTTGGCGAATCCCTCCCTGATGACCGCCGATGCGGATGCGGAATACGCCGACATCATCGAAGTGGATCTCGATCAACTGGTGGAACCGCTGGTGGCCGCGCCCAACGACCCGGACAACATCAAAACCCTGTCCGATTGCGTCGGCGACCCGGTGCAAGAGGTGTTCATCGGTTCCTGCATGACCAACATCGGTCACTTCCGCGCCGCCGCTAAGGTTCTGGAAGGAGCGGGCACAGCCAAGGCCCGCCTCTGGATCTGCCCGCCCACGCGCATGGACGAAGAAATGCTGCGTCAGGAAGGCTACTACGAGATCTTCGAGGCGGCCGGCTGTCGGTTGGAAATGCCCGGTTGTTCGCTCTGCATGGGCAACCAAGCCCGCGTGGAAGACAACACCACGGTGTTTTCGACCTCAACCCGCAACTTCAACAACCGGATGGGCAAGGGGGCGCAGGTCTACCTCGGCTCGGCGGAGTTGGCGGCGGTCTGTGCCCTGTTGGGTCGGATTCCCAATCGTGAGGAATACCTGGAAGTGGTGAAGGGCAAGATCGATCCGCTGGCGGGCGATTTGTACCGCTACCTCAACTTCGATCAAATCGATGGCTTTGAAGATCAAGGGCGATCGGTCTCGAAGGACGATCAAGAAAAAGTCCTGGTCAGCGCCGGTCGTTAATTTCTGGTAGGGGCGTACCGCCGTACGCCCTCCGGCAGAGGCGATCAATTCCAACGATCATTTTGGGTTTTCCAAGATCTGGCGTACCGGAGGGCGCATGGCGATCCCAGATTCAGTCAGAATCAATGGGTTTCCGGTAGGGGCGTACGGCGGTACGCCCTCCGCCCGGATCGATCAATTGAAACGGTCATTTTAGGTGTTTCAAGATCTTGCGTATCGGAGGGCGCATGGCGATCCCAGATTCGATCGAAATTAATGGGTTTCCGGTAGGGGCGTACCGCCGTACGCCCTCCGCCAGGGTTGATCGATTCAAACGATCATTTTGGGTGTTTCGAGATCTTGCGTATCGGAGGGCGCATGGCGATGCGCCCCTACGGGAATCAATCGATTGAAACGGTCATTTTAGGTATTTCGAGATCTTGCGTACCGGAGGGCGCATGGCGATGCGCCCCTACGGGAAATTGTGGGTTTTTGATTAGGTGTTGTGTTGATTGGGTGTTAAAAAATGGCGTATAACCCAGTGATTCATCATCGACGATCAATCCGATTAAAAGGGTTTGATTATACGCAATCAGCCATCTATTTTGTAACCATTTGTTGTTATCGACGTGAATGCTTATTTGGAGCGATCGCGCAAGATGAAATGATCTTGAATGAATTCGGCAATATCGTTGCAGAGGAGTGGTTACGCAGTTTTGAAATTCGAGATGAGTTGCAGTTAGATGCCTGGGTAGTGATGCCCAACCACTTCCATGGGTTGTTATGCTGCGATCGCCCGATCGTGCAAATGCAATCACTAAGTGATAATGATAGACCAGTTGATGACAGCGTGCTAGGCAAAAATCAGTTGAAGCGGCCGGCGCGATCGCTTGGCTCCATCATTGCAGGCTTCAAAGCAGTGACCACCAAACAAATCAACCAACACCGGAACGCGCCAGGATCGCCAGTCTGGCAACGAAACTATTATGAATCGATCGTGCGGGATGATCGAATGCTCAACCATATTCGAGATTATATTGACAACAATCCGCGATCATGGCAAGTCGATTCCTTACATCCCAACAATATCCCCAAAATTCGTCTCCAGTAGGGGCGTACCGCCGTACGCCCTCCGCCCGAATCAATCGATTGAAACGGTCATTTTAGGTATTTCGAGATCTGGCGTATCGGAGGGCGCATGGCGATGCGTCTCTATGGGAATTGATTAATTTAAATGATCGTTCTTGGGGATTTAACATCTGGCGTATCGGAGGGCGCATGGCGATGCGCCCCTACGGGAGGGACGCGATCGCATGACACCAGCAGATCCAGGGGAAATCGCGGCGATCGACCAGCGGCAACGATCGCTCCCCCTAGTCGCAGCCTTGGCCACTCGGGCCGGGCGGCGATCGGGGCGGTGGCATGTGCCGGGCCACAAGGGCCAGGCGATCGAACCGACCTTGGCGGCGGCCTGGGGCGATTGTTGGGCTTGGGACTTGACCGAGCTGGATGGGTTGGATAACTGGGCAGCTCCCCAAGGGGCGATCGCGGTGGCTGAGGCCTTGGCGGCGAGCTGCTTTGGGGCGGCGGCGACGCGGTTCTTGGTGAATGGCAGCACCAGTGGCTTGGTGGCGGCGATCGGGGCGGTTTGTGGGGATGGGGACGAGATTTTGGTGGCGCGCAATGCCCATCAATCGGTGTTGTCAGGCTTGATCCTGGCGGGTGCGCGACCCCGATGGGTGATGCCCGAGGTCGATCGCCCTTGGCAGATGCCGACCGTGGTGACCCCCGAGGCGATCGCCCAAGCGTTGGCTGACTATCCAGCGGTGAAGGCGGTGTTAGTGGTGTCACCCACCTATCACGGTTGGGTGTCGGATCTGGGGGCGATCGCCGCCCTGACGCGATCTCGCGGCATTCCCTTGATTGTGGACGCGGCCCACGGGGCCCATTTGGGGCTGCATCCTGAGCTTCCCCCGTCCCCCTTGGCGGTTGGGGCGGATTTGGTGGTGGTGTCGGCGCACAAAACCCTTGGCTCCCTGACCCAATCGGCGATGTTGCATCTGCATCACAACGCGCAGATCGACCGCGCCCGACTAGAGCAGGCTCTGCGGTGGGTAACTTCCAGCAGCCCCAGTTATCTGTTGATGGCGAGCTTGGATGCGGCTCGGTGGCGGGCGGCAACTCAGGGGCGATCGGACTGGGAAGCAACCTTGGCGCGGGTCGATCGGGCGCGATCGCGCTTGGTGGCCGATCCGAATTTGCAACTATTGCCGATCGCCAATGGGGATCGATCGCGCCTGACGGTTCATTTGCCGGGTTGGACGGGCTATGGGGTCGATGAGGCGCTCGATCGCGACTGGGGCATCACGGCGGAACTGAGCAGCCCCCACCATGTCACCTTTGTTTGGACTCCTGCCAACAGCGATGAGGAGGGCGATCGCCTGGTGATGGCGCTGGGAGAGTTGGCCCGATCGCCCCAAGCCTCGCCCGGTTCTGAAATCAATTGGCCGGGTAGCCTCGCCCCGATCGCCCCAGCCCCCCTCACGCCCCGAGCCGCCAGCCAAGCGCCTACAGAAACCCTGCCGATCGCCCAAGCAGTGGGCCGGATTGCGGCTGAATGGATCTGTCCCTATCCGCCGGGGATTCCCGTGGTGATTCCCGGCGAGCGGATCAGTGTCGAGGCGATCGCCCAGATTCAGCAGACCCTCGCCTTGGGTGGGGACTGCACCGGCCAAGCCGACTACGAGGGACAAACTTTACGGGTCGTTGCTTAGAACCTAGGGACGGGGCATCCTAAAAAGAGTGCAGCTTCGGATCGTAGAGGATGTCTGAACGAGGACATCTGAACAGCCCTAATGGCTCCTCAATCCACCCCGGCGATCGATGTAGATCAGGCCTCTATCTCAAGGCATTTTTGGTAACAGCGATGATCAATACACCGGCTGAGATTGCCCAGTTACAAGCCCGCCGTCGCGGCCTGAGTGATCGGCTCCCCGGCCTCCCGATCGCCCTCTGGTCAGGCCAGGCCGCGGCCCGCAACTTTCCCGCCAATCGCTATCCCTTTCGGGCCAGCAGCCATTTTCTCTACTTTGGCGGCCTGAGTTTGGAGCGGGCGGTGCTGTTGATGGTCGATGGGCGATCGATCCTGTTTTGGGATGAACCGACGGTGGCTGATGCTCTCTGGCATGGGCCGGAACCCTCACGGGTCGTCTTGGCGGCCGAGATGGGTTTGGATGCGGACTATCCCTTGGCGGAACTGGCGACGGTGTTGGGCGATCGCCGCGCAGACTTGGCCACGGTGGCGGTGCAGTCCCCGGCAGCTCGATCGCACCAAGCCGCAATTCTGGGGCGATCGCTGCCGGAGCCCAGCCAAGCCACCGGAGCGGATGGGGATTTGGTCGCAGCAATTGTGGCAGTGCGATCGACCCAGGATGCCTCAGCCCTCAGTGAGTTGCGGCGATCGGCCGCGATCGCCGTAGCAGCCCATCAAGCAGGTTTGCGAGCCACCCCATCTGTCACCACCGAAGCAGAGGTGCGCGCGGCGATCGAAGCAGAAATGATTGCCTGTGATGCCCATCCCGCCTACAACAGCATTGTCACCATTCGCGGCGAAGTGTTACACAACGAGCGCTACGACAACGAAATTAACCCCGGTGACTTGCTGTTGGTGGATGCGGGCGCAGAAGTCAGCAGCGGTTGGGCCTCAGACATCACCCGCACCTGGCCCGTGTCGGGGGAATTTTCTGCGACGCAGCGGGCGGTTTATGAGGTGGTGTTGGCGGCTCAACGGGCGGCGATCGCAGCGGTGCGGCCCGGCGTGGAATATCGATCGATTCACCAGACCGGATCGCTAGTGTTGATCGAAGGGTTAGTGGACTTGGGCATTCTGCAAGGCAAGCCGGCGGAGCTGGTCGATCGCGATGCCCACACGTTGTTTTTTCCCCACGGGATTGGCCATCTGCTGGGGTTGGATGTGCATGACATGGAGGACTTGGGCGATCGGGCCGGGTATGCGCCGGGCCGCAGTCGCAGCGATCGCTTTGGCTGGTGTTTCTTGCGGCTCGATCGCCCCCTGGAGGCGGGCATGGTCGTGACGATCGAACCAGGGTTTTATCAAGTGCCCGGTTTGCTCAACAACCGAGACCAGCGCGATCGCTATGGCGACTGTGTGAACTGGGAGCGGCTAGAAGAGTTTGACGATGTGCGCGGCATTCGGATCGAAGATGACGTGCTGGTAACGGCCGAGGGGTCAGAGGTCTTGACCGCTGAGTTGCCGACCGACCCCGATGATATTTGTGCCCTGATGGTATGAAGCCCCATCGGTCGCGATCTCCACACCGGCCGGCGACAGGCGATCAAAATTCGATAACTTGCGATCGATCGCGGCCACGACCTTCAACGAGTCGGGCTGGAGCGGAGGCAGGCGGCTAGCAACGGAGTTTAGAGAGTTTAGAGACCGTGGGTGGCCCAGCTCCAGTTGGCAGGGCAGCTCGATCGCAAATGTCGTGCCCCGGCCAATCACCGACTCAAACTGTAGCCGGCCACCATGTTGATCAACGATCGTTTGGTAGGCCATCGACAGGCCCAGCCCCGTGCCTTGGCCGATCGGCTTGGTACTAAAAAAGGGATCAAAAATTCGATTGTGCAAGGCCTCGGGAATGCCCATCGCGTTATCCCGAATCCGCACGCTAATCACCTCTTGCCCAGTCTGGACAGCCGTGGAAATCACAATGGTGGGCTGTTCCCCACGGGCTTGCCAGTCGGGTTGCTGCACTGCCAGTTGCAACGCATCGATCGCATTGTCCACAATGGCCGCCAGGGCTTGGTTGAGCTGGCCGGGATAGCAGGTCATCGGCAAAAGCAACCCAAACTCGCGCACCAGTTGAATCGGCCGATCGCCCCCCGTTGCATTTAACCGACCTTGGAAGAGCAGCAGGGCGCTATCGAGATTGGCATTCAGATCAATTGTTTTGACGATCGCCTCATCCAACCGGGAAAACACCCGCAGGGATTGAATGATTTTTTGGATCCGATCAACACCCGATCGCATCGACTGCAACAGGCGTGGCCAATCGTCGCGAATATAGGACGGATCAACATCCTCCAGGTGCTCTTGCAAGTCGATAGAGGGAGTCAATCCCCCAGCTAGCATCTCCCGCTGATAGTCCGTCAGCAAGGCTAGCAAATCGCCAATGTAGCGACCCGCATGGGAAATATTGCCCGCAATGAAGGCCACCGGATTGTTGATTTCATGGGCCACGCCCGCAACCAACTGTTCTAGACCAGCGAGGCGCTCGGCCTGCACCAGTTGGGACTGTTGCCACTTGAGGGCCTGCAAGGCCGCTTCCAGTTGGCTGGCTTTTTCGGCCAGTTGGGCTTCGGCTTGTTGGCGGCGCTGAATTTCGAGTTGCGCTTGTTCGTAGAGTTCCGCTTGCATCACGGCCACCGCCAGTTGGTTGGCCAGGCGCTCCAGCAGCTTGATTTCACCGGGCAGCCATTGGCGCGGCTCTTGGCAGTGATGGGCAATTAACAGGCCCCAGAGCTTGCCGCTATCAGCGATCGGCAGAACTAAGTTTGCCTGCACCTGAAATCGCCGCAGCAGGTCGCGGTGGCAATCGCTGAGGGAGGCCGTTTCAATGTTTTTGATCGCGCTGATGCGTCCCTGGTGATAATCCTGGGCGCGGTTTTTGCGAAAACAGGTGTCTTTGATCGCCATGTTCAAAGATGGCAGCCATTGCTCACCCACGGATTCCGCCACCACCAGCCCATTCCAATCGGAATCAAAGCGATAGACCAGCACCCGATCGGTCTGCAACAGGTCACGCACCTCGTTGACCGTGGTACTCAACACAATGTCCAGATCCAGCGCTTGCCGAATACGTTGGGTCACACCGTTGAGCAGTTGTTCTTCTTGGAACTGGCGGCTGGCGCGGTGGCGAGCTTCCACGGATTCCGTCACGTCCGTTTGCACGCCAATGTAGTGCGTCAGGCGGCCGCCCGCATCATGCACCGGCCCGATCGAGAGCCGATTCCAAAAGGGGCGGCCGTCCTTGCGATAGTTCAGCAGCACCACTTCACAGGTCTCGCCTTTGCGAATCGCTTGCCGCAACTGATCGACCATTGCCGAGCTAGTGCCTTCGCCTTGCATGAACCGACAGTTGCGCCCGAGCACGTCCTGGCGACTGTAGCCTGTGATCACTTCAAAGGCTTGGTTGCAGTAGATCAAGGGGCGATCGGGCCGGGTCATATCGGCAATCGTGATGCCGCAACTGGCCGAAGCCATGGCCCGCCCGTAGAGTTCTAGGGTAGCGGGCGATCGATCGTGGTCAGACGAAGCCATAGGACGTTTAGGGAGTGCAAACTCTGCGGTGATCGAACGAATGAACTGATCGCGAATTTGAGTGGGATATTCACTAGAAACGCGGGTGAGCAGATGCAATCCTGGTGATTTGAATAGGGATTAAGCCAATTGATTCCTGTAGCACCATGGATCAATGGTTGATTTATTGATTAATAGATTGATCAAAAAACAGGTGAAATGATTAGTTATATCAATTCATCAATTGGTTCGCTGTGGCACGTTTTGTGAATGAGTTTTGGATCGAGTCTGGGATTAGTTTCAGACTACGTTTCAGACTACGTTTCCTCAGGGGTTGGCGCGGCTATCGGGATCAACCCTCGACCCGATCGCCACAACCCAAGGGATAGTGCTAAATAGTGTTCAGTGAAGTTGTGGCTCTGCGTGGGATTCATGCCTAAAGTTGTGATGCTTGGCCAACGGGTCAATGGGGGCGATCGCTCGGTGGGTGGGCGATCGCTTCGGGGGCGATCGCTGGGACTCCTGTTAGGGGCGATCGGGATGTTGGCTGTGGCGGGCTGTGGCGGTGCGCCCCCATCGGCTAGCTCCCCCATGGGCGGCGGCCCAGCCAACAAAACCCTGAAACTGCTCTATTGGCAAGCGCCCACGGTGCTGAATCCGCACTTGGCCACGGGCAACAAAGATTTTGATGCGGCGCGCATTGCCTACGAACCGTTGGCCAGCTACGACAGCCGGGGCAAGCTGGTGCTGTTTTTGGCGGCGGAGGAACCGACCCTCGAAAATGGCGGCATTGCCAAGGATGGGCGATCGGTCACTTGGAAGCTCAAGCCCGGTCTGAAGTGGTCTGACGGCCAGCCCTTCACCGCCGAGGATGTGGTCTTTACCTATCAGTTTTTGAGTGATCCCAAAACGGCGGCCACCACCACTACGGACTATGCCACGGTGAAGGCGGTGCGGGCGATCGATCCGCTGACGGTGAAGGTGGAGTTCAAAGGGCCCACGGCCAACTGGTCGCAACCCTTCACGGGCTACAACGGCATGATTTTGCCGAAACATATTTTCGCGGAGTTTGTGGGAACCAAGGCCAAGGAAGCCCCCGCCAATTTGCAGCCGATCGGCACGGGCCCCTATCAAG
Organism: Oscillatoriales cyanobacterium; assembly: GCA_004292515.1. Classification (GTDB taxonomy): domain Bacteria; phylum Cyanobacteriota; class Cyanobacteriia; order CACIAM-69d; family CACIAM-69d; genus CACIAM-69d. Next base: position 89,620 of record RDXB01000058.1, read on the forward strand.
TGGTGTCGTTTAAGCCCGGCGATGCGATCGTCTATGAACCCAACCCGAACTATCGCGATCGGGCGGCGTTGGCGTTCGATCGGGTGGAAATCAAAGGCGGTGGCGATTCCACCTCGGCGGCGCGGGCAGTGCTGCAAACGGGCGACGCGGACTATGCCTACAACCCCCAAGTGGAAGCGCCGATTTTGAAACAGTTGGCCGCGGCCGGCAAGGGGCAATTGCAAGCCGTCACCGGATCGCAAGCCGAACGCATTCACTTTAATTTCACCGATCCCAATAAAGCCACGGGCGACGGAGAGCGATCGAGTGTGAAATTTCCCCACCCATTCTTCACGGACAAAACCGTGCGGGAAGCCTTTGCGCTTGCGGTCGATCGCAACACGATCGCCCAACAACTCTATGGCCCCACCGGCAGTGCCACCGCCAATTTGATCATTGCACCCGAGGCAGTCGCTTCCAAAAATACTCAATTTGAATTCAACCTACAAAAAGCGGCAGAACTGCTCGATCGCGCCGGTTGGAAAGACACCAATAACAACAAAATTCGCGACAAAAATGGTGTAGAAATGCAGGTGTTATTTGTCACCTCTGTCAACCCATTGCGTCAGAAAACCCAGGAAATTATTAAGCAAGCCTGGGAGTCGATCGGGATTGGAGTAGAACTCAAATCCGTCGATGCGGGGGCGTTTTTCTCGGGTGATCCAGCCAACCCCGACACAGTAAACCGCTTCCAATCAGACTTGCAGCTTTACACGACGGGTAACACCTCGCCCGACCCCAGTGCACACCTGCAATGGTGGACTTGCTCGGAAATTGCCAGCAAAGCCAACGACTGGAATCGCAACAACTACACCCGCTATTGCAACCCCGAATTTGACAAGGCTTGGGTGGCGGCTGACAAGGAACGCGACCCGGCGAAACGCCAAGCGGCGATGATTGATCTAAACGATCGCCTGATTCGGGATGTGGCGCTGATTCCGTTGGTGGCGCGATCGAAAGTGGGCGCGGTGAGCAATCGGCTAACGGGCGTTGACCTCACACCTTGGGATGGCGACACCTGGAATATTGCCACCTGGAAACGTCCCTAAAGCTACATCCGCCTCAGTGCTAACCAGCAATCTGTAGCGCGGTCTTCTAGATCGCCCGGATAGCCCATTTAATCGCTCCCGCCCAGAGCGTGGGAGCGTATACCCAAACACTCTGCGTCGCGGATGGCTATCCCATAATCGGCAAGCATTACACTGATTTTTCTGGGTTGTACATCAATGCATTACACAAACTATTACGTGCATGATCGAAATCACATGACGGCGTGATTAATTCGATCATAAAAATATTATTACGATTCTGTTAGAGAATACAAATAGTGATTCTTAAGTGACGACTTCCAATCCTGAGGCTGTGAACCTCTGCGAGTCGCTTATGTTTTTCATGGACAGTTTTTGACTCCTATTCTCCTCGCCAGAGTCGTCATGTCTGAACCCACCTCCGAATCTACCCCTAAATCCACTTCTGAATCAGCATTTGATTTGCAGCGCAGTATTGAGGGACTCCTAGATGCCGCTTCGAGTGTTGATTTTTCCGCCGTCCGAGAAGCCGTTCATAAGAAGCGTGCCGAGAATCCCAAGGCGTTGCCCGAAGAAATTGCAAGGATGATGATTCAAGATCAAGCCAATTGGAGTGGCTTGGTGGGGGCTGGAACAGGCTTATTTGGCTTGCCTTTATTGGTTGTAACTCTGCCAGTTTCTTTGCTGAAAACACTAAAGCTACAGGCTTTCACGATTCAAAGTGTTGCCTATGCCTATGGCTATTCTGCGGAGACAACGGATTTCAAGACTGACGCTTCATTGATTCTGTCTAATAAATCTTTTGATGAAATTTCTCGAAGGCTCCAGGAAATGTTCGTTGCTCAGATAGAACAGGCATGCACAGATCCAGAAGCAAGTTTAGATCATGAAGAACGGGATCATCAATCTCGCCAAAACTTGAAAGTTGCAGTGACTCAAACAGCAGCCAAGGTGGCCACATCAACGGCTGTAAAGTCAACACTTTCAAACAACAGCAAGTACATCGCTCAAGGAGCTGTTCATGCAGGTAAAACCGTCTATGAAGTAACTTGGTATGTCAGCACACAGCTAATGCCTCAGCTTGTGCAGAGGGCATCTGCTTTTCCATTAATTAGAGATGCGCTCCTAAAAGCCGGTACTCGGGGGATGTCAAAGCTGACTCAATCAGCAGTCACTTCTCCTTTAAGCCAGAAAGTGGTTGTCGGTCTGTCAAAGGTCATACAGTCATTGGGAAGTATTGACTTTGTAAAGGAATCTGCTTGGCGGCTTTTTGGAAAACAGGTTGCCGAAAAGGGTGCTTCCCGGGTTTTGAGTCGTGCTGTGCCCGTGGTAGGTGCTGTTATCAGTGGTGGTATGGATTGGTGGGCAATTCAGCAGGTCGGGAATGTGGCGATCGATTACTACAAAAACAACGGCCCTGAGCATTTGCAAGCACTCACGGAGATTTTTGGAATGACGACTTCTGATGATTGGTATTCGGATATCGATTTTGATCAGGACAATCCGTTTATGTCGATTGATCTGGATGATCTTTTCTCGTAATAATCAAGATACGGAACAAGTTTATTTTGATTGATCCCAAGATCTGAGTGGGAGTGAATGCCTAGACGCTCCGCGTCGTGGATTGTGGCCCCATAGAGACTAGACGCAAAGCATCAGAGAGGGCATTCCTACGCTCTGCTTAGGAGCGATGATTGCCCCAGTTTCATGGCACTAGCCAGTCGTCATAGAAGTGGCGTTGGGTGGTATTTTGCCCTGCGATCGGGGACTCCAACGCGGGAGGTGCAAACGGCTTTTGCTGAATCAGTACGGGGTTAGCTGATGCGGCTAGGCGATCGATCTCGGCTTGTTGGGCTTGCCAGTTCATGTTCCTCGGTAGGGACGATCGCCGAATCTCTGCACCGCCATAGGGAAGCTGGACTCGATCGCCCACTCGCAAAACCAGTTGTCCCACCGGGAAGCGATCGCTCACGCTGGAACGGTTGCTCGCCGCAGAGCCAGGCCCGTAGTAGTTATTCCCTCTCATCGTGAGGGGCAAAACCGTGAGGGGCTGGCCCACTGGCAACACGGCGATCGACTGCAATGTTTTGTCTTCGGGGCCGCTGACGTAATTTGGGACACCATCATCAGACCTCCCAGCGGTCAGGGCTTGCAATTCCGGTGACGGCTGCATCGCCAACTCCAGATTCCAGCGCCCCGTGGCGATCGCTTGCCAATGGGCCTGCCAAGTCACCCGCCGATCGCCCCCAGCGGTGCTGACCATCTCGAAGTGGCGGCCGAGATACTTCAGCCTGGTTGCGATTGGTTTGGGCAGAGCACTGGGCAGGGGGCTGGGATCAAAAGACTCGGGCAAAGGCGGCTGCGGGCGAATGTAGATTTGGGTTATCACCGAATTGCGATCGCTAAATCGGTAGTTGGAGTAGTTGTGCTCCAGTTCGATCGGCACCACCAGCCGATCGCCCAAACACAAATCGGGATAACGCGATTCACCGTAGCGCAAGGATGCAACCGTCAATTCCCGCTGACAGCCCCGAGGGCCCACCCGCACAAAATAGCTGCGATCACCCCGTTGGTAACGACTATTGGCCTGCTGAAACTCATAGCGCAGAATTGGCTCGCCCTCGCGCCGTGGCTCCAGCGTCACCAGCCAATAGTGCGATGCGCCGTCGTAGCTGGGGGGAACTGTCACCACCCGATCGCTCACCCATGTCCAGTCCGCCAAGGCTTGGATCAGGGGCGATCGCAGTTGGTCGGGGCTTGGCCCAGGATTGGGCGGTGGAGCTGCGGTGGAGCTGCCGGCCCAGCCCAGACCCGCGATCGCCCCCAAAATCCAACCCAACCCGCCCTGCAACCGAAACACCGCTTTGTGGAATCGGCGCAATTGATGGACTCGATCGACAAGGGTTGGGGTTTGAGGAGTTTGGGGCCAGATCATCGACATCCTGAGAACCAAATTGGGTAGGGTCGAATTGGGGAAATCGTGAAGCCATGCCTGCGGCCAGCGTCAGGATGCTGCATCGTCAAGTGCAAATTGCTCAGTAGTGAAACCTGTGGTGAGAGTGAAACCTGTGGTGAGAGTAAAACCTGTGGTGAGGAGGGGGCGATTTTCCCGCTCATAGCCTAAAGCTGCGGTATCCCGAATTAGTCCCAGGGCCAGTGAACGATTTGCTTGCGGAACTTTTCCCGGCGATCGTTACAAAACGCCGCTAAAATGACGGCAGTTTTGCGCGCCTCATGGAAAACTGCGCGATCGCCCGAGCGATCCTGACTCCTTTGGAGGGGCTATCCCTATCCAGTTTGTCCTGATGCGTTAGCCGGTTGCACCCCGCCCCGCGCCCTCATCACCGCCCCGATCATGCTCGGTTCGATCGTACCCCCCTCTGCTCCTGTCTCCTCTCCAGTCGTTGATATCCTCTGAGGAACGCTGTGCCCCCTAGCAAGTCCAACCGCCCCACCTCAGTTTCGCGCTCCCAAACCGACACCCCCTCAACCCAACTGTCCCCAGCCCGCTCCACCACCATGTCGCGCCCTGCCGCCCCCAAGCCCCGCGCCAACCGTTTTCGCTGGTTGTGGTTACTCTTCAGCCTGTTTGGGGTGGCCACAGTCTCGGCAACAACCGGCGCATTGCTAGCGGTTTCCCTCAGCTCCCCCAGCCTCAGTCAGCGAGAACTTAGCGCCGAGGAAAAAGCAGTCTTTAGGGATCATCAGCCCATTTCCAGCCTGGGTTTGCAACTGCCGCAACTCACCCGCCCCGTCAACATTTTGGTGTTGGGGATCAAGGTGATCACGGCTGATGTAGATGAAAGCCTAACGCGCAAATATGGCTACCATGCGCTGGTCAACTCCTTTGAGGGGCTGTCGGACACGATGTTTCTGGTGCGATTTGACCCCAGCCAGAAGAAACTGTCGGTGCTGTCGATTCCTCGGGACACGCGGGCTTGGGTGGATGGCTTGGGCATGACCAAAATCAACGCGGCCAACAGTCGTGGCGGCCCGGCCCTGAGTGCCAAATCGGTGAGTGAACTGCTGGGCGGTGTGCCGATCGATCGCTATATGCGGATCAATGTCCAAGGGGTTGAAAAGCTGCTGGATGCGCTGGGTGGCTTGACGGTCTATGTGCCGCGCGACATGAAATATCAAGACGACAGCCAGCACCTTTACATCAACCTCAAACAGGGTCGCCAACACCTGAATGGGGCCCAGGCTTTGTCGTTCTTGCGGTTCCGCCATGATGAACACGGCGATATTGGGCGGGTGCAGCGCCAACAGATGGCCATGCGATCGCTGAAGGAACAGGCCCTGAACCCGGCCACCTTGCTGAAGCTGCCGCAAATTTTGTCGGTGATTCGCGAGAACCTGGATACCAACTTGAGCATGGAGGAGATCGTGGCGTTGGCGGGCTTTGCCACCCAGGTCGATCGCCAAAATACGCAAATGCTGGTGACTCCTGGTGACTATGGTGATGTGGCTCGCTATGGCACGAGCTATTGGCTACCCTATCCCGATCGCATTCGGGAAATGATGGCCAAGCATTTCGACCAAGGTGTGACCTCAACGGAAGCGTCTAAAGATCCAAGCCAGTTGAAAGTGGCGGTGCAAGATGCTAGCGGCAACCCAGAGCTAGCGCGATCGGTGGCTCGTCAACTGGAGTCGTTGGGCTACCGCCAGACCTTTGTGGTGAAGCCTTGGAAGGAAGCGATCGCCACCACCCGAGTGATCGCTCAGAATGGCAACCCGGAAGAGGCCCAACAGTTGCGGGATGCCTTGGGCCAGGGAGATATGCGGGTCGATAGTGCGGGGGCGCTCGGCTCAGATATCACGATTCAAGTGGGGAGCGATTGGCAGGGTTCGGCGATCGCCCGTTGATCACCCCCTTGCAACTGTCAACCTGTTTGGGATCCTGCCCATTGCTGTCATGACCGATGTTCGATCGCCCCGTCATGAATCTGAGCCGGACACTGTACCGGATGCATCGATCGAGCCGGTAGCCGACCGCTCTGCCGATTTGGGGTTTCCCGGGCCCGACTGTGGCCGCCTGGGTTGGTGGTGGGGGTTAGGGGCGATCGCGATTGTGGGGGCGATCACCCGGTTCTGGCAGCTTGGCCACCTCAATACTCTGGTGTTTGATGAGGTCTATTTTGCCCAGTTTGCCCGCGATTATCTGGTGGGCAAGCCTGTGGAGGATGGGCATCCCCCCCTGAGTAAGTATTTGATTGCGATCGGAATTGCCATTTCCGAGCATTTCCAGTGGGGGCGCGACCTGACCAACGAAGCCACGGGCACGCGCCTGGCCACCGTCAGCTATCGGTGGCTGAATGCGGTGGTGGGGTCGCTGCTGCCCTTGGTGGTGGCTTGGTTGGCTTGGTTGCTGTCGGGACGGCGACGGTTGGCCCTGATTGCAGGTGGGTCGATCGCCCTGGATGGCCTGTTTTTGGTCGAATCCCGCTACGGCTTGAATAATGTCTATTTGGTGATCTTTGGGCTACTGGGCCATGCCTGTTGGTTGCAGGCGGCCCACAACCTGACGGGGCGATCGAGCTGGCGGCGGTGGGGTTGGTTGGCTTTGTCGGGGTTGTTTTTTGGCTGCACCGCCAGCGTCAAGTGGAATGGCCTGGCCTTCTTAGCCGGGGCTTGGGGTACTTGGGGGTGGTGGCGGCTGCAAGCTTGGTTGGCGGGGTTGGGGCGATCGCGGGGGTCTGCGCCCACCGAGTCACCAACTTTGCCAGCCCGCCTGGGGCAGCCTCGGGCGATCGACTTGCCCCTTGCCCACCTCCACCGCTTGAGCATCGCGCAAATGGGGGTGATGCTGGGCCTGTTGCCCCTGGTGGTCTATTGGCTGTTGTGGATTCCCCACGCCCACATGAACCCCGGCAAAAGCATCTGGGAATTTAATCAAGACCTGTTGAAGTATCACCACCGCGTGGGGGGAGACAATGCCCATCCCTACTGTTCGCGGTGGTTTACCTGGCCGCTGCTGCTGCGCCCGATCGCCTACTTCTATGCCCGCACAGCCCCCAACAGCCCGATCGACTACGCCAAACCGATCGCCCAACTGCCCGCCAGCATCACGCCCACGGTCTACGATGTCCACGCCCTCGGCAATCCCCTGCTCTGGTGGCTGGCGGCGGCGGCCCTGGTGGTGGCTGGCGGCTGGTGGGTGCGGCAATGGTGGCAATCGATCGGCCAGCCGGCGGCCTTGGCGGGTTCCTTTGCTGAATCTCGGGAGCTGAGTACGCCAGTTGTGACGATCGGGGCGCGGCGCTGGCAGTTGCGGCTGTTGTGGGATCGGGCGATCGGCCCGCTGGAGCAGCCCTGGCGATCGCCGGCGGTTTGGTTTTTAACCTACAGCTTCATTAACTACGCCGCCAACTGGCTACCCTGGGCCAAGGTGTCGCGCTGCACCTTTCTCTATCACTACATGGGGGCATTCGTATTCTCGGTGGTGATCTTGGCTTGGGTGCTCGATCGCCTCTGGTCTGATCGACCCCATCGCCCGATCGCGGTGATTGCCCTTGGGGCGATCGGCCTCTCCTTCCTGTTTTGGTTGCCGGTGTATCTGGGCTGGCCCATTTCGACCTGGGATTGGCAACTGCGGATCTGGGGCATTGAGCAAGTGCGCTGGCTGCCCTACTGGATTTAGCAAGCAGTCCCGAACCGATTGCCAGGGGTTAGGTCAGCGACTGGGGGTTGATTAGTTGATTAACAGTCAGTCCTATGCCCTGGAGTCCCCTCGCCCCCAAGATCCACAGCGCGATCGGTCAGGATTGAGGGTGACTGGGAATCGAGCAGCATCAACCCACAGCCATTCCCCGTGGCAGCCCATTGCTCAGGCGATCGGTTTAGGCTGGTGTTGCGCACGAAGCGCATCGCCCGTTCCATCGCCCGTTCCATCGCCCGCCTGGGCCCAGCGGTTCCCCGACCGCCGCTGCTACCTGTGGGCCCGTCCTGACCAGCCGGAGCCTGCATCGTTAAACCAATCATGAAAGTTCCGTCGCCGTCCCTGATGATCCCCCGCCCCTTGCGCCAAATGCGGTTGCGTTGGCTGGTCGTGCCGCTTGTGTTACAGGTGGCGGGGGCCGTGGGGCTGACGGGGTGGCTATCTTTACGCAATGGTCAAAAAGCCGTCAACGACCTTGCCGATCGCCTGAGTGAAGAAATTGCCGCCAAGGTTGAACAGCATGTCCAGGGCTACTTGGGCACGTCGGAACTGTTTTTGCGGATCAATGCCAATGCTGTCAAAACCGGCAACCTCAACCTGGATGACTTTCCAGCCCTAGAGCGCTACTTTTGGCATCAGGCCAAAATCACGCCGGCCGTGTCCACGCTCTACTACGGCAATGAGCAAGGCAATTTTTTGCAAGTGGAGCATGGGGAAGATGCCACCACGGTGTCTGTTCGCACCTCCCAAACAGCCCCCAACTGGCGCATCTATGCTTTAGACGATCGCGGTCGTCGCCAAGCCTTTTTGAGTACGCGCCCCTACGATCCCCGCCAGCGCCCCTGGTACCAAACGGCGGCCAAAAAAGGCAGCTTGGCTTGGTCTCCGATTTACGTGTTTACGGAGCCGCCCGTGCTGGGGATCACGCCCGCCATGCCCATTTACCAACAAGATTTACCCAATCCCAAAGGTGCTCTCAAGCCCGGTTTGCAAGGGGTGTTGGCGATCGACTTGCCCCTAGAACAGCTCTCCACGTTTTTGCGCAAGCTCCAGATTGGTCGCACGGGCGAGATGTTCATTGTGGAGCGATCGACCGGGGCCCTGGTGGCCACCTCCTCTGAGGAGCCATTGTTTGTCAGGGTTCCTAACCAAAAGAAGCCGCGCCGCCTGCAACCCTGGGAAAGCCAAGAGCGGCGCATCTATCAAGCGGGGCAATTTCTGCGGGAGCGCTTTGGCTCCATCCAAAATGTGCGAGTGAACTACCAAGGCACGATTCGTCCCAAGGATAGCGATCGAATCTTCATCCATGTGTTGCCCCTCGAAAATGACTATGGGCTGGATTGGCTGACTGTGACGATCGTGCCTGAGTTGGACTTCACATCCCAAATTCAGGAGAACACGCGCACCACGATCCTGCTTTGTGCGGCGGCCTTGGGCCTGGCGGTGGTGATGGCGATTTTGACCACGCGCTGGATTGTGGATCCGGTGACACGCTTGAGTCAGGCGGCCCAGGCGATCGCCAAGGGGGACTTGAACCAATCGGCTGGCTCTAGCCCGATTGCGGAGGTCGATCGCCTGGCCGCATCCTTTAACGAAATGGCCCGACAACTGCGCCAGGCCTTTGCCGCCTGGGAAGAGGCCAACCAGAATCTGGAGCTGAAGGTGGAGCAGCGCACGGCAGCCCTCACCCTGTCGGAAGCCAAGCTGCAAGAAAAAGAGCGCTATCTGCGGTTGATTTTGGATAGCGTTCCCCAGCATGTGTTTTGGAAAGATACGGACTTGGTGTTTCGCGGCTGCAATCGCAGTTGGGCAGAAGCGGCAGGTCTGGACTCGCCTGAGGATGTGGTTGGCCTGACGGATTTTGACTTGGTGAGTGATGTTGAGGCGGCGGAGGCCTTTCGGGAGCAAGATCGCCGCTTGATCGAGAGCGATCGCCCCGTTTGGCACGCGATCGCCCCCAGGCAAACGCCGGGCCCCGAGGGGGAAACCATTTGGCTCGATATCAGCAAAATCCCGATCCACAACGAACAAAATCAGGTGATTGGCATCCTGGGCGTGGTGGAAGATATCACCTACCGCAAGCAGGCCGAGGAAGCCCTGCGCCGGGAACAGGAAAAATCCGAGCGGCTGTTGCTGAACATTCTGCCGAGAACCGTGGCCGATCGCCTCAAGCAAAATGTCCGGCCCGATGGATCGACGGGTTCCGAGCCGATCGCCCAGCATTTTGAGGAAGTGAGCATTTTGTTTGCGGACATTGTGGGCTTCACGCCCCTGTCGTCCCAGTTGCCCCCGATCGAGCTGGTGACTTGGCTGAACCGGATCTTTTCGCAGTTTGACCAACTGGCTGAAAAGCACCGCCTGGAAAAAATCAAAACCCTGGGCGATGCCTACATGGTGGCGGCGGGGTTGCCGTTGCCTATGGATGATCCAACGGCGGCCATGGCGGATATGGCCCTAGAAATGCAGGCGGAGATCGAACAGTTTCAGGCGGAGTTTCGCCAAGCCCTCAACCACTCGTTGGAAATTCGGATCGGCATGAATACGGGGCCTGTGGTGGCGGGCGTAATCGGCATTCGCAAGTTTATTTACGATCTGTGGGGCGACACGGTGAATATTGCCAGCCGGATGGAGTCCCAGGGGGAAACGTCCCGTATCCAAGTGACGGAGGCGGTGTACGAACGGTTGCGCGATCGCTACGAGTTTGAGGCGCGCGGCCCGATCGAAATTAAGGGCCGCGGCCCCATGCGTACCTATTGGCTGACGGGGCGATCGCTCGTGACCACCACAGTGGATGTGGCGGTCACAACGATCAAGCCTAATGGGGTTAAGCCCGATCTAGAGTTGCCCTAGGGGTCGTTGGGGATTGAGTCGATCGCCACCCAAAAAAATCCTCCCGATCGCCCTGCTGGATTTCAGCCGCTGGATCAAGGAGGATTTTGCAACGTCTACTGGATATTGGGAGATGGGGCTAGCCACCCCGCTGCCTGCCTAGCGATCGCTCTTGGCCAGAACGCGATCGGCCAGTTTGTCGGGCACTTCTTGTAGGTGGTCATGCTGCCAACAGAACGTCCCCACGCCCAAGGTGAGCGATCGCAGCTCCAGAATGAGGCTCTGCATTTCCGCATGGGGCAAATAGGCCTGCATCACGTCCCAACCGGGCCAGCCGTCCTTGGCTTCGTAGCCCATCAGTTGGCCGCGCCGCCCCGTCACCAGTTGCATCACCTTGGCCGTGAACTCGCTGGGCATGGCGATTTCTACTCGGTCGATCGGCTCCAGCAACACCGAGCCGGCGGCGGGAATGCCCGCTTTCATGGCCACTTGGGCCGCCATCTTGAAGGCCTGCTCGGAGCTATCGACGGAGTGGTAGGAGCCATCGGTGAGCGTGATTGCCACATCCACCACCGGGAAACCCAAGGGGCCGCGATCAAGTGCTTCTCGCACCCCGGACTCCACCCCGGGAATATATTGCTTGGGCACAACGCCGCCGACGATTTTTTGGTTGAAATCACAGCCTGCGCCGCGTGGTTGGGGCTGAATGTCGAGATAAACATCGCCAAACTGCCCATGGCCGCCGGTTTGGTGCTTGTAGCGACCGTGAATCCGGTTGACGGGTTTGCGGATTGTTTCCTTGTAGGGCACTTGGGGCAGGTGGGGAGCCATCGGCAGGTTGTATTTGCGCCGTAGCCGTTCGATCGCGATGTTCAGATGAATTTCGCCTTGGCCCCAGAGAATCACCTCATGGGTGTCGCCGTGCTGTTCCCAATGGACGGCGGGATCTTCTTCCACCAACTTGCCCAGGGCGGCGGTCAGCTTCACTTCATCGCTGCGGTTTTCGGGAACGATTGCCCAGGCAAACATCGGGGCCGGCAGCTCGGCGCGGGGCAACTCATCACGGGCGATCGAGCGATCGCCGGCCAACACATCGCCGGTCATCACCCCATCCAGCCGCGCCAGGGCCACGATGTCGCCGGCCACGGCCTGGGTCAGGCTCTTTTGTTGGTTGCCCATCAGCCGATAGATGCCACCGATCCGCACACCGCCGAGGGATACGCCATCCTCGATCGTGCCGTTCCAGACTCGGGCGATCGACAGCTTGCCGCCCTGGTTGGCATAGAGGGTTTTCAGGACTTGGATAATTGGGCTGCGGTCATCCTCGGCGATCATATCCACACCCCGCTGCACCGCCGTCGCCTGGGGTTCCGGTGCTTCTCGCAACAGGGCATCCAGCAGCGGCCGCACGCCCAAGTGCTGTTCCGCCATGCCCACAAACACCGGCACAATTTGGTCAGCGCCTAGCTCCAACTGCAAGTCCAGCACGATTTCTTCTTCGCTGGGTTGGATGTCGTCGAGCAGCTTTTCGAGCAGGCGATCGTCATAATCCGCCAAGGTTTCCAACATTTCGTGGCGGGCGGCTTGTTCTTCGGCGCGCAGGCCTTCCGGCAGCGGAATCGGATCATCGCCTTCCGCGTCGGGGTGATAGCGATAGGCCGTCTCGCTGACCAAATCGATGTAGCCGATCGGGCTGTTGCCTTGGCGAATCGGATACTGGTGCATCACCAACGGGCGGCTGGAAACGGGCCGCAACACCGACAAAATTTCCGCGATCGGACTCGCCGATCGATCCATCTTGTTAATAAACAGCACGTGGGGAATTTGCCACGCATCTAAAAACTGAAACAACGGAGCCAACACGATCGCCCGATCGACCATTGGCTCGCAAACCACCACCGCCGCATCCACACCCACCAAAGCGTTGTAGGTTTCTGCGGACAACTCCACCGATCCAGGGCAATCTAACCAATTAAATTGCACGCCCTTATAGAGCGTGCTGGCGGCGTTAACTTCCACACCCATACTGCGATCGCGCGCTTCGGGGGCGCTGTCGCCCACCGTGTTGCCGTCGCGAATTCGACCTTGCCGAGTGGTGGCTCCCGAAAGAAACAGAATGCTTTCCAATAATGTCGTTTTGCCACTGGAGTAAGGACCCACAATGGCAATATTTCTGATACGAGAAACGTCAGCATTCATAATATTGACTCCTACGGTAATAGCAAGCAATTGGGCAATGGTGGAGATGACACCCAATCTTGCATCGGGCAATTACCCCAGCAGAAACCATTCAACCGCAAGACAAAGGCGATCGCCTTTTGCAGAGGTTGTTCGACGATCCAATCTAAATGACGCTAGATCATCACAGTTCTGGCCCCCGTGGGTGATGACTTTGCCACGGAACTGGCAATGATTTGCGAGATTCAATTGGATTTGATCGGGTTTAATCTAGGGCAATTGAGTGATGCTGATGATTGGGGTTGATCGGGAAATCAGCAATTTTCTAAAAATAGCGACTGGCGATTTCTGGTGCAATTAACTGGTGCAGTTAACCGGTGCAATTAATCATTCATTAGATGACATGAGATGATGTTGATTGCCATGCGCCAGGTTCAGGCGAGAAAACTTGAAAAACTTGTTTGAGAGGTATAGCAGAACCTCCGTGGATTGGAGAATTAGCGATCGCTAACTCCCCAATCTGATAAACCAACTATGATGCAATTAACGCAATCAAAGCAATCACGATCAGCAAAATCATCAATGTGATCATGATCCAAACAGCCAAGCAACAAAATTGACAATTGAGACGACTTAGAGGGTTTAGTAAACTGGGTCAATTGAGTCAATTTATTACTCAGATTATCAACTGAGCGATCCAAGAAGCAATCGAACGAACAGCCAAATAATGCTAGAGCAATCAAACCATGCTGAATGAAATGGAAACCCAAATAATGCTAGGGCAACCAAACAATGCTGGCAATGCTGAACGGTCAGTGCCCAACGGGCAATACTGAATTGAAACCTCCAGAAATCTTGAAGTCAGAAGTGAGGGAATCAGAATTGAGAAAATAGTTGATCGATTGGTCAACAAACCACTAGCCAAGCATCAACTAAATGGGGCTGGATCGGTCAATCCAATTGCAAACAATTAACCAGAAACTCAAACTGGCACATCAAACCAGAGACTTAAACTGAAACATCAAACTGAAACATCAAACTGAAACATCAAACGCTAGCGTTTCCAGCAATGGGTCAAAACAATGGGTTAAGCGCTGGAAGTTGACTGACCGGCGGTACTCGATCTCCCTTGGTGCAAAGACGTTATGAATGGGAGATGCGATCAAGCACCATCCGATCAACGAGAAACCAACAGTGAATGCAAGTGAATCGTGAATGCGCGTGAACGTAATGTAAGTAAACGATGCGAGTGAGGCAATCAAACAACACTAATCGTGGTCAAAAGTCATCAAAACCAATAAGCTTGTTTAGCTCCCTTGGACGAAACAACTGAACAATTGTCATGACCGATCACAACCAGTCGTCAGAAACAACAGTCAGAAACAAGCTCTGAACTCGAAGGTGAACTCGAATGCGAACTCGAAAAAAGATGAACAGTAACGATGGATGTGAATTGGGGTCAATACCCAATCCTGAGCAGACTGAATGAGCTGAAATTACACTCCAAATCGAACTAAATCCAAACGAACAAACCGATGGAATCCGAAATGAAACAATTAAGCGTCATCTAGCGTTGAGATTGCCTAGCCAGTGCTGAAACAGTTGCGTCACCGGGATATAGCGGTCGATCGCAGTTCAACACCTAGCCGACGAACACGAGTACCAAAGACAACACCAATCGCTATCAATACCCACTACTAGTGCGGTCTGAATTAAGCGATTCAGCTCCGCGATCGCATTCGCCAAACCATGAATGATGGTTGCTCGTGATCGTGAATCTGAGAGTGTTGATCGATTCCTGATCGATTCCTGAATCAATTGCCGATCAGTGATGCTGATCAATTACCGATCAGTGACTGACCAATCATCAACAGGGGATTGATGGGGCAGTGCTCAAGGTGCAAATCGTGTCGAGCAATGTTGAAACCTTGCAGCAAGTGGGTTGGTCATGAATGGGTCATGAAACCGATCTCATGCAAAATATTGGCAATCCAACATTGGCAATTCAACAATTCAGTCAGCAAATAACCAGTCGATCGATTCCGGTTGTTAGAAGGGGGAAGTCAGCGATCACACCATCGTGTTATGCAATCAAGCCAACCTCAATCAAGAACAGTTACAGCATTGAATCGCTGCAATTGAAGACTGCTCTTTAATCCGGAGCCGATCCGATCCAGTTATTGAGAAATCCCGTTAAAAAGGTCTGATTTGATTATGCACAACTGGGGATCGATTCGGCTCATGTACTCAATGCTTGTTTAGAAACCCACAGAATTTACTCATGAATCGCAACATTTCGTAGTCAAAGATCCAGTACCGCAATAATGATCGCTGGATTCGATCGCACTGATGGCGATCGGCTGATTAGCGATCGCCCCAATTTCGCCGTGAATTCGTGAACCCGTCCTGCCGCGATCGCCCCCATCCTGCATCCCGAGCGTCTGCCGTTGGCGTTGCCCTAGGCTTCGATCGCCCCAGTTGCTTTGCTCGCCAGCACGGGATCGGCTTCCACATTCTTCGCTTGCAACACGGCCAGCGCCCATTGGCGAAATTGCAAATAGGCCATCAAGTCGATCGCCCCGGACACCAACATCTGGGCGTAGCGATCTTCAAGTTCCTTGAGTCGATCGTTGGCTACCGATCGCGGCATATTCAACAGCGCCTCGGAATCGTCCAGCAAATTCACCGTTTCCTGCAACGTTTGGCGATCGGCCTGCTCCACCGAAGACTGACAGCTTTGGATGTAGAGCTGGAGGGGGCGATCGACTTCCTCATAGGTTTCCGGCGCAATATTGCCATCAATAAACATCAGCCGATAGCGTTCCGACAGATCCTGAGCCGCCGCCAACGCCCCTTTGATTTTGCCCTCATGCAACTCCTTAATCTCAGAGAGCGCTTGCCGACTGAGCTTGACCAACTGGCGAGATCGCCGCGATCGCCACCAAGTCACCAACAGCCCAGCCGCACTGCTCAAACCCAACACCAGCAAATATTCCTGCACCACCTGGTTTTCTTCGATAAAGCGCAACCAAGCCGATCGCGGATCACCCTTTTCATAGGTTTCCAAAGCCGCCGGAGCCATGTAAATACCGCCCCGCTGCAACAAACTCTGGGGTTCACCACTAGCCAAATCGGGATAAAACGGTGCAAACTGCCGAGCCGTCGCCAAAATTGACCAAGCCATCAGCGCCACCTCTTGCGAAGGCGCATCACTGCGGGCCATCAACCCCGTCCCGGTCGAGATGGCGGGCAAATCCGTTGGCGGTTCCGGGCGACGCGCATTATAGCTCCCCGCCGGAATCACCGTGGCCTGGTAGGACTCGGGAAACTGCACTGACAAATGGTTGGTGATGGGAGCCGGCACAGGCAATAGGCGTAGAGGCGGATCACCACTAATCGCTTCTTGAATGGTGGTGCTGGCTCCCAGGGGCCCCACATAGGCCACCACATCCACTTGATTAGTCTTGAGCTGGCTCAGAGCTTCCTTGAGGGGTGGTGTGCGTGCATCCACCTTCAGCCCCCCATACCGAATCACTTGGGTGGCAGTGAAATTGGTGCCACTGCCTTGAATGCCCACAGCCACGCGCCGCCGATCAATATCGGCCAGGGTTTTCAGGGGAGAATCGGCCCGCACCAAGAAATGCAAATACTCGTTAGCCAAAATCGCCACGGTTTCCACCTTGCCCTGGCGCAACGAGTCCCGCGACACATCTAACTGAGCCAGGGCAAATTGCACCTTACCGGCGATCAGGCGATCGAGGTTGTCACGCGATCCGTTAGAATCGCGGCTGTCTTGAATTTTGACCCCCACCACGCGCTCATTGGAGCGTGTCAGTTGTTCACTGATCCGATCGTAGCCACTTCCGGGCTTGCCCCCTGCCATCGACACAATTAGTGGTTGACCGCTGCACCCAGCCACCCAGCTCACTGCTGCTCCGATCAAGACAGCAACACCCCAGCTCCATCGCCCAACGATTGCCATAGTTTTCTCTGTGCTCCACCTTGCCAGTTGACCCTATAAATTATCAGCCTGTTGATTAACCCCCGCGATCGCCCCCGTCCGGTTTTGGCTTGTTTCGCCCTATCCCAAAAGCAATCCCAAAAAAGACGACCTCGCTTTGGGGCTGAGGTCGTCTTGATGCAGGACTTGATTGAGGAACCGATGACGGCTCGTGGAGTGCATCGGTTGGGTTAGTTAGTTGGGTTAATCAGTTGGGGCCAGCACATTGGCAGGGCAGCCCGTCTCGGTTGGTAACGGCTGTGGAGGAGTTGCGACCCACCGAATTGTTGTGGAGAGCTGAGTTGGGGGCTTGGATATCGTGATGACTGGTTGCTTGTTGCGATGCGAGGAGCGGGCGATCGGGCAACTGAAGGGGCGCTGCCCGGAGCCATCCAAACTCGATTAACCTTCGATCGGACGGCGCGATAGGGCTTGCAGTTGTTGCAGCAGCGATTCAATATCGGCTTGCAGGTGTAGAAATTCGATTTGCTGCTTCACATCGAAGGGTAGCTTTGCTTCCTCGACGGTTGCGGGTTTCGTTGCCACAGAAGACGCACTAGCCATAGTTTTGTCGTTTTGTCGAAGAAAGATGAAGATCGTGACGGTTTAAACGCGGTGTTTTGGCGCAATTCTAACGCGAACTTTACAATTGTCCACCCCTCGTAACCGATCGCTCTAAACACTTGGGCATCGATCGCACCCCCGACTCCCACCATGACGGGCCATCTCGCAGCCCATCGGCGGTGGGTGAGGGTTTCGGATCCGGAACCCTGATCGATCGCGAATTGCCCCGACCTGCTAGGGTTTGCCCCATGATTGCTGTCGTACGACTCAGGCGATCATGTGACTGACCGGAGCATGGGGGCGATCGCCAATGATGCGATGATCGAACAGATCATCGAAATTCCTGATAACTCTAATTGCAAGTTCAAATTCCCAATCACCCCGCTTGCTCGCGACGGGAACTGGTGGCCCGGGCGCGCGCTGCTCCGGTCTGCCCGCGGGTCTGCCTGTGGGTGTAGCTGGGGTTAATCAACAGTGATTGATTTCCTATTATTTCCCCACATTCTCTGAAAAATGCGAATCCATCCCAGGGGCTGTCATACACTGAACAGATGCTGCTCGGATTCAAAACTCAACTCAAGCTCAACAACCAACAACGCACCGCATTAGCTCGC
>RDXB01000059.1 GCA_004292515.1 Oscillatoriales cyanobacterium
AGCCACCGGCTGCGATGTCTGCTAGGGAACCGTCGGGAATCAAGACGAGTCCATACTTGGCACCAGCTTTGACGGTGAAGGACTTCACGCCCCCATAGGGGCCTTGGTTGAAATCATCTTCAAAGGAGAGCTTGCCGCTGAGTTTGGCTCCCTCGGTGCGATCGTCTACCAGAACATAGCCGCTGGTGGAATTGCTGGTGGCCCGTTTGGCGGCTTCTCGGTGAAACGCATCGCCGGTCAGGGATTCCATCCCATCGAGCAGAAAAACTCCTACCTGGCTGTTGCCGTAGCCGCCACCATCCCAAAGAAATTCGGCGGTCAGGGTCGATTCGCGCGCAGTAAAGACCCCGGCGGTGAAGTCTAGTGCTGTTGTGCTGCCGGTGAGGGGGTCGATCGCGCTGCTAGCATCACTGACTAAGCGGCGGCGATCGCTCCGGTATTGCCCCAGAATCTGTTCGAGGTCGGCTTGCAGTCCTGCGGTGGTGGGGATGGGTTGGCTAGGATCAACACCCGTCACTGAGCCAGAGGTCAGCCATTTCAACGGGTCGATCGCGGGTTGAGCAATCGGTAAGCCAGCCGAGGGCAAAGCTTCCGAAAAACCAGGCAACCCAAAGAGCGCGTCCGACATGGTTATGTCACCAACAGGGAGGAGATGTGCAAGCTGACTAGGGCCACCCTAAGTGATCGCTCTTGCATATCGCAATCCCGATAAGGACTTTTAGAGAGAAATCGGGGATGCATTACAAAGACTCAACAGCCAATTGCACAATTTCCGAACAAGGTGATGATACCTAGGGTTTCTGAAATGATACCCGGCCCCAGGTGGGCATAAAAAATACCGAAATCCTTCAGGGGAGAGGACTTCGGCAGATTAGCTTAGATAGGTTTAGTGGTTGTGGTAGCGATCGCCAGGGAGGGTTCGGCCTCAGCGAATTTCCTCAGTCAGCCCTAGTCGATCGCCCGGAGCGATCGCCTGGCGATGGGTTGGCGACGGCGGCGAGGTTCTAAACCCACCAACTGCTTAAACCAATGCTGGAGGTTATCCACATAGGTAAACAACACCGGCACCACCAGCAAGGTCAAGAGGGTGGAGGTTGTGAACCCGCCAATCACCGCCACGGCCATGGGGCTGCGCTCTTCTGCGCCGGCCCCCAGACCCAGGGCCAGGGGCAACAAACCCACCACGGTGGATACGGAGGTCATCAAAATTGGACGCAGGCGGGCCACCCCAGATTCAATCACGGCTTTGGATTGCGGGAGTCCCTGGCGTTCGGCCTCTAGGGCAAAGTCCACAAGCAGAATGGCATTTTTGGTGACCAGACCCATCAGCAGCACAATGCCAATGAGAGCGAAGAGTCCTAACTCTTTTTGCATGATCAGCAGGCCCAAGAAGGTACCGCCAGTTGCTAAGGGGAGCGCTGCCAAAATGCCGATCGGGTAGAGGAAGCTGTTGTAAAGCAGCACCAACACGCCATAGATGGACAGTACACCCAAGCCCAAGGCCGACAGGAAGCGACCAAAAATGTCGCGCATGATTTTGGCATCGCCGGCCGGTTCCTCTGCCACGCCGGCCGGTAGGGGGTTCATGGCTGGCAGGGCGCGCACTTGTTCGAGGGCCGTCCCCAGGGAAATACCTTGGAGGTTGGCATCGATCGTTACTTGGCGGGCGCGGTTGTAGCGATTGATTTGAGCTGGCCCGCTCACCAGTCGGATATCGGCCACGCTGGCCAAGGGAATCAAGGTGCCATCGCGCCTTGGAACTCGCAAGTTCTCAAGTGTTTCCACGTTGGTGCGGAATTGGGGAGCTACTTTCACCCAAATAGGGATTTGCCGATCGCTCAGGTTGAATTTGGCCAGGCTCGATTCGTTGTCGCCGATCGTGGCCAGGGTGGCGGTGCGGGAGATCGACTGCACCGATACACCCAAATCTGTGGCCCGCTGTATGTCGGGAATGATCGCGATTTCTGGTTTGACCAAGCTGGCACTGGAAGAGACTTCCACCAATCCAGTTAGGCCGCGCATTTGCCGTTCCAGGTTGTTGGCTGTTTGGGTCAGCAGCTCAGGGTTCTCACTTTTGAGCACAATCCGCAGGTCTCGGCTGGTGCCACCACGACTTTGGAGACTTTGGAAGGTCACCCTGGCTCCGGCGATCGCCTTGAATTGTTCGCGCATTTGTTGCTCAAATTCCCGCTGGGTGACGTTGCGCTGATCCTCGGGTTTCAGGTTGACATAGCCCGTGGCTTGGGTGTTCTTTTCGGCAGCAAACAGGATGCGATCGACGGCTGGGTTAGCCTTCAGGAGATTGTTGGCGCGGCCCATCACGTCTACTGTTTCAGCCAAGGGAGTGCCGGGAGGCATGTCAATACTGACGGTGCTGAGTCCCGTGTCGCCGCTGCTGAACAGGCCCGTGGGAATAAACGGCAGCAGTTGTAAGCTGGCAATGAAAAAGGCGATCGCAATGCCCAAGGTGGCCACGCGATGGCGCAGGGCCCAGATCAGCATCCGGCGGTAGGGGCCGGGCTGATCGGTGGTTGATTGCTCCTCGGCCAACTTTGCCCGCTCAGTCTTCGGTTTCAGCAGGTAGGCGCTCATCATCGGTGTAACGGTGCAAGCCACGGTGGTGGAAAACACCGTCGAAACTGCCACCGTTACGCCGAAGGGCTGGAAAAATTGCCCCGGAATCCCACCCATGAAGGCCACAGGTAAGAAGACCCCAATTAGTGTCCCCGCCGTCGCCAGCAAGGAAAAGCCCAATTCAGACGAAGCATCCAGGGCCGCTTGGCGGGGTGATTTGCCCATGTTCAAGTGGCGATCGACATCTTCCACCACGCAAACTGCATCATCGATCAAGTTGCCGATCGCTAGGGCCAAGCCCAGGAGGGTCATGCCGTTGAGGGTATAGCCCAGCAGTTGCATCACTGCGAAGGTGGGGATGATCGACAAGGGCAAGGCTGCCCCAGCAATCAGGGTATAACGCACATTCCGCAGGAAGATTCCTACAACGATCGTGGTGAGAATGCAGGAGGAAATTAGCTCCTCCACAGTTGATTGATAGGTGAGCCGAATGGGGTCTGCATCGCTAAAAATTAGGTCAAATTGAATATTGGGTAGCCGTTTTTGCAGCTCTGCCACCGCCTTGGTGACGCTTTCTTCCACAGTTACTAGGGTGCTACCAGTGCTACGCAGAACTGAAAAGGCGACTGCCGGTTCCCCGTTTAAAAATGCGGCTTCCTTGGGTTCTGTGATGCTATCGCTGACCCGACCCAAACTGGCCAGAGGGACTGTGCTGCCGTTGGATAGGGTAATGCGGTAGTTTTGCAGTTGGCTGAGGGTGCGGGCGCTGCCGAGGGTGCGGATCGTTTGTTGGCTGCCACCGAGATCGGCTTGGCCGCCGGGGAAGTTGGCATTAAGCGATCGCACCTGATCGTTTACTTGGGTGGCCGTGATGCCATAGGCAGTCAATCGCCCTGGGTCTAAATCGATCCGAATAGCCCGACTCACGCCACCCAACCGTTCTACCTGGGCTACGCCAGACACAGACAGCAATTCTCGGGCGATGGTGCGATCGACCAAATCACTCAACTCTTCGATCGATTTTCCCTGGCCCGAGACGGCATAGGTCATGATTGCGCCGCCGCTGAACTCCACGCGATCGACCAGCGGTTCATCCACCGAGGCGGGCAGGCTCGATCGAATCTGGGAGATGGCGTTGCGCACATCGTTAGTGGCTTGATTTGCGTCGGTGCCCAGGACAAAGTTGACCAGGGTAAACGATCGCCCATCGGTGACCGTTGAGGTCATTTGGTCGATGTTGCCCAGGGCGGCGATCGCATCCTCCACCTTTTTGGTCACTTCCGTTTCCAGTTCCACCGGCCCAGCTCCCGGCTGAATAACCGTCACGGATACGGCGGGCACGTCGATATTGGGGCTTTGGTCGATGCCCAACCCCAAAAATGCGGAAATCCCGAGAATGGCCGCCACTAGGCAGGCCAGAATTGTGGGAATCGGGCGCTTAATCGAACCAGCAGACAGGTTGAAGTTGCTCATCGGGGCGAATCCGGTGGAAAAATCCGTGAAGGGCAGTTCGGGTTCAGCCGGGCGATCCGCCCTCTGGCTGGATCGATCAGTAGTGCCAGCGATCAAGTAATCAAGCGTTGGAATCGAGATGAGAATTGGGATGCGCCCATGGGATGCGCAAAATCGCGAACTAACGGGGCTTAATTGGGCATCACCCGCACGCGATCGCCATCTTTTAGGTAGGGTGCGCCTTTCACCACCACGCCCTGGCCCGGTTCGATGCCACTGCGGACTTCCACCCGTCCATCGGCCATCACCTTGCCCACTTCGATGCGGCTGGCCGTGACGGTGTTGTCAGGATTCAGGCGATAGGCGATCGCTGTGCCATCGGGCTGGGGCAAAACGGCCTTGGCCGGAATCGCCAACCCGCGACCAGCCGACACCCCGATCGCCGCCCGCAAAAACATCCCCGTCCTTAGCCCCGGCGCGGAAGCCAACTCCACCTTCACCGTGGCTTGGCGCGATTGCGGATCGACTACTGGATCAATTTCCCGTACCCGACCCTGCACCACCCGCTTGGTAGCATCAATCACCGCTTGGACAGGTTGACCTGGTTGAATCCCCCGTAGTTGAGTCTCAGGAACTTTGAGATGCAACTCCAGCTTCCCCACTGCGGCAATTTGGAAAAGGGGTTGATTATTCGCCGTCACATCCCCCACCGTCACGTTGCGCTTGACCACCACTCCGAGAGCCGGAGCCAGCACGCGGGCATTTTGCAGTTGCACCGCTAGCTGCCGAATCTTTCCTTGGGCTTGAAACAGTCGCGCCTCTGCTTGGGCAATGTCCTCACGACGGTTACCAGCCCTGATTTGATTCCGGCGTTGTTGCGCTTCCGCTAGGCGGGCCTGGGCTTGTTCGAGGGCAGCTTCATCACTGCGCGCACGGGTAATCACTTCTTCTAGGCGATCGCGTGAAATTGCGCCATCATCAGCCAGGGATTGGTTGCGAGCGACCCGCACCCGCGACAGGGCTAGATCCGCCTTGGCTCGCTTCACGCCCGCGATCGCCTGATTGACCACTGCTTCAGCTTGGGTGATTTCTTCGGGGCGCGATCCGGCCCGCAGTTCTGCCAAGGCCGCTTCGTCTTCCATGGCCTCGGCCTGGGCCTGACCCAATTGGGCTCGCAACACCGAATCATCAACCACGGCTAGGAGTTGGCCCCGTTGCACCACCTGGCCTTCATCGGTCAACAATCGCACCACTCGTAAGCCGGTTGAAGGGGGCTGCACCGGTACTAACTCCTGCGCTTCGATTGTCCCCGTCGCTTCAATGGTGCGGCTCACGGGGGCGACTTCGGCGGTGGCGATCGTCACGGGCTGTTCAGACCCGGATGGTGCTTGGGGGTTGCTGGTGGTCGCGGCCGGTTGTTCGGCCGCAGCCACGGCGGGTTGGGCGGCGGGTTTGCGACTGCCCAGGGCAAAGCTCGCCCCCAAGGTCACCACCACCCCCAGACCCAATCCCAACAACAGGCCACGCGGCCCACTGAGCCAAGCGGTCGTAGGCATCCAAGCGTTGTCGGTTTCAAACTCCGCATCCAAATCCAATACATCGTCCTCAATTGAGGGGACGGGATTGATCGACTCAGGGGCAGACACAGGATCGGGATGGGTGGATTGAGTGGGTGGTTCGTCCATTGGGGTGCGATCGGGCGAATCGAAAGCCATGATTAACCCCCAAGCAGGTGGGTGATGAACAGGAGCAACGGCAGGGTCGAGAGCAAGATGGACGACTGGGGAGTCTTAGCCCAGAGCTTTAGCCCAGGAAGGCGGATGGGAGGCCCCGATTGCGATCGAGATTGCAACCAGATAGTGGCGGGTCAAGAAACTGGGGGGATCGGCAACTACCAATGATCTAGGCTGATGACCTGGGCTGATCTAGGCGCTATCTGGGGAGTTCTGGGGGGGCTGGAGTTGAAGAAACATGAAATTTTCTTGCATCTTGATTACAGATTACCCCAATCGTGGGCGGGCAATGGGAGTTGATCCGGTTTCTATGGCGGATCTCGGTTGATGATCTCCACAGACTTGCACCACAGACGAGAACCGGCCTCACCACAGTAGCGATTTGCGCTCAGTCATGGGTTTGTTAGCAGAGCGATCGCCAAGTCCCCTAGGTTTTGTCATGAGCGGCCATGGCTTGTTCTCATCTCCCTTGCAATCCTGATTCCACCGTTGAGCGGGTCGTGGTTTTCAGACATCCTCTGAGAGAACTGGAATGAGAGAACTGGAATGAGAACTGGAAGAGAACCCATTGTTAGGGCGACAGTCGCGATCGCGGCTTTTAGGATGGAGGTAAGGATGCGATGGTGATTGCTGGAGCTGGCTAACCTGTTGATCGGGGGCCCATGCACCGGCCATTGCCGCAGTTTGATTCAAAATGGGTTGATCCCAAATTGGTCTCAAATCATCCCGATATCGTCCTGATTACTTCCTTTCCTTGAGTTGCCGTTAGGGGTAAGCCTATGACGCTTGTTGCAGACCCGTCCGATCGCGTGCGCACGTTGCTTTGGTTGCGTGGCCTGACCACTGTTGCCTGGGCTGACGGTCACTTGGACGATGAAGAACGGGAAATCATCACCTCTCTCACCCATGAAGTGCTTGCTCCCGAAGAACTGCTTGATCCCCTCACGCCTGAAGAGCTAGCGGCGGAACTAGGCGATGATCCACACCATGCCGATAACTTTCTGCGTACGGCGGTCATGGTGGCGATCGCCGATGGTATATATTCCGACTCCGAAGACCAACTGATTCGCCAATTCAGCACGGCCCTGGGCCGGGAAATTCCCGCCTTTGCCGCCCTTCAGCAAACCCTCAACTGTGCCGAGCCGCTCCAATCCCCCACGGGCGATCGCGCTGATGTGTTGGCCCCCGTTCGCCACTGGCTGGATGGATTGGAGATTCAAAATCCCAAAGTTGCCCACTTTCTCTGTAAAATGATCCCCTCTCAGTGCCCCTTCGAGCGCGACGTGGTGGTGTTCGGGCGCAAACTGGCCCATATCCCCCCCATGTGCAAGCTCAACCCCCTCTACGAGCAAATGGTGGGGTTACGGTTCCGCGCCCTGTCCTATCTCGCCGATGATTGTGGCGAAGATGTCACCCATTACTGCTCCTAGGGGCGATCGCGGACGGTTTTTGGCACCGTGGGGGGAACCCACAGGATCGAACGCAACCCGACGGCCTGCAATCAAACCGGGTTCGGCACGATCCTGATCCCCTGTTTTTCGATCCCCTGCCCCCGACCCCATGCAATTTATCGATCATTCAGAAGTCATCGTCCAAGCCGGTAATGGCGGGGACGGCATTGTTGCCTTTCGCCGGGAAAAATACGTGCCCGCTGGGGGCCCCGCTGGCGGCAATGGCGGCCGGGGCGGCTCTGTCTATTTTGTGGCCACCCAGGGGCTGCAAACCTTGCTTGACTTTCGCTACAACGCTCGCTTCAAGGCCCAAGACGGTATGCGCGGTGGCCCCAACAATTGCACAGGCCGCAGCGGCGAAGACCTAGTGGTGGAAGTGCCCTGTGGAACGGCGGTCTACGAGGCCAACACGCGGGCCTTGGTGGCCGACTTGGTGCATCCGGGCCAGCGCATCTGCATTGCCAAGGGCGGCAAAGGGGGCCTCGGCAATGCCCACTTTTTGAGCAACCGGAACCGTGCTCCAGAATTGGCCTTGCCCGGTTTGCCCGGTGAAGAATTTCGGCTGTATTTGGAACTGAAACTGTTGGCGGAGGTGGGGATCGTGGGGCTGCCCAATGCGGGTAAGTCCACCATGATTTCGGCTTTGTCGGCGGCCAAGCCGAAGATTGCGGACTACCCCTTTACGACGCTGGTGCCGAATTTGGGTGTTGTGCGCCGGCCCACGGGTGATGGCACGGTGTTTGCGGATATTCCTGGTTTGATTGAGGGGGCCCACGAGGGCTTGGGCTTGGGCCATGAATTCCTGCGACACATTGAACGGACGCGGTTGCTGCTGCATTTGGTGGATGCAACGGGAGAAGACCCAATCGGGGCCTACCACACGATCCAAAACGAGCTACAGGCCTATGGACGCGGCCTGACCGATCGCCCGCAAATTTTGGCGATCAACAAAGTGGATGCGGTAGATGCTGATTGGGTCAACACCCTCATCGAAGAGCTGCAACCCCACCACCCGGAACCGATTCTGAAGGTGTCTGCGGCCACCCGTCACAACTTGGATGGGCTGTTGCAGCGAGTTTGGGATTGGCTTGATGAGTTGGGCCCTGTCACCTTGGAGTTGCCCACCCTGCTCGATCGCCCTTTGCGCGGTGATGGAGCTGAGTTTGGTGATGATGATTTTGACGAAGACGAGGACTGGGAAGAGGATGAGGACGGCCCGGAAGTGATTTGGGTTGGCCATTAAGCGCGCCTGCATTCCCCGAGGTCAATTCAGCTTGTCAGCTTGTCTAGTCACCTAATCCTGTCCAGCCGGTCGCATCCTTGGCCGGGCCGGGAGCTGGGGCGGCCGCTGGGGTGGCGCGTGGGGTAGCCAGGGGTGCGGGTTGGGTTGGGGCTGGTTGCGGGGGCGATCGCCTGGGCTGGTGAATCACTGGGCCGTTGGGCCGTCAAGGCGGGTGGGGGCGTTTGATCGGACGCATATTAGACGCGCTCTCATGCCCGCTGCTAGCGGACGGGGCTTTTTCGATCGCCGCATAAAACAAAAACAGCAGAGCCAGCCCTAGAGCCAGCTCTACTGTTTACAACTTAGATTGAGTCACCTGATTAATTGCACCGATACCCATTCAGGAGCAGTTCAAACTAATCATGTCTCATCCAGTCAAGACTTGAAATTTAGAACAAGCCCAGGGTCAGGGACTTGTCGATCGGCATGATTGCGCCGATTCCCAACCAGATCGCAAAGGCTGTCCCAAACAGGAACGAGGCCATCGCCACCGGACGACGGAAGGGGTTTTGGAACTTGTTCACATTTTCAATGAACGGAACCAGCATCAGACCCAGCGGAATACCACCCATGCAGGCGATCCCCAACAACTTGTTGGGCAGAATCCGCAGGATTTGGAACACCGGATACAGATACCATTCCGGCAAAATTTCCAGCGGCGTGGCGAACGGATCCGCCGGCTCACCCACGATCGCCGGGTCTAGCACGGCCAGACCCACCATCAGGGCAAACGTCCCCAAGATCACCACCGGGAACACATACAGCAAGTCGTTCGGCCAAGCGGGTTCACCATAGTAGTTGTGACCCATGCCCTTGGCCAGCTTCAGACGCAAGTTAGGATCGCTCAGATCCGGCTTTTTGAGGATGGACATCGCTAAACACTTCTCCGTGAAGGGAATTTAAAACGGCAGGTGGGGACTTTGGCAGGGGTGGTTCGCTCTTGTGTGCGCCCTGATCCTAGGGAAGTTGCCCGGGGAGTTCAAGGACGCGATACACAATTCAACAACCCCGCAGTTCACCAAGGCAGCCACACCTGATCGCGCATCTTTAGAGGGGGCCCGAGATCCCTTGTTTGCGGATCATCAGGAAGTGCATCAGCATAAACACCGCAATCATCCAGGGCAGCACGAAGGTGTGCAGGCTGTAGTAGCGGGTTAAGGTGCCTTGCCCAACGCTCTCGCCACCGCGCAGCAGTTCCACAATGGTCGAACCCACGACGGGGATTGCTTCAGGAACGCCGGACACGATCTTCACAGCCCAGTAGCCCACTTGGTCCCAGGGTAGGGAGTAGCCGGTCACGCCGAAGGAAACCGTCAGCACTGCCAGCACCACACCGGTCACCCAGGTCAGTTCGCGGGGCTTTTTGAAACCGCCGGTCAGGTACACGCGGAACACGTGCAGGATCATCATCAGCACCATCATGCTGGCAGACCAGCGGTGGATGGAGCGGATCAGCCAGCCAAAGCTCACGTCGTTCATGAGGTATTGCACCGACGAGAACGCTTCTGCCACGGTGGGCTTGTAGTAGAAGGTCATGGCGAAGCCGGTAGCAAACTGGATCAGGAAGCAGACCAGCGTGACACCGCCAAGGCAGTAGAAGATGTTGACGTGGGGCGGGACGTACTTGTCCGTCACGTCGTCGGCGAGTGCTTGGATTTCCAAACGCTCGTCGAACCATTCGTACAGTTTCGACATAGGTGCGGAGTCCCTTGCTGGAAGATGAGGCTGAAACTTAAAAATGCGTGGCGCTTTTAAAAAATTTAACACACTGGAAATCACCCCAACCCGATACGGAGAACCGATCGAGCGGGTTTATTGACCAATTGTCTCTATTACGCGGGGAACAGCGTCCCTGATCTGCTGTGGGGATCGCCAACTTGTGCCCTGTGCTGGGGCGCAGAATCGCTTTGGTTCTCAAGGAACTGCTTGCCAGGAAACCCCTGACAGCGGTTAGGATCGACTGTATGGTGAAGACTTTAATCAAAACCCCATTGAAAAAATCCCTGAGTATTGGCTTGTTGCTGAGTCTGTGGTCGCTCCTGCTGTGGTTGGGGGTGCCGACCGATCGCGTTTGGGCCATGACCCCGGAGCAGAAGCTGCTGAGTGAAGCTTGGCGAATTGTGAATCGAGCTTATATAGACGACACGTTCAACCATCAGAACTGGTGGTGGATTCGCGAAAAAGCCCTGAAGAAGCCCCTGCGCGATCGGGCGGAGACCTACAGCGCCATTCAGGAAATGTTGGCGGTGTTGGGTGATCCGTTCACGCGCTTTTTGTCGCCGGAGCAATATCGCAGTTTGCAGACCAATACCTCGGGGGAACTGACGGGGGTGGGGCTGCAAATTGCCTTGGATGCCGATACGGGGGTGCTGACGGTGGTTGCGCCGCTGGCGGGATCGCCGGCTGATCGCGCGGGAATTTTGCCCCAAGATCGGATCTTGGCGATCGATGGCGTACTGACGGCGGCCATGAGCTTGGATGAAGCCGCAGAACGGATGCGGGGGCCTTCGGGCAGTCAGGTGCGGTTGCAAATTCAGCGATCAAACGATGTGCCAGCGGAAGACTACGACCTAATTCGCGATCGAATTGCGATTAACCCCGTAGTAGCCGAGCTGCGTCGCGACCACGATCGCCAGATTGGTTACTTGCGCCTCAGTCAGTTCAATGGCAACGCTGCCACGGAAATGGCCGCCGCCATTCGCCAACTGTCGCGCCAAGGGGCTGAGGGATTTGTTTTGGATCTGCGAAATAATCCCGGCGGATTGCTGCAAGCGGGGATTGCGATCGCCCGCCAATGGATCGACAACGGCCCGATCGTCTATACCGTCAATCGCCAAGGGGTGTTCGACACCTTTGAAGCTACAGGGGCTGCCCTGACGCGAATGCCCTTGGTGGTGTTGGTGAATCGGGGAACCGCGAGTGCTAGTGAAATTCTGGCGGGGGCCCTGCAAGATAGTGGTCGCGCAAAGCTCGTGGGTGAACGGACGTTTGGGAAGGGGCTGATTCAATCGCTGTTTGACCTGGCTGATGGTTCGGGTTTGGCCGTCACGATCGCCAAGTATGAAACGCCGCTGCATCGCGATATCAATCAAGCGGGAATTGAACCCGATCGCCCTGTAGAAGGGCCGCCACCCCCGCCCATTGGAGATCGGTCGGCGGGCGATCGCCAAGACCCGCAATACGAGGCTGCCTTGCAAACCCTGGTCGCACAGCTACCCTCAACCGTCGCAGCCCATCGTTAAAGATCAGCTCAAGTGCCAGATAGCGCCAGATAGCGCCAGATAGCGCCGAACAATGTCAAACAGTGCCAAACAGTGTCAGATCAGTTCCACATGATTCACTCGAATCATCCACGGGAACCTGCTGAACGCGATGCTCACGCACATCCACCCTTGGGAGTTGTGCGTTTTTTTTGGGGACTCTTGCTGCTGGACTCTTGCTGTCGGGTTCTGGGTTCTAAGTCCTGATCAAGACCCTAAGTCAATGTGGCAGGGCAGTAGCCCAGACCGGCAATAAACTGCTTGCAAAATTCCTCAATTTCGCCGGAATCGGGGCGACCATGGGAAATCACAGCAACCTGATGTCGCTCCATGACTGAAATGGGCGATTGACCCAGTTCCAAGCTCCACAGCACCACTTTGAGTTGCGGTGATGGCAGGTAGGGTGTGCCCAGCTCCAGCAAAAAGGCTTGCAAATCCAGATGAGATTTGGAGATGAGGGGTGAGAGCAGCTTGAGACGTAACACCCAACCGTCCAGTTGGTGAACGACTGTGACGAACTGCACGGAGGAGCGCCAGGCAAAGCTCAATCGTTCGATCGCACGGAGCGTCAGACTAGCATTGGCGAAGCGATAGAGATATTCCATAGCCCGAGCTTGGATCTCCAAGCGATCGATACACTTAATATTCTCTCAAGATTTACGTTTCTTGACTTAGAATCTTAAGCGATTCTTACAAAAATTGACCCTTCCCTGTTTATGGGGTACACCGACGGCCTAGACCGGTCGCTTGACAGCTATCACTACGACCTACCGGATGATCGCATCGCTCAAAATCCCAGAGAGCCGAGAGATCGATCTCGCCTGCTCGTCGCGCCCTCGCCAGATGACGTTTTGCACCGTCAGTTTTGCGACTTGCCGGAGCTGCTCAAGCCTGGTGACCTGCTGATTCTGAATGATTCATCGGTGATTCCAGCGCGCCTGCGAGGACGCAAAACCAGTGGCTCGGCGGTTGAAGCACTGCTGCTTGAGGCCCGATCGCCCGACACCTGGCTGGCCCTGGTGCGGCCGGGTAAACGCCTCTTGGTTGGAACCCAGATTGAATTTTTTCCCACCACCGATCATTTACCGGACTCCCCCGCAAGCGATCTGAACTTACCGCTTGACTGGCGATTAACGGCGGAGGTGCTAGCGGTTGACCATGCCACGGGTGGACGATTGTTGCGGTTTAATCTGCCGCCGGGTGTGCCATCGCTGATTCCGCTACTCGATCGCTGGGGCACCATGCCCTTGCCGCCCTACATCACGGATTCCCAAGCCTCACCCGATCGCTACCAAACCGTCTATGCCCGCGATCCCGGTTCCGCCGCTGCCCCCACGGCGGGTCTACACTTCACCCCAGACCTGCTGGAGCGTCTGGCCCAAGCTGGCATTGGTCGTGCTTTTGTGACATTGCACGTGGGCGTGGGTACTTTTCGACCCGTGGCCACCCAGGACATCACAGCCCACCAAATGCATGAGGAATGGGCATTTCTATCCACGGAAACCGCTGAAAAAATCCGCGCCACTCGGGCAGCCGGAGGGCGGGTGATTGCGGTGGGAACAACGGCAGTTCGGACGCTGGAGTCGGCGGCCCGCCACAGTTCATCGGGGATGATCGACACCTTCTGCGGCAAAACCAATCTGTTCATTTATCCCGGCTATGAGTGGCAAGTGGTTGACGGGATGATCACAAACTTTCACCTACCCCGATCGAGTCTAATGATGTTGGTGGCCGCCTTTCTGGGGCGATCGCGACTCCTGGATCTCTACCAAGTGGCCCTAGATGCTCCGGCTGCCCCCTACGGCGATCGCTACCGGTTTTATTCCTTCGGAGATGCCATGCTGTTACTACCGGGAGCCTGTGTTGGTTCCCGTCGCGATCGCTAGCAACATCCCCAAGCCGCTTCACCCCACCCAGCGCCCTGCTGAGGGGCGATCGCCATCCCTGAGGCCGCCCTCAGACTGATGAATTGGGTTACCGTTCGCTGGTCAGCCCCCTCCCGAGTCATCACGCAATTGCGGTTCTTCGTTTCAGTTCCATCAGGATCGCAGCCTCACTGTCGTGGACATGGCTTTTAGGGTCAATTGAAGGGTCAGGGTCAACGAACTGATTCCTTTGCCGGCGGCCCTTGTCACGAACTTCCCAAGTTCATGCCCTGACTGCCATTAGAGTGTTGACTCCCTGATTTGGATCAGGGCGATCGCCCCCCATCCGCCTCACAACCGCATCACAATGCCAATGCTATCCATCCGCACACCACGTGCTATCAACCATCCCAACCCTTTGACTAGACGGGTTGTACAAAACGTAATAGAATCCACCTCGACTGTTCCTAGGACAGTCATTTCCGGTGGAGCAACTTCAGTTCCTAACCTTGTGGGGGCTTAAAACGTGGGTTTTTTTAACCGCTTCTCCTTGTCTCGAGATATGGGGATCGACCTTGGAACGGCCAACACCCTGGTGTACGTGTCCGGCAAGGGCATCGTGCTTCAGGAACCGTCCGTCGTGGCGATTGACCAAGACAAGCGAGTCCCCCTAGCTGTTGGCGAAGATGCCAAAAAAATGCTGGGACGGACTCCCGGCAACGTGATGGCCCTGCGCCCCTTGCGCGATGGAGTCATTGCCGATTTCGATACGGCCGAGTTGATGCTCAAGCACTTCATTCGTCGCGTCAACGAAGGCAAAACCCTAGTACCGCCTCGGATTGTGATCGGTATTCCGAGTGGTGTAACCGGTGTGGAGCGCCGCGCCGTTATGGAGGCAGCTCACCAGGCTGGTGCGCGCGATGTCTATCTCATCGACGAACCGGTAGCCGCTGCGATCGGGGCTGGCCTGCCCGTGGCAGAACCGACCGGCAACATGATCGTTGATATTGGGGGCGGCACCACCGAGGTTGCTGTGCTCAGTTTGCAGGGTACTGTACTCAGTGAATCGGTTCGGGTGGCGGGTGATGAGCTGAGTGAGTCGATCACCCAGTACATGAAAAAAGTCCACAATCTGGTGATTGGGGAGCGCACCGCTGAGGAAGTCAAGATCCAAATCGGTTCTGCCTACCCCAGCAATGAGGATGATGCTGTGATGGAGGTGCGTGGTTTGCACCTGCTCTCCGGCTTGCCCTGCACCGTAGCCGTCAAGCAGGGTGAAGTGCGCGAAAGCATGTCTGAACCGCTGTCGGTGATTGTAGAAGCCGTGAAGCGCACCCTAGAGCGCACGCCCCCTGAGCTGGCTTCTGACATCATCGATCGCGGAATTATGCTGGCCGGCGGTGGGGCCCTCCTCAAGGGTTTAGACACACTGATCAGTCATGAAACGGGCATTGTTGTTCATGTGGCTCCAGATCCCTTGAGCTGTGTTGTTTTGGGAACGGGTCGGGTGCTTGAAAACTTCAAGCAACTGGAGCGGGTCTTCAGCGGCAGTTCTCGTAATCTGTAACGTTGTTGCGAGTCAGCCATAAGCAGTTTTTGGTGTGTCCAATCGCCACAATGGCTGACGGCTTCGATCGTCTTAGGCGATCAAACACTAGGCAGCGGGGCTGGTAGCTGCCTGAATTGTCAATTTCGTTGAGGGCATAGGATGGCCGAGCTGTCTTCCCAAGGGAAGAGTAGGCCGCCAGTGCTATCAGCGAGATTGGACTGTTCACATCTACCGAACCCACAACCAACACACTCCAAGCGCGTCTTGTTCAAGGGCGATCGCATCGAGGGGTGATTTTGAGACTTATTTCTTAAGAACGGAGCGATCGTCGTCGTGTATGACATTCGCCGCTGGTGGGGGCGGAACTGGTTACGGGCAGTGCTGGCCGTGGTGGCACTGGGTCTAGCATTGGGTGTCCGTCAGGGACAAGCGGGATTCCTCATGGAAGCGTACCGGGCGTTGACGCTCCCTCTGCACTTGGGTGCACCCACTCAGAATGACTTGGCCGATGCCCGGGTACGGGAACTGCAGCAGCGGGTTGAGGAGCTAGAAAGTCGCAACTCGCAACTCCAGAATTTGTTGAGCTATCGCAAAACTTTGCCAGCCGCTGGGATTGTTGCGCCCGCAATTGGCCGCAGTGCGGATCGCTGGTGGCAGCAAATCACCCTGGGGCGGGGCAGTAATGATGGCATTCAGCAGGGGGCGATTGTCATGGCCCCGGGGGGAGTGGTAGGCCGCGTCACGGTGGTGACTCCCCATACTAGTCGAGTGTTGCTGGTTAGTGATCCAGGCAGCCGGATTGGTGTATCGGTCGCTCGATCGCGCTTTATGGGCTACCTGCGCGGCAAGAGCGATCGCACGGCCGTCGTTGAGTTTTTTGACAAGTTGCCGGATGTGAAACCCGGTGATGCGATCGTTACTTCAGCCTATAGTCAGTTTTTCCCGGCCGGGTTGCCCATTGGGCGTGTGGTGGCGATCGACACCAAACGAGCCTTGGCTCCCGAAGCGACTATCGAGCTTTCAGCGCCCCTCAGCACGCTGGAATGGGTCGTCACGCTGCCCCACGATCTGGAACTGTTCCGCAAGTTTAAGGACGAGTTACCCACGGACAGTGCCCCCACCGCCAACCCGGCAGCCCCCGCTCAACCCACTCCTCGCCAACCAGCTCGTCCTTAACGGGCTTCGGTCTCTTTTGCTTGGTCGCCCTTAGGCGGTTGCTATTGTTGCTCGATCGGCTCTGCCGCAGTCAGCCCCTTGAACGGATTGAACACCAAAAATCACCTGCGCGATGCCCTCGATCGCTACCCTCTGCTGGCTCAGATTGCGATCAATGCTGCCGTTTCCACTGGCTCGCTGCTGCTCTGTACAGCCCTTACGCCACTTCGGTTGCCAGGCTTAGAACTGCTGGGGGTTGGTGTCGATTGGCCGCTGATTTGGGTGGTGAGCTGGAGTGTGGGTCGCCTGTGGTGGGTGGCGGCTACCGGCGGTACAGTGGCGGGTCTGCTGCAAGATGGGATGACGGGACTGACCCCGAGCCATGCCTGGGGGCTAGCCCTGGTGGGCTTTTTGGCGGCGCGCTTACATCCGCGATCGGGTGAGACGGCCTGGGTGATGATGGCCCTGACCACCTTTGTGCTGGTTGCGGTCTCGGAAACCGTCATGGCAGCACAGTTTGCCTATCTATACGGTCGCGATGCAAGTGATGTTTGGACACTCCACCAGCGGGTAACGCTCTGTTCAGCAATTCTCAGCAGTCTGTGGTCGCCGATCGTCTCGTTGCCCCTGTCTCGGTGGTGGCGAATGATGGAGTCTCTGGGCAATCGCCCCTAGGCTCGGGTTCAGGGCGATGCCCCGAAGAATTGCCCCTAGAATTGAGACTGCCCCATCCAACGTCAGTGACCCCGATCTGTGTTTATTAGCGTCGTGATTCCGACCTACAATCGGTTGCCCATCTTGCAAAAATGCCTGCGGGCGATGGAGCAACAGCAATGGAGTCCCCTCAGCCCCATTGATGATTACGAAATCGTGGTGGTGGATGACGGCTCAACGGATGGCACGCTGGACTGGCTGGCCGCCGAAGCCGATCGCCTGCCCCACGTCCGCACAATCGAGCAAAACCATCGCGGGCCAGCGGCCGCGCGCAACCTGGGTTTAGCGGCATCGCGCGGCGACACGATTGTTTTCATTGATAGCGATCTGGTGGTACTCGCAGATTTTTTGGATTGCCATGCCCGATCGCTCAAGGCAGCCCAAACCCAAGCGGGGAATGATGCCTTTTTCACCTATGGGCGCGTGGTGAATACTTGCAACTTTGAGCAACCCACGATCGAACCCTTCAAAATTACGGATCTATCGCGGGCATTCTTTGCCACGGGCAATGTAGCGATCGCCAAGCACTGGCTCGATCGCGCCGGGGCCTTTGATGAACGCTTCACGCTCTACGGCTGGGAAGATTTGGAATTGGGCGTGCGTCTCAAGCAACTGGGAGTAAAGCTAGTGCCCTGCCCCGCAGCCGTTGGCTATCACTGGCATCCCCCCTTCAGCCTAGAAGAAATTCCGGGTCTCATCCGTCGGGAATTGGAGCGCGGCCGGATGGGCATTGAGTTTTATCGCAAGCACCCCACCTGGAATGTGCGCCTCATGATCCAGATGACCTGGCTGCATGTGGCCCTGTGGGGGCTGCTGTCGTTGGGTGGGCGACTGAATGAGCGCACTTTGCGCCCGTTGCTGCAATGGTTGATCGATCGCAACCGACCGCAGTTAGCCCTAGAACTAGCGCGGGTATTTTTGAATTGGTATAACGTCCAAGCCGTGTATCAGGCGCGATCAGCAACCCCTACTGCTGAATAGGCCATCACCATTGGCTTGAGGTTAGTTCAGGATTTCAGGCTCAAGGTTACCCGCCGGATTGGGTGATCCTGATGGAGCCATCTTGATTCCTCAGTGAGTCCCTGGCCCGATCGCTGCTGGGAAGACCAGAGCGATCGAACTACCCGTCCATGGTGACCCCTTTCACCGCGTCTGCAACTTAGCGTCGTACGCGCCCCGTAAAACCCGCAGCTTTAAATTGCGCGAGCTTCAGGGGTTCCGGCTGATTGGGTGACACAGAAATCCGAAACTCAAAATCACTCACGCCGGGCGGCACTTCCTCGATCGCCCCCAACCGGGTGCGATTTTCCATGATTGAGTTATCCGTCGCATCGTAGATCCGACCAAAAATATCCGCATCAAAAACCGATTTTCCGGTGGGATTCTCAGCTTTGCCATAGATGATGAAGCACTTGGCCGGTGAACTTGTACCGCCAGGTGTTACGGCCCCAGCCGCCACCTCCGGCTGGCATTCGCGGTAATTCAGATCAAAGAGTTTGACGCTGGTTAAGGCCAGTGCCGAGCCATGGGGCACTACAAACCATGTACACAAGACCAACAACCCGATCGCACAGAGTCGGCCAATGACGCGGACAGCCGTGAGGGAGGAAAAAAACCGTTGCATGGTGTTGAAAATAAGGGCGGAGGATCATCCAAAGCACCAGTGGCGCTAGCTCGATTGTGCTACATCTCGGCCATGGAGCGATCAGGTGAATTCAGTCGATTCAGTCGGTCACACAGTCACTCAGGGTTTCTGCCCGATGGATGACGTACCCTAGGCGATTTCCCAGCGATCGGGGTAAGGTAAGTCCAGATTGGAGACCAATCACGATCACATCATCACTCTGTGTCTTGAGCGATTAGACCAATCCCGCCCGCCCCATGATTTTCAGGTCAAATCCCCTAATCTGTGGGTCTGTTGGCGTAGGAATTTGTTGGCGCAGGGATCTGTTCCAGTTGGGAGGCATCTTAATGAACTCTGCAATCACCATTCGCAAAACCCTGACCCGTATCATCGCCTTCTGGCAATGGTGGCAGCCGCAGAACGCACCCAAACCTCTGGTATCGCTGCCCAAAGTCACCCAATCCCACCCCCTACAATCGGCCATTGGGGCGACCAGTTCTCAGCGATTGCCCTTCGATCCCCTTGACTGCGAAGAGCTGGGTGTCTTCGATCTTGAACACCCTGTGGATCGTGCTTTTGATCCGCCCAGCCTTGCGGCGGGTGTGGCGCTCCCTGCCATGGCTGCCGTCCCCGTGGTTCCCATGGCAGCGGCTAAACCGTTTCGTCCTCGGCGCAATTTGGGCACACCTGGCCGACGTGACGGAGCTGGCACACATTAAGGCCACATTCAAGCAGGGATCATCAGCAACGGGAGAGGCGAGGAACCTTGATCGATTCCTCGCCTCTCTTGTTGGCTATTGCCCGCCACCCGTTGAATGACTAACGTCACCCGTGCTTAGTTGATGGTCGGTGGAATTTGGGTCTTGAGGTCTTGAACTCTAAACACTGCCACCCGCAGCCAGCAACCGTGCCCTTGCGCGCTTCAGGGACTGAGCAGCTTTGATCTTAGCCTGGGGGCTTTCTGCTTGAGAAATTCCCTGTTCAGCATTGCTGTACTCAGATTGGGCAGTGGCACGGTCGATCGCATCGCCGCGCTCGGCTCCATTGACCAAAACGGTTACTTCGTTATCTTCCACTTCGGCAAACCCACCCATCAGGGCGATCGGCAGCCAATCTTTGTTAACCCGGACTCGCATCACTCCCGTGTCCAGCGCAGTCAGCAACGGCGCGTGGCCCGGCAAGATTCCGAGTTGCCCGGTCGTACTCGGCAGAATCACTTCTTCCGCCGCATTATCCCAAACGGTTTGATCCGGGGAAATTACGCGAACAACTAGACTCATAGCCCCTTAGCTCGATCGAGAGCCATCACAACACCACAAAGACAAACTAGCCCCAGAACCAGCCTCAGAATCAGCTTCAGAATTCATCACAGCAGTCAAAAACCAGGGCACGGTGTCCGCGCCCTAGTCTCCTCTGCGGTGGGTCTTAGCTATTCAGCAGCTTTTCACCCTTGGCGATCGCTTCGTCGATGTTGCCCACCAAGTAGAAGGCCTGTTCGGGGTACTTGTCCAGCTCGCCCGACAGAATCATCTTGAAGCCCTTGATCGTATCTTCCAGGCTTACGTACTTACCAGGCGAACCGGTAAACACTTCAGCCACGAAGAACGGCTGCGACAGGAAGCGCTCCAGCTTCCGGGCACGAGCCACGGTCAGACGGTCTTCTTCCGACAATTCATCCAAACCCAGAATGGCGATGATGTCTTGCAGTTCCTTGTAGCGTTGCAGGGTTGACTGCACCGACCGAGCTGTGTCGTAGTGGTCGCGGCCCACAATGGCCGGTTGCAACATTGTCGAGGTCGAACCCAGCGGATCCACAGCCGGGTAAATTCCCTTGGATGCCAGGCTCCGCGACAGCACCGTTGTCCCATCCAAGTGGGCAAAAGTGGTTGCCGGAGCGGGGTCAGTCAAGTCGTCGGCGGGGACATAAACCGCTTGGATCGAGGTGATCGAGCCTTCGGTGGTTGAGGTAATCCGCTCTTGCAGATCACCCACGTCTGTCCCTAGGGTGGGCTGATAACCCACAGCAGAGGGCATCCGACCCAGCAGCGCGGACACTTCAGAACCGGCCTGGACAAAGCGGAAGATGTTGTCTACGAACAGCAACACGTCCTGCTTGTTCACATCGCGGAAATATTCCGCCATGGTCAAGCCCGACAGACCCACGCGCATCCGGGCCCCCGGCGGCTCGTTCATTTGACCGTACACCAGGGCAATCTTGGACTCGTTCAAGTCGTCCTTGTTGATTACGCCCGACTCGATCATTTCGTTGTAGAGGTCGTTCCCTTCACGGGTGCGTTCACCTACACCGGCAAACACCGACACCCCACCGTGCTGGGTGGCGATGTTGTTGATCAATTCCATCATGATCACGGTTTTGCCCACGCCGGCGCCGCCGAACAGACCGATTTTGCCGCCGCGACGATAGGGGGTCAGCAGGTCAACGACCTTGATCCCGGTTTCAAACACGGAGGGCTTGGTTTCCAGTTCGGTCAGCTTGGGAGCTGCCCGGTGGATCGGAGAAAACTCAGTGGCTCCAACGGGGCCGCGGTTGTCAACGGGTTCGCCCAAAACGTTGAAGATACGGCCGAGCGTGGCTTTACCCACGGGAACGCTGATCGGAGCGCCGGTATCTTCGACTTCCATGCCGCGCACGAGACCATCGGTGGTGCTCATGGAAACGGCGCGGACTTGTTGGTCGCCGAGCAGTTGTTGCACTTCGCAGGTCACGGAAACTTCTTGGCCTGCGCGGTTGGTTCCCTGGACTTTCAGTGCGTTGTAAATGCGGGGCAATTTACCGCCGGGGAACTTCACGTCGATCACGGGGCCGATGATTTGCGTGATGTAGCCGACGTTGGTTTTTTCAGTGGTGGTGACCATGCTCGAGCCTGTGAGTTTATCGCTTCAATGATCTGGGTTGGCTTGCTCGCGAAGGTAGCGATCGCGCTCTCATGGTGGGGTGCACCGGGCGATCGCTGGTGGGATGCGAGCGGGTTTTCAAACTCGGTGTTAACGGGGCGAACCGCACTGAAGGTACGCCAGCGCGCCTTCATCGGTATTTTTGCCAAGTATCAGATTATCACCGATGCGTCACAGGTCACTGTGAATAGGGATTCTGCCTGAGAAATCCTGAAATTTCAGCGATCGCAACGGCGGCAATTGGCATGAACCAGGGACGATTGTGGTGATTGAACCAGATTGCTGTAGGCGATCGCGGTCAATTCTGCCCCAAAATTCGGTCGCCTATACTCGTAGTGGGTAAGCGTCAGAATTGTCCATTGCCCATCAATTAAATAAGTTTGAACTCCAGTCATGCCCGCGATCGCTGTGCGACTCAGCCCAGCGAGATGCAAAAGCAAGCAACCCCATTCCCGGGATTGGCTCCAGCGACTGATCGTTGCGCCGTTAGCCTATGGGTTCAGCAATCCATCGCACCCCCTCGCTAGTTTGTTCCCAACTAGAGACAGTCAAACGACTACATTCGGGAACAATCCTGCAAAGGGATACACAGGCAGCCCAACCCCCTCCCCATCGTAGGGATCGCCCGCATCTACCCCGATCGCCTAACGAGTCACCACCCACCGATAACCAATCAGCACAGTGAAGGAGACATTTTAAGGTGGCCCCAACCAAAGTCCAAACCCCAGAAACCGCCCTGAGCGTCACAACCATCACCGCCAACGGCATTGGCCCAACTGTGACCGAAACTCGTCCTTGGGGATCGTTCACGACCCTTGAAGAAGGACGGGGCTACAAAATCAAGCGCATCGAGGTGGAGCCAGGCCATCGCTTGAGTCTTCAAATGCACCACCACCGTAGTGAGCACTGGATCGTTGTTTCAGGCACGGCGCGCGTGGTTTGCGGCGAAAATGAAATTATGTTGACCCCCAACCAGTCCACCTACGTGCCCCAATGCACGGCTCACCGGCTGGAAAACCCTGGCACAATTCCCCTGATTCTGATTGAAGTTCAAAACGGTGAGTACTTGGGCGAAGATGACATCGTGCGCTTTCAGGATGATTACGCCCGGGCCCAAGGCAAATAGGGGGTGTCATCATCTTCCGCAATTGAGTCTGAAATCGTCGATCCTTTGCGCCTCAATCGTCCTGACAAGGAGTTGAAGCTCCTGCTTCCCACGATCTTGTCACGGCGAAATCAGGGTCTCAGGCGATCTGATGACAGGTCTTAAGACTTCAACCAAGGAAATCTTGATTCCCTGTTTAGACCTGCGATAGGCCAACAGTTAAGACTTCACAGTGCGGAGCGCTTGCCAGTGGTGGCGAGCGCTCTAGCACTACTAATTCTGCCTTTTGACTGTGCTCGCGATCCAATCTTTAAAATGTCAAGCGGTTGATTTCTGACGACCAAGATTTCATTGGTAGAATGGACTTAAGGCAGTTCACTCAGCTCGTTTAACCATTTCAACTAGCATTTTAGTCAAGTTACGTTCCATGTCGTTTGCATTAACAGTTTCGTCTGCGGCTCTTGCTGAACTGAAGCGCCTTGCAGAGCAATGGGATATGCCATCAGGATCTTTCCGATTGGGAGTGCGATCTGGCGGATGTCGCACGTTTACCTATCAGCTTGAGCTGAATACTGAACCAAGACCCGGCGATCAAATTGTGCAGGGCGAAGAGTGGTCAGCCGTAATTCATCATCGTGATTTAGCTTACTTGCGGGGACTCAGCTTAGATTATTCAGAAGATCTAGTGGGCGGTAATTTTCGATTTCAAAATCCGAATGCCCAACACCTTTGCAGTTGTGGTCATTCGTTTGATATTGCAAACGGGGCTAGTGGATCGCACAGTGACTAATGTTGAATTTTTCTAGCAATGCGCCAGCGTGGTGATTACTGGCTTGCAGGGGTATTTTCTTGGTTGACTGATCACAACAATTGCCTAGGTCTGGGGCTGAACTGTCAAATAGAAAGTCAAATGGGGACTGGTCGGGCGATCGCCTGGGAATCTCAAAAACTGACTGATTGATTGAACTGATTTGCTGATTCGATGCGATGCGAACATGGGCCCCGGAGACCAGTGACTAGCAATTCCACCGAATCAATATCGGTCGATTGACAAAGGTGACGGGTCATCCGTATAGTTGTAGACCGTGACATTTTAAGACCCAAACGAATATCTAGAATCTGCCGGTGCAGTAAGCCCATGCCCACGATTCAGCAACTCATCCGATCTGAGCGCGCCAACGCCAAGGCCAAGACCAAATCGCCCGCACTCAAAAGCTGTCCCCAGCGCCGTGGCGTTTGCACGCGCGTTTACACCACCACGCCCAAAAAGCCCAACTCAGCCCTGCGTAAGGTGGCGCGCGTTCGCCTGACCTCAGGCTTTGAAGTAACGGCCTACATCCCGGGCATTGGGCACAACCTGCAAGAGCACTCAGTAGTCATGATTCGTGGCGGCCGGGTGAAAGATCTCCCGGGCGTGCGCTACCACATCATCCGTGGCACCCTTGACACTGCCGGCGTTAAAGATCGCAAGCAAGGACGCTCCAAATACGGTGCAAAACGTCCGAAGCCGCAGAAATAATTGCGGTCGATCGCTTGGTGGATTGCCTCTAAATTA
Source organism: Oscillatoriales cyanobacterium (assembly GCA_004292515.1). Taxonomy (GTDB): domain Bacteria; phylum Cyanobacteriota; class Cyanobacteriia; order CACIAM-69d; family CACIAM-69d; genus CACIAM-69d. Next base: position 24,236 of record RDXB01000059.1, read on the forward strand.
ATTCCCAATCAAGCTGACGCTTCACGCAATCTAGCCGCTGGGGACTGCAACACGGTTAGTCCTGGCTAGGAGCGAAGCCTCGATTTGCGATCGCTGTTGCCCCAGACGCTTTTCAGTTTGCCCTTCCACTTTTCGATAGCTGCTCAACCTCTGTATGTCCCGTCGTACAACTGCTCAAAAACGCCCCGTCCCCGCTGACCCGGTTTATAACAGCCGTCTCGTCAGCATGACCGTTCGTCGCATCATGAAGCAAGGCAAGAAGTCCGTAGCTTCTCGGATCGTGTACGATGCTTTCAAACTGATCCAAGAACGGACTGGATCGGAACCCCTCGACGTGTTCGAGCGGGCTGTGAAAAACGCTACTCCTTTGGTTGAAGTGAAAGCCCGCCGCGTTGGTGGTGCCACTTACCAAGTGCCGATGGAAGTTCGCACCGACCGTGGCACAGCCCTGGCCCTGCGCTGGCTGATTCAATTTGCTCGTCAGCGCGGTGGCCGCAGCATGGTGAGCCGGTTCGCCAACGAAATTATGGATGCGGCCAACGAAACGGGCAGCGCAATCCGCAAGCGCGAAGAAACGCACCGGATGGCGGAAGCAAACAAGGCCTTTGCTCACTATCGCTACTAAGCGCCGAGAGTTCAGGAATTTGCCCCCTAAGCACTGGGTGTGGCAAAGAGCTTCGCGTTGTCATCCCTGTGAGTTTGAAACAGAGACAAACGCTTCAGCAGTGGAGACCTTGATCGCAGTTAACGCTGCGATTAATCCAATACTGTCTTTTCGGCATTCTGTCTTTGTTTCGATTACTTAACAAGGATGTACCATGGTATCTGCGATAGGAGTCTCAGGAGGTAAAAGTGGCCAGATCGATTCCGCTCGAACGAGTACGAAATATTGGAATTGCCGCCCACATTGACGCGGGCAAAACAACGACGACCGAGCGGATTTTGTACTACTCGGGCGTGGTTCATAAGATTGGCGAAGTTCACGAAGGAACCGCCGTCACGGACTGGATGGAGCAAGAGCGTGAGCGTGGAATCACAATCACGGCAGCAGCCATCAGTACGAGCTGGAAAGACCACAAGATTAATATCATTGACACTCCCGGCCACGTGGACTTCACCATTGAGGTGGAGCGTTCGATGCGGGTACTCGATGGTGTAATCGCCGTGTTCTGTTCCGTGGGCGGTGTACAACCCCAATCGGAAACCGTGTGGCGGCAAGCAGACCGCTACAAAGTGCCCCGGATCGTGTTCGTGAACAAGATGGATCGAACGGGTGCGAATTTCTACAAGGTCTACGGTCAGGTGCGCGATCGCCTGAAGGCCAACGCTGTGCCGATTCAAATCCCGATCGGGGCTGAGTCCGAGCTGCGCGGCATCGTTGACCTGGTAAAAATGCGTGCCTACATCTACGCCAACGATCTAGGAACCGATATCCAAGAAACCGATATTCCTGAAGATCTGGTTGACCTGGCCGACGAATATCGCCTGAAGTTGGTAGAAGCCGTAGCTGAAACCGACGATGTTCTTACAGAGAAGTACCTCGAAGGCGAAGAGCTAACCCTCGATGAAATCAAGGGTGCACTGCGTAAGGGCACGATCGAAGGCACGATTGTCCCGCTGCTCTGCGGCTCTGCCTTTAAGAACAAAGGGGTTCAGCTATTGCTGGATGCCGTGGTAGATTATCTGCCCGCTCCAATCGACGTACCCCCGATCAAGGGGCTGCTACCTGATGGAACCGAAGTCACTCGGCCCGCTGCGGATGACGCACCGCCTGCTGCCCTCGCCTTCAAGATCATGGCCGACCCCTACGGTCGTCTGACCTTCATCCGCGTCTACTCCGGCGTAATCACCAAGGGTAGCTATGTCTACAACGCCACCAAGGGCAAGAAGGAGCGGATTTCCCGCCTGATCATCCTCAAGGCAGACGAGCGGATTGAAGTAGACGAAATGCGCGCTGGTGACCTGGGTGCTGCTCTTGGGCTCAAGGACACCATTACTGGTGACACAATCTGTAGCGAAAGTGACCCGGTTATTCTCGAATCTCTGTTCATCCCAGAGCCGGTGATTTCCGTGGCCGTCGAGCCGAAAACCAAGCAGGACATGGAAAAGCTCTCCAAAGCCCTGCAATCGCTTTCGGAAGAAGACCCCACGTTCCGCGTCAGCATTGACCAGGAAACCAACCAGACAGTGATCGCCGGTATGGGTGAGCTGCACCTGGAAATTTTGGTTGACCGGATGATGCGCGAATTCAGGGTAGAAGCCAACGTGGGTGCTCCCCAAGTGGCCTACCGTGAAACGGTTCGCAAAGTTGTGGATAAAGCTGAAGGCAAGTTTATCCGTCAAAGCGGTGGCAAAGGTCAGTACGGTCACGTCGTCGTTAAACTTGAACCCGGCGAACCCGGAACGGGCTTCGAGTTTGTCTCGAAGATTGTTGGCGGTGTTGTGCCCAAGGAATACATCGGCCCCGCAGAACAGGGAATGCGCGAAGCCTGCGAATCGGGCATCGTTGCAGGATACCCACTGATCGATGTGAAGGTAACGATGATCGATGGGTCTTACCACGATGTGGACTCGTCGGAAATGGCGTTCAAGATTGCTGGCTCCATGGCCATCCGCGAGGCGGTCATGAAGGCATCACCTGTTCTCCTCGAACCTTTGATGAAGGTTGAGGTTGAAGCTCCTGAAGAGTTTTTGGGTGACGTGATGGGGAACCTCAACTCCCGTCGCGGGCAAATCGAAGGGATGGGTTCGGAGAGCGGAACGGCCAAAGTTGCTGCTAAAGTACCTCTGGCAGAAATGTTTGGTTATGCCACCGACATTCGCTCGATGACGCAAGGCCGCGGTATCTTCTCGATGGAGTTCAGCCAATACAGCGAGGTTCCTCGCAACGTCGCTGAGGCGATCATCGCGAAGAGTAAGGGGAACGCATAGCAAGGAAAAGGAACGCACAAGACTCATGGCACGCGAAAAGTTTGAACGGACTAAACCCCACGTCAACATCGGCACGATCGGTCACGTTGACCACGGCAAGACGACCCTGACCGCTGCGATCACCATGTCGCTGGCAGCTCAAGGGAAGGCCCAGGCTCGTAACTACGCCGACATCGACTCCGCCCCTGAAGAAAAGGCTCGCGGGATCACGATCAATACGGCTCACGTGGAATACGAAACCGAAGATCGTCACTATGCTCACGTGGACTGCCCCGGCCACGCAGACTATGTGAAGAACATGATCACCGGTGCTGCTCAAATGGATGGCGGCATTTTGGTGGTGTCGGCGGCTGACGGCCCCATGCCCCAGACCCGTGAACACATCCTGTTGGCCCGTCAGGTGGGTGTGCCCAACCTGGTGGTGTTCCTGAATAAGGAAGACCTCGTAGACGACGCGGAACTGCTGGAGTTGGTGGAACTGGAAGTTCGCGAACTGTTGAGCAGCTACGACTTCCCCGGTGATGATATTCCGATCGTGACCGGTTCGGCTGTGAAAGCAGTGGAAGCGCTGACGGCTAACCCGAAGATCGCCCGTGGCGAAAACGACTGGGTTGACAAGATCCTGCAGCTGATGGACGAAGTGGATGCCTACGTGCCCACTCCTGAGCGTGATGTGGATCGCCCGTTCCTGATGGCTGTGGAAGACGTGTTCTCGATTACGGGTCGCGGTACTGTTGCCACCGGCCGGATCGAGCGCGGTTTGATCAAGGTTGGGGAAACGGTGGAAATCGTTGGTCTCAAGGACACCCGCAGCACCACGGTGACTGGTGTGGAAATGTTCAAGAAGTCTCTTGAGCAAGGGATGGCTGGGGACAACGCTGGCTTGCTGTTGCGCGGTATCCAAAAGGAAGATATCGAGCGTGGCATGGTGTTGGCGAAGCCTAAGTCGATCACGCCCCACACTCAGTTTGAGGCTGAAGTGTACGTGTTGACCAAGGAAGAAGGTGGTCGCCACACGCCGTTCTTCGCTGGCTACCGTCCTCAGTTCTACGTGCGGACGACTGACGTGACTGGTCAAATCACTGCTTACACGGCTGACGATGGCTCAACTGTGGAAATGGTGATGCCTGGTGACCGGATCAAGATGACTGTGGAACTGATCTGCCCGGTGGCGATCGAACAAGGGATGCGCTTCGCAATCCGCGAAGGCGGCCGGACGATCGGTGCTGGTGTGGTTGCCAAGATCGTTAAATAGTCGTCGGTTCATCTGAGCTAGACACTGTAGGAGCGCTGGTCTTCAGCGTTCCTACGGCTGTCTTCAGTCAATCCCTGAACCTTGAAAACTGAACGTTAACGCAATACGGGTCTCTGAGCATGGCTACGATTCAGCAACAAAAAATTCGCATTCGCTTGCAGGCTTTCGATCGCAAGCTGTTGGATGCGTCCTGCGAAAAGATTGTCGATACGGCAAATCGCACCAGTGCTACGGCGGTTGGGCCGATTCCGCTGCCGACCAAGCGCAAGATCTATTGCGTTTTGCGATCGCCCCACGTAGACAAGGATTCGCGGGAGCACTTTGAAACCCGCACCCACCGCCGGGTTGTAGACATCTATCAGCCTTCGTCCAAGACGATCGATGCGCTGATGAAGCTTGATTTGCCGGCTGGTGTTGACATCGAAGTGAAGCTATAACTCGCTTCCAAGCACATCCCTTCAATTCCTAAATACCCAGGATAGGCTATCCCCAATCGGGTGCTTCTATCCTGGGCATTTTCGTTAGCGCTGTAGGGTTGCCTGTGCAACGGCTAAGGCGATCGCCTGCGGGAAAATCCGATGCTCCTGCGTCTGAATGCGGGCATGGAGGGTCTCAGCCGTATCTGTGCCATAGACCGGCACAACTGCTTGCATCAGCATGGGGCCACTGTCCACCTCCAGTTCGACTAAATGCACCGTGCAGCCTGTCACCTTGACCTGTGCTGCCAGGGCCTGTTCCACTGCTCGAATCCCTGGAAAGCTGGGCAACAAACTGGGGTGAATGTTGATGGCCCGTTGGGGGAATGCTCGCACCAGCACTTCGGTGGCCCGGCGCATCCAACCGGCCATGGCCACCCACTCCACTCCCCGATCTCGTAGGGCTTGCACCACTGCCCCGTCAAACGCTTCGCGCGTGTCATAGTCGCGGTGATCGATCAACAGCGATGGCACACCCCAACGTTCAGCTCGGGCCGCCGCCTTTGCTCCTGGGTTGTTATAAATCAAAATTTTCAGGTCGGCGCGCAATCGCCCATCGGCGATCGCCTGCATAATCGCTTCAAAGTTACTGCCACTGCCGGAGGCCAACACGCCTAACGTAATGGGTGGCAAGTTGCGATAGAGAGCTAGCAGATCCTCGGATAACTGCGGCGAAACCAAGTAGGGATCGGAGGCAGAGCGATCGGCAGAAACATCGGTCATGGGTGCGCGGCTGATGCAGAAACCAGCATGATTGTAGGCTCCGCAGGCGGGAAAAGGAAGTGCTAGAATACGCTGCCGTGCGAGGGATTTCGCGATCGCGCGTCATCCGTCTGCTCACCCAGCCACGCTGAAGGAGGTGTGCCGTTTATACTCGTCCCCTAGCCCGACTGATTGAGCAGTTGCAACGACTTCCCGGCATCGGTCCCAAGTCTGCTCAACGGCTGGCGCTTTATTTGCTGAACCGCCCCGAGGCTGAGATTCAAACCCTGGCGCAAGCTCTCTTGGATGCAAAGCAACAGGTTGGGCAATGTCGATCGTGCTATCACCTGTCGGCAGAGCCAATTTGCGAAATTTGCAGCAATCCCAATCGCGATCGCCGTACCATCTGCGTTGTGGCTGATTCACGCGATGTGATTGCGATCGAGCGCACCCGAGAATATCGCGGCCGCTATCATGTGCTCGGTGGTGTCATTTCACCCATGGACGGTATTGGCCCCGAAAGTCTCACGATTCAACCCCTTGTGCAGCGAGTGCATCGCGAGCAAGCCCAAGAGGTGATCCTGGCGATCGGCCCCAGCATTGAGGGGGAAACCACGACCCTCTACCTGTCGCAGTTACTCAAGCCCCTCACTCGTGTCACTCGCATTGCTTTTGGCTTGCCCGTAGGCGGCGAGTTGGAGTATGCCGATGAAGTCACCCTTGTCAGAGCATTAGAGGGCCGACGAGAAGTGGAATAGCCGTGGCGGATTGCTGCATCGCTATTGGTTTATTGGTTAGACCTTTTAGCTCAATCCTAAAGATCCATGGGCGAAGGCGGTCGAGTTCTAGCGTTGGGCTAACCTTCGCGGTCTCTGGGTTTCAGGCAGTCGCAATGGGCACAATTCGAGAACCCGAGCGTGGCATACTGAGTGCCGTTCGATTACCCGTTGCCCTTCACTCACCGGCCCTTGGTGGTCGTTGATGTCGCGTTTCCTATGAGCCAACCCAGCCAAACCCAGACTTGGAGCCAACGCTTTGAAAGCGCCCTACATCCGGCGATCGCGCAGTTTAACGCGAGCATCGGGTTTGACATTGAATTAATTGAATATGATCTGACCGGCTCCCAGGCCCATGCCAAAATGCTGGGCCAAACAGGTATCATCCCGATCGCCGAAGCCGAGCAAATCGTGGCGGGTCTCGAGCAAATTCGCCAGGAATATCGTCAAGGGCAGTTCAATCCCGGCGTTGAGGCCGAAGACGTGCACTTTGCCGTGGAGCGGCGGCTGACGGAATTGATCGGTGATGCGGGCAAAAAGCTGCACACGGCCCGATCGCGCAATGACCAAGTGGGCACGGACACGCGGCTGTATCTGCGCGATCAAGTCGATCGGATTCGCCAGTACCTGCTCGATTTCCAAGGGGCTTTGCTGATCCTGGCTGAAGCGAACGTGGAAACCCCAATTCCTGGCTATACCCACTTGCAACGGGCCCAACCTGTGAGCCTGGCCCACCACCTGCTGGCCTATGTGGAAATGGCGGCGCGCGACTGGGAACGGCTTGGGGAAATTCGCCAACGGATTAATATTTCGCCCTTGGGCAGCGGAGCCTTGGCGGGTACGACCTTCCCGATCGATCGCCACTACAGCGCCGAACTGCTCGGTTTTGATCGCCCCTATGCCAACAGCCTAGATGGGGTGAGCGATCGGGACTTTGCGATCGAATTTCTCTGCGCCGCCAGCCTGATCATGGTGCACCTGTCCCGCCTGTCGGAAGAGGTGATCCTTTGGTGTTCGGAAGAATTTGGTTTCATTAAGCTGGGCGACTCCTGCTCCACCGGCTCCAGCATCATGCCCCAAAAGAAAAACCCCGACGTGCCCGAACTGGTGCGCGGCAAAACCGGCCGGGTGTTTGGCCATTTGCAGGGGATGTTGGTGCTGATGAAGGGGTTGCCCTTGGCCTACAACAAGGATTTGCAGGAAGACAAGGAAGCCCTATTTGATAGTGTCAAAACCGTGTCTGGCTGCCTGGAGGCCATGACGATCCTGTTCTCCGAGGGGCTGAGTTTCAAGCAAGCGCGCCTGGAAGCGGCCGTCAGTGAGGATTTCTCCAACGCCACTGATGTGGCGGATTACCTAGCCGCCAAGGGAGTGCCGTTCCGGGAAGCCTACAACCTGGTGGGCAAGGTGGTGCGGACTTGCTTGGAAGCCGACAAGCTACTGAAGGATCTGAGCCTAGAAGAGTGGCAAGCTTTGCACCCGGCCTTTGAGCAAGACATCTATGAGGCGATCGCCCCCCGCCGGGTGATTGCGGCCCGCAACAGCTTTGGTGGAACCGGGTTCGATCGCGTTCGGGAAGCCCTAGCGGCCGCCCGCGATCGCCACCAAGCCGCCAGCTCATAATCAAGCCGATCAGGGAGCCGATCCAGTCGGTTGGGTCGAGGAGCGACACCCAAAACCAGCAAGGTTTTCACAAATCACGCTGGGGTTTGCAAAGCTCAACCCAACCCGATCGCCCTAGGGCACACCAAAGGCGATCGGCTCCGACTCCGGCAGCACCTCGCTAAACACCCCCTGGCGCGCCACAAACACTGCCAACCGAATGCCCCAATCTGGCTCCACCGGCAAATCATCCCAAGGGACAGAGACTTCCAAGCAGGATTCCACCGCAAACCGGGCCCGGCTGGGGCGCGATCGCCAGGTGTGACCCTCGCCCGACTCCTGGAACCAGAGCGATTGGGTCGATAGCTTCATCCCCAAATGGTGGCGGTAGCGGTAGTTAGCTGGGGCGATGTCCGGTACGTGGGTTAAGGGAACCGGGCTGTTGTGGGCCTGGCGATCGGGGTAGTACCAGCAGAGGTGAATCTCATCCGGCTGCTGACCCGTTTGGAAATCTAGCCGCAAGTAGAAGTGCAGGTGATCCACCCCGTACCAAATCCGTTGTACTGGGCTGGACTGGTGCATCGTGCCGCGCGCGCCCCCCACGGCGATCCGGCCCGCTTGGTTCCAGTCTTGGTCGTCGCCGTGGCCATCGACGATCGGGTGGATGAAGTTTTGGGGGGGGCGATCGCCCGAAGCCTCGTGGCGATCGACCGGCTCCAGCAACTCCGGCGGAATCGGCTCATCCAACGCTTGATAAATGGCGCAAAGATGCTCGCGGAACAAGCGATCGAAAATCGCATCTTGATTGGACGAATGGCCAAAGCCAAACCACCAAAACCAATCGGAGCCTTCCGCCGCATAGAGCGCTTCCCAAGCTTCTGGGTTGCTGGCTTCCGTGGCTTCCGGGTGGCGAGCTAGGGTATCGCGGGCCGCTTTTAATAAATCCCAGGCCCGGTTCTTGGCCGGATCACCAATCCAAGTGGAAAACGACCCATCCACCCAGGAACCGCTATGGAGCTGGTCGGCCGGCAAGGTTTCGCGGACGGGGAAGCGATCGAGGTAGTCGCCCACCGTCACCAGCTCGATTTCCGGGTGCAGGCTGAGTTTGCGATAGAGCGCCTCCAAAAACGGCAGCCCATCGCGCTCGTAATATTCCCAGCAGTTTTCGCCATCGAGGGCGATCGTCACCAGCCAGGGTTGTTCGAGGGTGGTGCGATCGCCCCCTTGGCGTTGGGTCAGTTGACGGGCGATCGCCTCTAGGTGACCCACCAAATCATTAGCCGCCGTCTGGGGTTCCATGCCCGCATAACTGAAGCCGATCAAGTCCGACAGCCGGTGATCGCGAAAGACGATCGCCAGCTCACCTTCAGGAGTGTTGAGGCGATAGGGCTGGTAGAGATATTCCGGCTCCAGCACATTGCCCGAGCCATCGCGGTGGAAAAAGTGCCCGATCGTCCAGCCCAGCACCGCCTCATCGGAAATTAGCCATTGGAAACCGGCCGCCGCCACATCGGGCAAAATTGCCGGACTGACGGACTGCTCGGAGGGCCACAACCCCCGGGGCGATCGCCCAAACCGCTCCTGATACATGGCTTTGGCCCGCTCCAAGTGGCGTGGAATATCCTCTGCCCACTGAAAGCGGCTTTCTGGCAAAGGCATTTGGGGCAAGGCCACCCGCCCCGCGTCCGTATCCGCCAGCAAGGGCAAAATCGGATGGGTGTAGGGCGTGGTGGTCACTTCCAATTGGCCCGATTCCTGCATTTCGCGATGCTTGGGAATAATCCGCGCCAAAATTTCCCGCTGTTTAGCCCAAATCTGCTGGCGATCGCCCAGGGAAAAATCCTTGTTTTGCTTAAGCCAGCCGCCAATTTGCGGATCATCCCAAAACAGCGGATCGATCCAAGCCAGGTTGTGCCAAGCCAGTAAATCGCCAAAGTCCTCGGGCTTCCAGTTGTCTAAACACCAGGGAATTCCCAAATCATTGCGCTGCTCAAAGAGTTCGCGATAGCGCGGGTGCGGGTCAACCAGGGTGCGGTGGTTGCCATCAAAGAAATGCTCCAGCACGAAGCGCTTTTGGGAGGGGCGCAACTGTTCGACCGGCTGCAAGGCCAAGGCCAAATAGGGGTCGATCGCCCGGCCCGCCACATAGTCTTCGATCTGCAAGATTAGGGACGGGACTAAGTTCACCGTTTGCCGCAGCTTTGGGAACCGCTCCAACACCAAAATCAAGTCCAGATAGTCTTTAGTGCCGTGCAGCCGCACCCAAGGCAACCGGTAGCGATCGTCCCCCGCCTGTTCTGGCAAGTCGGCTAGGGCCGTTTCTGCCAAGTTGCCCCGACTTTTGTAGAGGGGTTGGTGTTGATGCCAAACAAAGGCAACGTGCAGTGGGTAAGGCATAGGGGCGATCGCACCGAACTTTTCCCCATTCTAGACGCTGGATTTGATGGGTACAGCTCATGGACAACACCGCTAGGGCCTGTCGTCGTTTCGTCCGAAATCCTAGATCTGCCGTTAGCAAATCGTGGGGGGCAAGGGGCTTAGGGGCTGTCATCAAATTCCTGAAACCCTGATTCCACCGTGACGCGATCGTGAGGCAGCAAGGGGCTTAAGCCCCTTGTTACGACGACTGGGGCACGGAACATCACTGTTTCATCTG
>RDXB01000060.1 GCA_004292515.1 Oscillatoriales cyanobacterium
CGATCGGTCATTGGATTCGCGATCGCCGATCGGGGCAGCCGAGAAATTCAAGTCTCGCAAGTGTTGCCGGGTTTAGAATTGTCGATTATTACCGAAGCATTGCAACGGCTCGATCGCGAAGATGACGGACAAATCACCCGCTGGCTAATCGATCAGTTCCAGGAGAAATCTTGAGTCAAAATGCCAAAGTTATCGATTCCTTACGCTGATCTTGAGGGTTGACCATGCCAACCTCCCCGATCGCCCAAACCTCAACCGATCAAGACGCAGTGCTGATGCGATCGCTTGCCGGTCAATCTCGCCACCCCCAACTCGGTCAAATTGCGATCGCCCTGCGCGATAACTTGCTCAACATCTACGGCGATCGCCTAGCCCATCTGATCCTCTTCGGTTCCCAAGCCCGAGGCGATGCCCAACCAGACTCCGATCTCGATGTGCTGATTGTTCTGCGCGACCAGACCACCAAAATCGATCGACTACAAGAACAAGACCGAACCCAGTTCATCACCGATCTCTGTCTAGACTACGAATTAGTCATCTGCCCCATCTTCTGGCTAGAAAATCAGCTAGATTGGGAACACCATCCACTCTTACAAAATATCAGAGCCGACGGAATTTCATTGATCAATGTCTGGCGAGATTATTGACCGAATTCAAAAAGCCCACGACAGCCTACGGGCAGCCCAATTGTTGCTAGATGAGGGGCTTCCAGATTTTGCAATGCCGAGAGCCTACTACACAATGTTCTACGTTGCAGAAGCCTTTTTGATTTCTCGGAATTTCCGATTTTCTAGTCACTCAGCAACTATCAGTGCATTTGGTCGAGAGTTTATTAAATCAAAAGAATTACCGATTGAATTTCATCAATTTCTGTTACAAGCATTTCAGTCCCGAGCGATCGGTGACTATGGTGCTTGTGGCTCAATTGAAATCGAAGAAGCACAAATTCATATTGAGCGCGCACAACAGTTCATTGACTTAGCAAACCATTATTTTCAGTCTGAACCCGAACTAGATAATTAACAAGAGTCTTGTACCCGCTCTGCAAAACTTCTAGAGGGCACGCACTGCCTCCCGTAGCACAATATCTTTCAAGTAGGGGCGCAGCGATTGTGGTGTTCCTAAGTCAACCGAACAATTTAAAATTTCCTCTAGATAGTCCTTTAGCTCAATAAACGTAAATAATCCCACCGGCTTTTCAAACTCCACCAGTAAATCCACATCACTATCAACACCGGCTTCATCTCGCGCCACCGAACCAAATAGAAACAGCGTTTTCACCGAAAATGCTTGAATTTGTTGCTGATGGGTTAGTAACGTTTCGATAGCCGTTTGCCGACTCAGCATCTTCAGTGCTCCGTCATTGCTTAAGTGGAATATTGGGTGGTGAACGTCGAAGCGCGATCGATTATTGGATTTGCGATCGCCGATCGAGGCCGCCGAGAAATTCAAGTCTCGCAAGTGTTGCCGGGTTTAGAATTGTCGATGATTACCGAAGCGCTGCAACGGCTCGATCGCGAAGATGACGGACAAATCACCCGCTGGCTCATCGAACAATTCCAAGCAAAATCTTGATTGTCTTGGTCGCGATTTTGCATGAATCGTCTGATCTTTAATCAACACCGATCGCCCCATCACCATGTCACCTCGGACGCTGGAACTGACCGATCGCCTCTATGACTATTTATTGGCGGTTTCGCTGCGGGAACCAGCCATTTTGCAAGAACTGCGGGCCGTGACAGCGCGCCACTCAGCCGCTCGGATGCAAATTGCACCGGAGCAAGGGCAATTTATAGCCCTGTTGGTGCAACTGTTGGGGGTGCAACGGGCGATCGAAATCGGCACATTCACCGGCTACAGCACCCTATGCGTTGCTCTCGCCATGCCCGAACAAGGGGAAATCATTGCTTGCGACATCAACGCCAACGACACCGCGATCGCCCAGGAATTTTGGCAGCGGGCCGGCGTTGATCACAAAATCACCCTGCAAATTGCCCCAGCTCTGACCACGCTCAATCGCCTCCTGGCCGCAGGGCGAGCCGGTGACTTTGACTTTGCCTTTATCGATGCGGACAAGAAAAACTACACCCACTATTTCGATCGCTGCTGTGAACTGGTGCGGCCCGGCGGGCTAATCGCGATCGATAACGTGCTTTGGTACGGGCGCGTGGCCGATTTGGCAAACCAAGAAAGCGCCACCGAAGCAATCCGGGAATTCAATGCCCGTTTGCATGGCGATCCTCGGGTAGATTTGAGCCTCGTGCCGATCGGGGATGGTTTGACCCTGGCTCGGCGACGTGGTTAAGGCGACGTGGTTAAGGCGCAGTGAATTGGCGCAGTGAATTAAGGGCTAGTTCCGCTAGTTGATGAAGGGATCACTAATTCGATCGCCAACGGAGCCTGGCCCAGCGCACCGCTCGATCGCAAATTCTGTCACCCTAGAAGGGGGAACCGCTCAGGGCGTACCCAGTTATTCCTCTCGATTTCGATCTTCAGCATGACGCTTCCTTCGACCCCTTTGATCGCCCTCGGATCGCTGCTCGGCCTCGGGGCGGCTGGTCTCGCCCTCTACCTACTCCTGCCCCGCAAATATCAGTCGGCCAACTCCGTCGCCAACGCCTACGATGAATGGACAGAAGACGGCATCTTGGAATTTTATTGGGGCGAGCACATTCACTTAGGCCACTACGGTTCACCGCCGCGCCGCAAGGATTTCTTGGTGGCCAAAGCCGACTTTGTGCACGAAATGGTGCGCTGGGGCGGCCTCGATCGCTTGCCCCCTGGCACGACGGTGCTGGATGTGGGGTGCGGCATCGGGGGCAGCAGTCGCATCTTAGCCCGCGACTATGGCTTTCAGGTCACAGGTATCACCATCAGTCCGCAGCAAGTGGCACGGGCCAGTCAGCTCACCCCGCCAGATGTGAGCGCCCAATTCGCGGTGGATGATGCGATGGCCCTGTCGTTTCCCGATGCCAGCTTTGATGTGGTTTGGTCGATCGAAGCAGGCCCCCACATGCCCGACAAAGCCGTATTTGCTCGGGAACTGCTGCGGGTACTGAAACCGGGTGGCATTTTGGTGGTGGCCGACTGGAACCAACGGGACGATCGCCAAGTGCCTCTCAATGCCTGGGAGCAGCCAGTGATGCGACAGTTGCTCGACCAATGGGCCCACCCCGCCTTTGCCAGCATCGAAGGCTTTGCCGAACAACTGGAAGCTACGGGCTTGGCAGCAGGCCGCGTCGTCACAGCCGATTGGACCTCGGAAACCCTACCCTCTTGGCTAGACTCAATTTGGCAGGGCGTGGCCCGGCCGGCGGGCTTGGTGCGCTTTGGCTGGTCGGGTTTGCTAAAGTCCCTGCGTGAAGTGCCAACTCTGTTGTTGATGCGGTTGGCCTTTGGGGCGGGTCTTTGCCGGTTTGGGATGTTCCGCGCGGTGCGATCGACCCCCACCCAATCCTCCACCGTTGCCCTTTCAACGGCCAGTAGCAATCAGTAGCACCCAGTAGAGGCGATCAGCAGAGGCGATCGCCCGGCCAGAGCGCTATTAATCGTTGTGCATCACGGTTAATAGCGCCCAATCTCTCCTACTAACGTCAGTTCGGGATCAGGGGAGCCAAGACAAAGACGGGGGTGGTTAAGCTGAGGCGTTAACCAAAACAACTCTCAGAGAATGTCTGAAAAGCCAGAACTGATACTTTGCACGCCCCATCGATCGGCGCAGACAAGGGGCTTGAACATCTTGCCCCCATGGCTATTGCTGCTGGGCCCGGGCCAGAAGATACTTTTCAGACATCCTCTCATCAGACATCCTTTCAGCGAAATCATCACGATTCTGGTGGCATTCCATCAGCTTCATCGATTCCACAGGGCGATCGCAACTTCAAAACCCGAACTGACGTAACTTCAGAACTACTAATCAAAATTGCTAATGCAGTGGGTAGCCAGCGTTGTGGGCCTGCGGTGTCGCTCGGGTCTGACCTGGACTGCATCAGACCCGAGTGATCTGGCTGCCATGGCTGAGGAGCGATCGGCTCCTGAACTTGGCTTATTGGGGCGTGCGTTGCAAGTCCGATCGCTCCTCAGGCACAATTGCCCCTTCCACAGGACAAACTTGGACACAAATTCCACAATCAATGCAAGTGGCAAAATCAATCCAGAACCAATCAGTTCCTTTGGCGTTTTTGCCGGGGCCGGGGTGAATGCAGGCGACGGGACAAGCTTCCACACAGTCACCCACGCCTTCGCAGGTGTGAGTCACGATCGAATGAGCCATAGGACGGAAGTTGGACGTTCTTCAACTAGCAAACTGGGCGGTTCCTAGTCTATCGCGACGTTAAGCAATGTAACGTCAGCCCCTTAACCTAGCTGCTCAGGGATGGTGCATCAAATTAGTGCGGGGTCAGTGGCAATATCGTGCCAATTCCATGAGTACCTTAAATTAGTGCGGGGTCAGTGGCGATATCGCGCCAATTCCATGAGTACCTTGCTAATCCTGCGTTAATCCTGCTGTTTGCGCGGTAGTGGTCTTACCTCGACTGTGTTGCTCAATCCAGCGGAAACTGCTCGCGACCAACTGATCGGTGTACTTGCCCACACAGGCAGTCAGCATTAAACGAGTAGCGGGGGGACGACTCATCCAACACCCTGATTTGGTTCTTCACAGATCACTTCAGTTTTGATCGTTTGCAGTTCCTAAGTTGATACTGATAGCGCTTTTTGACTGACTAATCACTGATCGATGAAAACAAGGAACTTTAGGGACTGTCATCGTTTTTGGCACAAGCTGAAATGGTTGATTTTCTATGCTCTAGCCGTTGTAACAAGGGGCTGAAGCCCCTTGTTTTCAATGATCTTGCCACGGCAGAATCAGGGTTTTAGGCGACTTGATGATGGGCCCTAGTCCTCTTCCTTGTCCTCATAGCCGATAGTGATTAGCCAGTGTTGAAAGGTAATTTTCGGACAGTTGTTTCTAGGCGGCGATCGCCTCTTCGTAGGGCACAAACAACGATTTCTTTGCGCCGCAGATCGGGCATTGCCAATCGTCGGGAATGGCCTCAAACGGCGTGCCCGGTGCAATCCCTGAATCAGGATCGCCGATCGCCGGATCATAAACCATCGAGCATTGGCGGCAAATCCACTTGTCGCCCGCAGCCTTAGTGGCCGGAGCCACGCCATCGAGACCGCGCAGGGCTTCGCTGTATTGATCCGCGTGGTGATGCTCGATCGAAGTTAAGAACCCGAAGTTGCGGGCCGCGCTGCGGAACATCCCGGCGTGTTCGCGCGACTCATCGGCCTGTTCTTGGAATTCCCGCTCGGCTTCGGTGTCACGATCAGCCCGAGCTTCGGCGGCAAAGTTGGGATACATCGTTGTGTATTCGTAGGTTTCGCCCTCGATCGCCAGCTCCAAACAGCGCGCCGCGATCGCCTTCTTTTGCTCGTCGGTCAGGCTGGCGGGATCTTCCACCACCAATTCAGGGTGCATCAGCCGGAAGTGCGCGAAGGCGTGTTCCGTTTCTTGGGCCGCCGTGTCCCGAAACAGCTTGGCTAGGTCGCCCATGCCCAGCTTTTTGGCCACATCGGCAAAGAACAGATATTTGCGGTTGGCCATCGATTCGCCGCCGAAGGCATCGGCCAGGTTTTTGGCGGTGTTGGAGTTTGAAAGATCCATAGGACGGGTGGGGGGTTCTCAATGAATAGCGGACGGCGAGAATAGCGGACGGCGAGAATAGCGGGTGGCGAGAATAACGGATGACGACCGGATCACAAGCCGGTTAAGCTTGCTTGCTCTCTAGTAGAGTTCTTAACTCATAGTCATTACGACTACGAATAATCTAGCACGTCGATCGCTGGCTGACAACTACCGCCCCATTGCCCTAGAGGCGATCGCAAATCGCAATCCCCGATAATGAATCCGCACCCCGTGCTGATCCCATCCCATGATTGCTACCATCCCCGCTTGCTTGCCCGACCTCGATCGCCTCACCCTGCGCCAACAGATCGCCCAAATGGTGGTGGTGCGGGCCTCTGGGTTTTTGATGGATGCCCAAATTCGCTATCCCGCCTGGGAGCCGATCGCCCCGGTGCTGGCATCTTGGATTGGCGAGTTGGGTGTGGGCGGTGTGATTTTGCTGGGGGGCAGCGCGGCAGAGATTGCCCTACGCACCCACGAGTTTCAAACTTGGGCCCCCATTCCCTTGCTGATCGCGGCTGACATTGAAGAGGGCGTGGGTCAGCGGTTTGCGGGAGCAACCCAGGGGCCGCCGCTGATGGCGATCGGAGCGGTGGCCCAGCGAGATTTACCCCAGGCGATCGCGCTGGCCCAAGCCTATGGCGCACTGACGGCGGACGAGGCCCGGGCGATCGGCTTGAATTGGCTGCTGGGGCCGGTGGTGGATGTGAACAACAACCCCGACAACCCGGTGATTAATGTTCGATCGTTTGGCGATTGCCCAGCGATCGTCGGGCAGTTGGCGGCGGCCTTCATTGCGGGGGCCCGGCAGCGGCCGATCCTGACGGCGGCCAAACATTTTCCTGGCCATGGAGACACGGCGATCGACTCCCATTTGGAGTTGCCGGTAATTCCGCACGATCGGGCCCGGCTGGCGGCGATCGAGTTGCCTCCCTTTGTGGCGGCGATCGCGGCGGGAGTGGATGCGGTGATGAGCGCCCATTTGCAAATTCCGGCACTGGATGCGACCTATCCCGCCACCCTGTCGCGATCGATCCTCACCGATCTGTTACGCCATGAGTTGGGCTTTGAGGGCTTGATCGTCACCGATGCCTTGGTGATGGGGGCGATCGCCCGGCGCTATGGGGCCAACGAAGCGCCCGTGTTGGCCGTGGAAGCGGGAGCCGACATCTTATTAATGGCCGTTGATCCACCGGGGGCGATCGAAGCGGTGGCCCAAGCGGTGGAGGCGGGCCGGATTGTGCCGGAACGAATTCGCGCTTCGGTGGAACGGATTTGGCGATCGAAAGCCCGGATTTTTGACTCGGAAGCCCCCGCGATCGCGCCGCCCCAAGCGATTGACCTGCGCCACCACCTGGCCCAGCCCCAGGCCCAATCCACGGTCGATCAGCTACTCATCGCCAGTCAACAGGGCGGCAACGGCAGTTTGGCTCTTCCCACTGCCGCCACCCCGAGCGATCGCACCTTGGCCAACGAAGATCTAGAAAACCTGGGAACCCTGGCGGAGGTGGCCCAAACGGCAACCTCGCCAGTCCAAATTGCGCGAAATCTGATCGCTTTGGATGATGCGATCGCCAGTGACTATCTGGGGCAGTTCACCCCGGCGATCGCCTGGCCGCGCCAGTGGGGCATCGGGCAACTCCAAATCGTGGATAGCTACAGCCCCGTAGCTCCCGACTCGATCGCCACCCTCGCGGCCCAAGGCCCCACCCTGCTGCAAATTTTCGCCCGAGGGAATCCCTTCCGAGGCAGCGCTGGCCTGACCCAAGGGGCGATCGCCTGGCTTACTGCACTGCGGTCAGCCAACACCCTAGCCGGTGTGATTTTATATGGCAGTCCCTACCTGCTCGATCGCCTGCGGCCCCTGTTGGGAGTCGATATTCCCTATCGTTTTAGCTACGGTCAAATGCCCCGGGCCCAGGCGATCGCCCTTGCCAGCCTGTTTGATCAGCCGATCGATGCCGGTGATGAACCCTACCCCCGCCGTTGAAGAGGGTGCAGGGCGATCGGGAGGGCAGGCGATCGCCCTCCCAAAAATCGCCAGTACCGATCGAAACAACTATGATGAAAGCAATGATTACGACCACCCCGAACCCTGCGGATTTAGTCCAGTCCCGGTAGATTCGGTCGCTCCCTTCACTCCAGTTCCTATGCCGATCGCGAAGAGCAACCTCGTTTTAGGCGCAACGGCCGCAACGGTCGCCGCTGTTACCCTAACGGGCGCGGGCATCCATCTTTCGCAGGGTCACGCTTTCTTTCGAGAAAACCCGAGGGAAGTGATTGACGAAGTTTGGCAAATTGTCGATCGCCTCTACGTGGATGGCACGTTTAACCAAGTCGATTGGCAAGCGATTCGCCAAGACTATTTGAAGCGCGACTATGCCCAACCCGAAGCCGCCTACAAAGCGATTCGGGAAATGCTTGAAAAACTCGGCGATCCCTACACCCGCTTCATGGACCCCGACGAGTTTCGCAATATGCAAATCGACACCTCCGGCGAGCTGACCGGCGTGGGTTTGCAGTTGGGCGAAGACAAAAAAACCAAAGAACTGGTGGTGGTTTCTCCGATCGATGGTTCGCCAGCCGCCAAGGCCGGGATTTTGGCGAAGGACAAGATCATCGAAATCGATGGCAAGTCCACTAAGGGGATGGATATCAACGCGGCGGTGAAGCTGATTCGCGGCCCGGTGGGAACCAAGGTGGTGTTGACCCTGCAACGGGGCGATCGCACCATGAGCTACACCCTAGAACGGGCCAAAATTGAGCTGCATTCGGTGACGTTTAGTGAGCGACCCAAGGACGGGGGCGCACCGATCGGCTACATCCGCCTGACGCAATTCAGCGCCAATGCTGCCCCAGAAATGCGGGACGCGATCCAAAAGCTGGAAGCCAAAAATGTGTCGGGCTACGTGCTGGATTTGCGATCGAACCCCGGCGGCTTGCTCTATGCCAGCATTGAGATTGCGCGGATGTGGATGAACGAGGGGGCGATCGTCTCCACAGTCGATCGCAACGGCGAAACCGATCGCCAACAAACCAATCGATCGGCCCTCACCACCAAGCCCGTCGTGGTGTTGGTGGATAACGGCTCCGCCAGTGCCAGCGAAATTCTGTCAGGAGCCTTGCAAGACAACAAGCGCGCCATCATCATTGGCACCAAAACCTTTGGCAAAGGCTTGGTGCAGTCGGTACGCAGCTTGGGCGATGGTTCCGGCATGGCTGTCACCGTTGCGAAATACCTCACCCCCAACGGCCGTGACATCAACAAACACGGCATCGACCCCGACATCGAAGTGAAGCTGACCGACGAGCAGCGGGAATTCCTCGGGGAAAATCGCGACAAAATCGGCACCCTCGAAGATGCCCAGTACGCCAAGGCCCTAGAGGTGCTGCAAGGGGAAATCACTAAGGCGAATGGCACCAGGAGTGCAGCGGCTCCGGCTCCCAGTCCTCAATCGACAGAAACCCCGTAACGCAGAGTCCATGACAACCCGTGCGATGCGTGCCAACGACCCGGCAGAATTGGAAACTGGTTTCTATATCGTGCGGTGTGCGGACGATCGCTGCGAAATTGTGGCGATCGATCAGCTATCGATGCTCCTAGATCCCCATCCCTCGGGCGATCGTTGGGGGCCCTATGCTGAACGCACCGAGGCGATCGCCAAGCGTGTTGGCTTGATTCGATCGGGTAAATGCCAACCCCAATAACCGATCGCTTCATCGGGTCGGGACAGGCTCCCGGGCAATATGGAGGGGCGATCAGATGGATCGATCATCTAGATCGATCGCCAACGAGCCAAAAACCTTGATTCCAGCGTCACGAGATCGTGGGGGACAAGGGGCTTAGGGGGTGTCATCATTTGCTGGAATGAGTCTGAAATCGTCGATTTTCCACGCCTCAGTCGTCGCAACAAGGGGCTTAAGCCCCTTGTTCCCCACGATTCGCTAACGGCAGCATCAGGCTTTCAGGCTAATTGATGACAGGCCCTAAGCCCCTCGTGACGACCATTGAGGCCAGGGAAATCAACTGTTTCAGCGTCCCGACTGGCAACGATCGATCAACCCTAGGCTGCACCCACAATCAGGCTTCATCCACAATGCGGAAACCCAAAATTCCCATGCCCACCACACCAACCAAGTAGCCCACCACCGCCAACATCGGACTCAACGCCCACAAAAAATGGGTCAGCGCGTAGAGCAGCGGCGTGAGCAACAGCAGCGACAGAAATATTTCTGGCAGTTTTAAGTAGTCCATGGAAACCGCTCTATCCCAATCGAAAACTGAGCTTTCAGCAACCATTCACTGATCTGGATGCGCTGAATGCGTCGAATACGTTGAATACATTGGATGCGTTGGATACGTTGAATGCATCAATCGTGTTGGCGAGTTGTAGCTCGAAGCACTTCTCCATACTTTCAATGCTCAATATAGCGCCTGTTGCTCGAAGCGCCCACTGGGTGATGGATCAGGGCGATCGCTCCCATCCATAACTGTCCTGGCCGGCCGCCACACACCCCCCCCAAACCAGAAACAAAGGCTGTGCCAGCCGCGTCATTGTCTCCATCATTCCCCCAGTGACTTGGCGGATTGATGGCTATTTCCAGCTGATCGACCCAAGGCAATCCTGTGGCATTCCCGAAAGAGGCTGGATGCACCGCCCCGATTGCACAGGGTCTCGACACAATGAATCTATGAATCTAGTTCGCGGGGGCTAGGACGGCGCTGGCAGCCACCAGCTCTCAGGTCTTCATCCACCCTTGAGCGATATCTAGCTCACAATCCGGCTCGCAGATTTGCCACGCCAACTCCGGCTGACAAACTCCGACTGACAAACTCCAACTAACAAACAAGGCCTAGGCAGGGCGATCGCGCTCTTACTAGAAATGCCGGATCTGCCTTGAACATTGGACTAAATCAACAACAAGCAGCAACAAGCGGCGATCGCAATGTTCGTTTAGTTGAGTCTTGGTTGGCTTGGGTCGGGTTTAGTTAGGCTTGGCCGGCGATCGGGGGATTAGCATCAGGGAATTGGCAATCGTCAGCCGATCGTTGAGCCTTCCGGCCACCCTTTACGTCCATTCCTGTCGATCGTCACGCATTCACCATCCCACCATCCCGAGGTATCGATCATGCCTACCGCATCTGCACTGGGAACCCTAAATGCCGCTGATGCCAACAACAGCGGCCTCTATGCCCTCCGCACCGTCCCCTTTCAGGAATACACCGTCACGGGCTTAACGGCTGGTTCCACCCAAATCGTGGTGTCGGCCAACGCCAGCAGCCTAGACCCCTACCTGCAAATTTTCCGTCGCAACGGCACGACCCTCAGCCTCGTTGCCGATAACTACGATTCCAGTGCCACCAACAAGAACGCCCTGGTACAGTTCGTGGCCGAAGCAGGCGCGCAGTATGTGGTGCGGATTGCCCGCAGCAGCGCCGATGCCGGTGGTTTTAACCTGCAAGTCACCAATGATGCCGTGGCGGCGATCGCTGGGCCCACCGCGATCGGGACAGCGGACGTGACCACTGGCGACATCACCAGTCAAAACCTGAGCTTCCCAACCTTCCCCAACCCCGCCGAACTAGCTTCCGACAACGGCATTCCCACCGGCCCCTCCACCTCAAGAGACGAATTATCGGGCCTGCCGCTGTTTTACTTGACGGACAGTGGCGACAACACCAATCTAGGTGTGCGGGTCGAAACCAAAGGCTTCTTTGTGTCGGGCTTGAATGGCAACGACACCATTACAGGTTCGTCCGACAATGACTTCTTCAACGGCAACAAGGGCAATGATGTGTTGGCCGGTGGCGATGGTGTGGATCAAATTCGCGGCGGTCGGGATTCCGACAGCATCGATGGCGGTGCGGGCAATGAAATCATCCTCAACGGCAACAATGGCAACGACCTCGTGCGCGGTGGCGAAGGCAACGACACGGTGAATGGCGGCCGGGATTCTGACATTCTGTTTGGGGATAATGGCGACGATTTCCTATCCGGCGATTTTGGTCAAGACATTTTGACGGGGGGCGCGGGGGCTGATTCCTTTGTGTTGCGGGCCGATCGCGATGCGGCATCGGGCTTGACCAACACGGCCACCAATGCCAACCAAGCCGATATCATCACTGACTTTGTGCTGGGAACCGACAAGATTCGGCTAAACACCAGTGATGGTCTGACCCTCGAAAAGTTGACCTTTGAGTTTGTGGCACTGAATGCAGCCACGGCTGTAACCGATGCGGGGGCCTTGTCTACCACTGGGGTGAAGACTGGCACGGCGATCAAGGTGAATGATGCCACTTCGGCTGCCAATGGTCAGTATTTGGGTGTGGTGTTGGGGGTACTGCCGGGGACGTTGAATCAAGCGACGAATTTTACGGTGGCGTAGGTGCTGGATTGGGCCCTAGGGCCCGATCGTGCTCACCAAGCAAACTAAACCAAACTAAACCAAAGCGGCCGATCGCCTTCAGGGACGATCGACCGCTTGCTAGTGGTTGGTAGACTTCTTGCGGGAATCAGCCAACAAGTCCTCATCCCCCGGCCCCTTTGCCCCTCTTGGGAGGAGGGAAGCCGGAAATTGGGGTTTTTCAAGGATTGCATTTCGGGTTTGCAAGTTCTCCCCACTAGGTCGGGAGAGAGATTTAGGATGAGGGTCTGGACGGATGCAAGTGATGCAAGAGGTCTGGCGGTTGCTGACCAAGGGTTGGTGTTGATTTTGTGGGCTACCCAGCGCGATTGAGTTGAATTTGATATAACTGCATTTAGGACGTTGGTGACCCAGAGGATTGGGAAACGGCAGGCTGTTTACGTCAACCGAGCCAGCGATATGTCTCTGGGGCATCGGTATCTGGGTAATCTTTTAAGCTAATCAGCGAATAGAGCTTGATCCACCGATTTTCGCAATATTTTCTCTAGATATCGTCTGTTTCGTCTACGTTCCTGCGTTTTTTCACCCCTGTTTAGGAACTGAGTTGTGACTATTTTGAGTCCCGAGCAAGTCCAAGAGCGCCTCCAGGCAATCCCCCACTGGACCTTGGAGGGCAAGACCATTACCTGCGATCGCCGTTTTGAAAATTTTATTGATGCGATTCAGTTTGTTAATCAGTTGGTGGAACCGGCCGAAGCGGCGAGCCATCACCCTGACCTGGCCATTAGCTACAACCGGGTCACGATTACCCTCACCACCCACGATGCGGGCGGTTTAACGGCGAAGGATTTTGACCTAGCAGCCACGATTGATCGATTGGGTTAGCGACCTCACCCCAACCCCTGAGCGATCGTCTTGGTATTCTGTCTACCACCCATGCTCAGGATGCTGGGTTGTATGGGGTTTGGGGGGTTCCTGGCCCATTGCGATCGCCCCATTCTCCCAAGCTGCCCCCCCGAGCTGCCCCTTAAGTTGCTAGTGTTGTTGCCCGCACACAACCAGCCCGTTGCAGCCGTCCAGTCCAGCGCGAGACCGGTTGCACCATCCCCCGTACCGCGTTTTACCCCTGCATCCTCCCTGGCGAGTAGACCCGTGAATTCAGTTTCGATTTGGGGCGAACGGGACTTTTTGCAAGAGGCTGCCAGCCAAGCCTCTCTGGTTGAAGAGTTATTGGCGATCGGCACTGCTCTGTCTGCTGTTAGTGACCTAGACGAACTGCTGACCCTGATTTTGACCACCTGCCGCGAACTGACCTGGAGCGACGCTGGCAGTATCTACTTAATCGATCGCAGTGACGACACCCCCAAACTCGTCTTCAAAGTGGCCCAAAACGCCTCGCAGCCCAACGCCTCTTTTCGGGAATTTGCGATGCCCCTGGCCCGGCGGAGTCTGGCCGGCTATGTGGCCCTCACGGGCAAGTGCCTGAGCATTCCCGATGCTTACTGTTTGCCGGCCGGTGCGCCTTACCAGTTCAATCACAGCTTTGACAGTGGGTTTGCCTATCGCACCCGATCGGTGTTGGTGCTGCCCATGCAAAACCTGAATGGTGAAACAATCGGCGTACTCCAGTTAATTAACCGCAAGGTGCATCCCCACGTGATTGTGGATGCTTGGAACGCGATGGACTCCACCCGCCCCTACACCGAGTGGGAAGAGCGGGTGGTGCAGGCCCTGGCGAGCTTGGCGGCCATTTCGATCGAGCGCAGTCATCTCCAAGAAAATATCGAAGCCCTATTTGAGGGGTTTGTGCGGGCGGCTGTTCAGGCGATCGAGTCGCGCGATCCTTGCACCTCGGGCCATTCCGAGCGCGTAGCCACCCTGTCCGTGCGGTTGTGCGAAGTCATCAACGACACCGACTCTGGCCCCCTCGCCACTGCTTACTTCACCCCTCGCCAAATCCAAGAAATTCGCTATGCCAGCTTGCTCCACGACTTTGGCAAGGTCTGTGTGCCCGAGTCGGTGTTGATCAAGCGCAAAAAGTTGTATCCCGATCAGCTGGAAATTATCCGCCACCGCTTTGCTTTGGCACGCCGCACCTTGGAACTGGACTGTTTGCAGGTCAAATATCACTACCAAATCGACCATGGAGGCCGGCGCGGATCGGAGGGGAGTTCCTATCTACACAACAGTGCCTATGTGGCTGATCCCCTCCACCGACTGGATGAGGAGCTGGGCGCGGCGATCGAAGAACTCGATCGCTATTGGCACCTGCTGCTGGTGGCCAATGAACCCCATGTGCTCGAAGCTGAACCCTTGGCCCAATTGCAGGAGCTGGCTAGTTACACCTACCGCGACGTTGATGGCCAACAAAAGCCCCTAGTCACGGCGGACGAAATCGAGCAGTTGACAATTCCGCGCGGGACATTGACTGGTCATGAGCGCCAGGCCATGCAGTCCCATGTAACCCACACCTACAGCTTTTTGAAGCGAATTCCCTGGACAACCCATTTGCGTCATGTGCCAGAGTTTGCCTATGCCCACCATGAAAAGCTGGATGGCTCTGGTTATCCAAGGGGCTTGCAGGGCACGGAAATCCCCCTGCAAACGCGAATCATGGCCGTAGCTGATATCTACGATGCCTTGACAGCAGCCGATCGCCCCTACAAGCGATCGATTTCGCCCAGTGCCGCCTTGAATATCCTGCGACAGGAAGCCGAACTGAATAAGCTCGATTCGCTGCTAGTGCAGTTGTTTGAACAGCAAGGGGTGTACCGGGTCATTGGCCATGTGCTCGATCAGCAACTGCTGCGGCCCCAGTCGGCCCTCGACAGCACCTTTTGGGGATGATCGGCCAGGGAGACTCTCAACGCCCAACTGGGCAATCGTCAGGATTTGACGAAATTTGACCAGTGCCCATCTCGATCGCCGTGATCGAGCGCTGGTGGGTTGGGTCATTCGCGATCGGCGGACCCTGGGGCGATTTGGGCTGGGGAGCAACGGCGATCGCTAGGGATCCAGGAGCGATCACCCCAGCACCCCCCGAGATTTTCAACACCGGTCACCAGTTTTCAGTGGTACTGTATAAACTAGGTAGATGGGAAAACCTTGCCAATCGGTTACTCACGGTTTGCACGCCATCTCCCAGACAGGTGTGAGGATAGGAGAGCGCAATGTCAAATTCAATTTGGAAAGCCTTGCTGGCTAGCCCGGCAATCTTGGGCGCTGCCATTTTCGTGGCCTCGCCGGCTTCAGCACAACAAGTTTCTTCGACCACTGTGCCTTCGGTGAACGCGCTGGAAAGCGACGCAAACCCGGATGCAGTCAGCAACCTCGACCAGATCAACCAGTACGGTCGTGAAGGTCGCGGTCGTCGCGCCAACAGCGCCGAGCAAGTGACCTCGGTCTCGCAGCTGTCCGACGTGCAACCCACCGATTGGGCCTTCCAGGCGCTGCAATCGTTGGTTGAGCGCTACGGCTGCATCGCGGGCTACCCCGATGGCACCTACAAGGGCAACCGGGCGATGACTCGCTACGAGTTCGCCGCTGGCTTGAATGCTTGCCTCGATCGCATTCAAGAACTGCTGATCACCAACGTCGCTGACTACGCTACCAAGGCTGATCTTGAAGTCCTCAAGAAATTGCAGGACATGTTCAAGACCGAGTTGGCAGCCCTGCGCGGTCGTGTGGATACCCTGGAAGGTCGCATTTCCTACCTGGAGAAAACCCAGTTCTCCACCACCACCAAGCTGACCGGGGAAGCCATCATGATGTTGGCGGGTGCGACCTCGGCTGATTTTGAAGATCTGGGCGACATCGGCATCGGCGACAGCGATGACAACCAAGTTGTCTTCCAGCAACGGGTTCGCTTGAACTTCAACACCAGCTTCAGCGGCGATGATCTGTTGATCACCCGCCTGCAAGTGGGTAACTCCCAGGGCTTCAACGGCGTAGCCGGTGAAACGACCCTGACCAACCAAGTGTTTGGCGACAGCGGCAACCGCTTTGGCTTGGACACGCTGCAATACCAATTCCCGATCGGGGGTGGCAAGGGCCGCGTTTACCTGACCGCCAACGCTGGTGTGTGGGACGACATCTCCAACACCCTGAACCCCTACTTTGAAGACTACGACGGCGGGCGCGGCTCCCTGAGCGCCTTTGCGCAACGCAGCCCAATCTACCGTCTGGGCGGTGGCGCTGGGATCGGCATGAAGTATGACTTCAGCGACAACTGGCAACTGTCAGTTGGTTATTTGGCCGGCGAAGCCGCTGACCCCAGAAGTGGCGACGGCGTTGGTCAAGGCGGTCTGTTTGACGGTCAATTCTCGGCATTGGCCCAGTTGACCTACACCAACGATGCCAAGACCTTTGGTTTGGGTCTGACCTACAACTACTCCTACTTTGGCGAAGGCGAGTTTGGCTTCGACAACGCAGGTTTCGCAAGCGGCTTCACCGGTACGGTGGCGGCTAACGTCCTGCCCCAACAGGATGCTGTGGGTGCTAACTCGATCGGTCTGCAAGGCTACTACCAGTTCAGCCCCAAATTTGCCCTGACCGGCTTTGTGGGCTACACCGGCGTTGACTCGAAGACCGACGACGACTTCGAGAATGCCGACATCTGGTATTACGCCTTGGGCTTCGCGCTGCCTGACCTCGGCAAGGAAGGCAGCTTGGGCGGTATCTTCGTGGGTGCTCAACCCTACGTGACCAGCATCGATGATGACGATGTGGACACCGATGTGCCCCTGCAAGTGGAAGCTTTCTACAAGTACGCCATCAACGACTGGATCTCGATCACCCCTGGGGTGATCTGGCAGATCAACCCAAACCAAAGCTCTGAAAACGACGATGTGATCATCGGTACGCTACGCACGACCTTTGTGTTCTAAACAGCGCATCCTCACCGTTGCGTTCTAATCTCCTGAGATAAATCGAGTGTGGGCTTAATTGGGTGAGCAATTCATCCGTTGAGCCGCCCGGTTTAACCCAATGGCAAAAGCCCCATCAATGATTTGGTGGGGCTTTTGCATGGTTAGGGGGATTGCAGGGTGGGGCATGGGGATCGAGATCGCCCCAAGTTGTCGAAATCGTCCCCTGCCATCCCACAAATCTTTACAGCGGGGTTCTCTAAGAAGAGTTCGGCGCGATCGCCCCCCTTTGATAGACTAACTGAGCAAGCCCGAACGACTCTGGGGTTTCGTTGGCCAGCACTTGGGAAGGAGATTTTTTTTCGTGGAAACTACCCTCGGTTTAGAAATTATTGAGGTCGTCGAACAGGCGGCGATTGCCTCCGCTCGTTGGATGGGCAAAGGTGAAAAGAACATCGCTGACGAGGTGGCCGTAGAAGCCATGCGTGAGCGGATGAATAAGATCCACATGCGTGGCCGGATCGTGATTGGTGAGGGCGAGCGCGACGACGCGCCCATGCTCTACATCGGTGAAGAAGTGGGGATCTGCGCTACGCCGGATGGTGCCAAGAGCTGTAACCCTGACGAGCTGGTGGAAATCGACATCGCCGTTGACCCTTGCGAGGGTACGAACCTGGTGGCTTATGGCCAAAATGGTTCGATGGCCGTGTTGGCGATTGCCGATAAGGGTGGGCTGTTTGCGGCTCCTGACTTTTACATGAAGAAGCTGGCGGCTCCTGCGGCTGCCAAGAATCATGTAGACATTAACAAAAGTGCGACTGAAAACCTGAAAATTCTGTCGGATTGTCTGAATCGCGCGGTTGAAGAGCTGGTGGTGATCGTGATGGATCGCCCCCGCCACAAGGACTTGATTGCCGAAATTCGGGAAGCTGGTGCTCGGGTGCGGTTGATTAGCGACGGTGACGTGTCGGCTGCGATCTGCTGTGCCTTCGCGGGGACTAACGTCCATGCCCTGATGGGGATCGGTGCGGCTCCTGAGGGTGTGATTTCGGCAGCGGCGATGCGCTGCGTTGGTGGCCACTTCCAAGGCCAACTGATTTATGACCCCGAAATCGTGAAAACGGGTCTGATCGGCGAGAGCAAGGAAAAGAACCTGGAGCGCCTGGCCAGCATGGATATCACCGATCCCGATCGCGTGTATGACGCACACGAGCTGGCATCCGGTGAAAACGTGCTGTTTGCTGCCTGCGGGATCACCCCCGGTGTGCTGATGGAAGGCGTTCGCTTCTTCGGTGGCGGTGCGCGGACTCAAAGCTTGGTGATTTCCAGCCAATCGCGGACGGTGCGCTTTGTGGATACGATCCACCAATTTGGCAAAACGACGACGTTGCAACTGAAGTAATTGCGTTAGCCGCTTGAATGGCTTGCCGAGATCCCCTGGGCGATCGCGGCAAGCCATTCTTGTTTTGGGATCTGAAGAGTGCATGGCGCGGCGATCGCATGGGCGGAGTTGGCAAGATTGGCAGGCTGAGGGGGATCGTCCCATCGCCTACAACCCTTATTCCACCGTTAAGCGATCGTTCGTTACGCAATCGTTGGGCAGCAAGGGGCTTAAGCCCCTTGTCACGACCATTGGGGCACGGAAAATCAACTGTTTCAGCTTGCACCCAGACTATGACGGCGGGCCCTAGTCCTTGTTCAGTTGCTCCGGCCATGGTGGGATCTGACGATCGCACCTGAGCTACTCGGGCAAGGGGGCGAAGGCGGCCAAAACCAGCCGTTACAGTTCTTATAGATCGATCGCCGGGTTATCGGTAAATCCGTTAAAGTCGAGCTTTGACCGCCGTTTGAACCGATTTTTAGTTAAGAGGCCATATGAATATTGCCGTGATCGGACTGAGCCACAAAACGGCTCCGGTCGAAGTACGCGAAAAATTGAGCATTCCTGAGCCGCAAGTAGAAGCGGCGATCGCCAGCTTGGTGAGCTGCTCCCATGTGGAGGAGGTGGCGATTCTCAGTACTTGTAACCGCATGGAACTCTATTGCGTCCTCAGCGAGGTCGATCGCGGCGTGCAAGAGGTGGTCGAGATCCTGGCCGAGCGCAGCAAGCTGCCCCTGGAGTCCCTGCGCCATCACTTGTTTGTGCTGCTGCGTCAGGATGCGGTGATGCACCTGATGCGCGTGGCGGCAGGTCTCGATAGCTTGGTGTTGGGCGAGGGACAAATTCTTTCCCAGGTGAAAAACGCTTACAAGCTAGGGCAGGACTTCAAGGGCATTTCGCGGATTCTGAACCGGTTGCTGAAGCAGGCGATTACGGCGGGCAAGCGGGTGCGCACGGAAACCAGCATTGGCACGGGGGCCGTGTCGATCAGCTCGGCGGCGGTGGAACTGGCGCAACTGAAGGTGCCTGACCTGTCCCCTTGTCGGATTGCGATTGTGGGGGCGGGCAAGATGTCACGCCTGTTGGTGCAGCATTTGCTGTCGAAGGGAGCCACGCAAATCACGATCGTCAACCGATCGCTCGAACGTGCGGAAGAGCTGGCGCGCCGCTTTCCCGATGCCAAGCTGGCCTTGCATCCCTTGCCCAGCATGATGAGCACGATCGCCGCTGCAGATATCGTCTTCACCAGCACTTCAGCCACGGAACCGATTCTCGATCGCGCCAAGCTGGAACCGATCGTGCTGCCGGGCCGCCGCCTGATGCTGTTTGATATTTCGGTGCCGCGCAACATTGCCAGCGATGCCAACGAGGTTGAAGGCGTGCAGGCCTTTGACGTGGATGACTTGAAAGAAGTGGTGGCCCAAAACCACGAAAGCCGCCGCAAAATGGCGATCGAAGCGGAAGCCCTGCTGGACGAAGAGGCAGAAGCCTTTGAAGTCTGGTTGCAGTCGCTGGATACGGTCTCGACGATCGACAGTCTGCGCCGCAAGGTGGAAACGATCCGCACCCAAGAACTAGAAAAAGCCCTGTCGCGTCTGGGTTCGGAGTTTGCGGGCAAGCACCAGGAAACGATCGAAGCCCTAACGCGCGGTATCGTCAACAAGATTCTGCATGATCCGATGGTGCAACTGCGGGCCCAGCAGGACATCGAAGCGCGCCAGCAGGCCATGCAAACCCTGCAAACCCTGTTTAACCTGGAGGCGGTAGACAGCGCTGCCTAGCCGTCCTAGTTCCCAGTCCCGGGCGATTTGCCTGAGCCGATCGCCCGCTCAAAGGCCAGCTCACAGGCGATCGCCACAGGTTGATAGCCCAGGGATTGGTAGATGTGGTTGGGAATCGGTTGGGCGCGATCGGCATAGAGGGTGCAGGCGATCCCGTGGGCCAGCAGTATCTCCGAGACAGCCGCTGAAATGGCGCGCCCATAGCCCTGGCCCCGAGCGGCCGGTGGCACATAGACCGGCCCCACGCGCCCAATCCCGAGGCTGGAGGTCTGGCTGAGTCCGGCAAAGGCCACGGGGCGATCGGTTTCCCACAGGTACAGCGCGCCTGCACCAATGCCCCAATCCACGATGGAAGCGATCGGGGCTGGCAAGGGAAACAACGCCTCTCGGGAAAATGCGTCATACCACTGGATTAAGCAATCGCGATCGCCCTCTGTGGCCGGCCGCGCCTGACCCGGTGGCCGCGTAAAGGGCTGCAAGTTGTCCAAGTGGTAGACCATCACCTCTTTGTCTAAATGCCAGCGATCGCCCCGCAGGGCTTGCCAGCGATCAGCAAAGGTTGTGGCTTCGGCAACCAGCCCCGTCACCCCGGCCCAGTCACTCCGTTGAGCCACGTGATCCGCTAGGTAAGTAACCGCTGCTGGTGTTTGGGCCGCTGACAGCAATAACTGACGCGATGACATATTGATCGCCACCACCAGGGGCGCTTGCTGCTCATCAACCACCATCGCCATCAAAGGTGGCTGGAGTCCCAAGTCCGGCATTTTCGCCAAGCGATCTGCAATCCCCAACATCCAATTGTGGACATCGGGTTGCTGGATCAAGTAGGGCACGGCTTGCGCCCCAAACGCCACCGGGTCAGTAAATTCCAAAAACTCCATAGGATTTCGGGTCAGAACGGGTTCATCAACACGCACTGCCCTACGCTAGGAGATCCCACCGGCACTCGTCCAAGCCGCCACCCTGAAGCGGATAATGGGGCGAATTGTCCGTCACCCCGGTGGATGATCATCTGGCCTTGTTGAATTTGCCTCGTTAGATTCTGTTGCTCCTGCTCGCCGGTTTGCCATGACTGCTGCTGATTCTGCCGCTGATGCTTCGTTCGATCGCTCCACGGAACCACCCGACCCCGCCGCCAACCCCTGGGGGCATCAATCGGTCTTGTGTGCAGAATCGATCGCTGCCTTAGCGCCTCAACCGGGCGGGATCTATTTGGATGCCACCTTGGGGGCGGGCGGCCACAGCGCGGCCTTGCTAGCTGCTTGTCCCGAGGCGCAACTGGTGGGTCTTGATTGTGATGAGCGAGCCTTGGCGATCGCCCGCGATCGACTGGCTCCCTGGGGCGATCGAGTCACCTTCGTCCATAGCAACTTTGCCAACTTCCAGCCGGGTGAGCAGCGCTTTCATGGCATCTTGGCGGATTTGGGAGTCAGCTCCATGCAGTTTGACCAGCCCGATCGCGGCTTCAGCTTTCGCCAAGATGGCCCCTTGGATATGCGGATGGACGATCGGCTCGACCAGTCGGCGGCAGATCTGGTCAACACCTGGGAAGAAGTGGAGCTAGCCAACGCCATTTATCAATATGGCGAAGAGCGCTTATCCCGCCGCATTGCCCGCGCGATCGTCGAGCAACGCCAACGCCAACCCTTTAGCCGCACCCTGGAACTGGCCGAGGCGATCGCCCGCTGCGTGCCCGGTAAATATCGTCATGGGCGAATTCACCCTGCCACCCGCACCTTCCAAGCCCTGCGGATCGTGGTGAACCAAGAATTGGATGTGCTCGAAACCTTGCTGGATCTGGCCCCCGATTGGCTGGCTCCCGAGGGGCGATTGGCGATCATCAGCTTCCACAGCCTAGAAGACCGAATCGTGAAGCACCGCCTCAAAGACAGCCCCCTATTGCAGGTGCTCACTAAGAAACCGACTATTCCCACGGAAGCGGAAACGGCAACCAATCCCCGGGCCCGATCAGCAAAATTGCGGGTTGCCCAACGCCATCCGCTGGAACCGACACCGACGCGCGATAGACTAAACCGAGGGCGGCGATCGGGCTGAGGTGTACTGATGGCGGGATGATTGCCCCTTAGGATCAATCCTACCCTTGCGCCCGAACTCGCGAATTCCAGTGAAGCCAATTTGGCGATGACAATGGGGATTGTCAGGGCATCACCCAGGCGATCTCACCATCGCTCATCTTCCCGAGAAGTCCCGAGAAGCCCTTCGCGATCGCGGTTACTCTAGGGACAGTACGCGCTGTTGTGCTGCCCCTGCCCTAGCCTTGTCAGGGTGTGCGGTGCAATCACCCCGATTCGAGCGATCGCCCGAGTAAACTAAAAACAGCTCAAAGGCAGCAAACGACTGCAGCGATCGCCTAGCTTGCCCGTCAGTCAGACTCCCTGCTGACCCCATCTCGCCCCGGATGCCCAGGCCGTCCCGTTCCCACGAGCGGGCTTGCCCACCAGCCAACTCGCTGCCCACGCAGCCATCCACCGGGATGCGATCGCCCCTCTCCGTCCCCTGGAGATTGAGCCGGCGCGATCGCCCCATCGAGTTGACCTGGCCCTGTTGAGGGGGTCGCACTCGTTCACGACCCAGTTTGCCTCTGCCGGTTTGCCTCTGCCGGTTTGCCCATGCCAGTTTGCCCATGGGTCGGTTGCTGGCCCCAGCGACAACAGCTCCCGCGCGGCATCCCTGCTGTCAGCCTTACATCGCCAATGGTTTTTGCTATGCCTTTCGCTAACCCTATCGATCAGTGCAAGTGGAGCACGCGATGAGTCCAGCCATCGAACTCACACCGAGGGTAGAAGCAAAACTCAAGCTCATGGTGGTTGACGACGAACCCGACAACCTCGACTTGCTCTATCGAACGTTTCGTCGAGAATTTTCGGTCTACAAGGCCGACAGTGGGTTCAGCGCCCTGGAAATGCTCGATCGCAACGGCGAAATGGCCGTGATCGTCTCCGACCAGCGGATGCCGGGGATGAACGGCACAGAATTCTTAAGCAAAACGGTCGATCGCTTCCCCGACACGATTCGGATCATCCTCACCGGCTACACCGACGTGGAAGATCTAGTGGGAGCCATCAACTCCGGCAAAGTGTTTCAGTACCTCACGAAGCCCTGGAGTCCCGACGACCTGAAGCGCGTGGTCAATCAAGCCGCCGAAACCTACAAAGTCGTCAAGCGTCGCACCAACGAGCTTAACCGCGCATTACGGCGAGAATCGCTATTCAATGCCATGATGAGCGCCATTCGCGAGTCGTTGAACTATGACAGTATGCTGCCGACGATCGCCCAAACCGTCGCCACAACCCTTGGGGCCGACTGTGCAGTGCTCCAGCCCGTGGAAGCAGGGGCGATCAAAGGCAAGCCCATTCATTACCCATCCGAGGCGATCGACTGGTCTTTGACTGACAACGGAGCCTTGCGCCTGCCGGTGCAAGCCGCCCTCGATCAACTCCAAACCCAAACCGTTCAAACCCAAAGCCACCCACTAGCCAACGGCGACCCAACCCAATCGGCAAGCAATGCGGATCAAACCCATCAAGGAGCGATCGACGAGCTAATCGTGCCCCTGGTTTATCAACAAGAATGCCTAGCGCTGTTGTCCCTAGTGCGACGTGGCATCCAAACCTGGCAAGCCGACGAAATTGACCTGATTGGCGAAATCACCGAGCAAGCCGCCTTAGCCCTGTCCCAAGCACGTTTGTATCAGCGCACCGAGGCCCAAACCCAGCAGTTCCGAATGGAGCTAGACGTGGCCCGCCAAGTCCAAGCCGACTTGCTGCGCCAGCATTGGCCCGATGTACCCAATATCCAAATCCAAGCCGAATGCCGCCCAGCTCGCGAAGTTGGGGGCGACTTCTTCGAGGTGTTTGTGCACCCCCAAGGGGATGTGTGGCTAGCCGTGGGCGATGTGTCTGGCAAAGGCGTGCCCGCCGCCCTGTTTATGGCTAGTTCAATTTCGGTGCTGCGCCAAGAACTGGCTGGGGCCGAGTCACCAGAACCCGATGAAGCAATTCGACGGCTGAATCGAGCCTTGTCGGAAAATTTGTTTAATAGCAACCGTTTTATTACGATTACCCTAGCTCGCTACACACCGAGCACTAAGCGCCTGGCCTATGCCAACGCGGGGCATGTGTATCCAATGGTGTGGTCACCTCGGGCCGTACAAGCGGACGGAGCTGAGGCCAGTAGCCTGGAGCCAACCTATCTAAAGGCTCGGGGTGTACCGCTGGGCATCTTGACGGAATGGAAAGGGACAGGAGGTGAGCGAGTGCTAGAGCCGGGCGAGGCCCTATTGATGGCCAGCGATGGAATTACGGAAGCGACGGTGACTAACCCCCAATTATTCAGGGCGGGGCTACCTGAGGGATCGATGCTGAGACAGGAAGGGCTTTGGGAATTGTTGAAGCAACAAGGTAGCCCCTTTGACTTGCAGCAACTGCTGGCAACCTTGCATCAAGTTTCGCCTGACGAACAAGAAGACGACCAGACCCTACTGCTTCTGGAGGTTCTGTAAACCCATGAGAACTGAAATCCAAGTTCCAAGCAACTTGAAGTTTCTAACGGTGGTCGAGCAATGGTTGCTAGGCTCGTTAGAAATTGAGTTGGGCGATCGCGTGGATTGGGCCCGCCAATCAAATCGGCTGCGGTTGGTGCTGGCGGAAGCGTATTCCAACGTTGTGCGCCATGCCCACAAAGATCGCCCCCATCTCCCGATCGAGATGACGGTGGAAGTACAGGATCGTGATTTGTCGATCGAAATTTGGGATCGCGGTCAGGGGTTTAGCCTAGAAACCTACCTGCCGCCGCTGCCGGAAGCCAAACAAGAAAATGGCTATGGCTGGTTGATTTTGAACCGGCTGATGGATCGGGTGGAATATCGCTTGCAAGTGGATGGCAAAAACTGCCTGGTTTTGTTGGCAACCTTGCCACCCCGAGAGGAACCTCAAAATCAAAACAAAGGCTAGACTGCGACCTCGGCTTTGGGTGGTGCGGCTCGATCGACTGACCCGATGGCCGGTCTGATGGTGGAATTTGCTGCTAGTTGGCGATCGAGGGCTGTATCGAGGGTTTTTAGTGTTTCGTGTCGATCATGGTTTGTATTGGCTGGCTGGACATCACGAAAAATGGTAAATAGTCCTGCGTAGCGAGAGCCAAACCCATTGACGAATCGATCGATGAGGATCTTCTGATGCGTGGCTTTAGGGTATCACCGCGCTAAGTTCACTACGTAAGTTCACTGATCTGGGTTGATTAAATCTAGGCAGTCATGCTTGGGAGTGATAATAACTTGTGACGGTTTAGCCTTTGTTCTGAAGTTTATAGTCTGATTAGCATCACCAACTTGTCAAAAATGAACAACCAAAACTGAGCTATTATCTGAAATCTCAAAATTCAAAACTGAAATTCAAAAAACAATTTAATAGACATCAGTTCGGGATCAGGGAAACGAAGAAAAAATGGGGCTGGTTACGCTGAGGCATTAACCAAAACAACTCTCAGCCCAACCCCGTCATGGTCAGGCTAGAAGCTCTGTTCTGCAAAATCGATGACTTCTGCCAAGACTTTGAAGCGCAATGGATGTAACGCCTACTCAAGAATGGTTTCAAGCAACGCCAGCATCAGCGCTCCATGCGTCTCAGCGAAATCACCACGGTTCTGGTGGCATTCCATCAGCAGGGCGATCGCAACTTCACAACCTGCTATCACAACCATGCCGCGGTCTACTGGCGCGCAGAATTCCCAACCCTGGTCAGCTACTCCCGCTTGAGTGAGTACTTAC
This sequence comes from Oscillatoriales cyanobacterium, assembly GCA_004292515.1. Taxonomy (GTDB): domain Bacteria; phylum Cyanobacteriota; class Cyanobacteriia; order CACIAM-69d; family CACIAM-69d; genus CACIAM-69d. The sequence continues at coordinate 25,871 of RDXB01000060.1, forward strand.
CCTCAGTGTTGCTGCCACTCTGTGCCTATCTGCGTCACTGTTTTGGCTCCTGTCGGGGGTATCAGTTTCACTGATTCTACACATCAATTCCATTTCATCAATTCCACAGCCCTGTGGGTTTGTTATGGGCAGCGAGCCAGCCAGCATCGGGTGTACGGTTATTGACCAGCTTAGAACCGGTGCCAGATTGGGCACTCTCGTCACCACAGTCTGGTCAGTTGCCTTGTTCATCTGCTCAGTGGGCTGATTGCCTACTGCCATCAGCCCAAGAAGCCATCCCTTAACCCAGTAGCGCTCGGAATTAAACTTTTTGCTCAACCCGAGCTGACGTTGCTTAACCCGAGCTAACGTTAAAGTTGAACGGCTAAATTTGCGGAGACGCACACGACTCGGCGGGGACGATTGGTGATTTCGCCATTCGAGAGGATGCAAGTGGTAGGCCCGTCAGCCCAGACTGCAGCTAGAGGGCTAATCTGGCTAGCAGTCCGCACGAGGGCATCACAGGTCTGTTGCCAGGCAGCTCGCAAGGCGCGCTCTGCTGACGGAGTCCCCACGCCAGCGTAGGGGTTGTGGTCGATGAACCGGCCAAACAGAAATTGGCAATCAGCGGCATATTTTTGGGTGTCTAGTAGGTGGCAGTGCCAAGCCTGGTCAATGTCTGGACTGGGAACCAATGGTGCTTGGGGAAAAAGAGCGATCGCCCGCAAAAATTGCAGATAGCCCGCCAGCGCATTGGCCGCTCGATCGCAAGACCACCCCAATCCGGCACTGTGATCAGTGAGTTGAAAGGCGATCGGCCCCCAATCCAGGGCTTGCAGTCGCTGATCAATAACCGCAGCGGCGATCGGACCGGCATCGTGCAGCTCATGGGCGGGCCGGGTGCTGCATCGGGCAGATGTTGAGAAAGCAGGACTCGAGATTCGATCCGCAGCAGCAGTGAACGCCGTCATGCATCAACCTCCAGAAAGGTTACGAAGGATGTCACCTGTCATCGTTCTGGATGCAAAAAGTTATGCACCGCCGCTGGGCAACTACTTAACAGCCGCTGAAAACCCTTGCGGGAAGATGGTTTGAGTCATCGCTGCTCTGCTAGTTATGACTGCTAGTTATGACTGGCTATGTCTACTGGTCATATTGGTCGCTGCTGGTTGTGATCATCTTCTGGTTAACCAGAAAAATGGCTGCGGGTTTCCTGGTTATTAGCCACTCCTTGGGGCAGAACTCAGAGCGGTATCAGATGGATTGCGATCGCCGACAACTTTTAGCGAGATGATAAGAGAGGCATTGGCTGGCTTCTGCCCCATTGTTTAGGTCGCCAGTGATCACTCACCAGGCGGCTCAGTTCCGTACTTGACAATCACGCAACGTGTCTCCTTCCCTTGATACCGACCTAAACCCTCCAACTGAGTTGGATTTGCAGTTGGTAGAGCTGTTGCAACAGGTGAGGCGATCGCCCAAGCGCGACCCGCGCGCCCTGACGCGCCTGTTAACCTTGATTCCCAAGCTGCCAGGACTACGGCGCGATCGCCATCCCGACTATTTGGAAGCCCTCAACCATGTGCTGAAATATGTGCAGACCCGGATCGATCGGTTTCAGTGCGATCTGGATGCGGATCCCAGTTTTGTGCGGCAGCGGTTTACGGTTTGGGTGAATGGTCAGCTCAAGTTTCGGATTTTGGATCTTTATCGCGGAGCCGATCGTCCCCTGAGCCTAGATGCCCCCGTTGCCATGGACTCCGGTAACTTGCCCCTACTCGACTACTTAGGCAAGCTATCTAATCGAGCCATGTCGTTGGATGGGATTGAAGCATTGATTGAAGAACGGCAGTTGCAAGCCACACGCCGCCAGGGGCTGTTGGTGGAGCTATACATCGAACGTGATCCAGAGGGGCGGTTGCAAAGCTGCACCGGAACCCAAGCTCCTCACATGAATTGCCAAACCTTGGCGCAATCAATTCTGTTGCAAACGCGGGGCGATCGCGTGGGGCCATTGCCCGCTGAGAAGAAAAATACCTGGCGATCGCTGGCTCGACAGTTGCAGGTCAACGAGCAAACACTCCACAGCCACTGGAAACGGCGCTGTTATCCGATGTTGAAAGCGATCGCCCAGGATATTCTGGCGCGTCCGGCCCAAGTCGCCACTCTATTGGGCATTCCGTCAGGGTCGGGAGCAACCGGGCATGAGGAGGTGAGCTGATGTTACCCGCCATTGCTGTGACCCTCAGTGCTGACGATCGCCAACGGGCCCTCGATGCGGCCGCTGAGGCGGCTAACCCGAATCGTGGCCGCACAGTCTTTTTGCAAACCCTAGCGATCGCAGCTTTTCAGCAGTTGTGGTCTTGGTTGGAGTTTGGCCCTGACTGCCCTGCGATCAATGGTTTGCCGGGGGAAGTAGGTCGCGTGGGTTTGGCCCAAGGCGGTTCGATCGCCCTGTTGCCCCTAACCCAAGAAGCACCCGATCCAGGCGGAACGGAGCAGCCACCGCCGCCACCGGTCGATTGGCCCCTGGATTGGCCCGACGATGTGGTGGCCTTTGTGCCCGTGGCGGTGAATCATGCGCTCGATCGCGCCTGCTTGTGGGGTTGGGTATCCGTGGGCGATTTGAACTTGCCGCCCGCCCCGGCCCAGCCATCCCTCGGCAATCTACTTCAGAACTGGGAATCCCTAGAGCCGTACCTGTGGCGCATGACAGCGGCGTTGGCTTGGATTGCGGAAGCGGCTGACCCGGTGGCCCTGCAAGTGCGCCAATCGATCGCCCCGGATGAGCGCATGGCCTTGGTCGCCAGTCTCGATCGCCAATACCGCGAGGGCGATCCAATGGGTGATCTGACGTTTGGACTCAGTTCACTCAATTTGGATGACACCGGAGAACGTCTTGAGAGCGATATCTCTGAAGATTCCTTACCAGAAAACTCATGGCTACTGGATCCAGAAGACCAATTGCAATCAGATTTACGCTTACCAGACTCGCCGCGAAATAATACCCCTCTGACCTACGGCTCACCCACCGATCGCCCAACGGCGAAAGTTCGCGATCCTGCCAATCCCTATCGTGCCAAGACAGATCATTCCAAGGCATCAAGCCCAACGGCATCAAACCCATCGAATCGCGCTTGGCAGGATCTAGAAGCACCGTTGCTAGAGCGACTACTCCCAATTTGGGAGCGCCAGGCTGACTATATCGATACCGATGCTGACGCGCATTTTAGTGATGAGCTAGAAGATCTACTCTGGGATCTCCAGATCGATCGCCTTGATCTTGATGCGGATGAACACTTCGATGAAACGCTAGGTGGTCAGGACGACCGTCTATAACGTGACAAAAACGTGACAGAAACGCGACGAAGGGATAGAAGATGGCCGTTGATTCAGTTGGCGATCGCCCCCCAACTCCGGATCAACATTCGTGAAGAGACAATTCAGGAAGGGGAAGAGTCCCCGTAGCGCAACCTTTCGAGCTGTTGGCGCACCGAGTCATTGAGCCGACTACTTAAAAACCGCCCGGTGGCCGGACGGCTCGATTTTTTGCGGCGATGAATCTGCTGCTCTGCCAGTTCAATATCGTGCAACAGTTGCTGCACCGACATCCACTCTGCGCCATAGCCGATCGTAGTCATTTGCTGGGCCCGGTCAGACGTGGCCACAATGATGCGGTTACGGTCGCGATCAGCAGTGCGGCTATGGGTCGCGCAGGCTTTTTCGATGTAAGTATCGGCGGTTTGACCAAATTCTGTGTAGTGCACCGTCAAGTGTTGGGTGATCGTCTCAGCAACGGCGCGATCATCCCGATACTGGGCATCAAACACTAGATAGGTGGCAAAGGCGCGATAGGCACTGTAATTGCAAAGGTGCTGAATCAGTTCCCAGCGGGCAGCTTCTAGATCATTGCGCTCTAGGTGCTTGTGCATTGATCGCTGACGCATCTGCGACCACTGGCCGATGGCGTTGTAACCATCGACAAACAGGGTGGCTTCGTGCGATCGAGCGTTCACAATGGGTGACCTACGCGGAGGGATAAAGTTCTGAAATTGACTTGAAACTTATCTTAATACGTTGGTTTACGAATCGCTGTATCGATCGTCCCTTTTTCTGGGGCCGGCGGCCTGGTTAGGGGTTGAGCTGGGCTGGCAGTTGGGGGCGTAACCTCAGAGGATGTCTAAAAAGCGGATGTCTAAAAAGCCAGCGGCGATACCCTAGGCTTCTTGCATCAATCCAGACTCTCACCCTAAATCCCTCTCCCGGCTTGCTGATGCGCGCAAGAGGTCTTCTGCACACCCAAGTGGTCAACGTAGACAAAGGGATTCAGCCCCTTGCCCCCCATAAATATTTAAATATTGGTGCTTGGCCCGGGCCGGACGATACTTCTCAGACATCCCCTCAAGGAAACCTGGTTTAACAGCATTTTGAGAGTCTGGACACACGATCGCCAGTGCCGCATCAGCGGCATTACCTGGACTGGCGACTTTGCTATAGGATCGAGCAGCACCCACTGCCCCCGCCCCGTCGCCTGTTCGACGATCGCGCCCCGGCCCGCTCATGCCTGACGCTAATCACTACGACATCTTGCAGCTCGATCGCGCCGCCACACCCGAGCAGATCAAGCAAGCCTATCGCCGCCTGGTAAAGCAGTTCCATCCGGACTGCAATCCCAACCTGGCCAGCACCGATCGAATTGCAGCGATCAACGTGGCCTACGGAATTCTCAGCGATCCACGCCAGCGAGCGGCCTACGATCTCGGCTTGCGCTACGGCGCAACAGACCGTCCCGGCAACCATGCCAGTGCCACGGCCCAGCGCCGCACGAACACCACAACCCCTCCGCGATCGCCCCGTCCGAGACGAGAAGCCGATGCTGATTTAGAAGTCTGGCTGCGTCGGGTGCATACGCCGGTCGATCAGGCCATTCGTGAGATCGCCCGATCGCTCAAGAGTGCGGTCAATGCCCTAGCGGCCGATCCCTATGACGACGAGCTAATGGCAGAATTTGAATCCTACCTAGAGCGCACCACAGCCACGCTCGATCGCGCCAAAGCAGCCTTGCAATCGATGCCCAACCCCCGCAGCACTGCTGGAGCCGCCGCCCACCTGTACTACAGCCTGAATCACCTCGGCGACGGACTCGACGAACTGGCCTACTTCCCAATGAACTACGACGAAACCCGCCTGCACGACGGTCAGGAATTCTTCCGCACGGCAGAACGATTGCGTCGAGAAGCCAAAGACGCGATCAGTAACCTGGGGCGGTAACAGCGATCGCCCCCCATCGTCGCGATTGGTGATCGATTACATTCCGGCACATTCCGGGGGCATGGGCTTCTGGGGGTATGGGCGATCACCCCGATCGCTAGCAGCATTTTGTAGCCAAATCATCAGTTTGTAGACAAAACGTGATCACTCCGCTACAATACTGAACCGTTGCCAAAACTGTGGCTGACTGCGCTCCGCAACTTTGTTCCACAGGCAACATTTGCTCAAACGGATACTGAGCAGCCTGCTGCTTAAGTCCTGGCAAGCAACCGCGCTGCAACGATGCAAACCGCTTCAGCGCAAAATCTTCCCTCGGTTGACTGATATCCGAGCGCCCAAGCACCACAACGGTTCCCAAGCGCAGATAACACGGTCGGTCTACGTCAATCAGAGTTCTCAAAACTCAAAGTCCGTCGGGAAAGTGCTTCTAGCTTCCTACGAGCTAGAAGCGCTCTTATTGCGGCTGGTTGACGCTAGAGGGAAGGACTCTCCTAACCATCCCTAGTCTAAGGAGAACGCCATGTCTCTTGGCATCCTAGGTACTAAGTTGGGCATGACCCAAGTCTTTGATGAGACGGGGCGCGCCATCCCGGTCACGGTGATCCAAGCCGGCCCCTGTACCGTTACGCAGATCAAAACCAAGGAAACGGATGGTTATACCGCCGTTCAATTGGGCTTCCAAGAAGTTAAAGAAAAGGCCCTGAGTAAGCCTGAGCTTGGCCACCTGAGCAAGGCAAACGCCAAGCCCCTGCGCCACCTGCGGGAATACCGCCTAGGTGATGTCGGCGGCTTCAGCATTGGTGAAGAAATCCGCGCCGATCGCTGTATCGAAGTCGGTCAAATCGTTGACGTGACGGGTAACAGCATTGGTCGTGGCTTTGCCGGCTACCAAAAGCGCCACAACTTCGGTCGTGGTCCCATGTCTCACGGTTCCAAGAACCACCGTTTGCCCGGTTCGACGGGCGCGGGTACGACCCCCGGTCGTGTCTACCCCGGCAAGCGCATGGCTGGTCGGATGGGCAACGAGCGTGTGACGGTCAAAAAGCTGACGGTCGTGCGTATCGACCCCGATCGCAACCTCGTGTTGATCAAAGGGGCTGTTCCGGGTAAGCCGGGGACGCTGGTCAGCATTGCACCGTCCAACCTGGTGGGCCGTCAAAAGTAAGCGCGATAGCCCCATAAGTCCGTCGAACGTGGAGCACAGCAATGGTCAACTGCATTGTGAAGGATTGGGACGGTAAGGAAGCCGGCAAAACCGAGCTAGACTTACGCGTTGCCCGTGAAGAGAACGCACAACATATCGTGCACCGGGCGTTAGTGCGCCAACTGGCCAACGCTCGTCAAGGTACGGTGAGCAGCAAAACGCGATCGGAAGTTCGCGGTGGTGGTCGCAAGCCCTGGCGGCAAAAGGGAACGGGTCGCGCCCGCGCCGGCTCGAACCGCTCGCCCCTGTGGCGGGGGGGTGGGGTCATCTTTGGGCCTAAGCCCCGCGACTATTCGCAGAAGATGAACCGCAAGGAGCGCCGCTTGGCCCTGCGGACCGCATTCCAAGGTCGGATGGACGATCTGGTGGTGGTGGAAAACTTTGCCAGCCAACTGGAGAAGCCGAAAACCAAAGACCTGTTGGCAGCCCTGACCCGCTGGGGTGTCGATCTCGGTCAAAAGGTGCTGCTGATTGTGGCGGAGCAAGACGAGAACGTCGTGCTGTCGTCCCGGAATGTCCAAAGCCTGCGGCTGATTTTGGCGACGAACTTAAATGTGTTCGATCTGCTAAATGCCGACAAGGTGGTGGTGACAGCGGACGCACTGGAGAAGATCAAGGAGGTTTACGGCGATGATTAAGCGCACTCCTAAGTACAAGACGCGCTTGGATGATCGTGCGTTGGCCGATGTGGTTCGCCGCCCGATCTTGACCGAGAAGGCAACGATCCTGCTGGAAAACAACCAGTATGTGTTTGACGTAGACCCCCGTGCCAACAAGCTCGACATCAAATTTGCGATCGAGGGCTTGTTTGAGGTGAAGGTTCAAAGGGTCAACACCTACAACCCGCCGCGCAAGACCCGCAAAATGGGTCGGCTGTCGGGTTACCGTCCTCAGGTGAAGCGGGCGATCGTCACGCTGGCCGAAGGCAGTTCGATTCAACTGTTCCCCGAAGTCTAGCGCTGAAGGAGTTTTAGACGATGCCGATTCGTACCTTCCGTCCTTATACCCCTGGGGTTCGTCAAGCTAGCGTGGCGGATTTCACCGAAATCACCCGCAGCGAACCCGAAAAGTCTCTTACGTCTTACAAGCACCGCCGTAAGGGTCGCAACAACCTGGGTCGGATTACCTGCCGTCACCGGGGCGGCGGCCACAAGCGCCTCTACCGCAAAATCGACTTCAAGCGCGACAAGCTGGGCATGACCGCTGAAGTGCTGTCGATCGAGTATGACCCCAACCGGAATGCACGCATTTCGCTGGTGCAATACGAAGACGGCGAAAAGCGCTACATCATTACCCCCATTGGTTTGAAGGTGGGCCAAACCGTCGTGGCGGGCCCCGATGCCCCGATCGAAGTTGGTAACGCCTTGCCCTTGGCCAACATGCCGCTGGGTACCACCGTTCACAACGTTGAACTGGTGGTGGGTCGCGGCGCACAGATGGCCCGGTCTGCCGGTTCCAGTGCCGAAGTAGTCGCCAAAGAAGGCAACTACGTCACCCTGAAGCTGCCTTCGACGGAAGTTCGCAAGGTGCGCAAAGAGTGCATGGCCACCGTGGGTGGCGTGGGCAACACTGAGCACCGAAACCTCAGCCTGGGTAAGGCAGGTCGTAAACGCTGGTTGGGTCGTCGTCCGGAAGTGCGCGGTAGCGTCATGAACCCGGTGGATCACCCCCACGGTGGTGGTGAAGGGCGTGCTCCCATTGGGCGCTCTGGTCCGGTCACCCCTTGGGGTAAGCCTGCTTTGGGTCGCAAGACCCGCGACAAGCGGAAAGCCAGCAGCAAGCTGATTGTGCGTCGTCGTCGTAAGTCGTCCAAGCGCGGTCGCGGCGGTCGCAACGCATAGGTTTTTTCAGTGTGGCGATCGCCCACCGGCCATCGTTGATGCGATTGCCCCAGCGATCGCTCCTTGAGATCGCGATTCCCTAAGAGTTCCTAAAGCGTATGTCTCGTTCTCTGAAAAAAGGTCCCTTCGTTGCCGACAAGCTGCTCAAAAAAGTAGAAGCGCTCAACGTCAAGGGCGAAAAGCAAGTGATCAAAACCTGGTCGCGAGCCTCAACGATCCTGCCCCTGATGGTGGGTCACACGATTGCCGTCCACAACGGTCGCCAGCACGTCCCGGTGTACGTCAACGAACAAATGGTGGGCCACAAGCTGGGTGAATTTGCTCCCACGCGCACCTTCAAAGGCCACACCAAGGGCGACAAGAAAGGACGCAAGTAATCCTGGAGGATTTGATCGGTTATGGCACTCAGTCCCAACGAAGTCAAAGCAAGCGTGCGCTTCGTGCGGATGTCCCCCCGCAAAGTTCGCCGCGTTCTCGATCAAATCCGAGGCCGTAGCTACGCCGAAGCGCTGATTATTCTGCAATTCATGCCCTATCGCGCCTGCGAAATCGTTCGCAAGTTACTGCGATCAGCCGCTGCCAACGCGGAAAACAACAACGGCCTCGATGCAACCGCATTAGTCGTGAGTACGGCCTTCGCTGACCAGGGCCCTTCCCTGAAGCGATTCCGCCCTCGCGCCCAAGGTCGCGCCTACCAAATCCGCAAGCCCACCTGCCACATCACCGTGGCGGTTGCTCCGGCGGCTGAAGCCTAAGCATAAGGAGACGAGGAAACCATGGGACAGAAGATTCACCCCGTCGGCCTGCGACTCGGCATTACCCAAGAGCACCGCTCGCGCTGGTTTGCAGATCCGTCGCGTTATTCCAGCCTGTTGCAGGAAGACCACAAGATTCGTCAATACGTTGATAAGAATCTGAACAACGCTGGCATTGCCAAAGTCCGCATCGAGCGGAAAGCTGACCAAATTGATTTGGAAGTGCACACGGCTCGTCCGGGTGTGGTTGTGGGCCGGGGCGGCAGCGGAATTGAAACCCTGCGTGTTGGTCTGCAAAACCTGCTGGGCAGCCGCGATCGCCAGATCCGGATCAACGTGATCGAAGTAGCTCGGGTTGATGCCGATGCCACCTTGATTGCCGAGTACATTGCCCAACAACTGGAGCGTCGGGTGTCGTTCCGTCGAGTCGTTCGCCAGGCGATTCAGCGGGCTCAACGCGCCGGGATCGAAGGGATCAAAATCCAAGTCGGCGGTCGTTTGAACGGTGCAGAAATTGCCCGATCAGAATGGACGCGGGAAGGTCGTGTTCCCCTGCATACCCTGCGGGCGGACATTGACTATAGCTACCGCACCGCCAGCACCATTTATGGGGTGTTGGGGATCAAGGTGTGGGTGTTCAAGGGCGAAATTATCCCTGGACAAGAGGAAGTAGCCCCGGCGAATCAGCCTGCGCCGCGTCGTCGCCAGCCCCGTCGTCGTCAGCAGTTTGAAGACCGCTCGAACGAGGAATAATCCATGCTCAGCCCAAGAAGAACCAAATTCCGCAAACAACAGCGCGGCCGGATGCGGGGCCTTGCCACTCGGGGCAGTGAACTGAACTTTGGGGATTTTGCCCTCCAATCGCTGGAATGCGGCTGGATTACGGCTCGTCAAATTGAAGCCGGCCGTCGAGCCATGACTCGCTACATCCGCCGGGGTGGCAAAATCTGGATTCGGGTCTTCCCTGATAAACCCGTGACCATGCGCCCCGCTGAAACCCGGATGGGTTCCGGTAAAGGTGCACCGGAGTTCTGGGTCGCCGTGATTAAGCCCGGTCGGATCCTGTACGAAATCAAGGGTGTTGCTGAAGAGACGGCTCGCGAAGCAATGCGCCTGGCCGCGTTCAAGATGCCCGTGAAGACCAAGTTTATTGTTCGCGAAGACATCCAGTCGTAATGCCCTATGGCTCTCCCGAAGATTGCTGACGCGCGCGCCCTCAGTGACACCGAACTGGGCGATCGCATTTTGGAACTCAAGCGCCAACTGTTCCAATTCCGGATGAAGAAGGCGATTCGCCAAGAGGTGAAATCGCACGAAATCAAACATGCGAAGCATGAGTTGGCGCAACTGCTCACGGTGGAGCACGAGCGCAAGCTCGCCGCTGCATCTGTAGCAGCAACCCAAGCGTAGTTCTGGAGTTGAACCCCTATGGCTGCAAAAGAACGTGTTGGCGTTGTTGTGAGCGACAAGATGCAGAAAACGGTGGTGGTGTCGGTGGAAAACCGCTCGGCCCACGCCAAGTACGGCAAAATTGTGGTTCGCACGCGCCGCTTTAAGGCCCACGATGAAGACAACCAGTGCAAGGCAGGCGATCGAGTTCGCATCCGCGAAACTCGCCCCCTAAGCAAAACCAAGCGCTGGACGGTCGTTGAAGTTCTCGAAAGCGCGACCCGGTAAGGGAGGCTCGATCGCCCATGATTCAACAACAAACCTACTTAAACGTAGCGGACAACAGCGGCGCGAAGAAGATCATGTGCATTCGCGTGCTGGGCGGTGGTAACCGTCGCTACGGTCATGTCGGTGATGAAATCATCGCCGTCGTCAAAGATGCCATTCCGAATATGGCTGTCAAAAAGTCCGACGTGGTGCGCGCCGTGATCGTGCGTACTAAAAAGACCATCCACCGTGACAGTGGCATGTGCATCCGCTTTGATGACAATGCCGCCGTGATCGTTAACAAGGATGGCAACCCCCGTGGGACTCGCGTTTTTGGCCCCGTAGCTCGTGAGCTGCGTGACAAGAACTATCTGAAGATCGTTTCGCTGGCTCCGGAGGTGCTGTAATGGCCAAGCCCGGTAAGATTCAAGTCAATGCCAACGGCAACGCTGTGCGTCACAAGATGCACGTCAAAACAGGCGATACCGTTCAGGTAATCTCCGGTCGTGACAAAGGAAAAGTTGGCAAAATTGTGCGGATTTTCCCTAAAACGAGCCAAGTGATCGTCGAAGGGGTGAACCAAAAAACCAAGCACACCAAGCCGACCCAGGAAGGCGAATCGGGCAAAGTCGAGGTGCGCGAGTTCCCGATCCATAGCTCGAACGTCCTGCACTATTCGGAAAAAGAAAAGGTCGCCAGCCGCGTTTGCTACACCTTCACCGACCAAGGGAAGAAGGTACGCAAGCTGATCAAAACTGGCGAAATCATCGACTAACGTTGCGCCCGATCGCTGAAAGAGCCATGCCAGCACGACTGAAAACCATTTACAAGGAAACGATCGTGCCGAAGCTGACAGAACAGTTTCGGTACGAGAACATTCACCAAGTGCCCAAGGTGGTGAAGATCACGGTCAACCGTGGTTTGGGCGAAGCCTCCCAAAATGCCAAAGCCCTAGAGTCTTCTCTAGTGGAACTGGCGACGATCACGGGTCAACGCCCGGTCGTCACCCGCGCCAAAAAGGCGATTGCCGGTTTTAAACTGCGCCAGGGCATGCCGGTCGGCATGATGGTGACCCTGCGCTCCGACAAGATGTATGACTTTCTTGATCGGCTGGTGCGCCTCTCACTGCCCCGGATTCGGGATTTCCGAGGAGTTAGCCCCAATAGCTTTGATGGGCGCGGCAACTACTCCTTGGGTCTGCGCGAACAGTTGATCTTCCCTGAAATCAGCTACGACGGCATCGACCAAATTCGCGGGATGGACATTTGCATCACGACGAGTGCCACCAATGACGAAGAAGGCCGCGCGCTGCTCAAGGAAATGGGCATGCCGTTCCGGGACAAGTAGCGTTGCAAGGAGCGAACCATGGTTAATGATCCCATCGCAGATATGCTGACGCGCATTCGCAACGCCTGCCTGGCGCGTCACCAAAAAACGGAAATTCCGGCAACGAAGATGACCCGCAGCATCGCTGAGGTGCTCAAGTCTGAAGGCTTCGTCGCAGAAGTGGAAGAAACAGGGGAAGGCGTGCAGAAGACGCTGCTGATTTCCTTGAAATACAAGGGCAAGCAGCGCCGTCCGATCATCTCGAACCTGAAGCGCGTGAGCAAGCCGGGTCTCCGCGTCTATTCCAATCGCCGCGATTTGCCCCGCGTGTTGGGCGGTATCGGCATCGCAATCGTCTCGACCTCTCGAGGCATCATGACCGATCGCGACGCGCGTCAGCAGGGCATCGGTGGCGAAGTCCTCTGCTACGTCTGGTAATCCCTACGACGAAGGAGTTCTCAATCGTGTCCCGCATCGGCAAGCGTCCCATTCTCATTCCCAAAGGGGTGACGGTGACGATCGACGGCCAAACCGTCTCGGTCAAAGGCTCTAAAGGCGAGTTGACCCGCACCTTCCCCCCTGAAATTCTGTTCGCGCAAGAAGATGACCAACTGGTTGTCACCCGGCGCGATGAGTCTCGCCCTGCCCGCCAGCGCCATGGCCTCTGCCGTACCCTCCTGGCCAACATGGTCGAAGGGGTCTCCCAAGGCTTCCAGCGTCGCCTGGAAATCCAGGGAGTCGGTTACCGGGCAGCCGTTCAAGGCACTACCTTGAACCTGTCCATGGGCTACAGCCACCCGGTGAATATTCCTGCCCCTGCTGGAATCCAATTCGCGGTGGAAAACAACACCAACGTGATTGTCACCGGCATCGACAAGGAGCTGGTGGGTAACACGGCTGCTCGTGTTCGTGCTGTGCGCAAACCGGAACCCTACAAGGGCAAAGGGATTCGCTACCAGGGTGAAGTTGTTCGCCGCAAGGCAGGTAAGACAGGTAAGAAATAATGAAAGCCACTCGCAAGGATATGGTGCAGCGTCGCCACGGGCGGGTGCGCCGCAAAATTTCGGGAACCCCCGATCGGCCTCGCCTGTGCGTGTTTCGCTCGCACCAGCACATTTATGCCCAGGTGATCGACGACACCCAACATCACACGTTGGTGGCCGCCTCGACCCTGGAGCCCGATCTCAAATCGCAGCTTGAAGGTAGCCGCGATTGTGAGGCAGCCGCAGCTGTGGGTAAGCTGCTGGCCGAGCGCGCCCAAGCAAAGGGCGTTACCCAAGTTGTGTTCGATCGCGGCGGTAATCTTTACCACGGTCGCGTCAAGGCTCTGGCCGACGCGGCGCGCGAAGCCGGACTGAACTTCTAGGCGAGAACTCAGGAGTATTCACTATGGCAACTCGTCGTAAAGGCAATCGCACCCGCGAGAAAGAGTCCGAATGGCAAGAGCGCGTCGTCCAAATCCGTCGCGTCACCAAGGTGGTCAAAGGCGGTAAAAAGCTCAGCTTCCGCGCTGTGGTCGTGATCGGTAATGAACGCGGTCAAGTAGGCGTGGGCGTAGGCAAAGCTGCTGATGTGATCGGTGCCGTCAAGAAGGGCGTGGCCGATGGCAAAAAGCACCTAGTTGACGTGCCCCTAATCAAGGGCGATACGATCCCCCACCCCACCAACGGGGTCGGTGGTGGTAGCTCCAAGGTGATGATGCGTCCGGCAGCTCCCGGTACCGGGGTAATTGCTGGGGGCGCAGTCCGCACCGTTCTGGAGCTGGCTGGCGTGAAGAATATCCTCGCCAAGCAATTGGGTTCCGATAACCCTTTGAACAACGCCCGTGCTGCTTTGGATGCCCTGTCATCCCTGCGGACTTTTGCCGAAGTGGCCGAAGACCGGGGTGTGGCCCTCGAGCACCTGTACAAATAGTTCCGGTCATCGACGGAGACCAAATCCATGAAAATCACGGATGTACAGCCTAAGAAAGGCTCCAAAAAGCGCGGCCGCCGCGTGGGTCGCGGCATCGCTGCTGGCCAGGGCGCGAGCTGTGGCTTTGGGATGCGGGGTCAGAAGTCGCGATCGGGTAGCGGTACTCGGCCCGGCTTTGAAGGGGGTCAAATGCCCCTGTATCGCCGCGTTCCCAAGCTGAAGCACTTCCCGCTGATCAACCGCCAAGCCTACACGATCGTCAATGTTGGCAGCCTTGCTGACTTGGCCGCAGGCTCGACGGTAACGTTGGCTTCCTTGATGGAGGCGGGCATCGTCACCACCAATGACGGCCCGCTCAAGCTGCTGGGTGGCGGCGATCTGTCGGTGAAGCTGACCGTGGAAGCGGCCCGCTTCACGGCCACGGCAAAACAAAAGATCGAAGCAGCCGGCGGTACTTGCACGGTTGTCTAAGATTGAAGTTGGGAATCCGGTTGCTGAAATTTGCCTGAGGTGTACCAACCATGGTCGTCAGTCGAGATAAAGCGCCAACAGCCCAAGAAACCTTCATGCAAATGGCCCAGGCGGCTGGCCTGCGGGGGCGGTTGCTGGTGACCGTCGGCCTGCTAGTGCTGGTGCGCCTTGGGATCTTTGTTCCGGTGCCGGGGATTGATCGTGCAGCCTTTGGCAATGCGATTCAAAACAGCGGCTTGGGTGGCATTGTTGGCTTTTTGGATATTTTCTCCGGGGGCGGTCTGTCCCTGCTGGGGATCTTCGCGCTCGGCATTTTGCCCTACATCAACGCCTCAATCATCATCCAACTGCTGACGGCTGCCCTGCCGTCTCTGGAGGATCTACAAAAGAACGAGGGCGAAGCTGGTCGGCGAAAGATTGCTCAAATCACCCGTTATGTGTCGGTGGGTTGGGCAATCATTCAAAGCACTGGAATTGCCCTGTGGATTTCTGCCCTGGGAGCAACTGCGGAGCCGGGTCCACTCTTTGCGATCAAGACGGCTTTGGCCCTAACGGCAGGGTCGATGTTCGTGATGTGGGTTGGGGAGCTGATCACGGAGCGCGGTGTGGGCAACGGTGCGTCGCTGTTGATCTTTGTCAACATTGTCTCGACCTTTCCCAAGTCCGTTGGGCAAACTCTGGAGCTGGCCCAAAGTGGCGATCGCTCGACCATTGGTGGAATTGTGCTGCTGATGCTGGCCTTTTTGGCCACGATCGTTGGCATTGTCTTTGTCCAAGAGGGGGCAAGACGGATCCCGATCGTGATGGCTCGCCGTCAGGTGGGCCGGCGCACGTATCAAGAACGCAGCAGCTATTTGCCATTGCGGCTCAACCAGGGCGGCGTGATGCCGATCATCTTTGCAACGGCAGTGTTGGTGGTGCCTGCTTCCCTCGCGCAGTTTGCCAACAATGAAATTCTGGCTAGGGTGGCAACCTACCTCAGCCCCACGGGGCCGGCTCCCTGGCTCTATGTGCTGGTGTATCTGACCCTGATTCTGTTCTTTAGCTATTTTTATTCGTCGCTGGTGGTGAACCCGGTGGATATGGCCCAGAATTTGAAAAAGATGGGGGCCAGTATTCCCGGTGTGCGTCCAGGGCAAGCGACTAGCAAACGGGTGCAGCAGATTTTGAATCGGCTGACCTTCCTGGGGGCAATTTTCTTGGGTTTGGTGGCGATCGTACCGACAGCGGTGGAGAGTGCGACCAATGTTCGTACTTTCCAGGGCTTAGGGGCTACATCGTTTTTGATCCTGGTCGGGGTGGCGATTGAAACCGCGAAGCAGATTCAGACCTACGTAATTTCCCAGCGCTACGAAGGGATGGTGAAGCAGTGACGCGATTGATCTTTTTCGGACCTCCGGGTGCAGGCAAGGGTACTCAGGCCAAGCAGTTGTCGGCGGAGTATGGGATTCCCCATATCTCGACTGGTGATATTTTGCGGGATGCGGTGAACCAAGGGACGGAGTTGGGACAACAGGCGAAGTCCTTCATGGATCGCGGTGCGTTGGTTCCCGATGACCTGATTATTGGGATTATCAAAGACCGTTTGGCTCAGTCTGATGCCCAGCAGGGTTGGATCCTAGATGGGTTCCCCCGCAATGTTGCCCAAGCTGAGAAGCTGAATGAGATGCTAGCGGCGACAGGTCAAGGGTGCGATCGCGTCCTGAGCTTGGTGGTACCCGATGAAGTCCTGAAAACCCGTCTGTTGAGCCGTGGTGCTCAGGAGGGGCGATCGGACGATAATCTGGCCACGATCGAGCATCGGCTAGCGGTTTTTCACCAAACTACGTCGCCGCTGCTGGATTTCTACAAGACCCACAATGCGTCTTTGCTGGCGGAGGTGGATGGTCACCAACCGATGGATCAGGTGACGATCGCCCTCAAGCAGGCGATCGCCCACTAACTTGCTGCTCATCGCGTTTTGGCCCAGCTACGGACGCGATCGCCCCTTGTGCTAGTTTGTCAGTGTTATTGCGCCTTAACAGCAAGACCGCTGACTGTCAACCGACTCGACGTGAATACAGGAGACCTGATCCTTGTCGAAGCAAGATCTGATCGAAATGGAAGGAACCGTGACCGAATCGCTGCCGAACGCCATGTTTCGGGTCGATTTGGACAACGGTTTTAACGTCCTAGCACATATTTCCGGCAAAATCCGCCGCAACTACATCAAGATTTTGCCGGGCGATCGCGTCAAGGTAGAGCTGACCCCCTACGACCTGACCAAGGGTCGGATCACCTACCGCCTCAAAAACACTGGGGGCAAAAAATAGGCGGCTCGTTCATTTACAGCTTCCGGCTGACCCAGTGGGTTGATCTGGCTACCGTTTTTCTCTAAAATTCCAAGTTTGGAGATTTTAACCATCATGAAAGTCCGAGCCTCCGTCCGCAAAATGTGCGAAAAGTGTCGCGTGATTCGTCGTCGCGGCCGCGTTATGGTCATTTGCCAAAACCCGAAGCACAAACAGCGCCAAGGGTAAGCCGTTAAAAACGCCAGGGTGGTTGTAGTTGCCTTGCGCCATCAAAGACAGAGCATCTAAACGTTAGGGAGAACCAACGTGGCACGTATTTCCGGTGTAGATTTACCGCGCGATAAGCGCATTGAAATTGGGCTGACCTATATTTACGGCATTGGTCTGACCCTATCTAAGAAGATCTTGGCCGCCACGGGTGTTAACCCTGATACGCGCGTCAAAGATCTCAATGATGCCGATGTGACTGCGCTGCGCGCCGAACTGGATAACTACCAAGTCGAGGGTGACCTGCGCCGTTTCGAGGCCATGAACATCAAGCGACTGATGGACATTGGTTGCTATCGGGGCCGTCGTCACCGCGCAGGCTTGCCGGTGAGGGGTCAGCGGACGCGCACGAATGCCCGGACTCGCCGGGGTGGTCGCCGCACGGTGGCCGGTAAGAAGAAGGCTCCGCGCAAATAATCGACTGGTTTTGGTTCCTTTCAACGAACGTTTTGGTTCTGTTCAACAGCTATGGCAAAGCAACCTAACAAGCGCTCTGGCCCGCGCAAGCAAAAGCGCAATGTGCCGAGTGGTGTCGCTCACATCCAATCGACCTTCAACAACACGATCGTCACGATCACGGATCTCAAGGGCGATGCAATTTCCTGGGCTTCGGCTGGCTCCAGTGGTTTCAAGGGAGCCAAGAAGGGTACGCCCTTCGCTGCCCAAACCGCTGCTGAAGCGGCTGCCCGCCGTGCATCTGAGCAAGGGATGCGGCAGGTAGAAGTGATGGTGAGTGGGCCGGGTTCGGGTCGTGAAACGGCGATTCGGGCGCTGCAAGCATCGGGTTTGGAAATTACCCTGATTCGTGACGTTACGCCGATTCCGCACAACGGCTGCCGTCCGCCCAAGCGTCGTCGGGTCTAGACCTTTGGGCGATCGCTTAGCAGAACGTAGCTGATATGGCGATCGCAACTTTGACCCTTAGCGGCAGCCTTCGGGCGCTTGCCGCGCGTTTTTCCTGTTACGGGGCGGCGATCGTCGCCGCATATCGATCGACTAGGCCGGTTGGGAGGCACGAAGCGTGTCGCAAGTTCAGATTGAATGCGTTGAATCGAGCACGGAAAGCAATCGCAACCTCTATAGCCGTTTGGTTCTAAGCCCGCTGGAGCGCGGTCAAGGGACTACGGTGGGGAATGCCCTGCGCCGGGTGCTGTTGTCGAACCTGGTGGGTTCAGCGGTCACGGCGGTGCGGATTGCAGGTGTAAACCATGAGTTTGCAACGGTTCCGGGTGTGCGGGAGGATGTGCTAGATATCCTGCTAAACATGAAGGAATTGGTGCTCAGAAGCCATACGGATCAACCGCAAATTGGCCGGTTGTTGGCCAAGGGACCAAGGGTTGTGACGGCGGATATGTTCGACTTGCCTTCGGAAGTGGAGGTAGTCGATCCGACGCAATACATCGCCACTTTGGCAGAGGGAGCCACTCTGGAAATGGAATTCCGGGTGGAGCGCGGTGTGGGCTACCGCGCGATTGATCGCGGGCGCGATGATGCCTCGGCGATCGACTTTCTGCAAATTGACTCCATCTTCATGCCGGTGCGGAAGGTCAACTACACCGTGGAGGATGCCCGAATTGGCGAGTCTTTGGAAAAAGACCGGCTGATTCTGGAAATCTCCACCAATGGTAGCCTCACACCCCAGCAGGCCCTCAGCCAGGCGGCTACGTTGCTGGTCGATCTGTTTAATCCGCTGAAGGATTTCACGATCGAAGCCACCAAGAGCGATCGCCAAGAATCGCAAGATCCCAGCAGCCAAATTCCGATCGAGGAATTGCAACTGTCGGTGCGGGCCTATAACTGCCTCAAGCGGGCCCAAATCAACACAGTGGCCGATCTGCTGGAATTTACCCAAGAAGACCTCTTGGAAATCAAGAACTTCGGAGCCAAGTCGGCTGAAGAAGTAATCGAAGCGCTGCAACGGCGTTTGGGTATTACGCTGCCCCAAGAAAAGGTGGCGAAAGCCTAGGCAATCACCACCCCCATCCCCCCTGTTCCCCCATTAGTTGAGTAGAGATCGGAGCTATGCGTCACGGTCGTCGCGTTCCTAAACTTAGTAAACCCGCTGACCAGCGTCGCGCCCTGCTGCGTGCCCTGGCCACGGAAACGATCCGCAACGGTCAGATCACGACCACCAAGGCGCGGGCCCGGGCCGTGCGTACGGAAGTGGATCGGATGATTTCCCTGGCTAAGGATGGTTCCTTGTCGGCCCGTCGCCGGGCCCTAGGCTATCTGTATGACCAGAACTTGGTACATGCTTTGTTTGAGCAAGCTCCCCAACGCTACGCTGAGCGTAATGGTGGCTACACCCGAATCCTGAGGACTGTTCCCCGCCGGGGCGACAATGCAGAAATGGCCATTCTGGAGTTGGTTTAACGCACTCCGAGGGCGACCACTGCATCACAACCATGGCTGACTGTCCTGCCGATCAACAGCGGATTGCTCTGGTAATCCAATACCTGGGAACACAGTTTTGCGGTTGGCAACGGCAACGCTCTGATCGCAGCGTCCAGGCCACCATCGAAGACGCGATCGCCGAGCTGCTGGGTCATTCTGTAGTCCTCCACGGGGCTGGCCGCACTGATACCGGCGTTCATGCTTCGGCCCAAGTGGCCCACTTCGATGTGGCCAGTCCGATTCCTCCCCAGCGCTGGGCCAAAGTCCTCAACACTCGGTTGCCAGATGATATTCTGATTCTGGCTTCCTGTGTGGTTCCGAGGGCCTGGCACGCCCGCTTCTCGGCCACGTGGCGGCGTTACCGCTACGTGCTCTACACCGACCCGCAGCCGAATCTGTTCCTGAAACCCTTTAGCTGGCACTATTACGAGCCGGTACAAGTGGAGTCCATGCAAGCGGCGATCGCCCCCCTGGTGGGTCGGCATCACCTAGCGGCATTTCACCGGGCCGGTTCCAAGCGCCCCCACTCTTGGGTGGACGTGCATGAAGCCTGGTGTCGGCGACGCGGGCCCCTCGTTGAACTAGAGGTGCAAGCCAGTGGCTTCCTCTACGGAATGATGCGGTTGCTGGTGGGAATGTTGGTGCTGGTGGGGCGCGATCGCCTCAGCGTTGCAGACTTCACCCAAGTTTGGCAAAGCGAGCGCCGAGACTTAGTGAAATATGCTGCCCCGCCTGCGGGATTGTGCCTGTTGCGGATTGGCTATCCCGACTCTCCCTTGCCGGAGATTGCTCGCACCAACACATTGCCTTGGTTTGACCTGGCTGATCGGCTAGACCCTCCGAGGCAGACCGCTACATAAAACTTCTAGGCTTAACGCATTACGCGATCGCCCTAGGTTTAACTGCTGTTCTTGCAACTTTTGCAACATCACTCGATCGTTATGTCCATCCCCACCAAAACCTACCTTCCCCCCGTCAACGATATCGATCGGCGCTGGTTCGTCGTCGATGCTTCTGGGCAACGTCTGGGCCGTCTGGCTTCGGAAGTAGCCGCTGTGCTGCGGGGCAAAAACAAGCCCACCTACACCCCCCACTTGGACACCGGTGACTTTGTAGTCATCGTCAACGCCGAGAAAGTGGACGTGACCGGCAAAAAGCGCACCCAAAAGGTCTATCGCCGTCACTCGGGTCGTCCCGGCGGGATGAAAACCGAGAGCTTTGAAAAGCTGCAAAGCCGCCTGCCTGAACGGATTGTGGAACATGCCATCAAGGGGATGCTGCCCAAGAATGCATTGGGTCGGCAACTGTTCCGCAAGCTGAAAGTCTATGCCGGCGAAGCCCATCCCCATACGGCACAACAACCCGAAACCCTGACGATCAACACCATTCCTGGAGGTGAAGGCTAATGCAAGCAACGGATAACAACGGGCGCGTGATGTATCGTGGCACGGGCCGCCGCAAAACCTCGGTGGCACGAGTGCGCTTGGTTCCCGGCTCGGGTCAACTGACAATTAACGGTCGCCCCGGCGACAACTACCTGCAATACAACCCGGTGTACCTAGCTGCGGCAAAGGCTCCCTTGGAAACCTTGGGGTTGGAAGGTGATTACGACGTGCTGGTGAGCGTGGTGGGTGGCGGCCTCACGGGCCAGGCTGACTCGATCCGTTTGGGTGTGGCCCGGGCGTTGATTCAGCTTGACCCCGAAAACCGCAAGCCCCTGAAGGTGGAAGGCTACCTGACTCGCGATCCCCGCGCTAAGGAACGTCGCAAGTACGGTCTGAAGAAAGCCCGGAAGGCCCCGCAGTTCTCGAAGCGTTAATTGTTCGATTGGGTGGCTTGTGGATGGATGGGGACTGACGATCGCGGCGTGATCATGCTGAGTCGCTAGCCCAATCGAGTCCAGTCCAACTAACACCCTGTTGAATGACCCCTGAAAACATTGTTGGCAACACTGTTCGATCGCCCCTATAGACTTGGTTGAGGCTGACATCATGGCAAAAGACGGTATTCATCCCGAGTGGTATCCCGAAGCTAAGGTTTACTGCAACGGCGAATTGGTGATGACGGTGGGATCTACCCAACCCGAATTGCATGTGGATATCTGGGCGGGCAACCACCCCTTCTTCACGGGTACGCAACGGATGCTGGATACGGAAGGCCGCGTGGAGCGCTTCCTCCGCAAGTACGGCATGGCTACCGACAGCGACAAGAAATAATAGGTTTGATGATCGGCTAGCGCAGTTCAGCCGATTCATCCAGCCCCAATCACCGCAAATGGGCGAGGGAGTTGTCATTACAGCTCCCTCGCGTTGTTTTAGGCAATCATCCTGCTCATGGGCCCATACGGTCTGGTTGGCGATTGAGTAGTGATCGGTTTAGTGGGGGCGATCCTTGCTAGCATTGCCATATGCAAAACCTCCCACAGCCGCCCGATCGCGTTGACGAGTCTGCCGGCTGAGGCGATTGGCTGCCGATCGCTGGCCTGTGACGGGCCGCGGGCAGTGACGATGGTGCTGTGGTGAGCCTGCGTTTCCCTTCTATCCGATTACGATCGCCCCGCGCACCGATGGCTGAACAGTATTTGCTCGATAAGTTGCAATCCGTTGAGCAAACCTTCAATGAATTAACGCGCCGCTTGGCTGACCCGGACGTTGCGACCGATCCGGCTGAGTTTCAGCGGGTGGCCAAGGCGCGATCGTCCTTGGAAGAAACGGTGATTGCCTACGATGCCTGGAAAACGGCGATCGGGGATCTTGAAGGGGCCCGCGAAATTCTCAAGGAATCCGCCGACGACCCCGAATTGCGGGAAATGGCGCAGCTCGAAGTGCAAGAGCTGAACGATCGAGTGGCGCAGTTGGAATATCAACTGAAAATTTTGCTGCTGCCGCGTGACCCCAACGATGACAAGAACATCATGTTAGAAATCCGCGCCGGGACGGGCGGGGATGAGGCCTGCATCTGGGCGGGTGACCTGCTGCGGATGTATTCCCGCTATGCCTCGACGCAGGGCTGGAAGGTGGCGCTGGTGAGCGAGTCTCTATCGGAGGCGGGGGGCTTCAAGGAAGTGATTCTGGAAGTCCAAGGCGATCGCGTCTACAGCAAACTGAAGTACGAAGCCGGGGTACACCGGGTGCAGCGCGTACCGGCCACAGAAGCGGGCGGGCGCGTCCACACCTCCACGGCCACGGTGGCAATCATGCCCGAGGTGGATGAGGTGGAAGTTCACATTGACCCGAAGGATATTGAGCTGACCACGGCGCGATCGGGCGGCGCGGGTGGCCAAAACGTGAACAAGGTGGAAACTGCTGCGGATTTGTACCACAAACCCACGGGCATTCGCGTTTTTTGTACAGAAGAGCGATCGCAGCTCAAAAACAAAGAGCGAGCCATGCAAATTTTGCGGGCCAAGCTCTACGAAATGAAAATGCGCGAACAACAGGAAGCCGTCACCTCAGCTCGGCGATCGCAGGTAGGCAGTGGGTCGCGATCAGAAAAAATCCGCACCTACAACTACAAGGACAACCGCGTCACCGATCACCGCTTGGGGCAAAACTTTACCCTGACGGCCGCCCTCGAAGGCGATGTTGACGGCATGATTCAATCCTGTATTACCCAGGATCAACAGGCACAGCTTGAAGAACTCGCAGCCCAAGTCAGCTAAAGATATTGGCTAGAGATTAAAGATATTGGCTAGAGATTAGGGACTTCAAGACCCAGTGATGGAACCTCAAGACCCAGTGATGGATCCAGCAACCCAAAATCCGGCAGAATCAAATGGTCTCCAACTCAGACCACGGGACTGCTGATAGTTTCTGGAGCGCAGTTATCAGACTGTTCGCAAGCGCCGATGCTAACCCAGTTGCTGGAGCCGTCGGCCCAGAATTCTTTTTTCCAAATCGGTGCATTGTGCTTGAGCTGGTCGATCGCGTAGCGACAAGCGTCAAAGGCTTCGGCCCGGTGGGGAGACCCGATCGCCACCAGCACGCTAATTTCCCCAATTCGCAACTTGCCAATGCGGTGGTGAATGGCCACCCGGTTCACAACGGGCCATTGCTGACGAATCTGAGCGGCGATTTGCTGGAAAATAGTGATCGCCATTGGCTCGTAGGCCTGGTAATCTAAGGCCACCACGGGTTTACCGTCTGTTTCTTGGCGCACAGTACCGTTCATCACCACGATCGCCCCATTGGCGGGATCATCCGCAAGGCGATAGACCGCATCGAGAGACAGCGGCGCAAACGTAATCGCAAACGAGTCGCGCGAGTCCGCTGCGGGCGTGGGCTTGGCCAGGGGGGAGGGCACGGACAGCATGGCTCTTGCTCAACAACTCATCTGAAACGGCGATCTCTGCTATCCTAACGCCTCATGCTAGGCGATCGACACCGTCCCAAACAGTCGAGATTCTTGGAATTTTGAGGAGCGATCATCAGTAATGTTAATCGTCCGTAAATCGCCCGTCAGAGGATGTGTGATACCAGCTTCGATTACCAATGCCACGAATCCTGCGCTGAAACCCTTGTCAGATAGGAATTTTGAGTAGCATCAATCCACGAAATTGGTATGAGAAGCCAAAATTGATACTCTGTACGCCCCAGCCATCAACTAAAACTTGATACTCTGCGCGCCCCAGCCATCAACTAAAACAAGGGGCTTAAGCCCCTTGCCCCACAGCAGTTGATGCAACGATCGGTGCTTGGCAAGTGCTTCAGGACTTTTTGCAAATATCTTCGTGCGAAAAGTTAAAAGCCACTCCAATCTCTCAATTTAATGCGTTGACTTGGATGCTGATTTTAGTTGAGCACAAGTTGCAAATCGAGTAACCATTCGTTGTGTAGGCACTTGACCGTCACAGGTCAAGGAATTAAGCGGTTGCCCAACAAAGTCATTGGTTTGACTGACTCGCATCATGGCAACAGGAAATGAGACAGAAAAGGCAACGAAAATTGCCACCCATCCCCCTACACACTTGTGCATCGTGATCATTGAGTCTTGCATAATAAAACCCTCATTACTGCAATGGGAGGTAAGGAAACAAGGGATGCCATGCCATGACAGTTGCTACCGTAAACAAGGTGAGCACCCAGAAGAACAGCGTCCTTGGTTTAATCTGTTTCCGTCGCAGACTCGGATAAAGAATTGCCAAACTAGCCAACCAACCGATGAGTAGCACCGTTTCCTTGCCGGCATAGCTACCAATATTGCCCCAGAGTGGATCAGTGTTGACACTGCCCGGGATCCAACTGCCTAATGAGCGTACGGCAGCTTCGCGGGCTTTTGATGTATCTGAAAGATGGTGTACAACCATCATGGCCACAGCCCCCACCCCGCCACTGATGAGGAAAGCGGCAGCAGAGCCATTCGTTGTGGGTGGATTCTGTGATCCTCTAGAGAGAGCTTGAGGAAATAGCTTTAGTTGCTTCCAAAGCTGGATGTAGAGTGGCAGTGATTTGTTCTCAATTCGAGAGGCAGAATTTTGCTTCATAGCTGAAGGATATAGTCTTTGACTTTGCTAGATGTTGCTTCACCAGATGCTACAGAGCGTGAATCTTGGCAATTCCTAGACCTGTAACAAAGCCACCCATTGCAAAAAACATCATTGCCATCAAGCCAATCGAGGTGACAGCTAAAACGGGTCGATTTTGTTTTTCTAAAATGGAGTCGCCGTACTTCCATAGAATCCAGGTACATGCCACACCCAACGGCAAGGTAAACAGCACGGTGAATTCGTGATATTCCATGAACACGTATTGCGTTAAAGGTGAGTTTTCCTTCAGCCAAGCTCTGGCTCCACCAAAGTTTTCATCAGCTCGATAACGCATGTAGGCAAGATTGCCAGTCGCAATTCCTAATGCTGTGATGACCGTTGACCAAAATGTCAGCGATCGCATGTGAGGTAGGACTTTTGCAGAACCTCGTAATAGAGGAAAGGCTAGGTGACCCGCATAGGCGACAACCACGGTCGTTAGCATGGCTCCAATTCCGTGAATGAGGCCGAGCGATCGTTGCCATGGACTGGGATGGAGCAGGTTGACAAATGGCAGAAAGAGAAAGAGTCCGGCCGAAAGAATGGCTAGTCCATAGACAGCAACGGTGGCGATCTCTAACGTTTTTGGAAACTGAGGTGAGGTCGAGCCTGATACCCGTGAATCCGCATGTGGTTGATGCATCAACAGCACTCCAGAGAAAAATTGGCAATAGTTATCTCCTGAGATGCCCCAATGAACTTGGGCATCTCAGGGCCACACGGCCTTGAGGAACATTCAGTAGCTCGCTAGATCTCTTGGGGCAATTCGCTAGAAGCTCTCAGCTCTTAACCCGTGCGCTTAAGATGAATGAGAGGCTAATGGACTTAGGGTTTGCAACGATGCGTCCAGCCTAAATCAGTCCCCTTTTACCTTGCTGGAATAAGGATCTAGAGTTCGGGCTTGCTTGATGCAAAAGTCTTGTGTGACAGTGCTTAGGAGCAGGAGAGGTCAAGGGACTCTCTGCTGCATGGTTTTGAAGCCCTAGAAGTTGTTGCTAATTTATAGCATTAAGGAAGTGCTGTCAGTCTAGGCATTAGATTTATTTTTCATAAAGAGTCGATCGACCAATACGCAGTTACGGTTCTTACCCCATCGAGTGGGCACAGTAGCCTGTAGGGTGTGCAATGCCCACTGACTAACAGCTTCATCGCATCGGCAATATGCTGTACTAGTCGTTTGAGGGGAGGGCTGTGTGACGAGTTCCTAATGCGGCCATGAAAAGCCATTCACGGGACTGTGGTACCTGTTTTGGAGTCTGAAAGTCGGTCGCTGGAAGCCTAATGCCAAGCCGACTGACCCTGGGATCAAGGGAGGCGATCGCCCAAATCTGCCCAACGGCTCGCAAGATCCACGATCGCAAATATCATAGAAAGCGCCCTCTTGAAAACGCCCTCTTGATCGGCTTCCGTTGCGCCATGAGCACCGCTTCTCTCGCTCCCAAGGTTGCTGTCGGCTTGTCCGGCGGCGTGGATAGTTCCACTACGGCTCTGTTGCTGAAGGAGCAGGGCTTTGATGTGTTGGGAGTCACCCTGTGGCTGATGCGTGGCAAAGGCCAGTGCTGTTCTGAAGGGATGGTCGATGCAGCCCAACTTTGCGAAAAGCTAGGAATTGTCCATCATGTGGTGGACACGCGCGACACTTTTGAAACCTACATCATTAATTATTTGGTTGAAGGCTACGAAAGCGGTACGACCCCGTTGCCTTGCTCCCAATGCAACCGCACGGTGAAGTTTGGCCCCATGCTGCAATATGCGCGTCAGGAACTGGCGGCCGATCGCATTGCTACCGGTCACTACGCGCGCACGGCCTATGATCAGCAAACGGGTCGCCACCAATTGCTGCGCGCCCTCGATCGCAATAAAGACCAGTCCTATTTTTTGTATGACCTAGAGCAAGAGGTGCTGGGGGCCGTGATGTTCCCCTTGGGGGAATATGACAAGGCCCAAACCCGGGAGTTTGCCCGCCGCTTTGGGTTGCATGTGGCGGATAAACCCGAAAGCCAAGATCTGTGTCTGATTGAAGCCCACGGATCGATGCAGGCCTTTTTGGATAAGTACATTGCGCCCAAGGCTGGCGAAATTGTGGATCTGGATGGCAAGGTGCTGGGTCAGCATGAGGGCATTCACCACTACACGATCGGTCAGCGCAAGGGGCTGGGGGTGTCTGCGCCGGAGCCGTTGTATGTGGTGGCGCTGGATGCGAGTCGGAATCGAGTGGTGGTGGCGACACGCGATCGAGCCACGCGCCCGAGCTGCACCGTCAGCCGGGTGAATTGGGTGTCGATCGCGCCGCCGGCCGCGCCGCTTCCAGCGGAGGTGCAGATTCGGTATCGATCGCCTGCTGTGCCGGCCACGATTGTGCCGCTGGGGGAGGGCGATCGGGTCAAGATTGTTTTTGATGACCCACAATTCAGCGTGACCCCTGGCCAGGCGGCGGTTTGGTATCGCGGGGAAGTGCTGCTGGGCGGTGGAATTATCGATCGCTTTGATGACTAGGGGCTGATGGCTAGGGGCTGACGATTAAGGGGTCTGGGGTCGGTGCTGGGTGAATCAGCCTAGACACTCCCCTCAATGTCCTGGCTCCCCAGCTCCCCAAAACCCCACAACCCTAAAAGAAACGAGGGACAGGTTACAAAACGCTGCCCCTCGACTGGGATGACATAAGTTGATTTAGCGCAAGCTGACTTCAGCGCGATCGAAATCTCGAAGTCAATGAGAGCGACTACGACTGAACTGACTTGAGGTAAGCCAGCATCGTATCAGCATCGGATACCTCAAAGGGGTCATCGGGAGCATTGTCGGCATAACCCGGCTCGACGAACATCTTTTCGATCGCCCCATCGTTGACGACCATCGAGTAGCGCCAAGAGCGCATCCCAAAGCCCAGATTGCTCTTGTCTACGAACATGCCCATTTTGCGAGTGAATTCTCCGTTCCCATCGGGCAGTAGG
The DNA here is from genome assembly GCA_004292515.1 of Oscillatoriales cyanobacterium. GTDB lineage: Bacteria > Cyanobacteriota > Cyanobacteriia > CACIAM-69d > CACIAM-69d > CACIAM-69d. The sequence continues at coordinate 53,712 of RDXB01000060.1, forward strand.
AAGACTTTGTTTGCGTTTTGTTGCTTGCCCCACTGGAACATCACAAACGCATCATTCACAGATAAACAAATCACCGCATCTATACCCAGGGTCTGCATTTCGTCGTACAGCTCTTCGTAGCGCGGCAGGTGACTGGTGGAGCAAGTGGGTGTGAAGGCCCCCGGCAGCGAGAACAGCACGACGCGCTTGCCCCCAAACAGGTCTTGGGTGGTGCGATCTTGCCAGCGGAAGGGGTTGGGGCCTGATACGGATTCGTCGCGCACACGGGTTTTGAAGACGACATCGGGGACGCGATCGATCATGGTGTGGCTTCCTTGGGGTCAGAGAGGTCTTGTGAACTCATAACGAGTATGGCTTAGGATCAGCAGTTTGACAAGCAGTTTGGCCAGTAGTTTGACAAGGGGTACTGCTGGGAATGACGGGTGGGGAATGACGGGTGATTACTCGATCGCTCCGATTCCCGATTCCCGATTCGCCACACCCCCGATCGCCCGTGTCGTTTTCCGTTAGCCGTCTGCTCGCCCAGTAATCGAGAGGCCATCCACCACGATCGAAGGGGTGTAACAGGAGCCGTTCCACTCTGCGTCGCCACCCAGTTGGATCACCTGCTTGAGGGCGCTATAGACATTGCCGGCCACCATGGTGTCCTTGACCCGGCCGACGATTTGGCCCTGCTCCACCCAAAAGCCCAAATCCACATTCACAGAAAAATCCCCGGAGATGCCCGCGCCGCCGCCGAGCATTTGGTCGATGACCAGGCCCGAGGGCAGGTTGGCGATCAGTTGATCCAAGCTGCCCTGACCGGTGGCGATCGCCATGTTGAACAAACCGGGGGTGGGATAGCTGCCGAGACCGGGGCGGAAGCCGTTGCCGGTGGTGCCAATGCCGAGGCGATGACCGGTTTTGCGATCAGTGTAGAAGCTTTGCAGAATCCCGTCTTTGACAAAATCAATCTCGCGGGTGGCTGTCCCTTCGTCATCAAAGGGGCAACTGTAGGGGCCATCGGCGGGGCGCTGGGAAATGGTGAGCTCGCGACCCAAGACCCGATCGCCCAGGCGGCTGCTGTCGAGATCGCCGGTTTTGCCGCCCCAGGGGGACGCGCCTTCGAGGGCCTGTTTGCCGTTGAGGGCGGCTTGGATCGTGCCCCAGAGCATATCGGCGGCTTTGGCGGTAAACAGGATGGGCAGCCGGCCGGTGAGGGTGGCGGCGCTGCGGCGCGACCAATCGAGGCGCTGCACCACTTGTTGGGCGATCGCGATCGGGTCAAGGTAGCCGCGTTGGGTTTGGCCATCGGCCACATATAAAAAGTCATCACCCCGCACCCATTCCGCCGACAGGTAGCAGCCCAGGGTGGTGTCGCTGTAGCCACAGTCGAGGCCGCGGGAGTTGATCAGGCGGGTGGTTTCGGTGTCGCATTCCCACTCGGCAGAGCAGAGCACGTCCGGGTGGCGATCGCGCACATGGGCAATGGCTGATCGCCCCCATTCAATCAGTTGATCGACGCTCACCCCATCGCCCAAGTCGGGATAGTGATCCTCGGCGGCCGTTTCAGCCAGTTCGATCACCTCGGGATCGTTGAGGGCGCTGAGGGCGATCGCACGATCGATCAACGATTGGGGATCCACGGGGCCATAGGCCACCGCCAGCCCCGGCCGCCCATGCTTCCACAGACGCAGTGCCGTCCCAGCGGCCTGGGCACTTTCAATTTGCTTCAGTCGGTTGGCCTCAAAAGACACGGGCCGCGACAGTGACTGGGATTGGTAAACCTCGGCGGCTTCCGCGCCGGCTTGGTGGGCTAAGTCGAGTAATTGTTCGGGGTCGATCGCACCTGTGGCGATCCCGTTTGTTGCAGAAGCTCCGGGCCACTCAGCAGCACCCATAGGGCAATTCACAGGGGCAATTGACAACATCACTGCGGATTGAACAGGGCACAGGGCCGGCCAGGATTCAGACCAACACCCTGGATGCCTCGCGGGTACACCCCAATCTCGCTGGCGATCGCGCGCCACCGAAACCGCGCCAGACCGCAACGCTGCCCAAAATTGTACCGTCGCGTGGGCCGCGCAACCCCGGAATTCACGGGCAAGCCGAGATCGACAGCACTGACTGATCCCGAGAGTGATCAAATCCATCAAGGGACTTTCCAGAAGCGATCGCGCCGTCTGCTAGATTTGATACCCTAGCTGGAATACTTTCGCCAACCAAGCTCAACGGGCTAGTGAATTCGCTCCTCAAACGAATTCGTCAGGCTGCCCTTTGAGCGATCGCAAACCTCGATTCGAGCCAAGGAGCAAGCAAGCGCAGTGGACATTCAATTGGGACGAGGCAAAACCGCCCGCCGCGCCTACGGTATTGATGAAATCGCCCTAGTTCCCGGGGCCCGCACCGTTGACCCGAACGTCACCGACACCCGCTGGACGATCGGCGGCATTGAACGCACGATCCCGATTATCGCTAGCGCCATGGACGGCGTGGTGGATGTCCAAACCGCCATCAAGTTGGCCCAGCTCGGCGCGCTGGGCGTGCTGAATCTGGAAGGGATTCAAACCCGCTACGAAGATCCCGAGCCAATTCTCGATCGGATTGCTTCCGTTGGTAAAGATGAGTTCGTGCCCCTGATGCAAGAACTCTATGCCGAGCCGGTCAAAGAGGCCCTAATCGCCAAGCGGATTCAGGAAATGAAGGTCGGCGGTGGAATTGCGGCCGTCAGCGCCACCCCGATCGCCGCCAAAAAATTCGGCAGCGTGATCGCCGAAGCCGGAGCCGACATCCTCTTTATCCAAGCCACCGTCGTTTCCACTAACCACATTTCGCCTGAAGGCGTGACCCCGCTGGATCTGGCCAAATTCTGCCAAGAAATGCCGATGCCCGTGGCCCTGGGCAACTGCGTCACCTATGAAGTGACCCTGCAACTGCTGGAAGCCGGAGCCGCCGCCGTTTTGGTGGGCATTGGCCCCGGTGCGGCTTGCACCTCGCGCGGTGTGTTGGGCATTGGTGTGCCCCAGGCGACCGCCGTGGCCGACTGCGTGGCTGCCCGCGACGAGTTCCACGCCAAAACCGGCAAGTATGTGCCGATCATTGCCGATGGCGGATTGGTCACGGGCGGCGACATCTGTAAGTGCATTGCCTGCGGAGCCGATGCGGTGATGATCGGGTCGCCCTTTGCGCGGGCAGCCGGTGCGCCGGGTCGTGGCTTCCACTGGGGCATGGCCACGCCTAGCCCGGTGTTGCCCCGTGGCACAAGGATCAAGGTGGGCACGACCGGAACGCTGGAAGAAATCTTGATTGGCCCCGCCAAGCTAGACGACGGAACCCACAACCTGCTGGGCGCACTGAAAACCAGCATGGGCACTTTGGGAGCCAGCACCCTGAAGGAAATGCAGCAGGTGGAGGTGGCCGTTGCGCCGTCGCTGTTGACCGAAGGCAAGGTGTACCAGAAGGCGCAGCAGTTGGGGATGGGCAAGTAGGCGATCGCCCCAACATGGCGCGATCATGCCCTGAGCTTGTCGAATCGTCTCGATTTGTGGGGCGATCGGCCACAATCCTTATCGAGAGGCAAACGCAGCGTATAGAATAGGGGTATAGCGGAGACGCATGTTTCCGTTCACTCCTCACACCACACTCCGCTCGAACAATGTTCGGGCGGTTTTTTAATGTTTGGAAATATAGGGCGATCGCTTTTGAGTTCCTTGGGCACTGGATTTTGAACAGTCGAGAACTCTAGAATGAACTAAGAAGTCGTTAAAGAGCGTGATCGCTAATTTCAACAAGAGCTTCACCCCGCTTTAGCAATTCCCATGCAGTGGGCAAGGTTGTCGATAAGACCTCTCGCAATTTTGCATTGGATGTGTTGCCACAAGTTAGCCAAATAATGGGCGGTGGCGGCCCGAGACGTTCGACCAGCTCAACAAAATCGCGATCTTTCGTCATGAGCGCTGCTAACTGGGTGCGAGCCGCTTCAAAGATGTTCAGATCTTCTGCATCACGAAGACCTACATCTCGTAAGGCATGGGTTGAAATATCAAATGTAGTAATAATCCAAGGTGCTAAAGCTGGGGAAAGATGGGCATCGAGCCACAAAGTCTGAATCATTGTCACCCAACCAAGACCACATGATTTAACTTGCGAGCTGCATAAATTAGAGCTGCCTGAATATCTTCTAGTTCCAAGTCAGGAAGTTCTTCTAAAACTTCTGAATTACTTAATCCTGTTGCCAATAAATCCAGGATATCTGAAACTCGAATTCGCATTCCACGAATACAGGGACGACCGCCGCATTGCTTTGGATTGATGGTGATTCTGGATAGTAAAGAGGGCATGGTTCGCTAGAAAGCTATTCACTGTTGAGGATTAGTTGAGCATTAGTTTAACAAAAAATCCCCGATCGCCCTTGATGAGCAATCGGGGAACGGCAATTTGCTGAGGAGAAAACTGAGAAACGTTGATCGCGCCTATTCGTCGTCGTGGGCGTAGCGATTGAACAGGTAATCGAGGGCGTAATTCCGCAAATCGTAGTAGAGCGGATCTTCCATGATCAGATCCCGACCGCGCGGGCGATCGAACGGAATATCCATCACTTCCCCGATTTTGGCGGAAGGGCCATTGGTCATCATCACCAACTTATCCGCCAGGAACAATGCTTCATCGATGTCGTGGGTAATCATCAATACCGTGCAGCGACGAGCGCTCCAAATCTTCAGCAATTCTTCTTGGAGTTCTTCCTTGGTGATCGCATCCAATGCACCGAAGGGTTCATCGAGGATCAACACTTCCGGTTGAATAGAAAGGGCGCGGGCGATCGAAACCCGCTGCTTCATCCCCCCGGAAATTTGCGGTGGCTTCTTTTCCATGGCTTCGCTGAGACCCACCATGGCCAGGTTGTCGCGAGCCATCGCGCGCTTTTCCCGTTCAGACTTTTCGGGATAGACCGCATCGATCGCCAGGTAGACATTTTCAAATACGGTCAACCAGGGCAACAGCGCATAGTTTTGGAACACGACCATTCGATCGGGGCCGGGCTTTTTAATATCTTGGCCCTTAAGACGCACCGTGCCGTAGGTGGGCTGGGCAAATCCCGAAACCATACTTAACAGGGTGGATTTTCCGCAACCGGAGTGACCGATCACGCAAATAAATTCACCTTCATTGACCGTTAGATCCACCTCATCCAAAACGATGTAGAGACCTTTGCTGGTGGGGTAGGTTTTGTTAACCCCTTTGAACTCTAGAAAGGGCGTGCCGGAAGACTGCAGCGGCGCAATTTTTTGGGCATTACTAGTGGCGATCGACATCCTAAAAACCTCCGACAAATCGGTTAATTCGGATTACAAAACAAAGCAATGATGGTCAGTAGGGGTGCACGGCGGTGCGCCCAATTGCCTGATTAGTTGGCTAGTTGCAGAAGCTAGTTGCAGACAAGGGGCTTAAGCCCCTTGCCCCCACCCATGAATGGGGATTTATGCAGCCAAAATGCGAGGCGGATCGAGGTGGACTTCGGCGATCGAGATGTTGGCCTTAATCGCCAGACTGTTCAGGTAGCTAATCGGGTCCTCCGCGTCGAAGGTTGAACCATCAAACAGTTCGATCGCCCCACGCCGGAATTTATCATCCAGCAAGCCCAGCTCCCGGGCGGCGATGCTGTAAGTGGTTGGGCGCACCACCCGCTCCAGCACTTCCAGCCAGTTGCGCGGGAAGGGTACATCGCCCCAGCGCGCCATCTGCGCCATCATCCACAGGTGCTCCGTGCGGCTAGGACGGTTCGCCCCTTCGCCATAGAACCAGTGGTGGGCATATTGAATGGGGTTGCCCAGGTCGCAGGTCAACTCCTGTGGATCGCCCAGGTGGATATATTCCTCGCGCGTGCCCACATAGGCGCGATCGCTCAGAATTTTGCGCACTTCCAAGTGGTTTGCCGGGTCGGAGCAGTAGCGGCAGGCATCCAGCAGCGCCTTCACCAGGGCCACGTGGGTGTTGGGGTAAGCGTTGGCCCAGTCCTCGCGCACACCCAGCACTTTGCCGGGGTGATCGCGCCAGATTTCCAGGTCAGTGGCGATCGTCACGCCCACGCCTTCCATCGCCGCCCGCAAATTCCAGGGCGAACCGACGCAATAGCCGTCAATACTGCCCGCTTTCAAATCCACAATCATTTGGGCCGGTGGAATTGTTTCCAAATGCTCAATTTCATTGGCGGCCAGCCAATAGCGCAGCAGCAAATTGTGCATGGAAGAGGGGTGAACCATGCCCAAAATATGGGACTTACCCGGCGTTTCCCGCAGCAGGTTCTTGAAGTCAGCGGCGGTTTGGATACCCGCATCAAATAGCTTTTTGGAAAGGGTAACGGCGTTTCCATTCCGGCTCATGGTCAGGGACGTGACCGTGGGCAAAGGGCGATCGCCATGGCCACCCACCGTCAACCAAACGGGCATCCCCGAGGGCATTTGAGCCGCATCAATATAGCCACCCGCAATCCCATCAACGATGCCACGCCAACTGGTTTCCCGCACCAGATTGACTTCATCGAGACCGTACTTTTCAAAGAAGCCCTTTTCCTTAGCCACAGCCAGGGGGGCGCAGGCAGTGAGAGGCAAAAAGCCAATTTCCAAATTGACTTTTTCTAAGCCATGTTTAGAGACTACTTCCACCTTACGAGCGCGAATCTTCTTCACCCGTTTCTGTTGATTTAGGAAGTAAATCATTTCCGATCGCAGCTTGTAGTAGCTGGGGTGTTCCACAACTTCCATTCGCTTGCGGGGGCGGGGGATATCCACTTCCAAAATTTGCCCAATCTTGGAGCCGGGGCCGTTGGTGAGCATCACGATTTGATCGCTCAACAACACCGCCTCATCCACATCGTGAGTCACCATCACGGCGGTGACTTGATTTTCCTCGCAAATTTGCATCAGCTTTTCTTGCAAATTACCGCGAGTCAAGGCATCGAGCGCGCCAAAGGGTTCATCCAACAGCAACAGCTTGGGTTTGAGCGCCAATGCTCGGGCGATCGCCACCCGTTGTTTCATCCCGCCAGACAGTTGACCGGGGCGCTTGTCGGCAGCTTGTTTCAAACCCACCATGTCGATATGGGTTTGCACCATCGCATCGCGATCAGCCTTAGGTAAATCGCCCATCACTTCATCAACAGCTAGGGCGATGTTTTCGCGAGCGGTCAACCAGGGCAGCAGCGAATAGTTTTGGAACACCACCATTCGATCAGGCCCGGTTTTTTTAATCCGTTGCCCTTCCAGGGTGACGAGGCCACCGGTGGGGAAATCCAGCCCGGAAATCATATTCAGTAGGGTGGATTTACCGCAGCCGGAGTGACCAATCAGGGATACAAATTCACCCTTTTTGATCGTTAGGTCAATGCCCTTAAGGGCAAGATATTCACCTTGGTTGAGGGGAAAAACTTTTTCGAGATTCTCGATCGCAACGAATGCACTCATGGGGCAATCCTCTAAAAACCAGCGGATAGGATTGGTATGGGCAACGGCCCTAGGCGAGGGAAGGGGCAAGAGGCAAGAGGCAAGGGGCTTAAGCCCCTTGTCTATCAACCTATTCCGGCAGGATCAAGGTTTGGATGTAGGCAACAGCGCGATCGAGAATCAGACCCACAGCGCCGATATAAACCACGCCCAAAATGATCTCGCTGACGTAGTTTTGCTGATAGGCATCCCAGATAAAGAAGCCGATGCCCAACGTGCCACCAATCACGATTTCTGCGGCGATAATTGCCAACCAAGACAGCCCGATCGCAATCCGCAAGCCCGTGAAGATATAGGGCAGCGCTGAAGGGAACAAAATCTTGAAGAAGAAGGTTTTTTGCTTCAGTTGCAACACCTGTTTGACGTTGATGTAGTCCTGGGGAATTTGCTTCACACCCACCGTGGTGTTGATCAAAATCGGCCAAACAGCGGTCACAAAAATCACAAAGATTGCAGAAATTTCCGGTTGTTGAAACGTCACCAGGGCGATCGGTACCCATGCCAGCGGGGCAATCATCCGCAAGAACTGAAAAACAGGATCTAACGCCTTATCAACAGCCGGTGAAAGCCCAACTAAAATCCCCAAAGAAACACCCACAACAGCGGCGATCGTGTAGCCCTGGGCCACACGCACCAGACTGGCCATGGTTTGCCAAAACAGGCCCTTATCCAGCCCACCGCGATCGTAAAAGGGGTAAAGCAGCAGGGTGCGGGTGCGCTCATCGGTGAACACGCTCAGGGGGCCGGGCAACCGGGTTAAACCCGACCAAGCGATCACTTGCCAAATAGCTAGGAATCCTAAAATCCCGATCGCTGGTAATAGGATCGTGCTGCCATTTTTCTTCAGCCACTTCTCAAAGGCGGAGGGCTGAGAAGCGCCATTTGATCGAGATATAGAAGATGCCATGATGATGTCCTCTCGAACGTCGAGTCAGGGTAGGGAATGCCACAAAATTCAACTAGTTGGGTCTGTGAGCCACCCCAAAGGAAGCGGTTCCTTGGGAGCTACTTGCTATGCCTTGATTGCCAAGCTCTTGAGGTAATCTTGGGGCTTTTCAGGGTCAAACTTGATGCCATCAAAGAAGGTTTCGATACCCCGAGAAGGACTGCTAGGCACATCGGTAATCCCAGCTTCCTTCGCAGCTTCTAGCCAAATGCTGCCTCGGTTAACCCGCTCCACGAGATCCTTTGCCTTGTCGATCGTGAAGCCATAGTCCTTGTGGAAACCCCAACGGATCGTTTCTGTCAGGAACCAAAGATCGTGGCTCTGGTAGGGATAGGAAACACTACCGATCGGATCTTTCCAATAGAGCGGCCCCTTGTTGAAATCATTGATGTCTGGCTTGCCATCACCCATGGTGTACTTACCATTGAAGGGCGGCTCCAGAATGTTGGCGGGAATGTTGAAATAGTTGCGACCGGAAACGATTTTTACCAATTCAGACCGGTTTTCTGGCTTGTCGCACCATTGCTGGGCTTCCATGATTCCCTTCAGCAAGGCCTTGGTTGCTTTGGGATGGGCATCGACCCAATCGGCCCGCATGGCGAAGTATTCTTCGGGATGGTAGGGCCAGATTTCCGTGGTTAAGCAGGCCATGAACCCAATCTTGTCGTTGACAATTCGGTAGGGCCAAGGATCGCCAGTACTGAAGGCATCCATCGTGCCAATTCGCATCCCTTGTACTGTTTCTGGCGGCGGAACGGCCAGCAAATCGATGTCTTTGGCGGGGTCAATACCACCGGCTGCAAACCAATAGCGAATCCAAAAATCTTGGTTAGCGGTGGGAAAGGTGAAAGCGGCTTTGAATTTACGCCCATTTTGGGCCGCGTAACCTTTAATGTAGGCTTGGGCATTCTTGAGATCGAGTCCCAATCCTTTCCCCGCATTCTGATTAGAAACGGCGATTCCGTTGGCATTGGTCACCAGTTGGGCCAACACATACATGGGGGTTTTCTTGCCGTTGGTGATGATGCCTTCAGTAATCAAATGGGGCATGGGCATTTGCCATTGGCCACCATCGACACCACCAGACTTGGAACCAATCACAATATTGTCGCGAGCGGCGGCCCAGTTGGCTTGCTTGGACACCTCCACTTCGGTCATGCCGTACTTAGCAAAAAAGCCTTTTTCCTTGGCAATAATCAGCGGCGCAGATTCCGCGATCGGCAGGTAGCTCAGTTTGGCTTTGGTGACTTCTGGGGTGGTTTCGGGGGTGAGGGCGGCGGGGCTAGCGGTACTGGTGGGCGATCCGGCGGGGCTGGCGGCTGTGCCACCCGTTTCGGGGGGATTACCCAAACAGCCTTTAAGCAAAATGGAACCGGCGGCCGAGGCTCCAGCGGTTAACAGAAAGCGGCGACGGGAGAGTCCGAATTCATCAGACATGGCGCTGGCAACTCCTGTAAAAGTTGGGCAGAAAGTTGAGCACAACGAACTGGGACGATCGCGATCGCCCATTTCGTCATGAGTTGTGAAAAAGCCGGTTGCCGAACCCCAAGGCGATCGCCTATTGATCGCGATCGAAATTCCCTGCCAATCGTTTTCAGAGCTTGGCGGTTTGGCAACTGAGGTCATGCTAAAGGTTCATTCATCAGAAGTCCAGATGAATAACCAGTAAATTGAAAAGAAAAACTAAATTATAGATATAAGCTTAACTTGATCATTGACCAGCTAAAACATAGCTTTTGTTTATCATTAAAAAGATACAGCGTTTTGCAAATCGAATTGATTTAATTCGTTTCGGTGATTAATCACCCTTTAAGCCAGGATTTAGCGACTATTTGGGGGTCGATCGCGGCGGAATCCCTGGAGACTGATGATTGCAATTAGGAATCTTGAAATCCTGGGCGTTGACAAACCACCGTCACCACGTCTAGGCGATCGTGCCGCTCAATTAGCTGCGATTGCGAGCCTGAATTGTGGTCATTACCGATCGCTATCGATCGCGACCATCGATTCGCTGTCACTGGTCTCCAGGAATTTTTAAGATTGGATCAGCCATCAATCGCTGACATTCACGTGATCGGCGCAGTCAGCGCAATCAGCACCATGCATCGGCTGACCGTTGCTGATATCACCCTCCACCAACCCGTTTGGGTAGAAACTCATGTTCGCTCGTTTCTCCGAACGCACCTTTCATCAGATTCGCTGGGTGTTGACGATCGGGTGGCTGCTCTCGATCGCCTCCCTGTTTTATGACCCGTTTTCCGCCGTAATCACCCGCTGGGAGCAAACCTGGAGTCCGTTCCGGGTTGACCCCAGCCAATGTGTGACGGTGCAAGGCAACTGCCTACCCGAACAGCCCTACCCGATCGGCACTTCCCTGTTTTGGGGGATTGTGGTTCCGGCGGGGATTTTGATTTTGTTAGTGTTTGGCCATGAACTGTGGCGGCGGATTTGCCCCCTGTCGTTTTTGTCGCAAATTCCCCGCGCCCTCGGCTGGCAGCGGCAACACACCAAAACCGACCCGAAAACCGGCAAGGTGAAATCGGAACTGGCCAAGGTGAAACCCAATTCCTGGCTGGGTCGCAACTATCCCTATCTGCAATTTGGCTGGCTGTTTGTGGGCCTCTGTTTGCGGATTTTGGTGATCAATTCCGATCGCCTGGCCCTGGGCCTGTGGCTGTTGGGGACGATCGCGATCGCCATTGCGGTGGGCTATCTCTATGGCGGCAAGTCCTGGTGTCAATATTTCTGTCCGATGGCTCCGGTGCAACGGATCTATGGCGAACCGGGCGGCCTGTTTGCCAGCAAGGCCCACACCAGCGAAACGCCGATTACCCAGTCCATGTGCCGGACGGTCGACCCGGAAGGCAAGGAACGCAGCGCCTGCGTTGCCTGCCAAAATCCCTGCATTGATATTGATTCCGAGCGATCGTATTGGGATGACATCACCGATCGCACCACCCGCTGGCTCTATTACGGCTACGTGGGTTTGGTAGTGGGCTACTTTGGCTACTACTACCTCTACGCCGGTAACTGGACTTACTATATGTCCGGCTATTGGGCGCGCCAAACCGACGCGATCGGCCAATGGCTGAAGCCCGGGTTCTATCTGGCGGGCCAGGCGATCGCGATTCCCAAGCTGTTGGCCGTGCCCCTGACCTTGGGGTTATTCACCGTTTTGGGCGTGGCGATCGGGCTGGCGGCGGAACGGGCGATCCGGCAACTGTGGGCCGGCAGCGCCAAGCTGCCCCGCGAAGTGCTGCAACATCGGATCTTCACAATCTGCACCTTTGCGGTCTTCAACTTCTTCTTTCTCTTTGGTGGCCGACCGATCATTGCTCAGTTCCCCACGAAGGTGCAGTGGGTTTGGGACACGGCGATCGTGTTGCTCAGTGCCTTTTGGTTACAACGAGCTTGGGCGCGCAGTCCTCGGCTCTATTCGCTGGAGAATTTGGCCAATCGCTTCCGCAAGCAACTGGTGAAAATGCGGTTGGATGTGGCGCAATACTTCGAGGGCCGGTCGATCGATGATCTGAACCCCCACGAGCTGTATGTGCTGGCCAAGGTGCTGCCCGGTTTCACCCAAAACCAACGGCAGGAAGCCTATAAGGGCGTGTTGCGTGAGTCCCTAGAGGAAGGCTTCACCGACACGGCCAGCAGCTTGGAAGTGTTGCGGCAATTGCGGCAAGAGTTGGATATTTCCGATCATGACCACCGCGAAATCTTGGCCCAGTTGGGCGTGGAAGATCCGGCCCTGCTCGATCCAAACCGCCAACGCAGCCTGGAAAACCTGGTGCGGCTGACGGGCTATCGACGCGCTCTGGAACGGACAATGACTCTGCAAGCCAACCGAGGTGGCCCGCGCCAAAGTGCCCTGGAATCCTTGGCGGCTAACCCCGAAGAGTTGGCGGCTTTGCGGTTGGAATATGGGATGAGTGCTAGTGACGAAGAACGGGCGATCGCCCAGCTCGATCGCACCCAGGCAGCGGCCCAACGGGGCGATCGGTTAATCGCGCGGCTGACCGTGGAGGTCGATCGGTTCCGCCGCTTGCACCAACCGCAACTGCTGGCCCAACCGGCCCTGTCATCGTTGCTCACGGTGTTGCGATCGACCGTGCGCCACCAACAAGAATTGGTGATTCGCGGTTTGTTGGAAATTCTGGAGCGGTTGGGCAACGACCCGGTGGCCGAGCGGTTTGCCCAAACCCTCAGCAACTTGGCCGCCGTCACCCTGCCGGATGTGTTGGCCGATCCAGAGGATCACTGGAGCGATCGCCTAGCACCCAAGATTTGGCAGCAGCTCAACACACCGGGCGGCAGCGCTTGTGCGATCGATTTGCCCGCTTCGGACATTGCCGATGATCTAGCCCATTTGGTGGGTGAAGTGGAAATGCCGCCCACGGCCCAAGCGGTGGCCCTGTTTGGCTTGGCCCGGATCGATCGCCCCCGGGCCGTGAGTTTGGCGCGGGATTGGCTGGCAGCCCCTGACCCGATCGTGGCGGACACGGCCCAGCGGGTGGTGAACGCTGACCCCGATCGGCCCCTGCTGTTGGTGGATTGTCCAACCCTGGAAAAACTGGCGGCCTTGGCCAATACCGATTTCTTCGCCGATTTGAACGGGCAATTGCTGCTGGAGGTGGCCGCGCGATCGGAAGTGCGCAGCTACCGGGCGGGCGCGGAAATTGTCGAAGCGGGCGACACCTGCCGCGAACTGCTGGTGTTGATCGAGGGCGACGCGCAGATCACCCGACCGGGCGACCCAGCACCAACCGCCTTCCATCCGGGGCAGGTGCTCGACGAGCTGGAAGTGCTGGCCCATTCGGAACAGACAGGCACGGTGGTGGCCCTGTCGGAGCCGACGCGAATTTTGGCGATGCCGGTCGATCGCTTTGATGACCTGCTGGATCACGATCGCGAGCTGTCCCGCCGGGTGCTGGAGCTGGAAAGCCGCCGTCTGCAACAGGTCTTGAGCCTGCGATCAGGTCTGGCTCCGGTCGGGGTTGCAGGCTAAAACGGGTTGGTGGATGGGGGCAGGTTGCTGACCTGTCCCCACGATTTAGGCAGGATGGAGACGGCTCATCAAACCCAGCTCGTAGAATAGCGACAAGGTTTAGCTGGATCGCTCGATCGCAGGCAAACGATGGAAACCCTTTTAAAATCACCCCATATTCTGATTATTGATGATCATGCTTTGCTGCTCAAAGGAACCGTAGAAATTGTCCGCGATCGCTTTCCTGAAGCCACCATTGACACCGCCCAAACCGCCCAAGCGGCTCTTGAACAACTGGCGCGATCGGTTCCCAATTTAGCGATCGCTGACTTGTCCATTCCGGCGCAACCCGGCGATGATCCTTTGATCGAAACGGGCTTGAACTTGCTACGGCAATTGATGCAGTCCTATCCTGATCTCAACCTCACCATTCAAAGTAGCAATCTAAAAGCATTGGTTCGCCTGTTGCCTGATCTGGATCAGCACCATGGCGGCTTAACACTGGTTGACAAAGGTTCCAGTATTGACCTGTTGCTGACTCGCATAGAGTGGTCATTGCAGGGCTTAACCCACACCAAAGACTTGCAAACGGATTTAGACGTTAAACCCGAATGGCTAGAGGTTTTGCAATTAGCCTTTCAAGAGGGATTGCAGGACAAGGCGATCGCCGAAACCATGTGCAAATCGGAGCGGATGATTCGCCACTATTGGTCAAAAATTCAAGATGCCTTAGCGGTCTATCCAGAACCGGGTAAAAATATGCGATCGGTCACGCAGATTCGAGCCCGAGAAGCGGGACTCATTGACTAGGTAACTGGATCGGTGGATCGCAATCGACTACAACCAAGCAATATCAATCCTCAACCTGAAAAAATTCATTGCTCATGATTTTAGAACCCGATCGCGTGCTCATGCGGCATGTGGTAATGGCTACGTTAGCGGCTGCGGCGATCGGTGCAGCGATCACAACCGTTCTGCATCGCTGGGAAGTGCAACCCCATTGGATGAATTTGATTGCTCCACCGGCTTTAGCCACATCTTGTTTGGGATTGTTGGTCTATCTCGATCGCAAACCCCATCAACTGCAACGGGTGATTCGTTGGGGGTTAATCAGCGGCATTCTCTGCGTGGTGCTGCCGAGTTGGGTGTTCACGATCGAAGCATTTTGTTCGCCCACTGTGACCTTAGTGGGCACTTTGCCCCCCATCACCTCGGCGCTATTTCTCTTAACCATGTTGATGCTGATTGCCCTGCGGCCACAAAATCTGCTGCGGTGGTCAATAGCATCATGGGTTGCGATCGCTGCCCCCATTCTGGGTTACTTAATAACCCATCCCAGCGAACTGATTAGTGCTCGGGGCTTGGACTTATTAATTTCTTTGGGGCCAGCAATGGCAGTCCAAATTATGTTGATTTTTTCCTATGGCAAACTGCAACGGATGGTGAGTTGTCTCTATGCCGAGCGATTTCATTATTACGATCAAATTATTGAGCGCCAAACAATTCGCCAAGATGCGATCGAACAGGTCTTTCATCAAATTCATAATGGGCCGCTGCAAAGCCTCACCCTCTTAATGCGCGAGATCCAACAAGCAGTAATTCCCACCACACAACTGATGCAGCGGCTGGGGGAATTAAACGCCGAAATTCGCGCGATCGGTCATAACCTCAGCGATCGCGCTTGCTTCGATCGCGCCTTTGACCAGCCAGCTAGTCCATCCGCGCCCCTCGAACCGGCCATGGCTGACCATTGGTTGCGCTTGGGTGAAGGCAGCTTAATCGATCTCGATCGCCCCCTGCATTACCTCCTGTATGAGGTCTATAGCCTGACCCTCAAGCGCCCATTACCCCACTTCAAAACCATCCGCGTCAAAGTGCGAAGCTTTAGCCCCTGTGAACCCGAACAGTTAACCCTTGAACTGAAGCGGGACATTTGTTTGTGGCTCGAAGAAGCCCTCTGCAATGTGGGCAAACATGCTCAAGAAGCCACGCGAATTTTAGTGATTGGAGAATGCCAAGGCGATCGTTACCATCTGAAAGTGCAAGACAACGGCCCCGGGATGACCTCGACCAAAATTCGCCAAGGGACGCAACAGGCCCAACGCCTCGCCGATCGCCTCCAAGGGGAATTTCGCCGCATGAACTTGCCGGAGTCGGGCTATTGTTGCGAGCTGGCTTGGCCCTTGGCGCGATCGCTCCAACCAACGCCTGACCCCGTGCAATTCGTTCCCTAGGAATTCGTTTTCTAATTGTTTTCTAAACAGTCTGAATAGTTGGCGTCAGTTCTCCGGTCGGTTGGGTCTCGCATAGCTCAACCCAACATGATCAATACAAGCTTTGTTGGTGTTGGGTTTCGTACCTCAACCCAACCTACTGATCTATTGATCTAACTTTTAACGCTTGACTTTTAAGCGAACAATTTAAGTTGGTTGCACTACTACAAGATGACCATTGATCAGCCCATCTTGAGAAAAGGGGTTAGGGGCTGTCATCAAATCCCCAAAACCCTGATTTTTTCATTCTCCCAACCGATTGGCTGTAGGGGCGGGGTCTCCCCGCCCAGCCCCCACGATCCATGATGTTCTTAGACTCGGACGGGTTTGTAGCGATCTCTCGGGTCAGGGTTGGGAGACCCAACCCCTACAGCAATGGAATTGATGATACCCCCCTAAGGATCAGGGTTTCTAACTGATTCGTGAGAGGGTTTCATTGTTTTCGGTAAAGGCTGTCAGTTGGCAGATTGCTTCGGATCTAGCCCATGAATTTGTAACGATCGGTGACGTGCCCCATTGCCGAAAGGTGCAAGGGGGCATGACTGAAACCAGCAAACCACATTGTCCGAAACGGCCAATGACAGAGACGATCAACCTTTAGAGATTGGTAGAGACCAGCCCAGCGGCCTCACGCGGTCTCGATCCGCTTCGGTTATGACCCTCTCTGACATCGATCCTGGCAAACTTCTGGATGTGGCGATCGCCACGCCGGGTAATGATTCGTTTTCCTTTAGCAGCTTGCCCAGCGACCAAATTCGCATTCTGAGTAGTTCCTTGGGCAACGATTTGGTGCTACTGCTGGAGGGTAACGATTCTGTCATTGACGATGCCGCCGATCGCACCTATTGGGGGCTAGGCGGGGATGATCTGATCCTGGGCGGAGGGGGCAATGATTTCCTCTCGGGCAACATTGGCAACGATCGCCTCTATGGCAATCAGGGCAACGACACCCTCTCGGGCGGTAAGGGCGAAGATTTGCTCTACGGCGGCCAAGGCGCGGATCTTTTAACCGGCGATTTGGGCAATGATTTGCTGTCCGGTGATGCGGGGGATGATGCTTTGTCCGGCGGGTTTGGTGAAGACACCCTGACCGGCGGTGCGGGTCGCGATATTTTCATCTTGGGCAGTCCCTTGAACGGGGAAGGAGTCGATCGCGTCACCGATTTTCAAAAGGGCATTGACTTTTTTCAACTCCCTAAATCCGTGGTGTTTAGCGACCTGAGCCTGACCGCTACAGCCAATGGTCAAGTGGCGATCGCCCTAGCCCGTACAGGTCAACAAATTGCCTTGGTTGATAATCTAAAACCCACGGATCTAACCGCTGGCAATTTCATTCAAGGCACCGATAGTTTAAAACCCGATCCCTTTGGGGAACAGACCTTTTTTACCTATGAAGCCTTTGTCAGTCCGCGCCAAGAGCCGGGGGAATTTTTTGAATCCAACGCCCGGGCCTATGGTCGGTTGAACTTTGCGAAAAACTTCAGCTTTGCCAATGTGGATGTGCAGATGGCGGGGCTGGATCCATCCAAAATCACCGCCTTCCATATCCACTGCGGTACGCCGGGAATTTTAGGCCCGATCGTCGTGGATTTGGGTGAATATGGCGACTTCACCAAAACGATCGTAGATGGCAAATTCAAGGCCACGATCACCAACGAAAACATCACCTTTGTCAAAGGCTTGCCAACCGTCGTTGATGGGGTGTCGATTACGCCAACCATTCCGACCACAACCAGCGCGCCCACTGCCCCGACAGCCCCCAGTGCGCCCGGCTTGCCCAGTGCCCCCACCCCGCCCAGTCCGCCCACTCCACCTAGCTTGCCGACCGGTACGCCTAGCGCGCCCCCAACTCCGATCGCGCCACCGACACTCCCAATCGGGAATCGGCTGTTGCACAACGGCGTTGACCACGGCAGCCCTCAGCCAGCATTACCCACTGCGCCAGCCGCCCCTACCGCGCCCACATTGCCCACGTCGTCCCTCTCGGCCCTGCCCACCATCACCGCGCCGAGTGCAACCAGCTCGCCCACCTTACCGAGCAATTTGCCCATCACCCTGCCCGAGGGATGCCCGATCGAACTGGGCTTGCCCGGCCAGGTGGTGACGGTGGCGGGCATCGATTATTTGGCTCGCAAGGGAGCGCTATACTTCAACGTCCACACGGCGGAGCATTCGTTCTACGGCGAAATGCGCGGCCAAATCTACCCTGCCACTTAACGGCCAGTTGACAAGCCTAATCCCAATCACCAGTCCCAATTAATCAGCAAAAGGCGCGATCGTATCAGTCGATCGCGCCTTTGAGTTAAGCAGACTAGCCGTTGATGATGGAGTCAATGAAATCCGTCGATCGCTACCACTTCAGCAAGTTGAATTGCTCCATGTCGATCGTGTCGCGGTTGCGGTAAATCGACAGGACAATCGCCAAGCCCACAGCCGCTTCGGCCGCCGCGATCGTAATTACAAACACCGCAAACACCTGACCCTTAATCTCTTGGGGATCGAGGTAGTTAGAAAACGCCATCAGGTTCAAGTTAACGGCATTGAGCATCAGCTCGATCGACATCAACACCCGAATGGCATTCCGGCTGGTGACGAGGCCAAAAATGCCCGTGCAAAACAGCGCCGCCGCCAATAGCAAAAAATATTCCAGTTGCATCGCTTGCTCCTGCTGAAAACTGCCTGAGATGGTTGGGAGCAAGGGGCTGAAGCCCCTTGTCTAATGGGGGTTCTAATGGGGGTCGGCAAACCTAGCGATCAAACCTAGCGATCGGTTGCAGCCAATTCCTTCGGACGTTCCGGCAATGCCAGCTCGGTTTCGGTCGGTTGGCCCGTGCTGGGGTCGTCCACCAGCAAATCACGACGCGCCAGGACGATCGCCCCAATCATCGCCATCAGCAGCAACACCGAAGCCACCTCAAAGGGCAACAGATA
>RDXB01000061.1 GCA_004292515.1 Oscillatoriales cyanobacterium
ACTGCCAGTTACTGCCAGTTATCGATCTATTGATCGCCCTTGAACTCTCCCTTGATCACTTCTCCGTCCACATCCGGCGGGCCAGCGGGGCGATCGTTCCCTGTTTCCTCGGGGTTCAGCTCATCACGAAAACCGCGCAGGGTTTTGCCCAACGCCCCGCCCAACTGGGGCAACTTCTTGGGCCCAAAGATCAACACTGCCACCAACAAAATCAACAGCACTTCCGGCCAGCCCAGTCCAAACACGATCGCCGTCCTCTTGTGAAATAACCAGCCCTTCTACCACCCACAGACAAGGGGCTTAAGCCCCTTGCCCCCATGACTTGCTCGCGACGAAATCAAGGTTTGGGGTAATGCGTTTGGGGCGATCGCACCCCCACATTGCTTTGGTCAGTTGTTTTGATCAATAGCACCAATTGCCGAATCTGACGGCCTCGATAACCAGCCACAATCGCCAAATCCGTCACAAACCCCAAGCGATCGCCCAAAGTATGGCAACCTAAAAAACTGGGCCGCCCACTTAATTAATCGGGCAACCCTTTGTAATCATCCGCCCCTTCAGACATACCCCGCGCCATCCGCGATCGGAGCGAAGCCATGCAAACCCTGCCGAAACCCCCCGTTCCCCACGGCAGCATCGCCACCAACCTAGACGACCGACTGTTTGACACCACGATCCATCGTCGCCAAACCCGCCCCGTGCAAGTCGGCGACATCACAATCGGGGGCGGCCATCCGGTCGTGGTGCAGTCGATGATCAACGAAGACACCCTCGACATTCCCGGATCGGTCGCCGCCATTCGTCGCCTGCATGAAATCGGCTGCGAAATTGTGCGCGTCACCGTCCCCAGCTTGGCCCACGCCAAGGCCATGGAAAGCATTCGCAAAACCCTGGAAGACACCTATCGCCCCGTGCCCTTGGTCGCCGATGTGCACCACAACGGCATGAAAATTGCCCTAGAAGTGGCCAAGCACGTCGATAAGGTGCGGATTAATCCGGGCCTGTATGTGTTTGAAAAGCCCCGCGCCACCCAGGACTACAGCGCCACTGAATTCGAGGCGATCGGCAAGAAAATTCGCGAAACCCTGCAACCCCTGGTGGAAACCCTGGGTGAGCAAAACAAATGTATGCGGATTGGGGTAAACCACGGCTCCCTGGCCGAGCGGATGGTGTTCACTTATGGCGACACGCCCCTGGGCATGGTGGAATCGGCGCTGGAATTCCTGCGGATTTGCGAAGATCTGCAATTCCAAAACCTGGTGATTTCCATGAAGGCCTCCCGTGTGCCCGTGATGCTGGCGGCCTATCGATTGCTGGCCAAGCGGCTGGACGAAGCCGGGATGCCCTATCCAATCCACCTCGGTGTGACCGAAGCGGGCGACGGCGACTACGGCCGGGTCAAGTCCACCGCCGGGATTGCCACCCTGCTGGCGGAAGGGATCGGCGACACGATCCGCGTTTCGCTCACGGAAGCGCCCGAAAAAGAAATCCCCGTTTGCTACAGCATCCTGCAATCGCTGGGTCTGCGGAAAACGATGGTGGAATATGTGGCCTGCCCGTCCTGTGGGCGGACGCTGTTTAGCCTCGAAGAGGTGCTGCACCAAGTGCGGGAAGCGACCAAACACCTGGTGGGCTTGGACATTGCTGTGATGGGCTGCATTGTGAACGGGCCGGGCGAAATGGCCGATGCGGACTACGGCTATGTGGGCAAAACGCCGGGGACGATCGCCCTGTATCGCGGTCGCGACGAAATTAAGCGTGTGCCGGAAGTCGAAGGGGTCAGCGCCTTGATTGACTTGATTAAGGCCGATGGCCGGTGGGTCGATCCGCCGACGGAGGGCACGGCTAGCTAGGCGATCGGGGAACCAGTTTTGATCAACCTGCAAACGAGGGGTGGCACAAGTCACCCCTTTTCTGTTGTGGAGGTGCTAGATGCCGCTCCAGACCATAGACCTGCCCCTTATCTCCACGATTATTGATGCTGAACCCATGCTGAACCCATGCTGAACCCATGCTGAAAGATACCTTTGAGACATCCTCCCCGCTAGATATTTGTGATTTTGGGGTCAATTTTGACAATTTCCTCAAAAATCAGCATCAATGCGTCATTAGATGTTGATTTGAATCAATTACCAATCGGTTCGAGGTCGCACACTCGATCGCGTGATTAATCGTTCTAAATCTTTAGCAAAAGTTGATTGAAAGACCTATAGCGTTTAGCCCATTTCTTGGACATACTGAGAGGATATAGCCTTTAGCTCAAACGATTGGTACATCAGATCGCAGATGCTATGGAGTTAGTCCGTGGGCATTGCCCACCCTGCAGGCTGCTGCGCTGATTAAGCCAGGTAAAGGCTGTATCTGAGAAGTATCTTTTGGCCCGAGCCAAGCACCAATCGTCGCGAGAGTCAGGGACCTTAGCCCTGTCTGCGCTGGTTGGTGGGGCCTACAAAGTGGCGAGTTTGGCCTTTCAGACAGCTTCTGGTCAGGGTGTTTAACGATGCTTTTGATCAAGATCGGTTCGGGTATGTTGGCTTTTACCTCTAGCACCAGAGCCAGCCTTTACATTGCTTAATAAGCACATTACACTAATCCCGATTGTTAATGCTAAAAATCCTGCGCTGAGACCCTTTCCAGACCAAAATTTTGAGTAGTGTCAATTCACGCAATGGGTATTGGCTTGCAGCGCAGAAATTGCCCTCTCGCTAATGACTTCATGGCATTTTTGATCTGACGTACCAATTGTTTTAGGTCAAGACTGTCGCTGTCCTGCTCCTGCTTGTTGGTCATCAAGTAATCGATGCCATTTCGTTATAGGTCGTTTTCTATGCAATCTAACTTGCCAGCCATTGCTGATCTACCGGGCTACGATCTAACTGAAGAGTTATATCAAGGCATCAAAACCTTGGTCTATCGAGGTGTCAAGCGCGATCCAGTCAGAGATGAAACGGATGGGCAAAACGGCGAGCTGGTTATTATTAAGTTCCTACAAAAAGCCTACCCAACCTTTCAAGAATTACTGCAATTTCGTAATCAATATACGATCGCTAGCAATCTCAATATGGCAGGCATTATTCGGCCTAAAAGCCTAGAGATCTATGGAAATAGCTATGCCCTGGTGATGGAAGATGTAGGGGGAATTTCACTCAAGACCCTGATGCGATCGCGATCGCTAACACTGCATGAGACGATCGCGATCGCCCTGCAACTCACGGATATTTTGCACGAGTTCAGCCGCAATCGAATTATCCATAAAGATATCAAGCCAGCCAATATTTTGATTTGCCCGGACAATCAGCAAGTCAAAGTGATTGACTTTAGCTTGGCCTCTTTGTTGCCTCGCGAAACCCAGGAAATCAAGCATCCCAATGGTTTAGAGGGCACAATCACCCATTTGGCTCCCGAACAAACAGGGCGCATGAATCGGGGAATTGACTATCGCACGGATTTTTATGGACTGGGGGTGACACTGTTTGAGTTGCTGACTGGTTGTTTACCATTTCAGTCTGAAGATCCCTTGGAATTAGTGCATTGCCACATTGCCAAGCCAGCTCCCTTTGTTTGTGATCTGAAGCCAGAACTGCCCACTCCCCTGGGCAAAATTGTGGCGAAGTTAATGGCTAAAAATGCCGAAGATCGCTATCAGAGTGCCTTGGGACTTAAGCATGATTTGGAAATTTGCCAGCAGCAGTTAGAACTAGTGGGTGTGGTTTCGGATTTTGTGATTGCTCAACATGACTTGAGCGATCGCTTTGTGATTCCTGAAAAGCTTTATGGTCGGGAATACGAGGTGCATGAACTGCTTGCATCGTTCGATCGCGTCGCTTGTGGTGGGTCGGAGTTGATGCTGGTGGCGGGGTTTTCTGGCATTGGCAAAACCGCTGTGGTTAATGAAATCCACAAACCCATTACTCGACAGCGGGGGTATTTTATTAAAGGAAAATTCGACCAATTTAACCGCAATATTCCCCTGTCTGCCTTTGTGCAAGCGTTCCGCCATTTGATGTTGCAGTTGATTGGTGAAAGTGACACTCAACTAAAATATTGGCAACAAAGCATCCTCAAAGCGCTAGGTGATCATGGGCAAGTTTTGATTGAGGTGATTCCCGAGCTTGAGCGGATTGTTGGGCCACAACCAGCGGCGATCGAGCTGTCGGGAACTGCTGCCCAAAACCGATTTAATTTGCTGTTTCAAAAATTTATTCAGGTCTTTGCCACACAAGATCATCCCCTGGTGATTTTTCTGGATGATTTGCAGTGGGCTGATGCCACATCCCTGGGCTTAATTCAACTATTGATGACTGAATCACCAGTTGGATATTTGTTATTAGTGGGAGCCTATCGAGATAATGAGGTTTCCGGTGGGCATCCCTTGATTTTGGCTCTGGATGCGATCGAGCGGGCCGGGCGCAGCATCAGTTCCATTACCTTGCAACCGCTCGATCGCACCAGTCTCAATCAATTAGTGGCAGATACCCTAAAATGCTCCAGCACCATTGCCTTGCCTCTGACCCAGCTTGTGCTGCAAAAAACTCAGGGCAATCCATTTTTTGTGACACAGTTTCTCAAAGCTCTGTATCAAGATCGGGCGATCGAATTTGACCCGCAGGCAGGCTATTGGCAATGTGACATCGCTGGAGTGCGATCGGCTGCCCTCACCGATGATGTGGTTGAGTTTATCGCCTTGCGCCTCCAAAAATTGCCCGCTCCGACCCAGGCTGCATTGCAACTCGCCGCCTGTGTTGGCAACCAATTTGACTTAACAACATTATCAATTATTTCTGAACAATCGCCCCCCGATGCTGCTCGTGCTCTCTGGTCAGCTCTGCAAGAAGAATTATTGCTGCCCCAAAGTGAAGTTTATAAATTTTATCTAGGGGATACACCAGCCTCATCTCGCGACAGTGCTGTGGTTGTTTATCGGTTCCTGCACGATCGCATTCAGCAGGCGGCCTATGACTCCATTCCAGAATCGGAACGGGAAATTACGCACCTCAAAATTGGGCAATTACTCCTTCAAAAAACACCGAAAGCATATCTCAAGGATTTTATTTTTGATATTGTCAATCAGTTGAACCAAGGCAGTAGGCTAATTACGGATTCAGTTGAGCAACAGCACCTAGCTCAACTAAACCTGATGGCGGGTCAAAAAGCCAAAGCTGCTACGGCCTACGCTGATGCAGTGCGCTATCTCGATCGCGCCCTTGCCCTACTAGGGGCTGGTCAGTGGCAGACCGCCTATTCCCTAACCCTGACCCTTCACCTGGAAGCTGCCGAAGCTGAATACTTAAATCGTAATTTTGACCGGCTCAATGATCTGGCTGAGGTCATTTTGGAGCGAGCGGAAACTCTGTTGGATTGTATGAGTGTTTATGAACTACAAATTCAGGCAAACCAAACTCAAAGCTTGATGTTGCAGGCGATCAAAATTGGATTGGTTGCGCTCGATCGGCTCCAGATTCAACTTACGGCAGGTGATGATCCATTCACCTTGCTGGCGCTACCGGCGATCGCCGATCTCGATCAATTACCTGAGATGAAAGATCCTCAGCAAATTGCCGCCCTGCGGATTTTGATGGCGCTTTATCCATCGATTTATATTGCTCGGCCAGAGCTGATGCAGCCCCTCATCTTGACTATGGTTCGCCTGGCTCAGGAGGGCGGCTATTCGGGCTTGGCGGCCTATGGATATGTGCTCTACGGCATGATTTTGTGTGCCATGCCTGGTCACATTGAACAGGGATATCAAGCTGGTCAATTAGCATTGCAGTTGCTCGATCGCTTCCATGCTACTGAACTAAAAGCTAAAATTTATACCCTATTTAATGCTCATATTCGGTTTTGGAAAGAGCCAATTAAGGCAACATTGCCCGATTATATTGAAGGCTGCCAAAGTGGACTCAATGTGGGCGATCTGGAATGGGCTAGCTACAATGCTATGCACTATTGTAAAAACCTGTTTTGGGCGGGTGAGCCTCTGGATCTGATTGCCAAGAAACAAGCCCCCTACCTAGACTTGCTACAAAAAAATAATCATGAATTTGCCCTGTCCTATGCTCACATTTGGGCACAAATGACTAGCAACTTACAAGGAGAAGCGCTCGATCCCGAGCAATTGATCGGTGATCAATTCAATGAAATTGATTTAATTCCACGCTGGGAGACAAGCAAAAACTATATGTCTCTCTTTGCTGTTTATCTTGCTAAAGCCAACTTATCTTATCTCTTTAAAAGTTATGATCAAGCCTGGCATTATTTGCAGTTAGCGGAACCCCACCAACAGGCATCTACGGGGTTACTGGTTGTGGCGATCTACAATTTCTATACGTCATTAACCTTGCTGGCGCTCTACGATCATGCCAACCCTGATCAACAGACTACCTATCTAACAATCATCGATCGCAACCAAGCAGTTTTGCAACAATGGGCCCAATTAGCCCCCGACAATTTCCAACATAAATATGATCTTGTGGCGGCAGAACGATCGCGCGCTCTGGGAGATTGGCTAGCTGCTATGGAGGGCTACGATCGCGCCATTCAAGGGGCCAAGGTGCATGGCTACCTTCAAGAAGAAGCGATCGCCAATGAACGCGCCGCTGATTTGTATTTAGGGATGGGGCGCGAGATGTTCGTCAAGCCCTATATGACTGAAGCTTACTACTGCTATTCCCGTTGGGGGGCGATCGCCAAAGTCCAAGCATTAATCAGTCAATATGCGGGCTTTTTACCGGCCTATGCTGATCGGCCGGCTTCAACGCTCAGTGAATCTGGCTCTTTGAGCAGCATCTCATCTATTGGTGCGAATCTAGATTTTATTAGTCTGCTCAAGGCTTCGCAAACGATTACTCAAACTCTGGATTTAGAAGCGTTATTGCAGCGTAGTTTACACATCATTTTGCAAAATGCTGGTGCACAGCGCGGAGCCTTAATCACGTTGTGCAGCAGCAATGACCCGACCTTATCCGCTGCATCTTTTCAGGGAACATCTCAGGGCAACTATGCCATTGCGGCGATTACGCCCGATGTACCATTCCCCACCAAAACCGGCGATCTCACCACTATTCGTGCAACCCATTCTCTACCCTTAGCCGATCTGGCTGAAGATAATGCGATCGTGTGTCTGGGCATTGTGAATTACACCCTACGCACGTCAGAAAGCGTCATGATTGCCCGGGCAGAACGCGATCTGCACTTTGGCAATCATCCCTATATACAACGCTATCAACCCCAGTCTATTTTATGTATTCCCCTGGTGACTCAAGGGCAGGTTTTAGGCGCAATTTACTTAGAAAATAATGCTACGGAAGGTGCTTTTAATACTGAGCGCGTTGAAATTTTGACTTTGTTATCGGCTCAGGTGGCAATTTCCTTGGAAAATGCCAATCTCTACCATTCTATGGAAACTAAGGTCAAGGCTAGAACCAAAGATTTGCAACAGGCTTTGGAAGCATTACAAACGACTCAATCGCAATTAATTCAAGTCGAAAAAATGTTAAGCCTGGGAAAAGTGGTTGCTGGCATCGCCCATGAATTAAATAATCCAATTACTTTCATTCATGTCAATTTAAAATATCTCCAGCAAGTGACTCAGGATCTACTAGATTTACATGATTTTTATGCACGAATTTATCCCAATCCTGATGCAGAAATTGATCGCTATTTGAAGCAAATTGATTTTGACTTTATCCGCCAGGATGTGCCAGCAATGTTTTCATCGGTGCTGCGCGGGGCCCAACGAATTGCCGATATTGTCCAGTCGTTGCGCCAATTTTCTCGGCTGGATGAAGAGGGCTATAAGGAATATAACTTACCGAGTAGCTTGGAGCAGACTTTGATGCTTCTCAACCATCAGTTGTTGAACCACAATATTGAAGTTTTAAAAATCATTGAACCCCTGCCCCTAATGCAATGTCAGGGGGCGCAAATTAATCAGGTGTTGATGCACTTGCTGACGAATGCGATCGATGCGATCGTGAGCAGCAATAACCCCATTAGGCGCATCACGATTGTGGCGATCGCCCTAGATGGAGGTCAAAAAATTCAACTGCATATCAGTGATACTGGATCGGGGATTCCTGCCAATATTCAGGACAAAATCTTTGATCCCTTCTTTACAACCAAACCTGTGGGCCAGGGGACTGGTATGGGCTTGGCCATTTGCTATCAGATCATCAAACAACACCAAGGCCAGCTAGCCCTCACCCAAGCGACCGGCAGCGGCAGTCAGTTCACGATGACCTTGCCCACTGCTGTCGATCGCACATTGTCTCAGTCCAAAACCATCACTCGGTCGAACACCTAGGGGTCTGTTGGGCCGACCCAGCATGGTTGTTCAGACTCGCTAGCGATCGAGCATCTGCTCCCATCCCCTTCTTGGAAACGAGGGATCGGTCAACGTCAATGTTTTGGGGCAACAGGTTTGGGGTAACAGGTCTGGGGTAACAGGTCTGGGACAACAACATGGTTAGCGGAACCCGATCCCATCTGGAGTTCACGTCCTATTGTGCTCCCCTGGCATTGCGGCTGGGTCGTCCGTGGCGGTTGGTGCTTTGGGCGGTAATGCGGGAGATAACTGCAACGGGAGATCGGCAATTAAAGGCTGAAGCAGCGAGTGTTTAGCCGCCAGCGCACTATATCGAGTAGCATCAGCAGCGATCGCCGCTTGCAAACATTTCGTGGCCCGCTCAACGGCTGTTTGGCGCTCCCAATCACTACAGTTCGGGCGATCGGTTTGCAGCAAGTAGCAACAAGCCTGACAGAACTGCAACATGGGTAAGTCCGCCCCATACTCAGCCGCTTTACGGTAGCTTTTCAGGGCCTCTTCGGGCTGCCGCAACCGCAGTTGCGCTAGTCCACGGTTATAAGCGGCCGATGGTGTGGGATCACGCTGGAGCGCTTCATCGTAGCTAGCGATCGCCGACTGTAGCCGACCCAATGCAAACCACGCATTGCCCAAGTCATACCAAACCTTGGGCTGCTCACGAGCCAGTTTCAGTGACTGCTGATAGCTCTTGATGGCTGCGGGTAATTGTCCCAACTGCTTTAACAAGCGGCCTCGGTAATACCAAGTATCGGGATCATTGGGATCGAACTCGATTGCTTTGTCGTAGCTTTGGAGCGCTGCCTGAAGATCACCGGCTTTGCGCTGGGCGATCGCTCGGTTATGCCAAACATGATGATCGCCCCCGCGCAGGCTCAGGGCCTGGTCGTAGCTAGCCACCGCCTCGGCATGGCGACCCAGGTTGTCGAGTGTAATGCCCCGCTGATACCAGGTAACCGCGTTGTTCGAGGCCAGGTTCAGGGATGCTTCATAGCAGTGGAGCGCCTCGGCATCTCGCCGCAACTTCCGCAACACCACGCCTCGGTTATACCAAGCCTGCGGATAGGTGGGGTCTAGCGCGATCGCCCGTCGGTAACTACTATCAGCCGTGTCGAGGTGATTGAACCGAAAGAGCGTCACGCCGCGATTGTTCCAAATTTGACTGTTATTGGGCGCGAGTTGCAGGGCCTTTTCAAAACTCGACAGGGCATCATCGAGGCGGCCGCAACTGTCGCAGGCGGTGGCTCGGTTGTACCAAAACAGATAATTATTGGGATCGAGGTCGGTGGCGCGATCGTAGTGGGTAATTGCGTCATTTAAATAGCCCGCACGAGCCAGCGTATTCCCACAGTCATTCCACAGCACACTGCTCTCGGGTTCCAAGGTCAGTGCCACTTCAAATGCTTCGATCGCTTCTTGCAGTTTGCCCGAGCGCGAGAGTTGAAGTGCACGCTTGTAGTGCTCTTGGGTGCTGGGCTTGAGTGCTGGGGGCAATACGGGATCGTTCACGGGTCAGTTTCCATCCCAACAGCGTAACTAAGGGCAGGTTGGCGTTAGGGAACGATCCTGGCGGATCGGCTTCCATAGGGCACGGTGGGCGACTTAGCACCTCCCCATTGTACGTGGGAATTCTACAGGGAGTCCGAACCGGCGGTGGATTTAGATAGCTCCCTACAGACCTATTCCCCGCTGCGGCTCGGCTGGGATTTAGGGAGAATGGCGGCGCTGCAAGTGCGACGTAACCATCAAGGGCCGGGCCCATGAGGGCGATCAAGAATCAATCGCCGCACAATCGATCGATCCGCTTTGGGTCGCAAGCAAGCCCCTGATATATTGCTGACATTTCCGTGATCACCCATCCCGTGATCACCCATCCCGTGATCACCCATCCCGTGATCACTTGTTCATCAATCACTGATTCACTAGATCACCGGTTCATCAGATCGTTTACTCGCGCCCTTCAGCTCGCGCGACTCTTCGATCGCCCTGGCATAGACCGTTGGCAAACCGTTGGTTGACCGTTGGTTGACCATTCTCTCAGAATCCCTTTTCTTAGACCGTTACTTAGCGAGGCTCCATGGTGGCGAATCGCACAATTGCGCCCAGTGATCAAGGCTGGCATCCGGCCATTCAGGCCCTGAGTGGTGGCTTAGTCGTGTCCTGCCAAGCACCACCCGATTCACCCCTCCGAGACCCCAACACGATCGCCGCTATGGCAGAGGCGGCGGTCTTGCGTGGGGCCGTGGGTGTTCGGTTGGATACCCCAGACCATGTGCGGGCCGTGCGATCGCGCTTGGGCGATCAAGTCCCGATCATTGGATTGTGGAAACAGACGCTGCCCGGTTCCTCGGTTTACATCACGCCGCGCTTTGCTGATGCGGTGGCGATCGCGGAAGCCGGAGCCGACATCATTGCGATCGACGCAACCTTGCGGCCGCGCCCCGAAGGCGACACCGCCACCGAATTAATTCACCGGATTCACCAGGAGCTGAACAAGCTGGTGATGGCTGATATTGACACCCTTGAAGCGGCGACCACAGCAGCGGCGGCTGGTGCGGATGTGATTGGCACAACGCTCTATGGCTACACCGAAGCCACCACTGGTCAAGCACCGCCGGGTTGGGACTTGCTGATCCAAATGGTCGATCGCCTGTCCATCCCTTGCATTTGCGAAGGGGGCATTGCGTCACCGGCCATGGCCCGCCAAGCGATCGATTGGGGGGCCTTTGCCGTGGTGGTGGGCACGGCCATCACCGGCATTGATCTGCAAGTGATGGCGTACCAACGGGCGATCGCTACCCCCCGGCGCACCTCCTAACGTTTAAAGGGCCATCCCGAGACCAGCTTGGCTCGGTTTCTAGGCTTGGGGCGATCGTTCATCACGGGCGATCGCCTTAATAATTGGTGGCGATGATTAGCCACCGGACACCAGCGCCCAACACCAACAAGACCGAGGGCCAGGGCGATCGCTCTGGCCCTTGCTGTGTTTCAACCGTTCAGCCTGCTCGAAGCTAGGAGGATTTGAGCACTCAGCCACCATTCATCACCTTTCTTGATGGATAGTATTTCAATTAAATCGTCAAGTATGTTGCAAGAAAAGTTTACATAGTGTTACACTGTGAAACAAGAAAGCAAACAACCCACCCCCAGCACCACCCCAAACACCACCATGTACACCACCACCAACGAAACCGGCCAACTCAACAACTACGCCAAAGAACCGAAGATGTACTACTCGCACTACCCCACCCTTTGGGAACATGCACAACTCGGCGGTGTTGCGGTCTTGTTCCTGGGCGTAATGCTCGCCGTTTCATTCGCTGCCTCTGCGGTTGCCTAAACCCATCGATTGCGCATCTCTAATCGTTCTCAATCCCGCTTTATTTCCCAAGGACACCACCATGTACACCACCACCAACGAAACCGGCCAACTCAACAACTACGCCAAAGAACCGAAGATGTACTACTCGCACTACCCCACCCTTTGGGAACTCCTGGGCGTAATGCTCGCCGTTTCATTCGCTGCCTCTGCGGTTGCCTAAACCCATCGATCGCTTCGATCATCGCTACTTCGATTTTTGAGTTCTGACGTTTCTTGATCGCCCTTCATTTCAGAGGAAAATGCGATGTACACCACCACCAACGAAACCGGCCAACTCAACAACTACGCCAAAGAGCCGAAGATGTACTACTCGCACTACCCCACCCTTTGGGAACAGCGTCGTTATGCACAACTGGGTGGTGTTGCGGTCTTGTTCCTGGGCGTGATGCTCGCCGTCTCCTTTGCCGCCTCTGCGGTTGCCTAAGCATTTTCCTGACGTGGTTCTAACAATCGGCGATCGCCCTTGATCCCCCCGATCGACTGGCTCGATCACCAGGGGCGATCGCACCCCCTAAACGAAGAGCGGCTTCAGCATCTTGTGCTGAAGCCGCTCAGTGGTTTTAGAGTATAAAATCAGCGGTATTTACAAGGTGAAATATTCACAAGGTAAATTCAGTCCAGTGATCAGGTGCCTCAATCCCTAGAAATTCTTGGTAAATTCTCTGTTTATACTCACCGCCAATCTCATTAACTGCTTCAATTAGAGCTTGATAAGTTCCTATTCCTCCCAATAAATTCCAGAATTCGTCACCAATTAAAACGACAGAATCATTTTTCATGTCAAACCAGCGCTGTGGAAATGACCAAGAATAGTTGTGTTTCTGACCATAGGGATTATATGGCAGTGCAAAATAAGCACGGGTTACAGGGCAAGGCTCCATTGCGTACAACTTAAAAAGCTTTTCTTTACTCACCTTGGTTTGATCACTATTGGGCAAAGGCGCTTTCAATTCTGCGGCAATGGTTTCACCTGTCTTTTCAGAAACTGCCCAAATATCGCAAATCACTGAAACGGGTATCAGCTCACCCCTTCCTTTGAGAATATAACTCAGCTCTTCTTGCCAGTTAGGCTTTTGACGAGACTTCGATGAATTCTTGTGCTCTAAAGCATTTAAGATTTCAGAAATTCTAGCTAATCGTCCCTTGGGAATCAATCCCTGAATTGATTCACCTAATTTTGCGGTTTCAAACGTTTGTTGGGCAACAATTAAGGCTAATCGCTCCCAAACTTTGCCAAAAGGAGTCACGAATCGTCGCTCAAAGTGTGACCCTTTGAAAATCTCGTCTGGTACTAGAGCTGCATAGAGAGGTTTGGCTGCTCTGTGTTCTTCCAGAATAAACGGATTTTTAACAATTGCATTTTCTAAAACACGATCCATCATCTGCTGAATTTCCTGTTGAATTGCCATCTTCAGAAGAGAGTTACTCATATTTTATTATTCCAATTCCTTGTGATTTTGTTGATTTTTAAGATGTCAAAATAAGCCTTAAAAGCATTGCAGAATTGATTGTGAAATTGCGGCAATTACCGGAACAGAAACAGCATTCCCAAATTGCTTTTTGGCGGTGCTGCTATTGGGGTGGAGCGTAAACGTTTCTGGGAAGCCTTGTAGCTTAGCGTAATCTTGGGCCGTGAGCGATCGAAACCGGCCAGGATAATAAATTTCTTCTAAAAATTGTTGCTTATAGGTGTTCGGCTCACAGCCGCTGAGGGCCACCGTCGCGACAAAATCACGAGTGCCACTAGCAGTTAGTGTACCGATCGCCTCAGCAGTCGGCAAGAAAACTCGTGATACGCCCTGAATACCGGTCGAGATTTTGGAATTTTCAAAGTCAAAGTGATCGGCTGCGACTTCTCGCAAAATCTCTTTTTGTACCAAAGTCATAATTTCAGGATGTTCTAAATCTGGAATCAAACCCTGGAACTCTTCCAAGCTCAAAGGATTACCATCTTTGGGACCATATTTCTTTTTACGGCGGTTTCTCAGCAGGGTCATACAGATGAATTTTTCCCGATCGCTGGTGGTAATCAAATCCCAGGAGTGAATTGTGCTGTGACCATCACGCACATCACTGAACAGGAAAAAATCATTTAGCTCATCAATTTTTTGGAACCGGCCACGGGAAGCGGGAATCTTGTCACCAAAGAGCGATCGCGGCGAAAACTTTAATTTGGGTTCTGAACAAGCGGGCAAATCGTCTAAGACTTCATAGAGCTTGCGGGGACGATCGCTTGCGGCAGGAAACTGAAATTGCCCCGCACGTTCTAGATCATTACGCAGACCCACTAAAAAGAGGCGATCGCGATCCTGTGGCAATCCAAAATCATAACTATTTAAAACTGTCCAGTAGACGTAATAGCCACTGTCATGGAGTTGATGAACAATAAGATCTAGGCTATTTCGATGGCGTGGTTCCGTTAGTCCTTTAACATTTTCAAATAAAAATGCCTTGGGTTGTCCCTGACGCACTAACCGACACACCTCAAACCACAAACGACCACGCGGATCGTCAAATCCCAAGGTTTTGCCCGCGATCGACCAGGCCTGACAGGGAACACCACCCACCACCAGATCGAGCTTTTGTGGCAGTTGGTCAACCGCTGAAACATCACCCAAATTGGGTTCATGCTTAAAACCATCACTCAGAAAATTTTGCTCATAGGTGGCGATCGCATCCCGATCAATTTCCGCATAGGCGACACAGCACCCCCCCAATTGTTCCAGCGGAATCCGAAACCCACCAATCCCTGAAAACAAATCAACAAATTTGAAAGTTGTTGTGATGGCTTGTTGGTGATTGACCGCTAACAAGTCAAATAGATTGGTTTGAACTCCTGTGGCAACCATGTCTAGTAATCTCTATCAGGCATTCAGTTTTGAAGAGTCATCTTTGAAGAGTCATTTTTGAAGAGTCATCGCGATCGCAGATTATCGACGCAGCAGTGCCCTTGGCAGTTTCGGCGACTGCGGATGCAACCTGTCTCCGCAAAACGCTGGCCATGTTTATAAACCGTCGGCCAGGCTAGCAAGTTTAAAGGGATGCCAGTCAATCGCTTCACCAATCGACCAGTAGCGTGCAAAATATCCCAGAATTCATCGAAGCTGGGATGATGACAAAACTCTAAAAATTCATCTTGAGCAGCTTGCCATTGACTCGCAATGGTTGGTGCATGGCAACGATCATAAGCTGTCATTCCTACTTGATAGTTTTTAAGAATTTGATTGATCGAATGGGTCATGGATTGCTTTGGCTAAGAGAGTTAGAAATGCTGCATACCAAAACTCATGAAATCAACAAGCTAATGCATCTGAGTCATCATTAACTAACAGGGGCGCGGCTGAGTTCGACAGCATCGCGGCCGTCGAATTCTTGGAGATAAACTTTTACCTTTTCGTCCTTGGCGGTGGGCAACACTTTGCCGGTGTAGTCCGGGTGAATGGGCAGTTGGCGATGGCCCCGATCGACCAAGGACAACAACCGAATCGACTCGGGCCGGCCGTAATCCAATGTGGCGTTTAAGGCTCCGCGAATGGTGCGGCCAGTGAAGATGACATCATCCACCAAGATGGTGATTTTGCCGCTCAGATCGACGGGAATATCGCTGCGTTCGGGGGTGCGGGGGCCGATTTTGTCGAGGTCGTCGCGATAGAAGGTGATGTCTAGTGCGCCGACGGGGACGGTGACACCTTCGAGCATTTCGATTTGGCGAGCCAGCAGTTTGGCCAGGGGTACGCCTCGGGTGTAGATGCCTACAAGCACGACTTTGGAGAGGTCGCCCGATCGCTCAACCACTTCGGACGCAAGCCGGTTGACGGTGCGGCGCAACTCGTCGGCGGACAAAATTTCGATCGTGGCGGCAATTTCGGGGGACATATCCGGCGCGGGCTAGGGGAACTCGACAGGGAAGAGTCGTTGAGACAAGGGGTTTAGGGGGTGTCGTCATTTCCTGGGGTCAAGCTGAAACGGTTGATTTTCCTCGCCCCAATCGTCGTAACAAGGGGCTTAAGCCCCTTGCTCCCCCCGATCTCGTTACGGTGGAGTCAGGGTTTCAGGCGATTTAATGACAGGCCCTAAGCCCCTTGCCTGCCAGGATGGTAAACCGTTTCGCGGTGGGGGCGATCGCGCGATCGCCCCCAATCATTACGCTTCCACCTTTACGCCGCGCCAGAAGGCCACATAACCGGCGATTTTCTTGGCCGCATCCTTGGGTTCGGGATAGTACCAAGCGGCATCAGGGTTGGTTTGGCCATCCACGGCGATCGTGTAGTAGCTGGCTACGCCTTTCCAGCCGCAGGTGGTATGGGTGCTGCTGGGTTGGAAGTAGTCTGACTTAATCGCGTTGGGCGGGAAATAGTGGTTTCCTTCCACGACTTCGGTGCGATCGCTCTCGGCAATCACGGTTCCGTTCCAAATTGCTCTGGCCATGGGCTGACTGACTCGTCCTTAATGAATGGGGATTGTGTGGAATAAATGGGGATTGGTGGAATTGTCCATCTTTTCTAAAGATAGCGATTCTATAAGGTAGCGATCTGGGGACGATCGCCCCCCTAACCGGAAGTGAAGCCAAAGTTCTGGGGCCAGGGGGCCAAACAGCGTTATGACTGAGAGATTCAGGGGGGCAACGCCCGGCCGAGCATGGCCGATCGCCTGCAATTGCCTACGATCGCCACCGTTGGCCGCTGATCTAGGCTGATCTATAAGGTCTAGCCTGATTTTCCCCCTGATCAGATTGCTCACGTCACGCCTAGCAGGCTAGCTCCCGGTGCTATGACCCCATTGCCTTGTCGGATCGATCTCGAAGCGGGATCGCTCACATTCAATTACGCTCCCGACGCGGCGCGCCAACTGCAAGACCGCATCCAAACCTTGGTGCAGTCGATCAAGGTAGCCAGCCAAGCCCAACCGGGCGATCGCCCCGCCCCGCAACCCAACTTGGACTATCAATATGCGGGTGAGGTCTTTTTAGAAGTGTTTTGTAATCCCAATATTTGGCCAACGCCCTTTGCGGCCAAAGTTTTGCTGACGGTGCGGGACGATCGAATTCGCCTGAGCCTAGAAACACCGCTCGATCGCCTGATTGCCAACATCAACGACTACCTAGACAATAGCCGTTGATTAACCCCTAGCTTGGTTGCTGGCGGTGGTCAGCACCGCAGCCCTTGACCCATTCGCTCATTTCCTGAACACCTTGCTCATGTCCCTTGCTACCCTCGATGCGGTTTTGCAGTTCCTCTACGGCTGGATGCCCTTGATCGCAGGGTTGGCGGGCATTTGGATTTGGCGGCGCTACGGGAACTTGGGCTGGGGCCTGTTTGGCACGATCGCCCTACTACAACTGCTAGGGGCTTACCTGTGGCCAGCCGTGGCCCTGGAGCCATCGAGCGAGCGGGTGACATGGTTTACGATCGCCTTAGTTGCCTTTTGGTCTGCGGGCATTGTGCAGCAGGTGCGCCGTAAATTGCCCCCAAAGTTAACCCCAAAGTTAACCCCACCCTTGACCCCAACCATTGAGGGCGATCGTCCTGAGGTTGCCTCTCACGATTCGGCCTCAGATTAGGCAACATCATGGCCATTGCGTCCCGTCTAAGTCTTGACCCTTGGTGGTCTGCTTGTTTGTTATGCCGAATTCCACCCATGTGTTGAGCACGGCCAAGCGCCAGAAATTGATCCAGCGCGTGTTGTGGCTGACCCTGTTTTTGAATTTGTTGGTGTTGGTGATTAAGGCGCTGGTGGGCTGGGCTACGGGGTCACTCAGCCTGTTGGCCGACGCGCTCCACAGCGTCACGGACAGCGCCAGCAACGTGTTGGGTTTAATGACCAGTCGCCTGGCCGACCCGCGCCCCGATCGCGAACATCCCTACGGCCACCAAAAATACGAGGCGATCGGCGCGTTGGGCATTGCTGCCTTTTTGGGGGTGGCTTGTTTTGAAATTTTGCAGGGGGCGATCGCGCGGATTGGCGGCCATGGCGACCCGGTGAATGTGTCGGGCCCGGCGATCGCCCTCACATTCCTGGTCTTGGCGATCAATGTGCTGGTGGCCCTCTATGAGCGAAAGTGGGGCAACAGCC
Organism: Oscillatoriales cyanobacterium; assembly: GCA_004292515.1. GTDB lineage: Bacteria > Cyanobacteriota > Cyanobacteriia > CACIAM-69d > CACIAM-69d > CACIAM-69d. The sequence continues at coordinate 17,775 of RDXB01000061.1, forward strand.
TCAACAGCAATATCCTGATCGCCGATGCCAAACACACCATGGGTGATGTGTGGATTACTCTGACGGTGATTGGTGGCCTGCTGGGGGTGTGGTGGGGCCAAACTTGGTTGGATGTGGCCCTGGCGTTTCCGGTGGCCCTGCTGGTGTTTAAGAGTGGCTGGGATGTGTTGCGATCGAACCTGCCTTGGCTGATTGATGAAATGGCCGTTGCCCCGGAAGAAATTCATGACCTGGTGTTGGGAGTGCCGGGGGTAATCAATTGCCACGACATTGCCTCGCGCGGGGCCCTGGGTCGTCAGGTATTTATGGAAATGCACTTGATTGTGGCAGCCGAAGACGTGCGCACCGCCCACGACATCACTGAGGCCGTTGAGCAAGTCCTGTGCGATCGCTACCATCCCGTGCGCCTGACGATCCACATCGAACCCCAGGGCTACCAGAGCGATCGCCTAACCTACAGCATGGACTCCGTGGAGTATAAGCAAGCTTAAATATAATTTAATAATTGGTTAAAAATTCAGAGTTTTCCACAAGCAAACCGAGGTTTTCCACAGAAAAGATTTAGTTTTCCACAGGATAATAGCCGCTTACTCTTCTGTTGAGTAAGCGGCCCGATTGCTCCAGCAGTCAAATGAGTCGAAGTTCGCTATGGTGGAGGGCCGGCTGTGCGATCGTCTCAGCACGATCAACCCAGGCGCACACCATTCCCGATCCCATCCGCTCATCATTCACAACAACGGTTCAATGGTTGCGGGTTGCGCTGCATTGCTCCAGTCGTTGTTACAAGGGGCTGAAGCCCCTTGCTGCCTCACGAGCCGAATGATCGGTTTGCGGTGGAATTGCGGTGGAATTGCGGTGGAATCAGGGTTGTGGGCTGATTTGACGACTTACCCTTAGCCCACTACTCCCACTCGATCGTTCCAGGCGGCTTCGAGGTGATGTCATAGACCACGCGATTCACGCCCTCCACTTCATTGACAATGCGATTGGAAATGGTTTCCAGCAAGTCGTAGGGAACCCGCGCCCAATCTGCCGTCATCCCATCTTCGCTAGTAACCAAGCGCAGCACGATCGGATAAGCATAGGTGCGTTTGTCGCCCATCACACCCACACTCCGCACCGGTAGCAGCACTGCAAAGGCTTGCCACACTTCGTCGTAGAGACCCGCGCGGTTGATTTCCTGGCGCACGATCAAGTCCGCGTCGCGCAGGATGTCAAGATTCTCATCGGTGATTGCACCCAAAATCCGAATCGCCAAACCGGGGCCCGGGAAGGGTTGCCGCTTGACGATTTCTTCGGGCAGCCCGATCGCCCGGCCCACTTTCCGCACTTCGTCCTTAAACAGCTTGCGTAGGGGTTCCACCAACTTGAAGCGCAGGTTTTCGGGCAGGCCACCCACGTTGTGATGGCTCTTGATCTTCACGGCCACCCGCTCCCCGGTTTTGGGATCAACGTTGGTGTCAGCCGACTCAATCACATCGGGATAGAGCGTACCTTGGGCCAAATAGTCGAAGGGGCCAAGGCGGTTGGACTCTTCCTCAAAAACCGCAATGAACTCGTGGCCAATAATTTTGCGTTTCTTTTCGGGATCGGTGACTCCGGCGACCGCATCAATGAAGCGACGGCGCGCGTTGACATACTCCACGTTGATGTGGAATTCCTCTTGGAACAGCTTCAGCAGGCGCTCAGGTTCGCCTTTGCGCATGAAGCCCTGGTCGATGAACATACAGGTGAGGTTGTCGCCGATCGCCCGGTGCAGCAAAAAGGCCAGGGTCGAGGAGTCTACCCCGCCCGACAAGGCCAACAGCACCCGCTTGTCGCCCACCTTGGCCCGCACTTCCCGCACGGACTCTTCAACAAAGACTTCAGTTGTCCAAGTGGGTTGGCACTGGCAAATGTGATAGACAAAGTTGCGAATTAAGGCCGAGCCGCCGATCGAATGGACAACCTCTGGGTGGAACTGCACGCCATAGAGGTGGCGCTCGTGGTGGGCGATCGCCGCGCAGGGTGTGTTTTCCGTGTGGGCCAGGATTTCAAAGCCATCGGGCAAGCGCGTGCAGGAGTCGCCGTGGCTCATCCACATGGTGGAGCCATCTTCCACATTGGTCAGCAGGTCGGTGGGATCATCCACAAACAGGGCCGCCTTGCCATATTCCCCGCGATCGGCCGCTTCCACCGTGCCGCCCAGCTGCTGCACCATCAGTTGCATACCATAGCAAACCCCCAGCACCGGCACGCCGAGGTTCCACAGCTCTGGATCGCACAGGGGCGCACCCTTGGCATAGACCGAGCTTGGCCCGCCCGACAAAATGATCCCCTTCGGGTCTAGCTTGCGGAGTTGCTCGGCCGAGGTGCGATAGGGCAGGACTTCTGAGTAAACCTGGGTTTCTCGAATTCGACGGGCAATCAGCTCGGAATATTGAGAGCCAAAGTCGAGGATGGCAATGAATTGGCGGTTAATCTCGGTGGATTCAGCCGCTGCAACGGGTACTTGGGTTTCAGTAGTCACGGGTCGTCAGCGAGAAAATGTAGACGGGAAATGTAGACAAAAGTCAGCAAGCTGGCCAGGGGTTATGACTAGAAGTTGCTTTAAAAACTGCGGATGGGGCGGCCAGTCTCGCGGCTGCTGGATGACCGGTTGATGGACGGGTCTGGCACTAGGACAAGGGTGCGATCGAGCGTCAGGGGCGATCGCGACGTGGTAGTGAGCGATGCTCCACACGGCCGCTGAAGACTCGTCGGTGCGGGACTGAAACCTGCCTAAAGCCTGGCGAAACCACGGCTAAAACGGGTGGGAGCCATCGGGCGGAAGTTGCCCTGGGTTGACCCTGCCATGGCTGAGGTTTGGGGCGACGGAACCGAGATCCCGATCGGGATTGATGGGTGTCACTGAGCCAAACTGCCAATTTCCCAGTGACTCGCCCGCTGGCGAGCTGCCCAATGGGGCAATGGGTTGTGCGCTAAGGATAAAGATATTGAATGCAACCGATGATAGCGCATGGGGCGATCGAGCGTTGCCAAGAAAACATCTCGATTTTTCACCAGATCCTCAATAATGAGGGGCCACAAAGCCGCGAGCAAGTTCCTTAGGAACTGGGTGGGCAGTCTTATGGCCGCTGACACGATCGACTATCTCCGCATCAGTTTGATTGACCGCTGTAATTTTCGCTGCCAATACTGTATGCCTGAAGACGAGCATCTTCAGTTCGCATTGCAGCAAGCGCTTCTCACCGATGATGAATTGCTGTTGCTGCTCCGGGAGGTGTTTATTCCAGCCGGTTTTACGCGGTTTCGACTCACGGGGGGCGAGCCGCTGCTGCGGCCGGGGGTGGTGGAAATTGTCCAGGCGATCGCCCAGTTACCGGAAACCCGCGACTTGGCCCTAACGACCAATGCCTTTTTGCTCGAAAACCTGGCGGAACCGCTCTATGGGGCGGGTCTTCGTCGGATCAATATCAGCCTTGATTCCCTTGATCCCGATACATTTGACGGCATTATTGGCAACCGGGGGCGATCGCGCTGGCAGCAGGTCTGGAGCGGCATTCAAGCGGCCCATCGGGTGGGATTTAATCCGCTCAAGCTCAATGTGGTGGTGATTCCGGGGGTGAACGATGCGGAAGTGGAAGCCCTAGCGGCCCTGACCATTGATCGCGCATGGCATGTGCGGTTTATTGAGTTCATGCCGATCGGGAATGGGGATCTGTTCGCTGATCGCGGTTGGATTGATTCTGAAACCCTGCGCCAACGGATTCGATCGCACTGGGGCCTCGAAAGCGGGTGGGTTGCAGGCAATGGCCCCGCCGATGTGTTTCACATTCCCGGAGCCTTGGGCACGGTGGGGTTTATTAGCCAAATGTCGGAATGTTTCTGCGATCGCTGCAATCGGATGCGCCTGTCTGCCGATGGTTGGCTGCGGCCCTGTTTGCTCAACGAGTCGGCCCAAATCGACCTGAAAACCCAACTGCGATCGGGCGTGCCGTTAGCCAGTTTGCGCGCACAGGTGCAGGACTTAGTGCAACTCAAGCCAGACATCAACTTCAAAAATCGCGAAGCCGGTGTCACCGGGCGCTATAGCCGCACCATGTCGCAAATTGGTGGTTAACATCAGCGCGGATTGTAGGAGTGGTTGATCCACAACCCAGTGCCGGATCAGAACCCCCGCGACCACATCTACCCATCGGGCAGAAGTCAATTAAGACCCGTCATTTAATTAGCCTAAAACCCTAATTTCACCGTGATGAGATCGTGGGGGGCAAGGGGCTGGAGCATCCTGTTACGACCATTGAGGCATGGAAAATCGATGATTTCAGGCTCATGTCGGTGAAGCGATGACACCCCCTAAACCATCACTGCTGCGGTAGTTTAGCCGCGAGCGGTCGTCCTTCCATCCCACAGATCCCTGGCAGGAATCAGCTAACGGGCCCTCATCCCCCAGCCTCTTGTCTCACGCATGTCTGGAAGCAAGTTTCGGTGGCTGGACTAGCAAAGGACACAGCGCGGATTGGGGGCGAGTGGGGTGGATTGGGTTGGGCATGGCTCGATCGTCACAACCCTCAGCCGCACTGCCTGGGAAGGATCAACAGCTCTGTTTCGGGATGGGTGATCGTATGATCAACTCGCATGATCAGCAGGCATCCTGATCTCGTGGATTCGCCGCTGGGTATTCGTCGATCGCCCCTTGGAATAGCCCTATGGCTCGCCCCCAAAAACGCCCTACGCCCGATCGCCCGGAGCCGTTGTCTGAAGAGGCGGAATTTGCGGCGTTTTTAATGGACTTGACTCGACAGGTGACGGAAACCGAGGCGGAACTGGCCCAGGTTCGATCGCGCTTGGAGCAGGTGGGGGCCGATCGCGCAAGGCGGATGGCCTTGGGCGATCGCGTAGAGGTGGTACGGGCAGATTTGGCCCGGGCACGCGACCAGGCGGTGCGAGACGAATTACAAGCTGAATTGCGAACGGTGCAGGCGCAGTTGGCAGAAATTGATTTAGCCCTCGAAAGCCGCCTATTTGCCGAAAGTGGTTTGCAAGAAGTGTTTTGGCAGGCGGTGCGGTTTGGCAGTTTGGGTTTAGTGGCGGGTTGGTTACTCAAGCTATGGGCGGGTTGAAGCGGTGGGGCTGGGCGATCGCCTTGGGGGTGGCAGGATTGGGGGCGATCGGGCCAGGGAGTTGGGCGCTCCCCGATCGCCCCATCGCCATCGCTCGATCTTCCCAGGCGCGATCAATTGAGCAATTTCGCTGGGGCAGTCCGCGGCTGGAATCTCAATTGCGGCTCTATCGCCATTACTTAGTGGTGCATGGGCGGCCGCCGGATCTGTTGATTGTGGGTAGCTCTCGATCGCTCCAAGGGATTGACCCAACAGTGCTGGCGCGATCGCTCTCGGCCCAGGGCCGATCGTCCGTGCGGGTCTTTAACTTCAGCATCAACGGCGCAACGGCCCAAGTGGTGCGGTGGCTGGTGATGGATTTGTTGCCGCTGGAATGGTTGCCGAGGGCCATTGTTTGGGGCGATGGGTCGCGGGCGTTTAACAGTGGCCGAACCGATCGTACCTATGCCAGCATTGCGGCCTCGGAAGGGTCTCGGCATTTGGTTAGCTCCCAGGGTTTGGGACGGCGACCCTGGCCCGTGGAGCAGCCGGCTTTGTTACCGGTGATCGATCGCTTGCCCCCTTGGCCAGCGGCGATCAGTTCGGGGCCAGCGACTGGCGGAGTCGCTTGGTTGCTCGATCGCCAACGCCGCCCCCGATCGCCCCTAGAGCCGGAACTCGATCGCCTGGGCTTCTTGGCCGATCCCCGCCTCTTTGAGCCAGCCACCTATTACCACCGCTTCCCGAAAGTGCCGGGCCGCTATGACGATATGTATGCGGGGTTTCAACTGGCGGGCGGCCCGCAAGATCGAGCGGTGCGATCGCTACTTGCTTTTGCACGATTGCGTGGCATCACCCTGAGTTTTGTGAATTTACCCCTCAGTGGCCCCTACCTCGATGCAACGCGGTTAGATTATGAGCGCCAATTCCAGCGTTATTTGACCCAACTGGAGCAACGGGGCCTGGTGGTGCGCGATTGGCTGCTGCGTTGGCCCGATCGCGTCGAGTTTTTTGCCGACCCCAGCCATATCAATCGCTATGGCGCGGCGGCGATCGCGGCTGAGTTGGGGCGCGATCGGCTCTGGTTCAACTCCGTCAGAACCTCTGCAGGATTAGCCAAAACCCTCACCCCCAGCCCCTCTCCCTTCTTGGAAGAGGAACTTGCAAACCCGAAACGAAATCCCTAAAAACCCTGATTTCTGGCTCCCCTTCGCCCATCTGGGGGGGGGAATGGCTGGGGGGATGGGAGCTGCTAACTGACTCGCGCAAGAGGTTAATCAACAGTCTCATGAGCCGCCCTTAACTCGTCCAACCGTAGCTCCGCAGGTGCTTGCCGCAGTAGCCGATCGCCACTTTGCCAGCCTCGTAGTTCATTTCAAAGTAGATTTGCAGGTTGTGCACGGCGTTGTTTTTGCCCAAAGTCAGGTGTTTAAACATCCGCTGCTTATAGCCTTGGTGGCGAAAGTCGCGATCGCTGGCATAGCGCGACCCCGTGACTTGGTGTTCTGTGGGTTTGAACTCCAAGCCATGACGGCGAAAGGCCTCGCGCCAACCGCCCATTGATCGCCCCTCCTGCTTGGCCCGTAGCGATTCGCGGCCAATTTGGGCGATCGCCTCCAGGGCCTGATAAACCTCCGTGGGGCGGCCAAACTGGGACTCGGCCGCCGCAATCCGCGCCGAATCCCAAATTTCGAGCACATCGTCAAAGGCCGCCTCAGCCGCTTCGACAGCCTGTAAAACCGTTGGAAACTCAACAGCCGGTGGCATGATCGCGATCAGTGCATCGGTGGGTTCAGCATCCGTCGCCCCTTGATAGTGCAACAGACTATCGAGGTTGCTGTGGGCCGTGGCTAGCTCCGATTCCAGTTCGCTGGCATAGTCGCGCAGACTCGCTAACTCAGCATTCAGGGCCGCTTGTTTGTCCCAGGTTTGTTCCACATCAGCGCGAATTGCTTCAAGATCAGCGCGCTCTTTTTGCAGCAGCCGATCGCGATCGGCCAGTTGGCTTTCCAGGGTGCTGATGGTGCGCAAGTTGCTGGTGGTTTGGGTTTCGAGTTGGCTGACTCGATCGCGCAAATCCTGCTCGATCGTGGCCAGGGTTTGGCGCTCATGGCTTTCATGATCTAAATCGCGCTGGAGCCGATCGAGCCGCTGTTGATATTGCCAGCGGTCAATCATGCGGGTAGCCCCCACACCGATGGCCAAGCCGCCTAGGGCCTCGATCGCACTTTGCCAAACCGCCCCCGAACCCAAGGCAGATTCCGACACCACGGACGACGAAGTAAACCCTAAAACGGATCCACCACTGAGGACACTACCCACCCCCACCACTGTGCAAAAAGCCACAACACTGAGGCCAGCTAGGGCCAGTAGTCGCATTCGATGACTTGGTTCCATAACCCAACCAACTCGTAAACCTGTGTGAGAAGCTTCTCTGATTGTAGACGCGCACCTCGCGATCGTGGGGTGGGCAATCCCCAGGATTTCCCCACCCAAAACTGACCGATTTACCGTAAACAACCGTAAAGAACCCTGAGTAAAAGCTCATTAACAAAAAAGGGAAAAAACAAAAAAGGGCAAACTGACATGAGTTTGCCCTTCATCTATTCATTCATTCCCTGCAAACTAACGGATTAGAAGTGCAATCACAGAACCCAACATCTCAGAGCTGACTAGTGGTTCCTGCACGTTCTTGCATCCACTCGCGAGTCATTGATCAGCGATTTATGTATCACCCATGAGCCTTGGTAATCAGGCTTGATGCTCGAACCATGACTGAGTAATCGAGGTGATGCGCGTCTTAACCGATCGACAATTTCACCACCTTTGTCTTCTCGTCTTCCACCTTCGGCAACCGGAGGGACAAAATCCCATCTTGGTAATCCGCTGTTGCGTTGGTATTTTGCACAAGGGCCGGCAGCGGGATTGTTCGTTGGAATTTGCCATAGCGAAATTCCGTGTGGAACGAGCCATGGTCTTGGGTGGTTTGCTCCAATCGCCGCTCACCCATAATCGAAACCGATTTCGCCGTCACTTCCACATCCAAGTCCTGCGGATTGATCCCTGGCAGCTCCAGCCTCAGCACAAAAGCTTCAGGGGTGTCTGCCAGCTCTGCGGCCGGGGCGTTCGTGAATTCGCGATCGATGGCTAAAGGAGCCATAAGCGTCCCATCTAGCAGGCGATCAAATCGGCGGCGCAGGGCATCCACTTCTCGATAGGGTTCCCAACGAATCAGAGTCATCTTAGCCACCTCTCTCACTCCTGAAATCGACAAGGTTTAGATGGAAATCAACGTAACAATTGGTGAACAACTGTCGCGGTTGGATCGAGTTCGGATTGAAGAATCTTTTAGTCAAATCGTGCTTTGCGGTTTGTGGATTGGGTGAAATTTAAAGTTTGTCACAACCACTTGGTCAACCGATTTGCTAACCGAATCGAACAATCTCAAGATATCGCTTTTGGATTGGTTATGGATTCGGCTTGCACGACCCGATCGCGGGCAGTTACCACACCTAATGCATCAACAATTTCGCAGCTCAGACTCAATCAATTGACCGTGTGGTCAGCCGATGGATGGATGAATAGCTGCGGTGGCTTGGATCATGAGCGGCTGTGAATCCAAGACCCGAAACTAATTTGCAAGCTAGTTTAAAAAATACCTGAAAGGGTCTGGAAAACCAGACTGAAATAGCGTGGGAACCGAACTGCTGCTATTTAAAACTTGCAATACAGCCTTTACTTGAAGCGATCGGTACATCAGATTGCAGATGCTATGAAGCTGTTAGGCAGTGGGCATTGCCCACCCCACAGGCTGCTGTACTTATGAAGCGAGGTAAAGGCTGTATTGGCGAGAGTCAGTAGATCCTGACCACTGGCCCTGAGCAAGGCCAAGGCGATTTTGTAGGGACTGCTTGTACAGTGGCGGAGTGGTTCTGAGGGAATCGGGGCAGGATGATGGCCGATAGTGATTGGCGGTGGTTGGTGGGGGGAATGGCCCTGTTGGTGTTGTACTTGGTGGGGTCAGTCGCCACCGAAATGGGGACTCGGTTTCCCCGGTGGGGACGATCGAGTACTGCAAACCCTAGTCGGGGCGATCGGGCACAATCCACACCTCCCAAGCCCAAAAAAACCTCTTAAGATCAAGCCATTGCAGAATCTAGCCCTGTGCTTTGGCCGGCACTGTGGCTGGAGATTTGTTGTTGCTAGGTTTAAGTCGGTGAGTGATTTTCAGGAACTGATCGCCATGTTTTTTGGTTTAAAACAAAAGTCCACGATGCCGTCCCCCAAAGAAGCGCTGCCGGGGCGATCGACCAAAATGCCCGTTAACAACCAACACTTTGTCAACGGCAACCCGATTCAAGGGCCATTCCCCGAAGGTCTAGAAACCGCCATGTTTGGGTTGGGCTGCTTTTGGGGCGCGGAACGCAAGTTTTGGCAAACGGCTGGCGTATTTTCGACAGCGGTTGGCTATGCGGCGGGTTACACGTCCAACCCCACCTACAACGAAGTGTGCAGCGGTCTGACAGGTCACAACGAAGTGGTGTTGGTGGTCTATGACCCTCAACAAGTGAGCTACGAGCAACTGCTGAAGGTGTTTTGGGAAAGCCACAACCCCACCCAAGGAATGCGCCAGGGCAACGACACCGGCACGCAATATCGATCGGGCATCTATACCTACAATGGCGCGCAGGCAGCGGCGGCCCTGGCCTCGCGCGATCGCTACCAACCCATGCTGACCGCTGCCGGTCACGGTGCGATCACCACGGAAATCCTTGATGCGCCCGAGTTCTATTACGCCGAGGAATATCACCAGCAATATCTGGCCAAGAACCCCGGCGGCTATTGTGGTCTCGGCGGTACTGGCGTGAGCTGTCCCGTGGGCGTGGCAGTTTAGTCAAGATCGCACCGACTAATCGCGACAGGGGGCTGATGCCCCTTGTTGAGCTAGCCTTTTATTGCCTTGCTTCCCCATCGCTAACGGTGATCTGCAATGTCTGATGATTTGGTGACTCCAGAAAATGTATCAAAGGCCTTTTTACAGGAACTATTTAACGATGCATTGATGGATGTTTCGGTTGATTCAGATGGTGATTTAGTCATTCAAGAGGACATTGTGTGCTATGTCTTCCTGAGTGAAAATCAGGAGCGTATTCGTTTGTTGACGCTGTTTGGTATTGCTGAGAATGCTGATCGTCTGAAGTGTCTGGAATGTGTTAACGCAATCAATAGTGAATATCTTCTGGTTAAGGCTTATATTGAATCCGAGAAGACATTGGCCTTTGAATATGACATCTACTTGAAGGGCGGAGTAACTAGAAAGTATTTGGCTCTAGCAGTTAAGCGTTTTTGTAATATTCCTAGAAAGGCGGTTGCTGAGGAATATGCCCTCGGGATCATCCCATAGCCACTTTTTAGCTGCTTTTCCTCATTCTTAACTGCCTTACTCAGGGGGGAGCCGTGGCTCTCCCCTCAAACTTTTCAGCAATCTTCAACTTTAGGCAATCTTCAACTCGCCGATCGCCTCTAGGCGCTTAAAGGCATTGAGCTGCACATATTTTTCCTCGAGGGCTTCTGACACATCGGGGCCAATCCAGCCCAACTGTTTCAGCAGGTGAATGGCGGCGGCATATTTGGCCCGCTTGGCTCCATCGGTCACTTTCAAGGCAATGCCCAAGCGCTCGCCCACGCGCCCCATGCACTGCATCCCTTCTGCGCCGGCCTTGCTGACAATTTCGCCCTTGGTCAACCGCATTAGATCCGTGTCAAAGCCGCCATTGCCAGAAATCAGCTCTGGATAGCCGGTCATGGCCCGCACGATTCGCTCTAGTTGCAGGTTGTCGCCGGAAGTGAGTTTGGCAAACAGGGTGGCTAATTCCTGTAGGGGCATCAAGTAAGTAGGCGCACCACAATCATCGCGGGCTACCACAAATTCCTGGGCCGGAATGCCCAACAATTCGCCAATCACTTGGGAAATAGCTTGTTGAGCCGGGTGGGACGTGCGTAAGTAGTCGGCGATCGACCAGTTCCCGTGACGACACATGGCCAACATACCCGCATGTTTGCCCGAGCAGTTGTGTTGTAGGGCGCTGGATTTGCCGGAGGGAATGGGGCATTGCAGGGCGCTGGGTTCGATGCCACATTGCCACAGGATGTTGAACACTTGGCGGGCTTGGGCAATGTCGCCTTGGTGCGAGCTGCATATGATCGCTAGGTCGCGGTTGCTGAGACCAAAGTGATCCAGCGTGCCGGAGGCCACCACCGCCAGTGCCTGGAATGGCTTGAGGGCCGATCGGGCAAAGCTGGAGATGCCAGAATCACCCGCCAACATCAACAAGCGTCCGCGATCGTCGCAGGCCACCGCTTGCACCATGTGGGTTGATTCCACCAACCCTTCGCGCAACAAGCGAATCTCGATTTCTGCCGCGCGCGTTAGTTTGCCCCGAGTCATAGGAATTGGATGTGTTGAAGTTTTGAGTTTGAAAGTTTGGGTTTGAAAGTTTGGGTTTTGAGCTGGAAGTTTTGGGTTTTGAGCTGGAAGTTTTGGGTTTGAAGTTTTGGGTTTTGAGTTTGAAGTTTTGGGCTTGAAAGAGGGGTAAGACCGGGAGTGATGAGCGGTTGCCGATCGCCCTAAACAGCGCGATTTGTCTTGGCGCATGGTCTTGGCCGCCAAGCACAACAGCATCTTGCCCTCTGTCCCGAAAGGCTAGCTTTGAACCGCTGCCCCCCGATAGCCGCACAACTCCCACTCAGGTTAACCGACAAATTCGCGGACGGTGGCGGGCGATCGGCCCACTACAGCAACACCCACAGCAAGGCTCCCAGTCCCAGGGAACCCCCAAGGGCGATCGTTAACCGCACCAGCCGATCGAGCGCGGGCTTGACTTCATAGGTGGCCACCAGCCGATCCTGAGCCAACATCTCCGGGACTTTTTCCCAGACCTGGCCGTCATACCAGCCAGACTCTTCATAGATAATCTTTTCGCTAAACAAGCGACGGCCCACATATCCCCAAGCCGAATAGACCCGCGCCAGCACAAGCAACACCGGCAGGGTTGCACCGCCACCGGCTCCCAACAAAAAGTGCAGGAGATCTTTTTTAAGCGGAAAGCTCGCCGCCGAGACCGGGCCCGTGAGCAACCAACTCCAGACCCAAATCCACAACAGCTTGATCGCTAGGTCACGGCCGGGGAGTGCGGCCCAAGACAGTAACCAGGCCTCCTTGAGTTCGGCGAATTCATTCAGGGGTTGCTGTTCTTCGGGAACGGGACAAACCAAACGAGGCGATCGAGTCATAGCAACTGACCAAACATGCACACCACGAATCAAGGAACCGACTGAGACGTGACTAGGGGGTCGCGATCGAATCAGACGGCGGCAAGGGCCGAAATTCTAGCCGCTTGCTGTGGCCCCAAAAGGCTTCGAGATTGTAGAACTCGCGCTCGCTGGGCATCATGATGTGCACCACCAAGTCGCCGTAGTCGTGCAACACCCAGTTGCCATCGGTGTAGCCAGCAGTGTTTTGGGGACGGCGATCGAAGTCGGTTTTCAGCTTCATTTCGATCGCATCGGCGATCGCCCGCACTTGGGCCCGTGAAAACCCCGTGACAATCAAAAAGTAGTCCGCCAGATAGGACACTTCCGTCACTTCCAGCAGGGCAATGTCATCTGCCTTGCGATCGTCCGCTGCATTGGCCGCCGCGATCGCCACGTCATAGCTCGACCCTCGTCCTAGCTGATACACCGCACTGGGCGAAACGGGCGGCACAAAGGCAACCACCGTGTCATCATCGCCCGTGTCTTCAACCCCGTCCGCCGTCAACAAGGCCAGCTCGCGCTCATTCAATTGTAAATCCGGATCGATCATCAAAATTACGCCTCCGCAAACGGCAGGCGAGGTGAGTTCTACAACAACGGTTCAAGACAACGGCTCAGTCACAATCATCCGCAAGCTGTCGGTTGCCCGATGGAATTGAGGTGATGGCTAACCCCAGGCTGGCTAACCACCGATGACTTGCGCCGAAACACGATTGCGCTGAAGCACCGTTGAACCTTCAGTCTAGCAAAAGCCGCTGATTTGGAGACTGGGCGAGCAGATGTGGGGCAACTCGGCGCGATCGGTCTGGCTCCATCGCCATCGCGAGAGCGGTGTTGCGATCATGCGATCAATGGGCCACCTCATTGGGCCACCTCATGGATCGATTTCCAGATGGATCGATCCCTCGCGCCTTGATTAATCGATTGGCACTGCTCGATTGGTACTGCTCGATTGGGACTACCTAATTGGGATTGATCAGTTGAGATTGCTCGGTTGGGACTACTTGATTGAGATTGCTCGGTTGGGACTACTTGATTGGGATTGCTCGGTTGAGATTGCTCGGTCGGGACTGATCCAATGATCCCCGCAGTTGGTCAACGCAGTTGGTCAACGCAATTGATTTACCGAGATCCGCTGACAGCTCTCTGTTAGAATGACGGCGTTGTTATTGCCCCGTAGCACCCTTGAGTCCGTCACTCGATCTTCCCAAGGTTGACGATTTTTTGCAGGAACTCGCTGCAATCCAGCAAACCGGCTCTAAGCGGATTGCCATCCTGGGTTCGCGCCATGTACCGATCACGCATCAACAACTGATTGAAACCCTCAGCTATGCCCTCGTGCTGGCCGGGAACCAAATCATTACCTCGGGTGCTACGGGAACCAACGCCGCTGCCATTCGCGGAGCCATGCGCGCCGATGCCAATTTGCTGACGGTAATTTTGCCCCAAAGTTTGGAGCGGCAACCCCGCGAGTCACGCGAGCAACTCGAAGCTGTGATTCATCTCGTCGAGAAGCCCGAAAACGACGAATTATCACTGGCAGAAGCAAGCTCCCTGTGCAACCACGAAATCATTTCCCGTTGCCAACAGCTCATTTGCTTTGCCTTCCACGACAGCGTGACCCTGTTGCAAACCTGTCGGGAAGCTGAAGAACAGCGCCGAGTTGTTACGCTGTTTTATTTCGACTAAGTGAAAAACGCATGATTTTGGGTTTCAGCATTCCCACCTTATTGTTGGGTTCCGTCTTTGTGGCCAGCTTTTTGGTCTATTTCCCCTACCTGGCGGTGGCCTATGCCCGGTTCCAAGTGGGAATGGATTTGGGCGCACCCCGGGCCATGTTCGATCGCCTGCCGGACTATGGCAAACGCGCCACCTGGGCCCACCAAAACAGTATCGAAACCTTCGCTCCCTATGCTGCGGCGGCCCTGGCAGCCTATGCCACGGGAGTTGACACCGCTGCGGCCGGCTGGGCGGCGGTGGCCTTTGTGGGGGCGCGGACGCTGTTTTCAGTGGCCTACATTGCCAACATTCCGCCCTTGCGATCGCTGATGTTTGGGGTTGGGCAAGCGTCGATGATTACGCTGTTTGTGCAGGCGCTCCAGCGGATTGCTTAGGCATGAACCGCCCCGGCAGGTGAGGGGCGATCGCCCGGTGCTAACGGCTAAATGCCAAACGCTAAACAACGCTAAATACTGACTAGATACTGATCTGTATTCGGATAGATTGACCGATTGGGATTATGGCTGCGACGTTTTCCTTTGATGTGGTGAGTGAGTTCGATCGGCAAGAGTTGGTCAATGCGATCGACCAATTGCAGCGAGATTTAAAATCACGCTACGACCTAAAAGACACCAACACGATCGTGGAGTTGGGTGAAACCGACCTGACGATCGAAACTGCTAGCGAAATGACCCTCGAAGCAGTGACCGCCGTTCTGCGCGAAAAAGCGGCCAAGCGCAAACTCGATCTCAAAATCTTTGACTTTGGCGACATCGAATCCGCCAGTGGCAACCGTGTGCGCCAAAAAGTGAAATTGCAAAAGGGCATTCCCCAAGACATCGCCAAACAAATCAGCAAACTGATTCGCGATGAATTCAAAAAATCTCAAGCCCAAATTCAAGGTGATGCAGTACGGGTTTCTGCCAAATCCAAGGATGATTTGCAACTGGTGATCCAACGCCTCAAGCAAGAAGATTTGCCCGTTGCCCTGCAATTCACCAACTATCGTTAACGCCCTATTGTCCTATTGTTGCCTATTGGGTTTATCCCAGGGGGTGATTGCCAATCCATGTTCCGACGACTAACAATAACAAGTCTGTCGGCTGAATTGGCTCATAGCTTGACGGTACCGTATGCGCCGCGCTGGGAGGCGATCGCATCGGCCCAGCGGGTGGTTTCCGGCAACCGATAGCGCGTGGTGCAGCGCAACACCAAGTCGATCGCTGTGGGCAAGCTGACCCGGTGGCCCGACGACACGTAGAGCGGCCGGCAGTTGTGGCGCGATCTCACCACGGCTCCGACAGTTTCGGCGCGATCGAGGGTGGGTTGCCAGTCGCCCTTGGCTGGGCCGAGGGGATCATGCTCTCCTATCAGGCGAGATTTAGCCGCGCCAATGGTCGGTAAATCCAGCAATACCCCCAAATGACAAGCCAGCCCAAACCGCCGGGGATGGGCATAGCCTTGACCGTCACATAAGATTACGTCTGGTTTTTGGTGCAGTTGCTCAAAGGCTTGCAGGATGGCGGGCACTTCCCGGAAGGAGAGAAAACCCGGCACGTAGGGAAATGGTGTGGGCATCCGGGCGATCGCATATTCCACCCGCTCCAACTCGGGAAAGCTCAAGACCACCACGGCTGCCCGGGCGATCGTGCCCTGTTCTTCAAACCCCAAATCTGCCCCACCCACCCAGCGCACCTCCCCCAAACGATCGTCCAAAATGACGCGATCGCGCAGTTGATCTTGCACGATGCGAGCTTGTTCGATCGTGCGGGGCCAGGGGTGAAGATCATTCATGGGAGAGCAATGAATTGGATAGTTGGTAGCCGTGGGTTAACCCTAGGCAAATCGCAAATAATGCATCAGCTCACTGACCAATTCACCCGAGAGATGCAGGCGACGTTGTAAATCAACCAAGCTGCGGAAATTGCCGCGCTGTTGTCGATCGCGCACCATCTGTTCAGCCAAAGTGCGATCGACTCCGGGCAGGCGTTCGAGTTGCTCGATCGTCGCCCAATTAGCATCGATCGGCTGCAAAAACGAAGGTGCTTCGGGATCGTAGAAATAGAAGCGCAAAACCGGCGCTAACGGAACCAGTTGGCTGGGAGGAAGACTCAGGGCCGCGGCCACATCATCAAGACTATGAAAGATCACGCCGCCCGCACTGAGCTGGGCCAGTAAGGTGGCTTGGCGAATCGAAATTCCCGGCAACCGTAACCAATCGTCAGCGCTGGCCCGATTCGCATCGATCGCAATGCCCATTTCGGCTGCAATGGCAATTTCGATCGCCGATTCCAATCGACAAAAAGAATTGCGAGCAATTTTTTGGCGCGCCGCTTGCACGGCCGGGTCGATCGACTGAAACGGTGCTTTCAGCCAGCTCAAGGGGTTTCTAGAATTGGCGTTAAACGGGGCCATGGGATCTGAAAACTGGCAATGTAAAAATGGGTTGTAAACAGTTGGGTTGTAAACAGTCTTTTTAAACGATCTTTTCAAACGTCCTTTTCAAAATGCCAATTTCAGCAATTTAGCCGAGGGTAAATTGCTGACCATTTATCCCAAACCCTAGCCAATTTGGTCGAGCATTAGGCGGCGTTTTTGCTCAAATTCTGACTCGGAAATCAGCCCCTCTTGCCGCAACCGATCCAATTCGCGCAGGGCTTCTCCCACCGCACTGACGCGATCGGGAGCCACAGCCACATTCACCGTCACCGTGGCGGGGGGTAAGTCGCGGTTGAAGTTGCGATCGAACTCGTCACGATCCTGCGATAAATACCAGACCGCTTCCACCAAGCTGGCAACACTGGGAATCATCGTCCACCACAGCAGCAAATAGGTCACACCCCAGCCGCGTTGCTTCAGATAAAACTTGTGCAAGCCCGGCACAAGCCAACCGGCCACAGCCAAGCCAATGGCCACCGTCCGTTTTTTGCGTTCTGCCATGGCAACCTCTTAGTTTATGGGCGGGTGAGTGCTGTGGTTGGGTGGATGTGGGGGAGCGGGTCAATCTGAGGAAATGGCAGATGGCTGGAGGGAGCTTGCCAGAACCGAGATCGAGTGGGGCTGGGCAACGTGCAACCCACCTGACAACTGGCCCAGTCGCCATGGCCCAATGATGAATAGCCCAGCGATGAATAGGCCAATGATGATCATTGTGCAGTGCTAGATAGCGATCGCCGGGGGGGATCACCGCCTCTTAATCACTGCCTTTTCATCATAGTTGGCGGCCCTCCAGGTCAACAGCGCCACCGCCCAAAACGCCCTTGACCCAGCACCATTGGCAGTGGCGATCGACCCTGAGTGTCCTAGGGGGACAAGCTGGGGGATTTGGGGCGTGGGACGATCGCGCTAGTTCGGATCTCCCGACCCGACAGCGATTTTGCTCCAAGGCACAATCGACTAAGATCAAACCCAGACAAGCGTTTGACCCATCCAGGCGCAGCCCATGAGTATTTTTGATTCCGAAATCGTTCAACAAGAAGCCCGCGAAATCTTTGGGAACTATCAATCCCTGGTGCAGCTCGGCAGTGACTATGGCAAGTTTGATCGCGAGGGCAAACGTCTTTACATCGAGCAAATGGAAACCGTGCTCGATCGCTATCGGATTTTTATGAAGCGATTTGAGTTATCCGATGATTTCATGGCCAAAATGCAGGTTGAGCAGCTCAAAACCCATTTGTCACAATTTGGCATGACTCCCCAAATGATGTTTGACCAAATGCGGCAAACTCTTGATCGCATGAAGGACGAACTCGAACAGTCGAAACTCTAAGCCGCGCGATCGCGATCCTTCACCCCAGCATTTTTAGCTCAGGCATCGGCAAAAGGCTTGAGATCACATCAGATTTCGATCTAACGTAAATGGCTGTTCTGTTCCTCACGCTGCATTCATGACCGAGACCGATTGTTGGGGCATCGCCATCCATAGTGCCAGCGTGGAATTGGGTCTTGCGAAAGGCCAGGGGCCAAGAGACGTGGCGGCGCGGGTTTGGCACCTGGGCCGACAGTTATCGACAGATTTTCACGATCGCCTCGCAGAATTTGTTCACCCCCTGTCTTGGTCGCAAGTCAGTTTTTTGGCAGTGGCGATCGGCCCCGGTGGCTTCACCAGCACGCGCATTGGGGTGGTGGCCGCTCGTACCCTAGCCCAGCAACTGGATGTGCCCCTGTTTGGGTTTTCGACCTTGGCCGCAACGGCCTGGCAACAGCGATCGCACCTGCCCCATGACCATTGTTTGGCAGTGCAAATGCCGGCCCGCCGTGGTGAACTACATGGCGGCATCTATCGCCTCACGCCTCAAGGTGCGATCGCCGAGGTGACTGACCGCACCTTTACCCCAGCGGCGTGGCAAGACACCCTCGATCGCCATCCCTACCCCTGCATGACAGTCATAGCTGATGCGGATGCGGGCAAAGATGCGATCGCCCTGCTACAAATGGCCCATGGGGCTTGGCAAGCGGGCGATCGCCCCCACTGGTCAGCGGTGTTGCCCCACTACGGTCAGCATCCGGTCGATCGCCACTCCCCCTGATGTCCCTGTCCCTCTTGCGTGATGTTGCCATGGTCTCCCCCATTCAGCCGTTGAGTCGTCAGTGGAGTCGCCGGTTATTGACGACTATTGGGAAGTGGGTGGCGATCGCCCTTGCGATCTGGAACCTGGGCAGCGCCCCCGCGATCGCCCTCACGTCTGAGCTGCCCTCACCTGCGGTTGAAGTTGCCCCAGCGCCCCGATCGCCCGATGCCAGCGCCGTGCCCGCTGAGAAGGTGACACAGTTTGTCCATGCCTACTTGCAAGTGTTGACCCTGCTCGATCGTCGGGAAAGCGAACTGCGCCAAGCAGAAACCGAAACGGAAGCCAGCCGCCTGGAACAGGAAATTGAACTGGAAGCCTTCGGGGCGATCGAACAGGCGGGCCTGAAACCCCAGGAATACATTCAATTGTTAGGACTCGCCAACAGTGACCCGGAATTTGGTGAACGGGTAGCAGCCCGGTTGCAGGAACTAGAAACCGAAATTCAGCCCTAGGCGAGGCATGGCCTGGTTTTGCCGCGCGATCGACCGCCCTGATCGGTTCGGTCAACTCAACCCCGCATCTGATCAGCAAGCAAAGTAGGATAAAAATGATTTTGTAATCGATGCAACATAACCTTGAAGGCCGTGCGACCGTGCTAAACGCTCTCCTCGCTGACTTTCGCATCATCTTCGATCGCGACCCAGCCGCCCGCAATTGGCTGGAAGTCCTCTTCTGCTATCCGGGGCTGCAAGCGCTGGTGCTCCACCGCGTTGCTCACTGGCTTCAGCAACAGCAGCTCCCCTTCATTCCCCGGCTGATTTCTCACATTGGCCGGCTGCTGACGGGCATTGAAATCCACCCGGGCGCAACGATTGGTCAAGGCGTATTCATCGACCACGGCATGGGCGTGGTGATTGGTGAAACGGCGATCGTTGGCGACTGCTGCCTCATTTACCAAGGCGTAACCCTCGGCGGCACGGGCAAAGAATCTGGCAAACGCCACCCGACCCTCGGCAACAACGTGGTTGTGGGTGCGGGAGCCAAGGTGCTCGGCAATCTCAATATTGGCGAAAATGTGCGGATTGGGGCTGGCTCCGTGGTGTTGCGGGACGTGCCCGCCGACTGCACCGTAGTGGGCGTTCCGGGGCGCGTGGTCTACCGTTCCGGTGTGCGTGTCGATCCGCTAGAGCACGGCAGGCTCCCAGATTCGGAAGCCCAAGCGATTCGGGCCCTGCTCGATCGGATCGAACTGCTCGAACAGCGAATCATCGATCTGGAAACCGTCCGACCCGAACCGGAACCCGTGCCTGTGGGAGCCAAGGGTAAACCCTGCGAAGACCTGACCCTCTGCGACTGGGAACGGATCGCCAAGGTGGCCGCCGAAGTAACCGCCGCCCAACGCCAGCTCGATCAAGTAGTCCAGTCCGATCGCCCCAGCAGCAGTTGCCGCCTGAGCGATCACGTCTTGGAAGCATTCTTTGACGGCGCAGGCATCTAGCCGTTGATTAATCTCCCCTGTCCGAAGGCGTGGGGCGGGTTTGACATCCTCCCCGTCCTAAAGGAGCGGGGATTCCGGCCCTAGGCAAACAACCGAAGCTGCTCGACTAGACCACGGGTTGACGCTTCATTGGCAGCTACCAGCGAACTGGATTGACGCTGGCCTCCACGTCCGTTTAGAGTCTCGGACTGCCCGCCCGCGACTTGAATATTAATCGCTGCGTTGATGTCGCGGTCATGAACCGCACCACAGTGCAGACAAGTCCACTCACGCACATTCAATGGCTTTTTGCCGCCCAACTGTCCACAGGCTGAACAACGCTGACTGGTCGGCTCCCATCGGCTAATGACTTGGAAATCCCGCCCATAACGGATTGATTTTCCTTCAAGCATTTGTCGAAAGCTGTACCAGCCAGCATCGCTAATCGCCCGTGACAGCTTGCGATTCTTGATCATCCCTGACACATTCAAATCTTCCAGAATAATCGCTTGGTTCTCGCGAACGATCCGGGTCGATAGTTTGTGCAAGAAATCAGTGCGTTGATCCTTGATCCGGGCATGAATCCGAGCCACCTTGCGACGGGCCAACTCACGGCGATTACTGCCCTTGACCTTGCGGCTGAATTGCTTTTGGGCACGGCGCAACCGCTTCAGGGATCTAACCAGGGGCTTGGGACTCAGCACCTTTTCACCCGTAGACAGGGTGGCAAAAGTGGTCAGCCCTAGATCAATGCCAACCCCATCGTTAATCGCCTTCAGAACGACTGAATCAACTTCGCAGACAAACGACGCAAAATACCGATTGGCGGCATCCTTGATGATTGTGACCGATGAAGGATCGGATGGCAGCTCCCGAGACCATTTGACCCGTACACAACCAATCTTGGCCAGGTAAACCGAATTGGTCTTAACCGAAAAGCCATTAGTCGTGAAGCGAATAGATTGGGTGGAATGCTTCTTTTTGAACTTGGGAAATCCAACTTTGCGCCCTTTTCGCTCACCCTTTAGGCTGTTGAAGAAATTACGAAAAGCCAGATGAGCATCTTGCAATGATTGAACTAACGGTACAGATGCAACTTCCGATAACCATTCACGCTCAACGGTTAGCTTGGCTTGGGTGATGACTCGTTTCTGAAGTTCAGTATCGCTAACTTTCTCCCCTTGCTGATAGAGGTCTTGACGCAACCGAATTGCATCGTTGTACACCACACGAGCACAACCGAATGTCTTCGCCAGCATTAATCTTTGCGGGCGATTAGGATAGATTCGGTGGCGAAATCGTGCTTTCATAACTAACATTATAAGCGGGGGTGATCGAAAAAGCCGCCCTAGAAGGGCGGGGCTTGTACCCTTTCTTTTGGTCAATGGCTTTCCTGCATCAATCCAGATCCTCGCCCTAAACCTGACCCTCATCCTCAATCCCGCTTCTAAGCCAGGAAAGGGGGCTATTCTAGCTCCCCCAGCCCCTTTTGGGAGAAGGGGGTGGAGAATGCAGGCAACCCGGACCGAACCGCAACCCAAGGGCTTGGGGCATTTGATGACGGGTCTTACAACATCAACACCAAGTGTGCTGTTTTGATGTGTCTGAACCCAATGCCCAGGCGATCGAACTTGCCCAGTCCCATCACAGCCAGCCAGCCTTGACAACCGCTTGTATGTGGGGGGGATCGGTTCCTGAGATCGGTTGCCAAAAAGCCTTTGGGGTCAGCGGTTTCGAGTTGAGATGGCCAGTTGAGATGGCCCTCAGCTCATCCACGAACTGACGGAAGCGCCTAGCGTCCCCAACGGACGATCACTGCCCCCCAGGAGAGACCGGCACCAAAACCCGCTAGGGCTAGGGTGTGACCCGGTTGTACTCGGCCCTGACGAACGGCTTCATCAAGGGCGATCGGAATGGAAGCGGCTGAAGTGTTGCCGCAGCGTTCTAGGTTGCTGATCGTTTTTTCGCGGGGTAATCCTAATCGATCGGCCACCGCGTCAATAATTCGTTGATTGGCCTGGTGCAACAATAGCCAATCGATTTGTGCGATCGAGCGTTCTGCTCGATGTAGGGCTTTTTCGATCGCCTCAGGCACTCGCTTCACCGCAAACCGATAGACCTCTTGGCCATTCATGGTGATGGGCTGAAAATTACCCTGACCCACCGTTGCTCCGCTTTTCAAGGGCTGCTCAAGGGCGGTGGCGGCCAAATTCAAGACGTGATTCAGAGAACCATCGCTACGCAGCTCAAACCCCAGCAGCCCATCGCTTGCGGTAGATGCTTCCTGCAACTCCACAGCCTGCAACACCACTGCGCCAGCCCCATCCCCAAACAGAATGCAGGTGCCGCGATCGCTCCAATCAACCCAGCGCGACAACACATCCGCACCAATCAGCAGGGCATTGCGGTAGACCCCCGATCGCAGAAACTGGGCCACCGTCACCAGCCCAAAGGCAAACCCCGAACAAGCCGCCGTCAGATCCATCGCCACGGCACGATTCGCCCCGATCGCCCCTTGAATAGCTCCCGCGCTGCCAAATAGATCATCCGGCGTGGAGGTGGCCAGCACAATCAAGTCAATCTCTGTAGGTTCCAGACCCGCCATCGCCAAGGCCCGTTCAGCCGCCTGACTGGCCAACTGGGTCAGGGACTCCTGCGGACCCGCTAAACGCCGCTGTCGAATGCCCGTACGGGTCGCAATCCACTCATCGGAAGTCTCGACTAACTGCTCGAGGGCAACGTTATCCAGAATCGCATCCGGTAAAGCTGAACCGCTCCCACTTAGGACGATTCCAAAGGGCGATCGCGTTTGCATTAATTCTCCGAGGCAACAGCCTGCTGCTCGCTTTGTTGATACTGGGCCTGTTGGTAGTGGGCTTGGATCCGTTCGATTGCCCGCGACTGCACCGCTGCCTTAGCCAACCGAATCGCCCCAAAAGCCGAAGCCGCCCGGGAACTGCCATGGCCAATGATGCAAACGCCATTGACCCCCAGCAACAGTCCACCCCCATGTTCCGCGTGATCCACCCGCTGCTTGATCCGCTTCAGGTTGTGCTTGAGCACCGTCACGCCGATCTTGCCGCGCGTGCCCTTCGGTAGCTCTTCTTTGACCACTTGCAACATGGCGCTGCCCACTGCTTCGGCAAACTTCAGCAGCACATTGCCCACAAAGCCATCACAAACGGCTACATCGAAATGGCCCGACAAAATATCGCGCCCTTCGGCATTTCCCGCGAAATGGATAAAGCTGTTCTCCGCCAGCAATTGGTGGGCCCGCAGGGCTAGCTCGTTGCCCTTACACTCTTCTTCGCCAATATTGACTAGACCCACATTGGGACGCTCAACCCCGAGCACATGTTGGCTGTAGATCGATCCCATCACGGCAAATTGCTCAAGGAATTTGGGGCGACAGTCTACGTTCGCGCCCACGTCCAAAATCAGAACTTGCTTGCCGTTGACCTGCGTGGGCAGCACAGCCCCGATCGCGGGACGGTCAATTCCCGGAATGCGTCCTAGGCGTAGCAAGGCTGCTGCCATAGACGCGCCCGAGTGGCCAGCGGACACCACCGCATCGGCTTGGCCATCCTTGACCAAACTCGTTGCCACATTAATTGATGCTTTGGGTTTGCGGCGAAGGGCCGTCAGAGGCTCTTCGTCCATTTCTACAATCCCTTCGGCGGGCACAATCTCGATGTTGGGCCCCGTTGGGTGTTGCTTGAGGCAATCCTGGATTGGTTGGGGATCGCCCACTAGCAGAACCTTGACCCCCAATTCTTCGCTGGCCCGCACAGCCCCAGCGACGATTTCTTCGGGGGCATAGTCGCCGCCCATTGCGTCAATTGCGATCCGATCCCCAGTTGACCCCATAGAATCCGAACACGGTAGAAGTCTCCAAGATTCTACCAGACGGGGTGCAAAAGGCTCCTGTTTAGGAATGGGTTTGCAAAAAGGGGCGGGGATGCGGCGGCCGTAGCGAGGCGGCCTGGCGAGATCTCCCAAAGGCTGAGGTTGCTGCTATCGTACTCGCAGAATTGGGAGCGCAAGCTGTGCAAGGGTTGATGAGTGCGGGGGTAGCGATCGCGTTGCTGGTACCGGGGGGCATTGAGGCCTTGCACCAGGGAGCCATAACCTATCTCAACCGCGAGGGCATGGGCTGGTTTCTGAGCGATCGCTCCCTGGAAGGGCGCCCCCAAGCGGCCATTCAAGATTATCTGAATCGTTTGCAGGCGATGGGGATTGATCCCCAAGCGCAGGGTCTGTGGTTTCAGTCCGATTGGCGACTCTTGGCGGCCCACCAGGGCCAGTTGGCGCTGTCCTCAGCTTCCCTGACCAAGGTAGCCACCTCCTTGGCGGCCCTCGTAGCCTGGGAGCCAAACCACACTTTCACTACGGAGATTTGGGCCGACGGGCCGATCGCTGGGGGAGCCTTGCAGGGCAATTTGATTGTGCGGGGGGGCGGTGATCCCATGTTTGTGTGGGAGGAGGCGATTGCCCTGGGAAATGCCCTCAACCAGTTGGGGATCGATCGCGTTACCGGAGATTTGGTGATCAATGGGCGATTCGAGATGAACTTTTTGCCCGATCCCGAAGATGCCACGCCCCATGACCCTGATCTCGGTGGCACGCTATTGCGGATTGGGATGAATCGAGCGGCTTGGCCTGGTGTGGTCAAGCGTCAGCACCAGGCGATGGCCCCCGGCACACCGGAGCCTACGGTGACAATCGCGGGTACAGTGCGCCAGCGCCGCGCTACCGATCCGGCTAGTCGCACCCTGCTGATCCGTCACCGATCGCTGCCCCTACTGGCCCTGCTGAAGCAAATGAACCTGCACAGCAACAATTTCATGGCCGAAACCCTGGTGCGACAACTGGGCGGCGGAGTCCAGATGTCCCAGCGGCTACAGGCGCTGACCGGGTTGCCAGACACTGAGTTGCAGGCCCTGAATGGGTCGGGCTTGGGGCAAGGCAATGAATTTTCCCCGAGGGCGATTTCCGCGATCGCCATCACCCTCGATCGCCGTCTGCAAAACTTGGGAGTTCCGGGGGGAATCGCGGCGATTTTGCCGGCGGCCGGGCGGGATCAGGGCACGATCGCCTATCGCAAAATGCCGGCCGGAGCCGCCGTCAAAACGGGTAGCCTCTCGGAGGTCAGCGCCCTATCGGGATATTTGCCGACGCGCGATCGGGGACGGGTCTGGTTTGCCATCATCAACCGCAGCACCCGGGTCAACACCCTGCGAGCCGAGCAAGATCGCCTGCTAACAACGCTGCAGTCCCAATGGGGCGGGCCGCCGCCAGCATCGACCACGCCCGCCGCGCTCAAGCCAATCTTGGGTGACCCGAGCCGTAACGAGTTGGTGCGATCGGCCCCAACTCCCCAGGGGCCAACAACGCCCTAGGGGCCGAATAAATTCAAGAAGGGATCGCTGAAATTGCCCGCGTCTGATCCCGTCAGCAATGAAGTGGGGATTGGTGGCAAAGTGCTGGGGGCCTGGGGTGGGGCAGCCGGGGCCGGCGCGGGCCCCGGAGCCACGGGAGCCGGGCCAGGGGGGGCCGGCGCGGGACTGGCCGCCGCCCGCAAAGATTCGGGGAAAAAGGTCGATCGGGCCCGGGCCCCAGCGCCCGATTGCAGGAAAATCGCCCCATCCTTAACGGAGCCGGCCGCATAGTTGCCGCGCGAAATCAAGAAGGGATTGGCTTGCTGATAAAACACATTGCCAAAGGCCTGCAAGTATTGATTGGCCATCGACCACACCAACCGATCGGTGTTCAGGGTTGATCCCTGGAGTCGGGAAACGCTGCGGACATTGCCAATCATGTCTGCCACTTGATCCTTGAGGTTCATGGCCCCGCGATCGGCATTCAACACAATTTGCTGCTGTCGCTCATAGACCGTCACGGGGCGATCGGCCGTCAGTTGCTGGGCTTGGAACTGCCAAATCAACGAGTCGCCGGCCACATCCACGCCAGGATTACCCGTGCTGACCTGGGCTTGATTGCGCAAAAACGCTACCCGATCCTTGAGGCTGACATCCACCAGCCCACCCGTGGCGCGATCGGAAATGCGGCATTGGCCCCCCGCACAGGCAAAGCGCTCAATGATCGTGCGGGTGTCGCTGCTGACCAGTTGCGGCGTTTGTTGCCACACCACCCGCTGGGACTGGACGCGCACGGCCGGGTCTTGGCCCACGGCCACCACGTTGCCGATCGCTTGGGCCACGCGATCTTTCAGTTGCCAGACGATCCGATCGGCGTTGAGCTGCATGGCGGGCTTTTGGCCCACGGCCACCGCCCGCCCCTGGGCCTCGGCAATTTGGTCTTTCATTTGCCAGACGATCCGATCGGCGTTGAGCTGCATGGCGGGCTTTTGGCCCACGGCCACCGCCCGCCCCTGGGCCTCGGCAATCTGGTCTTTCATTTGCCAGACGATCCGATCGGCGCTCAGGCGGTTGGCCCCCTTGTCGTCCACGGCCACCACGTTGCCGATCGCCTCGGTGATTTGCTTTTTGCGCTGCCAGACCAGCCGATCGCCCGTCAGCTTCAGGGCGGGTTTGCTGCCAGTGGCCACCACCTTGCCGATCGCCTGCAACTCATCGGCCTTCATTTGCCAAATCAGCCGATCACTATCCAGCTTGGTTTGCTTGTCTTTGGACACCAGCTTGACGGTTTTGGCGAGTTCCACCCGGCGATCGCGACTGAAGGCCACCGCCTCTTCGGAACGGACGATCGCTTGGGGATGGGTCAGCACCACGCCGCCCTTCATTTGGAGCTGAAACTTGGTGGGTTCCCAGATGGCCTCGCCGCCTTGGAATTCCATTTTGTCGCGCAGATCTTTGGCCCGCAGTTTGCCCGACACCTTCAGAACCTGGCCATTTTGCTCCACTTCACCGCGCTGGGCGGCAATTTCATAGATCACCTTGCCATCTTGAAACAGCTTGCCCTTCACGTCAGACAAACGCGCTAGCTGGCGATCGCGTGAATAGCGACCCTCTTTCGCCCGCACTTCCCACAGCACCTGGCCTTTCTTGTCAGCCCGGTTCAGGGTCAAATTATCAAACACCAAGTCGCCCTGAAACTCTTCGGCGGCCTTGGTGTCTCGGGCAATTTTTTCTTCACCCCGGCTCTTGGTTCCGCCACAACCCGCCCCCAGCCCGGCCAGCAGGGTTGCCATCAAAACGCTGATTGCGCGAGTTCGAGCGCCCATTTCGCAAAGTCCGACCTTGGCTGACAAGAGGTGATTTGGCCCGGCCCCACCGGCCGTGACCAATCGCATTCTAAGGGCTGGTGGGCGGGATGGCAGGCAGCGATCGCCCAATTTCCTGGGCTATCAGCGGGATTCCAATCTGTTCGGGTTAAGCCCACTGTGCGATCGCGATGCACTGCGATCTGGAGATTCCGCCTTGTTGCCGGGGAGTCTGCGGCTGGCACTGAAACCGCCTTGTTGCCGGGGAGTCTGCGGCTGGCACTGAAACCGACTAGGGCCGTCGAGTTAGCCCAAATGGACGGTGGACGGTCGATTAGCTGTCGGTGCGATCGTCCTCGGAATGGGGCAAGGGATGGTAGGTATAGCCCTGGCGAGGACTTTTTTTGATTTCTTCCTTGATCGCGTCCAAATCAATATAGCGATCGGCCACATTGATCAGGTTGTCACTGGTCATCGATCGCAGGCTGACCACCTCGACCCGGGCCCCTCGGTAGCTGACCGCATCCACCGCATAGGCCAAGTCACCATCGCCGCTGACCAAAATTGCCGTGTCATAAGACCCCACCAGGGCCATCATATCAACGGCAATTTCCACGTCCAAGTTGGCTTTTTTGGAGCCATCGGGCAATTGCACCAAGTCCTTCGCCACCACTCGATAGCCATTACGCCGCATCCACAACAAAAAGCCTTGTTGCTTTTCGTTGGTGCGATCGACCCCTGTGTAGAAGAAGGATCGCAGCAGCCGCGATCCCGCCGTCAACCGGCAGAGCAACTTGGTGTAGTCAATTTCGATGCCCAGTTGCAGCGCTGCGTAGAACAGATTTGAACCGTCGATAAAAATGGCGACGCGACCGCGATTTTCCAGCACTTGCTCTGGCGTAAAAATGGGGTCACGATCCATGTTGTTATTCATGATTAGCTTATACCTCGTTTAAAAAAAAGGAAGATGTGGATTGTGCTGTACCAGCATTCACATCGGCTTTATATGCGATTGAAAACAGGTCGCGATACCCGATTCTTAAAGCGTCAACAGCTAAAAAATCAATCAAAAACAGGCGATCGGGCTGCAAATCACCGCTGCGTTTTTTCACGATAGCTCGATCGCCTCGGTGGCCGCGATCCCAGCGGATCAAGCTCGGAACCTAAACCGCCACCGGTAACTCAAGCTTTTGGAACACCGGTTGAGGCTCCGCCAGTGGTTGGCCGGCCGTCAGTGCGCCCCAAACCCCATGACCGGCTAACTGCTCACCCAAGACCGAATCCAGCCCCACGCGATCGAAGTCGATCGCAAATCCCAATTGAGCGTAGATGGTGCTGCTCAAACGAGGGACGATCGGCGATAACCAGTAGGCCGCCAGCCGCACCGATTCGAGCACCGCATAGAGAATATGTTCGACCGCCACCTGATCGCCCTGCTTGAACTTCGTCCAAGGGGCCTGATCATCTAAATATTTGTTGCCCGCCTGCGCCAGGGCCAGTACCCCTTGGCAAGCCTCATGCAGTGCCAGCGACTCGTAGGCCCGAGCCGTGCGATCGCCCAGCACAACCCCCAACGCCATCAGCGGATCATTCCCCCCAGCCGATGCCAGTGCTGGGACAGTGCCGCCACAGTACTTGTGGGCCATCTTGATCGTTCGATTGAGCAAGTTGCCAAGATCGTTAGCTAAATCTGCATTCACGATGTTAATAAACCGCGTTTCATTGAAATCGCCGTCACGCCCAAATTCAATTTCCTTAAGAAAGTAATAGCGCACCGCATCGCTGCCATAGCGCTCAATGAGCGCCACGGGATCGAGGGTATTGCCCAAACTCTTACCCATTTTTTGACCGTCTTTGGTTAGGAACCCGTGGCCAAAGAGGCGATGGGGAATGGGCAACCCCGCTGACATTAGCATTGCCGGCCAATAAATGGCATGAAATCTCAGGATATCCTTACCAATCACATGGCAATTTACCGGCCACCAATGCTTCAAAGCATTTTCGATCGTTGGTTCTGCACCTGGCTCGAGCAGCGCCGTCAAATAGCCCAACAGGGCATCAAACCATACATAAATCGTGTGTTTGGGATCATTGGGTAAGGGAAATCCCCAATCCACATTCACCCGAGAAATGGAAAAATCCTGCAAGCCCCGTTCCACAAAGGCCAATACTTCATTGCGCCGACTGACGGGCTGAATGAAATCTGGATGTTCGGCGTAGAAAGACTCAAGGGCGCTTTGATAGTTTGAGAGCCGGAAGAAGTAGTTTTCTTCGTCGCGCCACTCTGCCATTTTATTAGGGTGAATTAGGCAGTGGTGATCTTCGGTGAGTTCGCGTTCTTCTTTAAACTCTTCGCAGGAGACGCAATACCAACCCTGTTGTTTGCCGGAGTAAATATCTCCGGAGGCTAAAACCCGCTGAAAAAAATCTTCCACGATCGCGTGATGGCGGGGATCGGTGGTGCGAATAAAGCGATCGTAGCGGATGTTCAGCTTTTGCCACAGATCGGTGAATCCGCTAACAATTTCATCGCAATGTTCTTGGGGAGACTTGCCACGGTCTTGGGCAGTGCGTTCGATCTTTTGTCCGTGCTCATCCGTGCCCGTGATGGTTAAAACCGCGCGCCCCTGGAGACGATGAAACCGCCCGAGCGCATCCACTGCCATGGTGGTGTAGGCGCTGCCCACGTGGGGGAGGGCGTTGACGTAATACAGGGGGGTGGTGACAGCAAACAGGGAGGGTGGGGGTGGGGACAAGTCGATCGTCGCTTCGGTGGCAGTCATGGAGAATCAGGCGATATCACAGGAAATTTGTTGAACGGAAAAATTTAGATTTTTTTTCACAGCACCGTAGAATACGGCCGAACCCAGGTTGCTGTCTATGGCTGGGCAGACGTGGGAGCGCTGGCCAGGGTTGAATTGTCGGCTTTGGGGGGTGTGGTCAGCTAACTGTTTTACCCTACGCTAATTCGCCAGATCCCTGAGCGAACGATCGGGTTTTCATCAGATTAACCCGTTTGCTGGCCCGAGCGATCGTTTGGGCGCGGGGGGTGGGCCATTTCGGGGTTGACGATCGCCCTTGGTTTGTCCGGGCGATCGCTGCGGGATAGGGACACTCGACCCTGGGGGAGCCAGGGGCATTTGCGCCATGAATCTGACCGCTGCGAAACTGGCGCGGGGTCAATCAACCGGCTGGTTATTGGGCCGAGAGCCGATAGCGAACCCGCCCTCCCGCTGCAAAAGTGCCCACCCAAATTTGATAGGTGCCCGCTGGCCAAGTTCCCAGGGTGACGCTCGCGGAGCTGCTGCCCCCGGTCCCGTCATCATCACCACATAGCAATAAACCGTTGGGGCCTTGCACCGCAATGGTGGTGTCTGCGGAGCCGCTATCAACCTTGAGGGCGAGGTTCGGGATTGGGGTTTGCAGTGTCAACAGGTGATTGGGCTGCATGGAGCTGAAGCCCAGGCATTCTTGGTTTTGGCTGTCGCTGGGGCGGCGCACTACTGCAGTGGGGATCGAGTTGGTGCCGATCGCCTCGCCCGTGATGCTACCGCGCCGATTGCTATTAGACAGGCTGAAATCGCCATCGATCGAGGTTTGGGCCAGGGCGCTGGTGGCGATCGCTGCGATCACTGCGCAACCGAGGGTGAAGGATTGAGCGAATTTCACGGTCTGGTGCTCCCGTCAAGTCAAGCAGGGATAAGGTGGCCGGCAACCGCGAAAACGGTTGCTGCGCTGCTTCTACCCTATTCTGGGGATAGGCTGGATGGCCCGTGTAATTGTCCTGTTGATCAACCGACTACGGGAGGTGACCATGCCGCTCTTACTGGCCTTGGTGGGGGCTGTGGCCCTGTTGCTGTTTTTGGATTGGGCGCTGGTGGGATCGCTAGTGGCGATCGTGAAAGGGGCGATCGGTTGGGTTTGGCCGCTGCCCGTCAAGGCTGGGGCGATCGGGCTGGGGTTGTTTTTGGTTTGGTGCTTGAGTGCCGATTAGAGGTGGTTTGCACAGGATCGTTCGGTACGGGTCAAGCACCAACCGTTGTGGGGGCAAGGGGCTTAGGGCTTGTCGTCAAATCGCCTAAAACCCTGATGGCCTCGTTTTCCCAGTCCCTGTGATCCTGGCTGTGTGATCCTTGCTATTCCCAGGGCTGGACGGGGTTGTGGCGATCGCTCAGGTTAGTACCAGCTACCAGCCCAGCATATTGGTCTAGTTGCGCCACTAGGAATTGCGTTCCATGCGGTAGGGAATGAAAATCAGACCAATCCCGATCGCCTCGGATTCCTGGGATGGCAGGCGATCGCCCAAGGGTGGTGGCAGCAACTCGCTCAGACTCAGCTTGGTGCGATAGATGCTAAAAAACCCCAGATTTTGGCGTTCGGTATTGCGTAACACCAGCGCCTGCATTGCGGGCTTGGTCTGACCGATCGCTGATTGACAGGCCGTTTGCAAAAACGCTGGCGATAGGTCTTTGCAGCCTTCCGATTGCAGTTCTTGGCTCATCTGGTCAGCCGCCGCTTCGGCATAGCGCTCGGGCGAGGGGTTGGTGGCAGCCAGGCCGATGCCCACCACCACTAAGGCAATACCAGGGATCGCAAATTTGTTCACAGGGGCACACTCGAAGTTGTGAATTGAGAGGTCGTTTCATCTTTGCTGAACCGGGTGCTGACCGGGATGAGTCACGACTGCCAAGCGATCGCCCAGAAATTGGCCCAACTCGACGCTGCTCCATCCTAGCAATCAGTCTTGGGAGCATGGTCAGTCACCCCCGATTCCAGAATTCCCAAGAATTTGGTGATGACCCGTATGCTTTTCAGCAAAAATGTTGTTATAATCTTTTACCACTACGGCGAGCGTAGCCAAGGGGTTAAGGCAGCGGTTTGTGGTTCCGCCATTCGTGGGTTCAAGTCCCATCGTTCGCCCTGATTACGATTCAACGGGTTAGACAGCGACCAAACAGTGACTGAAGGTGATCACAGCCCAAAGTCACACTGAGTTGAAGCGCTTGTCCAAGTGGATTGCTTCAGTCCGCCCACGAATCGTTAAACCTAAGTCCAGCAGCAAGAGCGGGGAATTCTACGGGGTTCCTCGCTTTTGCGTTGTTGGGTGGTGAGCTGGTAGTGCGGAGGCTGAAGGCGCTAATTAAAGGTTAATTAGGTTGCACGGGTTGTTCGGGGCTAGGCCGTGGCGTGAGGTCAATAAATGGAGCCGGCTCAGGACGGGGGGGCTGCAAGTTGCGATCGGGTCTGCTTCTAATCGCTTGGGCAATTTGTAGAGCCTCATCGGTTGTGGCCCGGGGATCAATCTGGGAGATGGGCATATTGGAATTTTGCTTCCAACTTGTGTCCAGGCGATAGGTCATGGCTTGGCCAGCCCAAGTGCGTTGCCGTAATTGTTCGGCTAGTGGGTTCACACCCCCGGCCCGCTCGATCGCCGCCACCATCTTGGGTGACACCTGGGCCGCACTCGACAGCAACAGCGCAAAGTTGGGCGCTGTTCGCCCATTCGGCATCATAAACAGATAGGTTGGCTCACTCAGCATCCGGCTGCGGCGACCATCAGCAAAATTTTGCACCCCATGGCCAATGATCCGCTGTACTTCCAAATCGGGGTAGACATTCAACAGCGCCCCAATCAGCCGCCCACCGGCCACAATTTGTTCGCGGGTGGGTCGCTCTGAATCCGGGTCATAGTGAAACTCAATCCCGATCGAGCGCATATTGATCCAATTCACAGGCGTGCCGCGCTCTGGATCGGGATAGGCAGCTTGTTTCAGGATATGGAAAGCGGTTTTGGACGGTGGCACGGTCATCAAAATGTCGCCGCGCAGCCCCACGATGAAATGGGCGCTCACTTCCGCCGGGTCGTTTTGCCAGGAGGCGGCCACTTGGGCGATCGACAGCCGCCGACCGCTCAGGGCCGTGTGGTGAATCACGATCGTGTCTAGGGGCCGGCCAGTCGGGCGGTCTTCATAGTCCCGCGCCGACAGCGACCCCGTGGCCAAATAGTTAGAAATGGCAAACCCCGGCATCCCGACTTCTTTCGTGGGGTCAGCAACCTTGGCGTAGCTAGCGGCCGCTTCGGCCTTGCCATCGGGCGGGAGCATACCATCGGAGGCGGAGGCTCCCACGGCCACCAATAGGGCTGCGGCCAGGGCCAGCAGCCAGTAGCGCAGAACTTTGCGGGGATTGGTTAAGAGTGCAGACAACGCCATTGGTCGGATCGGGAGGGCTAGCGGAGGATCACCGACGATCGCGCGGGCAGGTCGGTGGCCAACCACGGTTGAAATGGGGCTGTATCGACCCGCAGGCGAGCAACTTGGCGCAATCGTAACATCTCTGTTTTGGTGCGATCGTTGCAGGCGCTGCTAAATGCTGTCCAAGAGTGGGTTCATGGTTCCCAAGCCTGATCGCGAAACCCAATTGCCCGTTTTGTCTGGGTTCCGTATTTTTACTGCCTTACTTGTACTGCCCTGCTTGTACTGCTTTAGATGGATTGACCGATAGCACGGAGCTTCGGAGGGCCGGTTAAGCTGGTGGATAGCCTTGGAATCCATCGCTGTTGGGAGTGACCGATGACCTACCTGCGCGCCGAAGACCAGCCTCGCAATCGCCCACGCATCAGCCCAAACCGCTTACGGGACATTCAAGACGAAGCCGAGCGGTTGCAGTGGCTGGTGGCTTCGCTGCTGTTGTTGCCGGGAGTGTTGGACAATGAGGCGGGTAAGGCGTTTGTGCAGGTGTTGGGCACGGTGCTGGAGCGATCGCGCGATGCCACCGAAACCACTTTGGCCTATGGGCGCTGGTTTCGGGCCTTGGCGGCGGTGGGCCAAAGCTGGCCCGATTATTTGCTCGATCGGCTAGTGGCTTTGGATGCGCCCACGGTGCAAAAGCTGCAAGGCAAGGCGATCGCTGACCTGCCAGACCCGACGATCGAAGCATTAAAACGTGATCTACAGGCGCTGCAACAACTTTGGCAATTTGAGCCGGCCACCGCTTGTCAGTGGGCCCGCGACTTGGCCGGCGGGGCGATCGACCTCGTGCCTTGGACGCTGCCTGCTGCTCCGTCGGCCGAAGTGCCCCCCGAATCTAGTTCTGAATCCGGCCCCGAATCTAGTTCTGAATCCGGTCTCACCGCCAAACAAAAATTGCTTGATCGATTGCGCCAAGTCCCAGATTGGACAACACTCACCGCCGATCTGGTGAGTTATTTCAGCGAAGTGGAGCGCGGCCCCTTTGTCGAGTCCCGAGCGTTCCGGTGGCGCAATGGTCAATTGTTGCCTGTGACTAGCCCTGACCTGATCGCTCTGGGGGATCTGGCTGGCTATGACGGCCCCAAAGCCGACTTGGTTCGCAACACGGAATTTTTGTTGGCAGGTCAACGGGCCTTGAATGTGCTGCTGTATGGGGCGCGCGGCACGGGTAAGTCTTCCTTGGTGAAGGCGCTGCTGTCGGCCTATGGCGATCGCGGGTTGCGGCTGGTCGAAGTGGCCAAGCAGGATCTCAATGAGCTGCCGGAAATTGTTGATCAACTCCGCAGCGCTCCCCAAAAGTTCATTTTGTTTGTGGATGATCTGTCCTTTGAGGAAGATGACGAAGCCTTCAAAGCCCTCAAGGTTTGCCTAGAAGGCGGTATCACCGATCGCCCCAAAAACGTTGTGGTCTATGCCACCTCCAACCGGCGACATTTGGTGCGGGAATATTTCGCCGATCGCCCCCGGCCCAGCGATGCCGACGAGATCCAATCTTGGGACACGGTGCAAGAAAAGCTCTCCTTTGTTGATCGCTTTGGTCTGACCCTCACCTTCGAGGCCGCCGACCAGCCCACCTATCTCGATATTGTGTTCCACCTGGCCGAGCTGGCCGAGCTGGCGATCGACCGGGCCGAGTTGCGATCGCGCGCCCTGCAATGGGCCACTCGCCACAACGGGCGATCGGGCCGCACCGCCCGCCAGTTCATCGACTTCATCACCGCCGAACAAGCCCTGGCCCCGGTTGCCCCCACTGGCAGCCCCACCGAGTCATGATGCATGGGCCGATTCCGGCCGATCGCTTCTTGGCCTATCTCACGTCGCCCGAGATTGCCGCCCTGCCCGATCGCGGTCGAGCCGTGGTGGTGTTGCCGGTGGGGGCGATCGAGCAGCACGGGCCGCATTTGCCCCTGACCGTAGACAGCGCGATCGTCAATGGCGTGTTGGGGCGCGCTCTGGAGTGGGTCGATCGACTGCGGCCCGAGGCGGCGATCTATGCCCTACCGCCCTTGCACTACGGCAAATCCAACGAGCATCTGGATTTTCCCGGTACTTTTTCCCTGAGTGCCGCCACCTTGCTGGCCACGGTGATGGAGCTGGGCGAGAGCCTCTACCGATCGGGCTTTCGCAAGCTGCTGATCTTGAACGGTCATGGCGGCCAGCCCCAGGTATTGGAAATTGCCGCCACAGATTTGCGGGTGAAATATGCCGATTTGACGATCGCCGCTTGTTTTGTTTGGCGATCGGCGGACTACAAGCCCCTGGTGAATCCGGCGGAAACCGTGGGTATGCATGGGGGCGACGCGGAAACCTGCTTGATGTTGGCGATCGATCCCGATCGCGTCCATCTGCAGCGGGCCGTGGTGGAAATGCCGCCGACTACCGGCGATCGGCTGGGGATCAAGGGGCCATTGGCCCGGGCTTGGCGGGCGATCGACCTGACCCAGAGCGGCGTGATTGGCGATCCGACGGCGGCCACAGCTGATCGCGGCGAGCAGCTACTCGATCTGCTAGGGCACAACTGGGCGGAAATCCTGTTGGAACTGTACGATCGAGCCAAATAGTGCAGCCCCCTTGACCCCCGCGAGGAGTCTCCATGACCACCGCCCGATCGCCCCAACTTGCCTCCCGGATCGATCGCCTCTTTCTGCCCAGCGCGATCGGCCTACTGCTATTGGCCTACGGGCCGCTGTTGGTGCATTGGGTGCGCGGCTGGCTGTTCAAATCCATCAGCATCGAGCATGAATATTTCAGCTATGGCTTAATTGGTCTGCCCTTTGCCGCCTATCTCGTTTGGGAAAAGCGATCGCGCTGGGCCGCCTTGCCCGATCGCCCAGACCCGATCGGCGGTTTGGCCCTGGGGGTGGCAGTGGCGCTCTACCTGAGTGGCGTGGCCGATTGGGTGAACCTATCATTCCCGATCGCCCTGGCCGGTCTCTGTGGCCT
>RDXB01000062.1 GCA_004292515.1 Oscillatoriales cyanobacterium
TAGATTTCATTCACACTGTGTTCGCAGGTGATCACATCAAATCGATCGGCGGCGAGCTGCTGATCAATCCAGGCCTGCATCGGCGCGGAATAGCGGTGCAACACGTTCGGCGGTGTGGCGCTCAACCACGATCGGGCGAACCGTTTCAGCTTGCGGGCGATCTGGCGCGGATTGCGGCCCGACGGCGGATCCGGCGGCAACGGAAACAGCGCCAATTCCTGAATCTCGGCTTCCAGGGCAGCGACATGGGCATCGGTGACGCTGGCATGACGTTGGGCGGCGATCGTCACCGAATGTTGTTGGGCCAAGCGCGCCAACAGGTTATAGGTGCGAATTTCCGTGCCGCCTTTGCTGGGCGGGTAAGGAAAGGTGGAAGAAATGGCTAAAATTCTCATGGCGATCGCCCCGTAACGTCCGTCGCTGTTTCCCCATGTCCCACGCTTGCCCCAAACCCACCATTCTCGTGACCGGCGGCGCTGGCTACATCGGCTCCCATACCGTTCTAGCGCTCCAACAGGCAGGCTATCCGGTAGTTGTGCTCGACAACCTCGGCTATGGCCACCGCGAGATTGTGGAATCGGTGTTGAAGGCGGAGTTAATTGTGGGGGATATTCGCGATCGCACCTTGTTGGACCAGTTGTTTTCCCAGCGGGCGATCGGGGCAGTGTTGCACTTTGCCGCCTATATTTCCGTGGGCGAATCGGTCAGCGATCCCGCCAAATACTATCGCAACAACGTGGTGGGCACCCTGACCCTGTTGGAAGCGATGCGGGCCGCCCAGGTTCCTCACATTGTGTTTTCCTCCACCGCCGCCACCTACGGCATTCCCCAAACCCCGGCGATCGCTGAGGATCATCCGCAGTTGCCGATCAATCCCTACGGCGAATCCAAGCTGATGGTGGAACGGATCTTGCGGGATTTTGACCAGGCCTACGGGCTGCGATCGGTGATTTTTCGCTACTTCAACGCCGCCGGGGCCGACCCCTCGGGCAACCTGGGCGAAGATCACCAGCCCGAAACTCACCTGATTCCGCTGATTTTGCTGGCCGCGTTGGGCAAACGGGACAATATCGCCATCTTTGGCACAGACTACCCCACCCCCGACGGCACTTGCATTCGCGATTACGTCCATGTGAACGATCTCGCCCATGCCCATGTGTTGGGGCTGGAATATTTGCTCGGGGGCGGCGAGTCCACATCTTTTAATTTGGGCAATGGCAACGGGTTTTCGGTGAAGGAAACGATCGAAGCAGCCAAGGCCGTGACCCAATGCCCAATCGCCGTGGTGGAGCGCGATCGCCGCCCCGGTGATCCGCCCCTGTTGGTCAGCAGCAGCGATCGGGCCCGCGCCGTCCTCGGTTGGCAGCCGCAATATCCCGACCTAGAGGCGATCGTCTCCCACGCTTGGCACTGGCATCAACAGAAGCACAGTTAGGAACCACATGATCAGGGCCGGGGGCGATTGAGCAGCACTCGGCGATCGGCCACCGTCGCGTTTATAGTAGCGTCAATCAAAAATGAGACAAATCATGACCTGAAACCTTTATGGGTAAAGGCTTTTATGATCTCATTGCCGACTGGAACTACTATAGAACACCTAATCGCTGTTTTGGGTGGTGGGGAAATGATCGCCGTAGCCCCAGCGGGCCGGTTACGGACTCGGAGGGAGTTGCTGCTCGATGAACGTGATGATCTCTGGGAGACCTTGGCCGGTTTTGAGGTTGCTGAACAGGAAGGGGCGATCGCCGCGCATTTTTTGGGCATCCCGATCCATCACCTGCAAATCAGCACCGACGTAGGGAGCCAGGTCAATTTTGTTAATCACCAATAAGTCGGATTTAGTGATGCCGGGGCCACCTTTGCGGGGGATTTTGTCGCCAGCGGCCACATCGATCACATAGAGTGTCAGATCAACCAGTTCCGGGCTAAACGTAGCGGCTAAATTATCACCGCCGCTTTCGACAAAAGTAATTTGGACAGGGCGATCGCTTTGGGCAAATTTGGCTTCGAGCTGTTCGATCGCCACTAAATTAATTGAGGCATCTTCGCGGATTGCCGTATGGGGACATCCGCCAGTTTCAACACCCACAATCCGATCGGGTGAAAGGGCTGCACTCCGCACCAAAAATTGGGCATCTTCTTGGGTGTAAATGTCATTGGTGACCACGGCGAGGCTGTAGCGATCGCACAGGGTTTTGCAGAGGGCATCCACCAGGGCTGTTTTCCCAGATCCCACGGGCCCGGCAACCCCAATTCGCAATTGACTGGTCATAGTGGTGAGACTAGCTGAAAGGGCAGGAGCTGAGGGATGAGGGGAAACCCAGATCGAACTGAAGTGCTAAAAGTTGCAGGCGAAATAACGACAGGCACTACCGACTATGCTGCCGACTGTAGTAGGGCCCTAAGTCAGTCATCATAAACAGATAAAAACCTTTCCACACCAGCAATCTTTTGCCAAAAAGCATCACCTCCTAGGCAATACTCCGACGATTTCTGGGTTAAATCTCACCCATCGCCCGTTCAATTAAGCACCGCGCCACGGTTTGAGTCCCCGTATGCCTGTAATAATTGGTTGTCGCATCCAAGAAGACACCAAGATAGTTGGATTTATCACTTGGAATCTCTATAACTCGTTGCAGAATGTTGGCCACCTTCTCCGGAGTCAGACAGTACGAGGAGACCAAATTTCCCATCCAACGCTCAACCCCGTGAAGACTTCGACGAATAAATCCCAACTGACCATCTAGACCAGTCCCCGGAATCAAGGAACTAACGCTCCTAAACACTGGATTTTCGTTCAAATCGACGGATCTCAATTGGTCGATAGTGCGGCTAGTCTTGAGGATAAAATCTGAACCTAGGGGAACTAGACCATCAAAGCAAACCAAAGCTTCCATCCGCGTTAAAGCCTCTACATGATAGTCACGCAAAGCTTCTACAAAATAGTCAATACTGTCCCCTGGAATGCCTTGGATTTGGCAAAAAGCGGCGATCTCAACTGCTAATTTGATTGACAAGTCAATGCTTTGAGATTTTTCTGGCTTAGGAGTGAGATTGGCGAGAGATCCCAAAACGGAAATATTTTTACTGGCTGTATTGGCTAGCACTGATGTCCCCGCAGCCCTAGAGGCACTATCAACCATTTCATACAGCCATTGCGCCCGTTGATACCCCTGAGATTTGTCGTTGTAGAGGTAGATAGCTCGTTCGCCGATTTGCCGAATCAGGGCTGGATCTTCTTCCATCGCCACCTGCTTGATGGTGTTTTCAAAACCCACCCAGTTTTGCCACCGACCTAGAACCAAAGATTCTAAGGCATGCAAAACTGAAACTGTCATGCCACTGGTTGGCAGCTCGTTAACTAGTTGATCAATTGGCTTGACCATCATTACCTCCTAAATTTGACCAATTCAATGGGCGTGTTGATTTCGGTGTGATTATACATTGCTGCATATTCAATAGACTATATTCAACAGACTGTCGTTGCAAAATGGTTTTCCTCAGATGCTTTTGCCCACTGGTCAAGCACGTCGAAAAATCAAGCAGCACTCGCCTAGAGCCGTCAATGGCTACTGCTAGACTGG
This sequence comes from Oscillatoriales cyanobacterium, assembly GCA_004292515.1. Taxonomy (GTDB): domain Bacteria; phylum Cyanobacteriota; class Cyanobacteriia; order CACIAM-69d; family CACIAM-69d; genus CACIAM-69d. The sequence goes on from RDXB01000062.1 coordinate 3,585, forward strand.
CATCATGACTTGGCAAACAAGACTGGCTTCTTATTTCCATCACTATTGGTGTTTAGCCCGAGCCAAAAGCTACTTTTCAAACATTTCCTCAGTCCAACTTCTCAGCCAAAACTCAGCTTCTAAACAGGCGGCTGTATTGGGTTTCATGGGTCATGCTGGCGATCGATAGACCCCACCCGCAAGCAAACCAATCCTGATCGGTTTCGGCGGTAGCAAGCTCCTGAATCTCGGCGATCGCCTCGGCGACATCGGGCCACAAATTGAGTAAGGTTTGTTGGCCTTGGGTTTGACCAATCGGGATTGATCGCACCCCTGCACTCACCAAGTTGCTGACCCAAGATTGCAAATAAGCCGTCAACATTTCTGCCGGAGTTAGATGCCAATGGGCGGCCAAACTGGCAAAGGCGATCGCATAGTTCACTGGCTCTAACCGGAGCTGCACCAAGGTTTCGTCCGGGGGTTGCAAGTCTTTTGCTAGTGTCACCAGCGATCGCCCCATTTGCCAGCTTTGCAACCGAAATTCTTCCGTTTCTCGCAGGGCCGAAATCCACTGATTCCAGTCATGAATCGCGGCGGAGTTGCCTTGATCGATCGCCTCGCGAGCCTTGACGAGGGCCACGGCTTCCAGGCGAATGCTGCCCACGCGCAGTTCTTGCCGCAACCAATCGGCCAAATCTGCCGCCGATCGCACCCGGCCCGCTTCCACCAGCGACTCGATCGCCTCGGAATAACTGAACGATCCGACCGGCAAGGCCGGACTGGCAAGCTGCAACAGGGCCAACGATCGGGCCGCTTCATGGGTGATGGTGGTGGACATGGCGATGGGATGCGTGGTGGGGGCGATCGCTTGGGGCATAGGCTCCCGAATCTGGCATAAAGGGCGCGATTTCCTCAGTGACCGTCAAGCCGCGCCGTTCTAGCAAATCCTTCAGGGTCGGGTCGGGGGCCAGACGCAAATAGTCGATCGCGATTTCCAAAGGTGCATGGCGGTTGCCCAAATGATAGGCCGCTTGCAACAGGGCTAAGGGGTCGGTCGATCGCACCGTCAACACCGGTTCCGGTTGTGCCACCACCCAGCAGCAGTCGCCCTCGGCCGTGCGGAGCCGATCGCCCGGCCGTAGCACCGTGCCCCGGGCCAGTTGCAACCAAGCGATCGTGCCGTCATCTAGGGTCACCTGCCGCCGCACCTTCACACGATCCTCAGCGATCGCAGCGAGGTGGCGCGGGGATGGCCCAGGCGGCGGTGCATTGGGCGGCATGGGCTGACCTGGGCGATCGACCTGCACAAACACCCAGCGACTGGGGCCCATTGGTTCATCAAGGTCGGGTGGCTGACTCAAATTTCCCGGGGACAAGGGCGCAACTCCATCAAAACCGGTTGATTAGCCTTCCTAATCTATCGCGCGGCCCCTTGACTCTCTAGTCCACTAGAGATCCTAGAGTGAAACTGTTATACCAACTTCGTGCATTGACGCTACTCAAGATTCTTGCCTGACAAGGGTTTCAGCACAGGACTTGTGGCATCGGTAGTCGAAATTGGGATTAGTCACACTCGCCCTCGCTCGGGCAGGAGAAGTACTCATGACTCAACCGACTTCGACCGCGCAATCGTTTAAAGGCCGTCGCACGATGAAGATTGTGGGCGCAGTGGCTGCTGTTCTGGCCGTGATCGCCCCGGCCGCTGCCTACGCAGCCGGCTGTGGATGCAATGGTGCTGGTTCCTGTTCCTGCGGGGCGGACTGTGCTTGTGCCAACTGCGGCAAGTAAAGCCTGACGCAACACCGTGTCAGATTTGTCAGATCCCTTGTCAAATCCCTTGCCAGATACGTTGTTTTGAAGTTTGAAGAAGGACGCAACTCCAGCGTCCTTTTTTGCGGCCGATCGCTGGTATGAGTGGATCATGCCTACGGTTTCAGTGATTATTCCGGCCTACAACGCGGCGGCCACTTTGCCCACCACGCTGGCTTCGTTGCGATCGCAGACCTGGACAGACTGGGAGGCGATCGTGGTTGATGATGGCTCCACGGACAGCACAGCGGCGATCGCCCAGCAACTGGCTGATCCCCGGATTCAGGTGTTGTGTTGCGCAAATGGCGGCCAGGCGATCGCCCGTAATCGCGGCCTAGCGGTGGCTCGGGGATCGCTGGTGGCCTTTTTGGATGCAGATGATTGGTGGACTCCCGCAGCCCTGGCCGATCGCGTGGCAGCCTTGGCCAATCACCCCACGGCGATCGCCGCCTACAGTTGGACAGACTACGTGGACGATCGCAACCAGCTATTGCATCCCGGCTTTCGCGATCGGCACGCGGGCGGGGTGTTTGGTGCGCTGTTGGCCAACAACTTTATTGAAAATGGCTCGAACCCACTGATTCGGCGATCGGCACTCGATCGCGTGGGGGGCTTCGAGAGTCGCTGGATTCCGGCGGAAGACTGGGATCTGTGGTTGCGACTGGCAAAACTGGGTGAATTTGTGCTGATTCCCCAAGCCCAAGTGCGCTATCGGGTCTCAGCAAAATCCTCCTCGGCAAATTTACACCGTTTAGAACGGGCTTGCTGTGGGGTGCTCGAACATCATTTAACCGACGCACCGCCGGCCCTGAAAGCGATCGGGCGGTCGGCTAAGGCGCGGTTCTACAAAGGGCTGGCCTGCAAAGCCCTGACGGCGGGCCCCCGCGATCGCTCAAGGGGTTGGCGATCGGCTCGGTTGCTGGTGTTGGCCCTTTGGTTTGATCGTGCTCTGGGGCGTGAGGGGCGGTTTTTGGGGATTTTGACGGTTAAGATTCTGCTGACGATCGCCTTGGGGCCAATCTGGGCCGCGCGGCTGTGGCGGCGGGTGACGGGCGATCGCACCCAGCATGGCGCATCATCCCATCACCCCTAAGTTGGCAAATTGAGCTGATCGCCGTGGGTTTCAATGATCGCCAGTTGATCTAACAGGGCGATTGCCGTGTCGTAGGCCGAGCGATATTCATGGAGCCGCCCTTCCGGTGCAGAAGCCACCGTGTCCGGCAACAGATCATCAATCAGCTCACTGGCCAACACTTCCAACACTTGGGCCAACTGTCGAGCCTGGGGATAAACCACACGGGCGATCGGGCGCTGGCTGCCTTGGCTATCCCAATTAGTGAACCCCGTAGCATCCTCCAGCAAATCCAGCGTGGCCAGTAATTGCATGGTGGCGCGATAGGCTTCCTTCAGGGATTCATATTCTTCCTGGGGGCTGTCCGTCAGGCCATCCGCCAACAGGGCCAAGCTGCCCAGCACCGCATTCAAGCGCGATCGCCCTTCGTAGGACAAGCGCTCCAGCAACACGGTCGATCGCATCGAAGTCGTGTCGATCAGCGGCTGCCGGCGATCCTTCCAGCCAGATTCTTGGAACTGAGCGATCGCCTCAGTCACCCGCTCTCGCACCGTAGCGCGCCACACATCTTCAGCCACTTGCTTTTGGAACTCCGCCCCCTCCCGAGTGGCCGCATAGAGCGAAGGCAAGCGGTTTAGAGTCCAGGCCATGATGCTACCCGTGTCGCAGCGCACCGGCCCCCCCGTGGCCTCTAGCACACTGAGTTGAGACAGGGTTTCTTCGAGCACCAGGGCCTCCATCGCATTGTTGCAACGGACTGTCGATCGCGCTGCCGTTCCCTCCGAAAACTGCACCGCGTAGAGCCGGGCGTAATGTCCTCGTTTGCCCAACAAATCCGTGTGGCTGCCCACCTCCACCACCTGGCCCTTGTCGAGCACCGCAATTTGGTCGGCATTTTGGATCGTTGAGAGGCGGTGGGCAATCACAATCACCGTGCGATCGCGGCTCAATTCATTAATTGCTTGCTGGACTTGGCGCTCCGACACCGTATCCAAGGCGCTAGTTGCCTCATCCAAAATCAAAATATCGGGATCGCGCAGCAAAGCCCGGGCGATCGCAATCCGTTGTTGTTGCCCACCCGACAGCCGCACCCCGCGATCGCCCAACATGGTGTCGAACTGCTCCGGCAACTCCATGATGAACTCGTAGGCATTGGCCCGCTTGGCCGCCTCGATCGCCCGCGCCTCCGTGCCGTCAGCACAGCCGTAGAGAATGTTCGACAGCACCGTATTGTTAAACAAAAACGTATCTTGGCTGACGATGCCCATCGACCCATGCAAGCTCGCCAAGTCAAAGGTGCGTAGATCCTGACCATCGATCGTGATCCGTCCTTGGGAAGGGTCATAGAACCGAATCATCAAATCCGCTAGGGTCGATTTGCCCGCCCCCGACGAGCCTACCAAAGCCAAGGTACTGCCCCGAGGAATTCGGAGATTAACGCGATCGAGCACCCGACTTTTTTCGCGGTTCGGGTAAGCAAACGACACATTCTCAAAGCAAATATCCCGTCTTAAACCGCTAAAGGTCAGCGCACCATTGGGCACAAAATGCTTCCCTTCCCGGCTTAAAAACTTGACCATGGCATCAACAGCCGCCGAACACAAAGCCAAATTATTCAGCGCTTTGCCCAAGGTTGTCACAAAGGCAAACACTCGGGATAGCAAAAATAGATAGGTTAAAAGAATAGTGGCATAGGCTTCGACAGTTCCCGTAAAAACCAGCCGCCCCAAGCCCACAATCGCCAGCAGCGAAGCCACAACCAACAGCTCATTAATAGAAGCAACGAACGAACTGAAGGTTTGGGAATTTAAATCAACGCGCTGGCGTTGCAACATCGTTTTAGTTAAACGATCGTACTCCATTGATTCACTGCTAGTTGCCTTAATCAATCGAATGCCCGAGATCGCTTCGAGCAGTTCGCTGGTGTAGCGCCGACTGAGCTGCACCCCCTGCTTGCCATATTCCTTAAGGCGCTTGGCAAATCGCTGATTGCTAATGACAACCAGCAGGGAAAAAATGCCAGAAATAATCGTTAACTGCCAAGAAATTGATACTAACAAGCCCACAAATGTCAGCAACGTGACCATGGTGGCGACGATCTGCACAATGGTGTTGATCGTGCCCACAGCACCACTCATTTCTGAGCCGAGCCGCTGAATCAAATCACCAGCCTTGGTGCGATTGTAAAAGTCTAGACCAACCCCTAGCAGCATTCGAATGCCTTGAAAAGTGGCATCATTGACCAAGGATCGCGATAGATGACCACTAACGGCAGTGCTACAAAAAGCTAAAATATTTTTAATTAAAATAGCTACGATGATTGTGGCAATCATTGCAGAAGCACGCTGTGATTCTGGAAAATGATCAAAGGTTGCCAACAAATTGCGAACTAGATCTGGGGCATCGGCTCCTAGGTCAATTTTTTGACCCAGAAATGCCAGAATTCCCGGCACCAAAAGGGCAATACTAACACCATTAAAAATGCCGCTCCAGAAGCTCAAAATAATCGTGCTCAGAATCCAGCCCCAATGGTGGACGGAGATGCTGATTAGGAGTCGGTTACTAGGCGAGAGTTTCATGCCGTTAGGAAAAGTGGCGGTTCAATTTCGCGGAGGCGAAACACACAGAATGGGGGGCAGTAGGGCTGACTAACGGGCGGCTGACTAACGGGCGATCGAATCCTGCCAGTCTTGCCAGCGTCAAGCTGTTGATTAACCTCGGTTGGTCAGCGATCCATTTCATCCGTTTCACCAGTTTTACTCACAGGTTTGGGTAAATCTCCGCAACCACGGGGTAATGCACCGGCAAGCGCAGGCTATCAAGGGCGTACATTTTTGCTGAGTCTACAAGATGTTGCCAACACAAGCACCGATCGCCCATTGCGCTCCAATTCCGGGCGGCTAGGCAAAAACTCAACCCCTGATTGTGGGCAAACAACGGGGCAAACAACGGGGCAAATGAGGGGGAATCCCTTGGATACAGATGGCTAGCGAGTCGATCGCCCAGACCCGCGATCAACAGCGGAAATCCCGAATGAGGCAATCGCGATCTGAAGAGGACAGTACGCCCGCGCGCCCCCCAAGAAGGCGAATTCCAATGCCGACCTCGACCTTGACCTTGACTCTAGCACCGACTTTTGCAGCGTCTCCATCCCTCGGCAGCTTGCCCCATCTAGCGATCGCCCGTCGCAGGATCGCCCGGGCCGCCACGGTGCGATCGGGTCAGGCGGCGCATCGATCGACCCCACCAGCGCGGCCAACTCCCGATGCGGACTTGGGCTGGAACCAGGAGCTCTATCAGCGCCTGCGGTTGTCCCTGGGGCTGGGGCTGCGGCGGCAGGCGTTTTTGGCGGTTTGCGATGATCTGCGTCTACGGGATCAGTTGGTGGGGCGGTTGGCCCGTGAGTTGCCCGCGCCGCAGTTGACCACCCTGTGCCTGGAGCCGCGCCAACCTTGGCTCACGGAGGCGATCAATGCTCTGGAAGCCACCACAGCTCAACTGGTAGGTCTGGAGCAGTTGACGCGCCAAGCGGCTCGCCTACAACGGCAGTTTTTGAGTGATTTGGAAACCCTGGCCCAGGAATGGGACGATCGCGACACCAGTTTGCTGTTGTGGATTCCCCGACCTTGGCTCTATGTGATTCGGGATGGGTCTCCTAGGTTTTGGGGCTGCTGTACCGGCACGTTTGAGTTTGCAGGGAAACCGACCTTGGCGGCCAGCCCCCTAGAGCGTCCGGGTCGATCGGGGGCGATCGATCCTGTGACGGGAAAAGGCCCAACGGCCAGCGATCGGGCTTGGGTTGCGGCTTCCTCAGAGTCGCTGGCGGCGCGATCCTCAGCACAATCCCCGTTGGATCAGTGGGTCACAGAAGCAGCAGCGGCCCGCACCCTCGCAGCCGACCCGGAGGCAACCGCTGACACAGCTCGCCAAGCCCTGGAAACGGCCGTGCAGTGCTATCGACAGGCGATTGCCTGGGCCGAAGCCCACCCGACCGCGGCCGCCCCTCGATCGCTCCATTACGACTTGGGGGGAATTTATGGCGAGCTGGCCCGCTGGAGTGATCCAGCGGCCGCTTGGGAGCAAGCTGTGGGTGCATACCGGGCGGCGATCGGGGATGGCTCCGGTGCAGACCCGGCTTGGCGAGTGGCGGCGCGCAATAACCTGGGTACGGCCCTGTGGAGCTGGGCCCGCCATGGCGACCCGATCGCCCGGTTGCAAGGGGCAATTGAGGTCTATCGCGAGGGCTTGCAGGACTATGCCTCCCCTGCGGCCGCCAATCTACGGGAGGGCGATCGGCTTCCACCCGATGCCCTTTACGGCACACTGCAAGCTAATTTGGGCACGGCTTATCTCAACTTGGCGCAGGTGGATGCCCAAGAACGCTGGTTGCTGTTGGCGGCCAGTGCCTACGAGGCAGCTTTGCCCTACCGCAGCGCCCACGATCGCCCGACCGCCTACGCCGCCACCCAAAATAATTTGGGCACGACCTATTGGCAGTTGGGGCAACGACAACAGCCCCTCGACCCGCAGCGCCGCCGCGATTGTTGGCAACGGGCGGCGATCGCCTACGAACGAGCCTTGAGCATTGATCCCCGTATTGCCGTTGGGTTCGATCGCTTTGCCGCCGCGAGCCAACTGGCCTGGATTCACACGCAACTGGCGACCGATGCCTATGGCCAACTCACTGCCGCAGAACAAGCGGCCTGTCTGGATCGCGCCTTTGGAGCCTATTTGCGGTTGTTGGACCTCTGTGGCGATCGCCCCGCCCAGCGCGATCGGGCCCTGAATGGCACGGTTGCCACCATCCGCGCCCTCTACCAGCATGTGGGTCTTGGAGCCCAGAGCCGTGCCCTCTCCAAAATTCCGGCGACCTGGCTGCCCGATGTGATCGATCGACTCTCGCGCTAATGGCTGCCCGATCGATGGGCGATCAATCTCTACTGGCTTCTGTTTGGTAGTCAAATTGGTAGTCAAATGCAATCTGTCTGAATCAAGGCGCTGGCCAATCCGGCTGGGGTGATGATGCGGATCGCCCCCTAGGTCGATCGCGATCGCACCCTCCTGACAGGCGATCAGCGATTCTAATGGGTGAGACGATCCAACAAGACGATCCATGGCTTACCCCATAAGCCTATGGCGGGCGATCAGGAGAATTGCGATCAGCTCTTGACAAATTTTGTTAACCTGTATCTAAAAATCAAAAATAAGTTAAAATCAGGTTAAGAGAGCTTCCAGCACCCAACTCCCGTTCGCCGCGATCGCCCAGCCCAACCGATGCCATCAGACCTCGACCCTCTGCTCTAGCATTTTTCGGAAGCTCGCGATCGCCTCTTCGTCCGTTCACACCTCGTGCATTGACCTGGAGGTTGCCCCATGACCAACCACGCCACCTTTATTGCTCCGCACTCGGTCTATCGCGGTGTGATTCGACCCGAAAATTTGGTGTTCAACGCCAACCTGCAAGAGTTTTCCCAGCGGGTCAGCTTTATTTGCAACCTGGAAACGAACGGTAAGTTGTCGCCCGAAGAAGCGTTTCACCAACTGCAAGATCTGTGGTCTTCGCTAGCTGGTAGCTATGAATCCCTGGGCGTTGGTCAGCAACCGTTTGGTGACTCCAGTGATTCTGCTGCCTAAATTTCATGAGTGGGTGATCGCTGCGATCGCCCACCCAATCGGCTAAACCATCACCGCAACGAGCGCTACACTTTGAGCGTGCTCGTGGGCAAACGGTGTGAGGGATTAACCGATGGTGTTTACTGATTTTGAACGATCGCGCCAGTCATCGTTGCAACCGTTTCCGAGCGATCGCGCGGCCGCCATTCGGTTGATTGCCCTCGACATCGATGGGACGATCGCCGGACACAATAATCAAATCAATCCGCCCGTGTTGGCGGCGATTCACGCAGCCCAATCGCGCGGCATTGACGTAACGATCGCCACGGGGCGGATGTATTGCTCGGCCCGCCGATTCCATCAGCAAGTGGGCACGTCACTGCCGTTGATTGCCTATCAAGGGGCCTGGATTGGCCAACCCGCCCTCGATCAAACCCTGTTGCATCAACCGCTAGACCGGGCGATCGCGCGCGAAATTATTGATTTTTTGGAAGATCCGGCCTGGGGCGATCGCCTGTCGCTTCACCTGTATGCGGGCGATCGGCTCCACATTCGCACCCTCACCCCCGCCAGCGCTGACTATGCCGAGCGAACGGGCGTGGAACCCGTCGTGACGGGGGATTTGCGGCAACTACTTGATCGGGGCCAAGACCCCACGAAGGTGCTGGCCTTGAGTCCCGATCGCGACTTGACCCGCGACCTGCTCGGCCAACTCCGCCAGCGCTACAGCCGTGATCAGGTTTATCTGACCACATCGGTTTCCACCTTTTTGGAAGCGGCCCACCCACAAGTCAACAAGGGCAACGCCGTGCGCTACCTGGCCGAAACCCAACTGGGCCTGCGATCGGAACAGGTAATGTTTGTGGGAGATAACTTCAACGACCTAGAAGCCATTACCTATGCTGGTTTGGGCGTGGCCATGGCCGATGCACCCGCACCGGTGCAAGCGGCGGCCGACTGGGTGGCCCCGTCGGTGGCGGAGGATGGCGCAGCGGTGGCGATTAACTATCTGCTGGGGGCGATCGCTCCGGCCTGATTTGGCCGCCCTAATTTGGCGGTCTTGATTGGGTGGTCTTGATTTGGCGGCCCTGATTGAGCGGCTCATCCCTGGGGCTAGGGGCGGCTGACCGGTTCGTACAAAATCAGCCAATTGCCCACCGGGTCGATCGCATCCAACTCGCGCCCGTGACTAACCACCCGAATTGCCGATCGCACCGTGGCTCCACAAGCGATCGCTTGGGTGGTCGCTGCGTCTAGATCAGCCACTTCCAGACAGAGGCCCATCGGCCCGATCGCCTCCGATGCAACCACCTGAAACCGATCGGCTTGATCCGGTTGCGGCTGAAAAACTCCCAGCCGCAGGCCGCCGACTAGGTGAAACTCCACATAGCCCGCCCCCAGCGATCGCGCCGGTTCACCCAACAGGGATCGATAAAACGTCCGCAACCGACCATCGGGGCGATCGGCCAGCGCGACCATTGCGCCGTGATAGATCATGCGCCGTGATAGATCAAATGACTTAAACCATCAGTCATGGTTGAGCAATCATGATTCGTATGCCCATACACCCATGCTTACCCTCTTAACAAGCCACGCGCGATCGCACGTTAGCTGCAAAATTCGCCAGCAACCGCAGCCCCGATCCCGCCGACTTTTCCGGGTGGAACTGCACCGCCATCACGTTGGCACAACCCGAATCCAGCGCCGCACCCTGGATCGCCGCCGTCACGGTTTGGCTACCGTGGGTGGTGGTGGCCGCCACCATCGCCGGGTCGGCCGGAGCCACATAGTAGGAATGGACAAAATAGACCCAAGGGTCGCGATCGATCCCTTCCCACAGCAGCGAGTTCGGTTGGGTCAGGGCCAGTTGGTTCCAACCCATGTGGGGCACAGCGATCCCCGGTTCCGGCACAAAGGCGCGCACCGTGCCAGCCACAATCCCCAAACCGGGTTCCACACCCTCAGCGCTGCTGTCAAACAGCAATTGCAGCCCTAAACAAATTCCTAAAAACGGTTTCCCCTGGGCGATCGCTCGCTTAATCGGCGCTTCGAGACCGCGATCGCGCAGTTGGCGAATGGCAGGATCAAAGGAACCAACCCCCGGCAACACCACAGCATCGGCGCGATCGATTTCCTTGGCAGAATCCGTAACGATCGGCTCAACACCCGCTTGCGTCAGCCCCTTGCAGGCCGAGTGCAAATTGCCCATGTCATAATCAACCACTGCAATGACCGTCATAGGGAGAGAGACTCCTGCCAAGTACCCATTCAGAAAGAAACCGATTAAGCAGAAACTATAACCTATTCCTATTGTAAATTATTTCCTGAAGGGCAATCTGGATCTCAGTTGAATGCGCCAAGTCCAAGTACCATCAAGGCTTTGATCAGGCTTTGATTTGGCTGAAAGCTGGGAATAGATTTTGGCTGAAAGCTGGGAATAGATTTGAGTTTGGATTGGAACTTTAGTTCAAGTTTCGATTGAAATTTAGATTTAGAGTTAGACTTGGACTTAGATTTAAATTTTTCTTGACGCATTTTATGGTGAAAAAGCTGGCGGCAATGGCTGATTGACATTTGCTTTCAGTCTTTACCTCAAACGATTGGTACACCAGGTCACAGATGCGATGAAGCTGTTGGTCGATGGGAAATGCCCACCCTACAGGCTGAAAGATACTTTTCAGACATTCTTTTAGGCTCCAGAATTGAAGAATACCCCATTCATTTTTGATCATTTGATCGCAGATTAACGGAGGAAAGTTGATGGAACTGCACAGATAATGACATGGGTAATCAACAATCGCTTTCGATGATCGCTTTCGATGTTAATCACCTCTTTTGAAACGTGGTTGCCAGATCAGGTTACTAATTCGTCTGATGACCTGTTGCAATTGCTCATAGACCGCGCAATCTTGCCCGATCGCGCCCATTGTTTGCGCCGGTTACCCGTAGATTTCGATCGCGCCCCGCCGTTGGTGCTGCAAACGATTCAGCAATATCGACCCCGGACAGTGTTGTTGTGTGGGATGGCAGAAGGGCGATCGCACCTCAGCCTAGAAGCCCAAGCCCAACATCAGGGTAGTTGCCTGGCCACTACCGTGGATTTACCGACACTGATTCGCCACACCCAATGCAGCCAAATCAGCACCGATGCGGGCAATTTTGTTTGTAATTGGCTCTACTACCGCGTGCTGCAATGGGCGCTACTGGAGCGCTACAGCGGCCAGGTTTTGTTTTTGCACGTGCCGCCCCTGAGCGATCGCAACCGTGAGCCGATTCTGGCAGACGTGCGATTAATCCTCGATCGCCTGGAATCATCCTAGTGGGGCGATCTCAGGGCCGCCGATCGCTCGTCAGTTCCCCAAAAGAAGGCGTTATGCTGAGTTTCGGGAATAGCAAACTGCTGATGGACTCCGGCAACTTGATGCATCCTCGACTCGGCTTCGGCCGCTGGTGATTCAGTAATCAACATGGATTTTTCAACCGAATTTTCTCTCCTGTTGCGGGCGCGCTATCCGCTGATTTATATCCCCACTGCCGAAGAAGAGCGGGTGGAAAAGGCGATCGCCCAATGTGCCCAAACCCAGGGCAATCGCGGGGTCTATACCTGGGACTTTGTGGATGGCTACAGCGGCAGCCCCAACGATCCGGGAGCAGGCAAGCGCAATCCTCTGCAAGCACTGGAATTTGTCGAGAAGTTCCCAGACTCGGCGGCGGGGGTGTTTATTTTGCGCGATTTTCATCGATTTTTAGAGGACATCGCGATCGCCCGGAAGCTGCGGAACCTGGCTCGATCGCTTAAATCCCAGCCCAAAAATATTGTGTTGGTGTCACCACAAGTTCAAATCCCCGGTGACCTCAGCGAAGTGCTGACAGTGGTGGAGTTTCCGCTGCCGGCCGCCGATGAGTTGCGATCAGAGGTGCAGCGATTGGCAGCGGCCACCGGCAGCCAACTGGAAACGCGCGAACTCGAGGAGTTGGTGCGATCAAGCCAAGGACTGTCGCTCGATCGGGTGCGGCGAGTGTTGGGCCGGGCGATCGCCCAAACCGGCAGCCTACCCGCTGAAACCGTCGATGCAATCCTCGAAGAAAAGCGCCAATCGATCCGCCAAACCCAAATTCTGGATTTTCAGCCTGCCACGGAACAAATGTCCGACATTGGCGGCCTCGACAACCTGAAAACCTGGCTGTTGCGGCGGGGGGGCGCGTTTTCGGAGCGCGCGCGCCAATATGGCCTGCCCCATCCCCGAGGGTTGCTGCTGGTGGGGATTCAAGGCACGGGCAAATCCCTCACGGCCAAAGCGATCGCCCACCATTGGCACTTGCCCCTGTTGCGGTTGGACGTGGGGCGGCTGTTTGGCGGCTTGGTCGGCGAGTCGGAATCGCGCACCCGCCAAACGATCCAGCTCGCCGAAGCCCTGGCCCCCTGCATTTTGTGGATTGATGAAATCGATAAGGCCTTCGCTGGGTCGGGCAGCAAGGGCGACGGCGGCACGGCTTCCCGGGTGTTTGGCACTTTCGTGACCTGGATGGCCGAAAAGCAATCCCCGGTGTTTGTGGTGGCCACCGCCAACGACATCCAAGCTCTGCCGCCGGAACTGTTGCGGAAAGGGCGCTTTGATGAAATTTTCTTTGTGGGGTTGCCCAGTCAACCGGAGCGGCGAGAAATCTTTGAAGTTCATCTCAACCGGCTGCGCCCCCACAACCTGAAGGCTTACGATCTCGATCGCCTGGCCTACGAAACGCCGGACTTTTCGGGGGCGGAAGTTGAACAGTCGATCGTGGAAGCCATGCACATTGGCTTCAGCGAAAACCGCGACTTCACCACCGATGATATCGTGGCCGCCGTCAGCCAAATTGTGCCCCTAGCGCGCACTGCCCGCGAACAAATCGAAGCCCTGCAACAGTGGGCCGCGGCGGGCAAGGCCCGGATGGCCTCGCGATCGAGTGGGTTTGGGGGGTTGTCGGCCTAGTCACCCCGGCCCGATTACAGGAGCCTGATTACAGGAGACTGGCCCACGGGTTATTCTGAATCGACCGCTGGATGGGGGGATCGCAAACGATCGTGCGCTGGTTGTTCAAAGTATTGCGCGGGCTACTCAGCCTGCTTAGTGGCATCGCGATCGCAATCGCCTTCATTGCAGCCGGGGGCGTGATTGCGGTGCGCTACATCGTCACCCAAATTGCCACTGCCCCGCCCCGGCCAGCCTTCACGAACGATCCCAAACCGGGGGCAATCACAGCACCGGCCCCGGCCGCAATTGTGGCAGCTCCAGCACCGGTCGTTCCGTCTCCCTCGCCCTTGCCGCCGGGGTCTTACCGCGCGCGCGTCACCCAACCGATCGGGCTGGTGCTGCGATCGGCTCCCAATCGATCGGGGGCACGCCTGGGCAGTGTGGACTACAACGATCGAGTGATTGTCTTAGGTAACAGTCCCGATCGGCGTTGGCAGCAGGTGCGCCTGGGGGAAACGGGCCCCGAAGGCTGGGTGCGCAGCGGCAACACGCGCCGCGTCGATAATTAGCAGTTGATTAGCAGTCAATCACGCACGCTGAAGCCTCGCCCAGTCAGTCTTCGCCCAGTCAGTCTTCGCCCAGTCAGTCTTCGCCCAGTCAGTCGGTTTAGCGCACTTGGGCGATCGCAATTCCTGGCGCATAAGCCTCGATCACCCGGGCCGTGAGGGAGCAAGTCACCATCAGATAATCACAGGTGTGGCACTGTGTCCGAACAACGTTGCTGCTGCGGATGCGATGGCGCTCGGCGCGGGAACCACAGTTGGGGCAGTAAATCGTTTCTACGGTCAGCATTGTTGTCACCACCTAGACAAAAAATTGGGTTAAAAGCGGAACCTCGGACTGTCACGAATGGCGGCGCTCGCACTTGAGAACGATCGATCGCTTAAGCAACAGCAGTCCAGAAAGAATTAAGGTCGATCGATTTCGTCAGAGGTCATGCAATAGCGTCTCCAGCCACAGATCCGCCCGCAATGCAATGCGATTTCCAAACAGACCGTCATAAATTGCAACGTGGGATCATTCAGTCAAGTCCAGCGGCGATCACCACGATCGCCCAGCCAGTAAGTGTTAGGTAAAATGGCTCAACTGACTATCCCTATTCGTCTTCAGTCAACACCACTCCTCAAATCCAGTGCGATCGCAGAGAAGATTCAGCATCTCGCGGCGACCACCAAAAACCCATCGCGCCGACCAATCATTTAGGTAGCGATCATCCATTGAACGCGATCCCCAAAGCACAGAATAGTTGGCGGTCTTGAGTCATCTGCGCGTTTTTCATGTCTCAATCATTATGGATTACGGAATTGGGGATCATAGTTTTTAGCAACAATTCCTTTCAATTTAAATTAAACGAAACTTCAATTCTTAGCGATCCCCAACAGGTTATTCCTGATCCCAATTTTTTTAGAATTAACTCTATTGCAGACTCCTCAACGTTTTAAAGACCCCATGACGAACACCGCTCCCAGCCAGGATGTGAACTAGCTGCCTGGAGCGCCTGACCTGTTCGCACCAAAAGCACGACCGAGATCCTGCGATCTCGGTCACGTTTACACTCAAGTTTTGGCTAAAGTTATTTCACCCGGACATTCATAAAACTTCAAATTCGTTACATTGCGTCAAAAATTTCTGTTTTCTTAAGATTTGCAATTTTAGAAGAAAGAGTTGAATCACTAGACATATTTTTAAACATCATTTTTTTGACATCTTTCCAGGCAGAAAGTCGCAGGGTGTTAGGGGATGTCATCATTTCCCAGAGTGAGTCTGAAATCATCGACTTTTCATACCTCAACCGGCGCAACAGGATGCTTGAGCATCTTGCTCCCTACGATCTCGGCACGGTGGAATCAGGGTTTCAGACTAATTAATGACGGGCATTAGCCCTGCGATCGATGTCCTGAAAGACAGAGCCTACGGACTCAAGGGCCGAAGGTTAGGGCGTGTCATCAAATGAGCTTGATTGGGGCTGGAACAACCAACTTTCCTAGCCCAACCGCCCTAGACAATTGGCTCAAGCCCCTTGCCCCTCACGATCAAGCAACCTAAGAATCAGGGTTTCAGGGATTTGATGACGGCCCCTAGGACACTCCAAAGAGCATTGGTTTAGCCCAGGGACACTGACAAGAGGGATGAGCGGGCGATCGAGCTGCTGGTTCCCCCCCGATCGCCCCCATTAGGCGATCGGTTACTGCCGGTCTCATCCCAGGTCAGTTCCAATCGCTCTAAATTTAAGCGATAGCCCACATTTCGCACCGTTTGGATGGTGCTGGGCTGGCGGGGATCGGCTTCTAGCTTTTTGCGCAGGGACAGCACATGAGTATCCACCGTGCGCGGATTGTCGATCGACTCTGGCCAAGCCCGCCGTAAGATTTCGGCTCGGCTGAGGGGCATACCGCCCGCTTGGGCCAAGGCGTAGAGCAGGCTGAATTCTTGGGGTGTCAGCTCGATCGCCCGATCCAACAACCAAACCCGTCGCTGAATTAAATCAATCCGCAACGCACCGTAGTCCAACAAGGCCGGCGAAGAGCGCGATCGCCCCCGCCGCACCAGCGCCTGAACCCGCGCCAAAAATTCTTGCATCCCAAAGGGTTTGCGCAGATAGTCGTCTGCCCCTGCCCTCAAGGCCGCAACGGCATCGGCTTCACTTGATCGCGCCGAAATCATCAGGATCATCGGCTGCTGCACCTGCTGCAACCAGCTGCATAGTTCCAACCCATCGCCATCGGGCAAATCGGGGTCCAGAACCACTGCAACGGGCCGCTGTGCCTGTGCCACATCCCGAGCCTGTTGAAGCGTTGATGCTGGATGGACTGCGTAGCCCAACTGTTGCAAGTGCCACCCTAGCAGCGATCGCAGGTGTGGATTGCTCTCAACGATTTGAATGCTAATAGGAGCCACAAGCAAGACCCAACTCGTTGTTGCTCAATGCGGCAGCAAATTTAAGAGTTACCGCGCAGATTAGCAAGAATTGCCGACAGTATCTGTAGCCGAAACTACGCGCTTTTCGAGATATTCCAAAACTTGCCGCCCGCCATCCTCAAACATTAGGGGGCATTTTGAGTGGGGGCAATTCAGCGATCGATCCCACGATTGGATTGCGCCTGCCCTTGGGTTGGGGGAACATCAGCTAGCTATTTCGGGGAGAAATTCCCAATGACTGATTGGCAACCGACTTGCCCGATCGCCTCTCAGAATCGATCGCGGATTGATCCAACGATCGCCCGAACGATCAATACCACCGACAATGTTCTAGGACGGCAAGTGCACTGTTCTCAGGATGTTCTCAGGCTATTCTCAGAGGATACCTGAAAAGCCAAAATTGATGCCCTGTACATCCCAGCAACCGACATAGACCATAGGCCTCAGCCCCTTGCCCCCTACAACTATTAGTGTTTGGGCTGTGCCAAAGAATACTTGAAAGATACTTTCCAGACATCCTCCCAGAGGGATGAAAATCCAAAATTTTTCTAAAATTTAGCCTCAATTGATCGCCCCTGAAGCTGACCAAACCCCAAATTTCCCTTAAGGTCAAATTCGTTGCAATCTATACCAGCAACCGCTAGCTGCTGATTCAGACCGGGTAAGATAGAGTTAGTTAACTCCTCTGGGGTTCTTCAACCTCTCATCGCGTTGCTAGGATGCACAGTCACGCACGCGATTATTCAGTTCTGATGCTCGCACCACAGGAGGCCTATGCTTCAAGATCCTAGAGCCGTCCGCCACTTTCAAAAAATCGCTGATGCGATCGCCGAACTGTGGAAACGGGGTTACCGCTTTGACGATATGCGGATGTACCTTGACGGTTACTTGGCTGCCCTTCGCTACACCGACGATTTAGAAGCGTTTTTGATCAATCGTCTGGAAGAAGAAGCCACCCGCTATCTATACGATCCATCGAACTATGACTTGGCCAGTCCCCAACCAGAACCCATCGAAGAGGGTTACTAAAGGGGCATCCAACCGAGATTTGCTAAACATCTACAACCTGAATGAACACCCAGGCAATTAACATCTGGTCTAGTGTCTCAAAATGGCTGGAAACAGCCCCACATCGCCCCAAAACCAACCGTTAGTCAACCACCCAACCCCTGAAAAACGGCCCAAAACCATCCAAAACCAACCCTTAACAAGCCCCTACAGGTGCCACCATTACCATTGATCTCATCATTTCAGGTTCGATCGGCCCGTCCTGAGGATGTGGCAGCTATTTTTCAGCTCATTGGAAACTTGGCCGCCTACGAACAACTCAGCCACCAAGTAACTGGTTCACCAGAGCTGTTGCGATCGCACTTGTTTGGCGATCGACCCTTTGCAGAGGCCTTGGTGGCCGAAACTACAGGAAGCCCCTTGCTAGATGCCTCGCCGACCGGTGAGGCTCATTGCTCGCCCGATCCCACCCTGATTGGGATGGCACTGTTTTTTCATAATTACTCGACCTTTCTGACGCGCCCAGGCCTGTACCTCGAAGATTTATTCGTCCTGCCGGATTATCGCAGCCAAGGCGTGGGCAAGGCCCTGCTGCAAGCCACCATCGACCTCGCCCGCGATCGACAATGCGGACGGGTAGAATGGAGCGTCTTGGACTGGAATGCGCCCGCGATCGCCTTTTATGAGCGAATGGGAGCCGAGATTCTCCCCGATTGGCGCACCTGCCGAGTTTTACTGTAGTTGCCCTCAATCAGGCAGAGCAGCGATTTGGAGTTTACAGGCATCCCCTCAGGGGAGTAGCGCAACCAACTCAAATCATTGGCTTAAAAGTCAAGCGTCAAAAGTTGGGTCAAAGGCTGGGTCAAAAAGTTGGATTAAAAAGTTAGACCAGCAAGTTAGATCAGTCGGTGGGGTTGAGGTACGTAGCTTGCTTCCCGAAGGGCAACCCAACACCAGCAAAGCTTGCGGCGATCGCGTTGGGGGTTGCCAGCTCAACCCCACCTACCGACTGTCAGTCGGCTGCCAGCCCAACCTATGGATCTAGTTACGCCAGTGGATTGCCAACAGAAGCGAGATCACCAAAAAAAGCGAGATCGCCGCTAGAGGCAATCCCGCTTCTGACACTGATTTGATTCAAACGCTAGATCGGTCTAAGGGACAACCCAGCAGCGGGCATCCCAATCGCGCTTTGAAATCATGTCCTGCAACCGTTCTAGCTTTCGCTGTCAACACGGCCATAGAAACGACCCACAATCTTCAGGTCGCTAGCTTTCTTCGATCCCATATCGGTATCCGAGGGCTGATAGCTCACGAAAGTACCGGCGATTTCGTTGGTATCTGCATCCACCTTGGTGATTTGCAGCGAAATGTTACCGATACCAACATCGTATTTCTTGACGTTTTCCTTAGCGAGTTCTTCGCTATCGGCTTCTCCAGGCAAGGCAACGGCGTTGTCGTAACCACTGGCCAAACCACGACCCTTCGGATCAAGGAACGTGGAACCGCGATAGGACGGAACGCGGAAAGAACCCTTCAGGTCAGTCGAAGAGGTAATCGCCGACTGGCCCGGTTGGCTGGTGGCGACCAGTTGCTTGACGGTGAACAGGAACGGAACTTCTTCGCCGCCGGGTAGAAGCACGGTCGAAGCTTGGAAATCGAAGCCATCGGTTTCGGTGAAGGTCAGCGAACCATCACTGTTGACGGTCAACGGCCCTTGCACTTGGTCGAGGGAGCTTGTCTTGCGGGTCAGGAGGCGACCTTCAACAAACTCAGCTTCCCGGCGCTTGTTAACGCTTTCTTCCTTGACGTAGTAGTTGATGGGCTGTAAGCAGAGGGCTTGGATGCTGTAGGCATTGCCCGATTCGAGGGGAATCGAACCGCGCGTAACCGTATCCACATCGGGGCAATTATTTGCCAAGCCCGTATTCCGGATCTCTTCGTAAGTTAGGGGTCGATCGCTGGCCATTGAGGCATCGCCGCAGGCCGCCGTCAGCACGCTCAGGCATACAGCCAGGAGCGCGGCGATCAAAGCTTTATATCGCATGGTGAACCTCAATCTCTAAAGTCTTGCTAAGGTCTCAAGAAATATTAGAAGAAGACTGGGACAGGTCTAGCGGCAGCGATCAGCCGTTGCGATCGTTGAGGAGGCCGATAGACGATGGTTGATCGCCTACCAAATGCCCGCTGTTCGATGCGGTGTGCGAGGCCAGAAAGCTGACTGAAGCGGTGGATTCGCTGTCGCTAGCTGAAGCAACTAGGACGAGTGACCCGGGCGCTGGGGTCGGGCTGTCTGTCATCTCGCTTTGGGAGGGTTAAGGTCCCGACGATCGCTGAATATACCAACCTAAAGTCCCAATAGAGCATTCTACACGCCTCGGCGACTCAGCCAGCGGCGTAGGCTCCGGTTGGGGGGATTTTCCCGATCGCTGGCGGGGCCATGGTGGAGTTGGGTCTTGCCATGGCCCCAGAGTTAGACCGCACCAGCCAAGGCTTGCAAGCTGGCTGCGACCCCCGAAAACAGCTCACCTCAGGCAAACGATGCAGTGAAACCCGCGCGGGACTGTACCATTCTGGACATCAGAAATCGCGCCCGATCGTCCCCCTGCTTGCCAGAGCAGGCGCGAACTGAGATACAGTTAAGAACAATTTGCGAGCGCAACAAATCGCAATACATATAGCCATCGCAACCACATACTGATCACCTGTGGAGTCTGACCTTTGCCCATTGCCTGCAACGGTCGATCCCGGGGCACTCAGGCGAGAAGTCTAGGGCAACGACACGATCGCAACTGGGCCGGCCAAGACCGATCGTAACCAGCAATTTGAGGCGAGGAGAAACCTGTGGAAGTCGTCAAAGAGTACGTCCAGCGCTGGTATGAGAGCGATCTCGATCCAGATGAATATATTTGTCACCGCAAAGAGGGCAACTGGGTCGAAATCGAAGAGGCGACAACGGGTCAACGCTCCGAGGTATTGACGTTTTGCACGAACGATGTGCTGGGTCTGAACATGAACCCGGCCGTGCGCCAGGCGGCGATCGATTCGATTATTCAGTACGGCACCTCCAACAGCTCCTGCTCTGTTTTGAGCGGGCGCATTGACCTGCATCGCCAATTGGAGGATGAGATTTCTGACTTCAAGCATTTGCCCCACACGCAACTGTTCATGAATGCCTGGATGGCGATGCAGGCCGTGATTGACGGCTTCTGCCATTTGGCGATTCAGGTGCCGGGCTTTACCCATGAGCGGGAAACCCTGATCATGTCGGACGTGCTGAACCACGGCTGCATTATTTCGGCCCTGGCCCACGCGCGCACGCGATCGGGCAAAACCTTTAGCTACAGCCCCAATGTGCGGGTGAAGGCCTATCGCCACTGTGATGCGAAGGATTTGGCCCGCAAGCTGGAACGGCACGCGCGTCCGGGCGATCGAATCTTTGTGGTGTCTGATGCGGTGTTCTCGATGGATGGGGACATCGCGCCCCTGCCGGAGATGATCGAGGTGCTCAGTCGCTATCCTGGCTCGGTGTTGCTGATGGATGAAGCCCACGCCAGCGGAGCCTTGGGGGCCACGGGACGCGGTGTTTATGAACACTTTGGCATTTTGCCCAGCGATGCCATTGCCAAGGGGGTTGTGCCCCTGATCATGACCACCTTCTCGAAGTTTGCGGCCTCAGCGGGCGCGGCGATCAGCACCCATGTGGCAGAGTTCAAGCCCCTGATGAATGTGTCGCCCACCTCGATCGGGACGATTTCCCTGCCGCCGCCGGCTACGGCCGCTGCCCTGGAAAGTATTCGCCAAGTGCGGCAACATCCCGAGCTGGTGAAGCGCCTGCAAGACAACACGCGCTATCTGCGATCGCGCCTGGAGGGGGCCAACTTCGAGGTGATGGGCGAAACCAACGTGTTGCCCACGCTGTTGCCGCCGGACTTGAATCCCAAGTACTTTGCCCGCCAACTGATGGCCGAGCATGGGCTGTGGGTGTCGCCGATCTGGTTTATCGCCAAGCCCCGAATCCGGATCACGGCCAACGCTCTGCACACCCAAGACGAAATGGATCGGCTGGTGGACGGCATGGTGCAGGTGCGCGACTCGATGTACGCAGCCAGCAAGTCGGCTTAACTCGGCGATCGCCCGGATAGCTGGGTCCCCCAATCACGGGATCGAGCTAGTCTGGGTTGTACTGTTCCCTGACCTAACCCGAACGATGACCACACATTTCATTGATGTCGAAATTGACCTAAGCGAGTCGCCGATCGCCCTGCCCCAAGCGATCGAGGCAGAACTGCAAAAACGCGGTGAACCCCTGCGCTGGGCGGTGGCTGATGTGGAAGGCGATCGGGTGCAGGTTGAGGCGATCGTCACCACCAAAATCACCACCGAAACCACCACCGAAACTGGGTCTGAGCTGGTTGAGGCCTAACTCAGTCCGGCCAGTGGATAGGGACAATGACTAATAACCATGACTAATAATCATGACCGATAGCCATGGTGGATTGGGTTAACCAAACCCGCCCATTCACGGCGGCCTTAATTGTGCCGACGGGCATTGGCGCGGCGATCGGGGGCTATGCGGGCGATGCGCTGCCGGTGGCGCGGGCGATCGCCTCTGTGGTCGATCGGCTCATCACCCATCCCAACGTGTTGAACGGGGCCATGCTCTATTGGCCGCTGCCGAACACGCTCTATGTGGAAGGTTATGCACTCGATCGCCTGGCCGCTGGCGATTGGGCTTTGCGGCCCGTACGCCAAAACCGGATCGCTTTGATTTTGGATCGGGCGATCGAGCCGGAGTTACAGCGCCGTCATCTACAAGCGGCCGATGCAGCGCGGGCCACTTTGGGCATTGACGTGATGGCGGCGATCGCGACCGATCAACCCTTGGGCGTGTCCCTGAAGTTGGCCCCCTCGGGAGCCTCCTGGGGAACGATCACCCAGCCCGATAGCTTGTTGCGGGCGGCAGCCCGGGCGATCGCCGCCGGGGCCCAGGCGATCGCTGTGGTGGCCCGCTTTCCCGATGATGAGGGCGATCTAGCGATTGCCTATCGTCAGGGGCGAGGCGTAGACCCGATCGCCGGAGCCGAAGCCGTGATTAGCCACTTGGTGGTGCGCGAGTTTGGGATTCCCTGCGCCCATGCACCAGCCCTGGCCAGTGGGCCAGCCCTGGCCGATGTGGCTCCCCGAGCAGCAGCAGAAGAGCTGGGCTACACCTTTTTGCCCTGCGTGTTGGCGGGTTTGTGGCGATCGCCTCAAATTGTGCGCGATCGGGCGGATTGGCAGGCCAGCGACCTGACTGGCGGGGCCGTGGACGTGGCCATTGTGCCCGCCAGCGCCTGTGGTGGAGCCGCCATCTTGCACTGGGCTGCCACGGGAACCGATATCCTAGCGGTAGAGGACAACCAGACAACACTGGATCTCACGCCCGCTGCCCTTGGCATTCGCCCCACCCGCGTGCGATCGTACCTAGAAGCGATCGGCTGGCTGGCAGCCCGACGAGCGGGTCTGTGGGCCGGGGCCTTGGCCCCCCAGCCAGCCCCCCTATTGCCCCTCCAACTCCAAGATCCTGGCCCAGACCCTCGTGACCCCCTGTGACCGATCGCCCCGTGAACTTCCGTGAATGACGACTTTGAGGATCTTGATTTTGAACCCCTCGATCGCGCCCCCCTGCTAGCCACCATTGCCCTAACGGCGTTGGCCTTTTGGGGTGGCTCCCAACTGTGGCTAACCTTCGGCCAGGTGCAACGCTGGCCCGTCCTCTGGACTTGGAGCGCCGGAGCAATCGGCATTGGACTAGGAATTGGCTTAACGACCCTCAGTTGGGCCGCCGCCTGTTTGTGGCCTAGCTACCGTCGCAGCACCTACGCCTATCTCAATTGGATAATGCCCTCACTCCGCCCTGCCGATGCCCTGTGGATTGGGCTGCTGCCCGGTGCCAGCGAAGAATTATTTTTCCGAGGGGTAATGTTTCCAGCGTTGGGGGCCGATTGGCTCGCCTTACTCGGATCGAGCATCTGTTTTGGCTGGCTGCACTTGGCTGGCATGAAGCATTGGCCCTATGCCCTCTGGGCCGGCATCACCGGAGCCATTCTGTGTGGCGCTGCTTGGTTGAGTGGCAATCTGTTGATACCAACCCTGGCTCACATCACCACCAACGCCCTGGCTGTTCTGCTTTGGCACTACCGTCGATCGACCCGGCCCCCGGTCTAAACCACGCGATCGCCCCATTGCGATAGACTACTAGGGTTGCCAGCGCCCGCCCCCTCGTTGTTACGGTGGTTTGCTGCGGTGGCTGTTCGCGCCGTTTTTAGCTGTTTCCAAGCTGCTGTACGATGGGTTCCCCCTCTTCGATCGCCGTCCGTGAACTGCCGTTGTTCCCGCTCAACGATCTGGTGTTGTTTCCGGGACAACCGCTGCCGCTGCATATCTTTGAGTACCGCTATCGGATCATGATGAACACCATCCTAGAAACCGATCGGCGGTTCGGGGTGTTGATGTCCGATGAACAAAGCGGTGAGATTGCCACCATTGGCTGTTGTGCCGAGGTGCTGCGCTATCAGCGGCTACCCGACGGCCGCCTCAAGATGCTGACCCTGGGTCAGCAACGCTTCCGGCTTCTAGAATATGTGCGCGAAAAACCCTACCGCGTTGGCTTGGTGGAGTGGATCCAAGACGAGTCGCCCAACGAAAATCTCTATGGCTTGGCCAGCGAAGTCGAAACCCTGCTTAAGGACGTGGTGCGCCTGTCGGCCAAGCTATCCGATCGCGAGATTGAGCTACCGGACGAAATCCCGTCTTTGCCCACAGAGCTGTCCTACTGGGTTGCTGCCAAGCTCTATGGAGTCGCCGCTGAACAGCAAGCCTTATTAGAAATGCAAGATACGGGTCTGCGCCTGCAACGGGAGTCGGAAATCCTTAGTTCTACCCGCAGCCACTTGGCCGCTCGCACCGCCCTCAAGGATGCCCTGCAAAGCTAGTCCATCCCATCCCTAGCCCACCAGTTCATCGGCTGCTTGCAAGGCGGCGAGATCTCCACCACAGATCGCCCGTAAGTTGCGGGTGATCTTTGCGATCTCCCAGTCCCACCACCGGATTTCGAGGAGAGCGGCGATCGTCTCAGCATCAAAGCGCTGGCGGATGGTCTGGGCTGGATTACCGCCCACCACGGTGTAGGGGGCTACGGATTTGGTGACCACGGATCCCGTCGCCACGATCGCCCCATCTCCAATCTGCACCCCTGGCATAATCGTTACGCCATAGCCAAGCCAGACATCATTGCCGATCACCGTGTCGCCCTTGTGGGGCCAATCGTCCGGCATGGCCGTTTCCCAACCCTGGCCAAACACGGGAAAGGGATAGTTGGTGAACCAATCGGTGCGGTGATTGCCGCCGTTCATAATGAATTTGCACTGGGCGGCGATCGAGCAAAACTTACCGATGATCAGCCGATCGCCAATGAAGTCGAAGTGGTAGAGCACGTTTTGCAGAAACTGCTCGGGTCCGGCTGGATCATCGTAGTAGGTGTAGTCGCCTACTAGGATGTTGGGCTGATTGATCCAGGGTTTCAGGTAGACCAAGCGGTCTTGGCCGGGCATCGGGTGGGTTTGGTTGGGATCAGGGCCAAGGGGCATGGGCACTTGATCGATGGGTGTTTGAGTCATGAGCATTTGATCTAGAGCACTTGATCTAGAGCACTCAATCTAAGAGATCCAGAAGATCCAACCATTCCAACAATAATGATTCCAACAATAATGAAATGACGTTGGCAACTAATTTAGGACAGTGCGGTTAGGAAACGATGCCGGTTAGTACACGCAAATGGGCGGCCAAACAGCAGGTGGCGATCGAAATTCTCGATCGCCTAAAACTGCTCTACCCCGACGCTAAATGCAGCCTCGACTATGACACCCCTGTGCAGTTATTGGTGGCTACGATTTTGTCGGCCCAATGCACCGATGAGCGGGTGAACATGGTCACGCCGGGCCTGTTTGGGCGGTTTCCTGATGCGATTGCGTTGGCGGGGGCCGATCGCGCGGAACTTGAAGCACTGGTGCGATCGACTGGCTTCTATCGCAACAAGGCCAAAAATATTCAGGGTGCTTGCCAGGTGATCATCGAGCAGTTTGGCGGCCAAGTGCCCAAGCGGATGGAGGAGTTGCTGTTGCTGCCGGGGGTGGCGCGCAAAACTGCCAATGTGGTGTTGGCCCACGCCTTTGGCATCAATGCGGGTGTGACGGTGGATACCCACGTGAAGCGCTTGGCCTACCGGCTGGGCATGACGGACCATACAGATCCCGTGCGAATCGAGCGGGACTTGATGCGCTTGTTGCCGCAGCCGGACTGGGAGAACTGGTCGATTCGGCTGATTTATCACGGGCGGGCGGTCTGTGATGCGCGCAAACCGGCTTGCGATCGCTGCGAACTGGCTGATTTGTGCCCCCAGCGAGATCCACCCGACAGCAACAAGCCCCTGGCAACCAAACCCAAGCGATCGCCTAAATCAACGGCCAAGCCGCCCAAGCCGCCCAAGGCGAAATAGCGTCCATTCCCCCGGTTCGCGTGTCAAATCGTTACCGGTTGCCGCCTTGGGGCGATCGCCGATCCTAGAATGGGATCAAAAAGCACTGAGGGATCGAGCAAATGGCTGCAACAGTTGCCGATGTAATGAGCCGCGACCCGATCGTGGTTCATCGCGAAACCTCCCTGACCGAGGTGATTAAGCTGTTGGCCGAACATCGGATCAGCGGTGTGCCCGTGGTGGATCAGGCGGGCCAACTGGTGGGCATTGTGTCCGAAAGTGATTTGATGTGGCAGGAAACGGGTGTGGATGTGCCCCCATTCATCACGATTTTGGACAGCGTGATCTATCTCAAAAATCCTTTGCAGTTTGAGAAGGAGCTGCACAAGGCGCTGGGCAGTACGGTGGCGGATGTGATGAGTGATCATCCCAAAACCACGACTCCGCAAACTTTGCTGCGGGATGCGACTAAGTATCTCTTGGAAGGTCATGTGCATCGGCTGCCGGTGGTGGATGAATCGGGAGCGATCGTCGGTATTTTGACCCGAGGCGACATCATCCGGGCGATGGCTGGCGGCTTGCAATAATCAGTTGACAATCACTCAGCTTTTGGCGCAATCTACGGGCGCAATCTCAATCTAAAGGCGCAATCTACAGGCGCAATCTCAATTCACGGGCGCAATCCATGGGCACAATCTCAATCTAAAGGCGCAATCTCAATCTAAAGGCGCAATCCACGGGCACAATCTCAATTCACGGGCGCAATCTCAATTCACGGGCGCAATCCACGGGCGCAATCTCAATCTAAAGGCGCAATCCACGGGCGCAATCCACGGGCACAATCTCAATCTAAAGGCGCAATCCACGGGCGCAATCCACGGGCACAATCTCAATCTACTTACCAAGGGTTGCCAATCACCGAGAAGGCTGCCCAATAGTAGGGGTGAGAGAGAATTTCACGGCCGTTGGCGGCGATATCGGGTGGCAAAAAAACTGTGCCGCCTCTGGCTCCTGTGCCGCGTAGTTCGTTGCCTTCGATTTGGACTTGTCCCCGCAGCAGGGCGAGTTGGGCTTGGCGCAAGGCCTCGGATTTGGTGGGGGCGGTGCGGAGTTGCCGATAGAACTCGTTCATTAGGGCTAGGGTTCCCCGATCGCTCACGTACCAAGTACTGGCGATCGAGGATTTGACCCCCGAGGCGATCGCCATGCCCGCAAATCCCAACTCGGCATTGCGATCGCCCACGGCCGTGCGACAGGCACTCAACACCAGCAGTTCCACCGGTCGGGAAGTCCAATCAATGGTTTGAATTCGATCGAGGGTCAAACGTTCGCGCCAAAACTGGATGTAGGACTGGTCGGGTTTGCCGGGTTTAAATTCCGCGTGGGTGGCCAGGTGGACGATGCCATAGGAGTTGGCTTGGCGCTCTTGCCGCAGGGTGGCCAGGGTGAACGTCCGGTTTAGAAAACTGCGGCCCGGCCATAGACCGGGGCGATCGCTGCTGCCGGCGATCGCCTGCAACTCCACCGGCACACCGGGCAGGGCAGCCAGATTACTGGTTTGCTCAAATTCCGATGCGCCCATGGCCAGCACGCGCGATCGCTTCAGGTTGCCCGGTTCCTGAGCCAATAAGCTAAAGCCAGGAATGCGGGCGATCGCATATTTTTCAATCAAAAAGCGCTGGCCATCATGCATTGCGGCCAAGGGAGCCGATCGCAGCCCATTTCCTAGGCAAAAAATCAGCAAATCGATTTTTTGGTTCCGCAATTGCGACTCGATCGGCGCGATGATCCAGTCATGGAGCCGCCGCGCGTAGGGCAAGTAGCTCACGGCATTGCGCTGAATGGGGCTAGTGATTGCGCCGGTTAGTTGCTTGACCGCTTCATCGATCGCCGCTTGCGATGTACCTGGAATCACCTCAATACGCGGTTCCCCCTCCGCCGTCACCAACACGACTTCCACATCGTTGGCTCGGGGCATGGCGTAAATCAGTGCCGATCGCTGACCCGTTTGCTGCTCCATCGATCGCAGCTTTTGGGAAATCGCCGCCGCCGAAATCACGCTGGCCGGCAAGTCGCGATCAAAATACTGTTCGTATTCCCCTTCCCAAAGGGTTTCGATCTTGTTCACCACATTGGCAGGAGTGACGGGATCATCAAGAGAAGCCGCTCGGCCCGGTTGTTCGATCGCCCCCACCAAGGCCAAGGCCGTGAGTCCAGCGCTCCAGAATCGCATCATTCGATCACCCACTAAAACTCTCTCCCCTATTCAAACAAGGGAAACAGGCGATCGTCAGGGCAAGGTAGCAGGCGCGATCAGGAGAGCATGACGAAATTACCATTCGCTGGGTCTGATTCATCCCGCTTCATAAGCCGTTCGCTCTAACTGGAACGATTTTGTTGGGGGTCGATCGCGTCGCGCAGACCGTCACCGATGAAATTGGCGCTCAATACTGTTAGGAAAATAGCCAGGCCCGGAAAAATAGCCATGTGCGGCGCGGTTTCCAAAAAGTTTTGGGCATCGTAGAGCATTCGCCCCCAGGTTGGTACATCGGGCGGAAAGCCTAGGCCCAGAAAGTTGAGGGTCGATTCGGTCAAGATCGCTGTGCCCACGGCTAGGGAGGCTGCGACGATCGCCGGGCCGATCGCGTTGGGCAAAATGTGCCGCCAAATTAACCAGCGCGATCGGGCCCCCAAGGCATAGGCCGCCAACACAAAATGTCGCTCCCGTAAGGTTAGGAAATTGGCGCGAATCAGCCGGGCCACACTCATCCAATTCAGCCCCCCAATCGCCCCAATAACTAATAGAAAAATCCCCGTCTCCGGCCCGGCAATCGTCCGCAACGGCTCCCGAAATAGGTAGAGCAACAGCAACAACAATGGCAACTGCGGCAAGGCCAAAAACAAATCCGTGAGCCGCATTAACAGCCCATCGATCCAGCCGCCATAGAACCCCGCCACCGCTCCGATCGCCGTGCCCAAGGTGACAGCTACCAACATCGAGGCCACACCCACCGTCAGGGAAATCCGCCCGCCATGCAACACCCGGGCCAGCAGGTCTTGGCCGCGATCGTTCGTGCCCAGCCAGTGAACCAGGCTCGGCCCCTGATAGGCGCGCCCATAGTCTAGATCCGTCGGCGACACTGCATAGAACCAGGGCCCCGCGATCGCCGCCAGCCCGATCGCCCCCAAAAAAATCAGCCCCACCACCGCCAGCCGATCGCGACAAAACCGCCGCCATGCCATGCCCCAAAGGGATTCGGACGAATTGGACTGAGTGGAAGCCATGGCCAGCGGTACAGAAGTCGATAGGATATGCAGGGTTAGCTTACCCCAATCACTCTGAGACCCCAACGATGACTGATGCGCTGGATTCGATCAATCCCCAACATTTTGCGACCCTGTTGCGGGGAACCAGCCTCTATTTAGTCGGGTTGATGGGGGCTGGCAAAAGCAGCACGGGTCGAGCCTTGGCTGAGGTGTTGGGCTATCGATTCTTCGACACCGATCAACTCATCGAGCAGGTGAGTGGGCGATCAATTCCTGAGCTTTTTGCGAGTGAAGGGGAAGCCGCTTTTCGGGCGATCGAAACCCAAGTGCTGGATCAACTCACGCCCTATAAAAACTTGGTAGTGGCCACCGGCGGCGGCATCGTTACCCAACAGCAAAATTGGAGTTACTTGCGCCACGGGCTGGTGATTTGGCTCGATCCTGAACTGTCCACAATCATCGCGCGGCTAACGGCTGACCCGGCGGAAATTGCCCAACGCCCGCTGCTGCAAACGGCTGATCCCTTGGCTGAATTAGCGGTCTTGCGCGATCGCCGCGCGCCGCAATATGCCCAAGCCGATGTGCATTTGCCGATCGCCGCCGATCAAACCCCAGAGCAAATCGTCTCCAGGGCGATCGCTGCTATCCGCGCCGTCCTGCGCCCCGAAGTCACCGGAGCGATCGAAAATT
>RDXB01000063.1 GCA_004292515.1 Oscillatoriales cyanobacterium
ATGCCGCCGGCCGTGACGATCGCCCCTTCGCCCGCAATGATTTCCGTGCCGGGGCCGATGATGATGTCTACGCCTGCCTGGGTGTAGGGGTTGCCGGCCTTCCCGATCGCGGCGATGTTGCCGTTTTTGATGCCAATATCCGCTTTAATTACGCCCCACCAATCGAGGATCACAGCATTGGTAATCACCGTATCCATCGCACCATTACTGTTAGTAATCGGCGATTGACCCATGCCATCCCGAATCGTTTTGCCGCCACCAAATTTCACTTCATCGCCATAAACCGTCAAATCTTTTTCGATTTCAATTAGCAATTCGGTGTCGGCCAACCGCAGGCGATCGCCCGTCGTTGGCCCATAGGTTTCAGCGTAGGTGCGGCGATCTAGACGGTAGGGCATCCGACTTCCTCCAAAATGGAAATGTAGTTGGGCTGGGCTTTGACGCGATCAATCCAAGCCAAGATGTGGGGAAATGGATCAAGATCAAATCCCCCCTCATCGGCAACATGGGTGTAGGCAAACAGGGCAATATCTGCAATGGAATAGCGATTTCCCACTAAAAAATCTGCCTGTTTGAGGGCATGGTCAAGCACCCCAAGGGCGGCATAGCCTGGGGTTTGTTTTTGCTGAAGAGCGTCCCGATAGGTCTCAGGATCTTTGAGAATTGATCGCCAAAATCGTGATGTAGCAATGTAGGGTTCGTGGCTATATTGCTCAAAAAACAGCCATTGCCAAACGGCTGCGCGCGATCGGCGATCGGGAAAATTAAAGGGGGTATCTCCCGCCAAATAAGCCAGAATGGCATTGGACTCGCTCAAGTAATCTCCTGCGGCCAGTTCTAACACTGGAATGCGACCATTGGGATTGATTTTTAGGAAGGCTTCTGTTCTGGACTCTCCCTTTAAGATATCAATTTCACGGCACTCGAAAGGAAGCCGAAGTTGGCTTAGGAGTAACCGGACTTTGTAGCAATTTCCTGATGACTGGAACTGGTATAGCCGATACATATTTTTCTAGTAATTTTACCTGTGACTGATAGACCATGAACTTTATTGGATAGTGTTCGGTCTCAGCACCATAGTCAAAGTTTCATCGCCGGACGATCGAGGTGATCAAAATGGTCACTGTGGCGCTGGCAATCAGGCCAAAGGCGAGTTGGACAACCCATTGCGTTGCCTTCTGATAAACTTCAAACCGTTCGTCACTGCGATCGAGTCTGGTATTTTTTTCAGTTAGATCATGAGATAACTGAATCAATGCGCTCATTGGTTTTAGATAGTTCCGTCGCCAACGAATCCAGCTTGTCAGCAATGCCTTGGAGACTCGGTTCTGTAGACATCAAACCCTCCAGTAAAGCGTAATCAGCAGAGAATATCATTGATGATCATCTAAACTAAAACTGCGATCGCGCCATTACGCACCACCCTTGAATGAGCGCCTGCCGAATCATAGATTGCTCAGAGCTTGGGGGTTTGTGATCAATGATCCTAAAACCGATCCTAAAACCCGGATGCTGCTGTGACGCGGCCGTGATGATCAGGATTGTGGGGCAAAGGGTTTCAGCTCCTTGTTAGGGATCATTCGATCAGGGTTGCGTGAAGCTATTTGCGCGCTTTTTCTTGGCTTTGACTTTAAATTTATCCTTGAATTTATCCTTGAGTTGATCTTTGGATTTGTCCTTGGGTTTTTGGTGGGATGATTCACGATCCAAGCCACCTTCGACTAAGGCATTAAAACCGTAGATTTCACGAGTGCCCGCAAAGGGAACCAAGGTGACAGTTTTCTGATCGCCGGGTTCAAAACGCACTGCTGTTCCCGAGGGAATATCCAAATGGGTTCCCCGAGCGGCTGCGCGATCAAACACCAACGATTCATTCACTTCAAAAAAATGAAAATGCGACCCCACTTGAATTGGCCGATCGCCTCGGTTTTCCACCATAATCGTCACAGGCGATCGCCCCACGTTTAATTCAATTTCGCCAGGTTCAACAATCAATTCACCGGGAATCATGGCGTTGTTCCTTAATTGTCAATAATCACAATCCTCGTAAGAGCAGGGTTGAAACCTGCCCCTACCCGGCCGCTTTCCTGCCAAAACCACCATTAACGAATGGGGTCATGCACTGTCACCAGTTTTGTGCCGTCGGGAAAGGTCGCCTCCACCTGCACATCATGGATCATCTCCGCTACCCCATCCATCACATCTTCCCGAGTCAACAGCATCGTGCCTTCTGCCATCAGCTCCGCCACAGTTTTGCCATCGCGGGCCCCTTCCAAAATACCGGCTGTGATGTAGGCAACCGCTTCTGGATAGTTCAGCTTCAGTCCGCGATTTTTGCGCCGCTCGGCCAACAAGGCAGCGGTAAAAATCAGCAGCTTGTCCTTTTCTTGGGGCGTGAGTTGCATAGGGCGATCGCAAAAATAGGTCGGTGCTTGAACTCTGTTGCTGTCTGTTGTCGGTTGTAGCGTAATTGTGCCTAATCGGGGCAAATTGTTGGGAAGATTTTGGGTTCTTGTTGATCCCAGATGATCACGCCCGATCGGTCAGCCTGATCGCCCCAAGAAGTGGTTAATCGATCGCTAAATCCAACACCACGGGGGTATGGTCACTGGGCTTTTCGAGTTTGCGTGGCTCCAGATCAATATCGCAATGGCGGGCAGTGGGAATCAAGGCTGGCGACAAATATAAATGGTCAATCCGCCATCCCCGATTGCGTTGGAAACCACCCGATCGATAGTCCCACCAACTGAAGCGATCGCCCTGATCACAAAACAACCGAAAGGCATCCTGAAATCCCAAATCGAAAACGCTATCTTTCAGGGCTGCCCGCTCATCATCAGAGGACATGATATGGGTTTCGCGGTTTTTGGGATTATGAATATCGCGGTCTTCATAGGCAACATTAAAATCACCGCAAACGCAAACCTGGGGATGCTGGGTTAATAATTCCGTCAAGTAGGTTTTGAGTAACGCCAACCAATGCAGTTTATAAGCATATTTTTCGCTGCCAATTTCGGAGCCATTGGGCACATAGAGATCCACCAAAACCAAGTTTCCCGCTTGAACCGCAATCACCCGTTTTTGCTCATCTAAATCGCCAACTAACTCGGGATCTAAAACTGCACCAAAACCGATCAAACATTGATTCACCGGTTGCCGACTGGCGATCGCCACGCCGTTGTAGCTCTTTTGTCCCGAAATTTCCAGGTGATAGCCTAAATCCGTAAAAGCCGATCGGGGAAAGTCACTATCAATCACCTTGGTTTCTTGTAAACAAAGAAAATCTACGGGGTTTTCCTGAAGCCAACCGGTGACATGATCGAGGCGCGATCGAACAGAATTAACGTTCCAAGTGGCGATTTTCATAGGGGCGATCGACGGGGATGCAGCGTCCAAGCGGGGCAAAAAATGGGGGTGAGGTTTGGCAATCGGGCCCGAAGCTTTCCCAGAATACCGCTACAGTCGGGCCCGCGCCCGTACAATAGACCCCGGACGTGAATTTTTTGTAGCATCCCATGGCCGATCGTCTTGTCTATCCCACCAGCCGTACCGTTGACCAAGTGGACATCTACCACGGCGTTTCGGTGCCTGACCCCTACCGCTGGTTAGAAGATGCCAATGATCCGGAAACGGCTGATTGGATTGCCGCCCAAAATCAATTGACCTTTGATTATTTGGCGCAAATTCCGGCGCGATCGTCCCTTTATGACCGGATGTTACAACTTTGGGACTATGAAAAATTGAGCGTGCCCTGGAAGCGGGGCGATCGCTATTTCTATTACAAAAACGATGGGCTACAAAATCAAAGCATCTTGTATCAGCTTGATTGCCTGGATGGGGAGGCGCGTGTTTTGCTCGACCCCAATCAGCTTTCGGAGGATGGCACTGTTGCCCTGTCGGGAATTGCCTTCACCCAAGACGGATCATTGATGGCCTATGGCTTGTCCACGGCAGGTTCCGATTGGCAAACCTGGCGAGTGCGATCGGTGGAAACGGGTGAAGATTTGCCCGATCGCCTGGATTGGGTGAAGTTTTCTGGTGCATCTTGGACACCGGATAATCGGGGATTTTTCTATAGTCGCTATGACGAACCGAATGCAGAAAACCAGTTCCAAGATACCAACTATTTCCAGAAACTTTACTATCACGAACTGGGCACTGAGCAAGCGGCTGATCTGCTGATTTATGAGCGACTCGATCAGCCAGAATGGGGCTTTAGCGGCAGGGTCAGTGAAGATGGTTCCTATCTATTGATTTCTGTTTGGAAGGGAACTGACGCAAAGAATTTACTATTTGTGAAAGATCTTCGACAGCCGAATGCTCCTGTGCGGGAATTGGTGAGTGATTGGGTCGGTGGGTTTGGATTTATTGATCATGATGGGGCGATCGGCTGGTTTGAAACCAACTGGCAAGCGCCTATGGGTCGGGTGGTGGCGATCAATCTCGACACGACCAGCACCGATTGGCAATCCACAATCCAAGAAGTGATTCCCGAAGCAACCCACAAGTTGGATGCGGTTTCCACCCTGAATGATGGGTTTGTGGTGGAATATTTGCAAGATGCGCGATCGGCGGTGCAGTTCTTTAATTTGCAAGGGCAGTTCCAATTTGAAATCGAGTTGCCGGGTCTCGGTTCGATCGGTGGTTTTCAAGGCAAACGGAGCGATCGGGAAACCTTCTATAGTTTCACCAGCTACACCACACCCACCCGTATTTATCGCTACGACTTTGCCAGCCAAACTAGCCAGCTTTTCCGAGAGCCGACGGTGGCGTTTAACCCGGAAGATTATGAAACCCACCAAGTTTTCTACCACAGCAAAGATGGCACGCAGATCCCACTATTTATTAGCCACAAGAAAGGACTAGAGCTGACCGGCGATCGCCCTGCCATTCTCTACGGCTATGGCGGGTTCAATGTGTCTCTCACGCCGGTTTTTTCCGTGTCCAACTTGGTATGGATGGAAATGGGTGGCATCTACGCTGTTGCCAACTTACGGGGGGGTGGTGAATATGGTGAAGCGTGGCATGAAGCAGGTACAAAACTGCAAAAGCAAAATGTTTTTGATGACTTTATTGCTGCTGCGGAATGGCTGATTGCGAATCAATACACCAAACCCCAACGGCTGGCAATTTCTGGTGGCAGTAATGGGGGTTTATTAGTAGGTGCTTGCCTCATTCAGCGACCCGATTTGTTTGGGGCTGCCCTGCCTGCAGTCGGGGTGATGGATATGCTGCGCTTCTCGCAATTTACGATCGGTTGGGCTTGGTGTTCTGACTATGGATCGCCGGAAAATGCAGCGGAATTTCAGGCGCTCTATGCCTATTCACCGCTGCATAATTTGCGATCGGGAACGGCCTATCCTGCCACTTTGGTGACTACGGGGGAGCGGGACGATCGCGTGGTTCCTGCCCATAGTTTTAAGTTCACCGCTGCCTTACAAGCGGCCCACAATGGTGACGCGCCGACTCTGATTCGGATTGAAACAAAAGCCGGCCACGGAGCTGGCAAACCCACCACCAAAATCGTGGAAGAAGCCAGCGACAAGTTAGCATTCCTGGTTAAAACCCTCGATTTCCAGCCTCAGCTCACGACTCAGGTTGCTGAGGCTTAAGGATGGGTGGTATGCCAGCAGTGCAACCCACTTTACGACCGATTGAAGCGGTTCCCACGGGTGAATTGTGCATCGATCCGCTACCGGATTCGCGATTGCATCAATCCACTTGGGGGGAACCCACCACGGCAGAATTCCAAATCGAAATTCGCCAGCCAGACTATCTCCAACAGCCGCTCAATTTCGAGCAGGCGATCGCCCAATTTCTGGCTCTCTCACCCCAGGGCGGCAAGTTGACTATCCTAGGGCGATCGCTGCGGTTTTCGCTGGTGATTCCCACCTACGAAGAAGCCGACAATATCGAAGCTTTGGTGCGATCGCTGGTGGTGATTTTGGATCAGGCTTTGCCCAATGATTACGAAATCATTGTGGTGGACGACAACAGCACCGATCGCACCTGGAAAATTGCCCAGGAACTGACCGCCGAATTTCCCCAATTGCGGGTGCTTTGTCGGCACTACGAACAGGGGCTAGCCACCGCCGTGATTCGTGGTTGGCAGGTGGCAAAGGGCGAAATTTTAGGTGTAATTGATGGCGACGGCCAGCACGATGAGCAACTCTTGCCGGAGATGGTGGCGCAGATTTTGGCCGGAGCTGATTTGGTGGCTGCCAGTCGCAATGATCCCGGCGGTGGCATTAGCGAATGGAGTCCGTGGCGGCGCTTAACGTCCCGAGGCGCACAGATTCTAGGGCTAGCCCTATTGCCCGACGTGGTGGGGTTGGTGTCCGATCCCCTAAGTGGCTATTTTGTCTTGAAACGCAGCGCGATCGCCCACAAAATTCTTAATCCCTTGGGCTATAAAATTCTGATTGAAGTGTTAGCAAAAGGAGATTTTGGGCTTGTGAAAACGCTGCCCTACGAATTTCGCGAGCGGCAATCGGGCGAAACCAAAGTCACTTGGTATCATGCGATCGACTATCTCGCCCATTTGTGGCGGCTGCGGCTCGATCGGTTCCCAGTTCAGCGTTTCATGCGGTTTGGCATTGTCGGTCTGAGTGGCGTAATCGTTGATATGGCGGTGCTCTATGCCCTCAGTGATCCCAGCACCCTCGGCTGGGGGTTGACTCGCAGCAAAATGATCGCGGCAGAAATCGCGATTCTAAATAACTTTTGGTGGAACGATCGCTGGACATTTCGCGACCTCTCCCAACGTCAAACTGGCTTGCGTCGTCGCCTCGAACGCTTCTTAAAATTCAATTTAATTTGTCTGATGGGGCTGATTCTGAATGTTTTAATTTTGAATCTTATTTTTAATGTGATTTTTGCGGGTCAATTCCGGTATTTAGCCAACTTGATTGCGATCGGCTTAGTCACTTTTTGGAACTTTTGGCTGAATACCAAGCTCAGTTGGCGTGTCACCGATCGCGATCGCGCCGAACAACTCAACCCCTAGATCACCCATTACCTAGACAAGGGGCCTCGGCCCCTTGCCCCATCCCCCCAAGCACCCCATGAAGCCACCCAAAAAACGTTGGATTGTGCTGCTATTGTTCTTTTGTCTCGGGGCGATCGGGGCAATGTTTTACAGCTTAGGCATGATCGACATCGAACGGCTAAGAACACAAATTGGCGGTACTGGTTGGCTCGCACCATTAGTCTATATGGCAGTCTATCTAGCCGTCACCATGTTGATGCTACCCTCCACTGCTTTAAACCTCTTGGGGGGGGCACTATTCGGCTCAATTTGGGGCACAGTTTGGACGAGTTTAGCTGCGATTTTGGCCGCGATCGCCTCCTTTTATCTCAGTCGTTGGCTAGCCCGGCCCGCTTTTGAACGCCGCCTCGCCGATCGCTGGCAAGAAATGGATCAAGAAATTCGTCGCCACGGGTTTGCCTATATGTTTGCCGTCCGGTTGCTGCCAATTTTGCCCTACGGTTTAGCAAACTACACCGCCGGTTTAACCTCCGTCCGCTTTCGGGATTACCTCATCGCCACGATCGCAGGCACCGGTCCCGGCGTATTTCTGTTTGTGCAACTGGGCAGCTCTGGCACCGAAGCCGTCAGCAGCGGCCAGTTTTTACCCCTCACCCTCACCCTCGGGGCGATCGGTTTGCTGATCATTGGCGCTACTTGGTATAGCCACAACCTAGCGCGATCGACCCGCCAAAAGTAACAGACAATTGGACTACAGCTTTTATCTCCCTGAATCAGTACAGCCACCGATCGCCTGTAGGGTAGGTAATGCCCGCCAACTAACCGCTTCATCCCATCCATGATCTGCTATACGAATCATTTGAGGGAAAGGTTGTAGAGCGGCCCACAAGCGGTATTCTGAGGCAACTGGTTCATCTTGCAAACCGATTAAAACAGGTCTTTGTTTGCATTAACCTTTGCTTAATCTCAACCTCCGCATTGTTTACCCCTGCCCATTCTCAAATCTATGCGAATTGCCCTATTCACCGAAACTTTTCTGCCCAAAATCGACGGCATTGTGACTCGGCTTCGTCACACCATTGACCATCTGCAAAAAATGGGTGATGAAGTCTTAATCGTCACACCAGATCTGGGACTAAAAGATTACAATGGCTCAAAAGTTTTCGGTGTTTCGGGTTTTCCGCTGCCGCAATATCCTGAACTCAAAATCGCAATTCCCCGCCCCGCCATTGGTCGAGAACTCGATCAATTTCGCCCCGATTTAATTCATGTGGTCAACCCAGCCGTGGTTGGTTTGGGTGGCATCTATTACGCCAAAACTCGGCAACTGCCCCTCGTCGCCTCCTATCACACCCACCTGCCCCAATATCTGCAACATTACGGCTTAGGAATGCTCGAAGGATTGCTGTGGGAACTGCTAAAAACCGCCCATAATTTAGCTGATCTCAACCTTTGCACCTCCACGGCCATGGTGCAGCAACTGAGCGATCATGGCATTGAACGCACCGCCCTTTGGCAGCGCGGCGTAGATACGGAGAGCTTCACGCCCGATCGCGCCACCGCCAAAATGCGCGACTTCCTCAGCCAGGGCCACCCCGCAGCGCCCCTGTTGATCTATATTGGCCGCCTGTCCGCCGAAAAAGAAGTCGATCGGATTCGTCCGGTGCTCGAATCGATTCCCGGCGCGCGGTTAGCCCTTGTGGGCGACGGCCCCTACCGCGCCGAGCTGGAGGAATTTTTCGCCGGAACCAACACCCACTTTGTCGGCTATTTGCGCGGTTTGGAGCTGGCCGCCGCCTATGCCAGTGCCGATGCGTTCATCTTCCCCTCGCGCACGGAAACCCTGGGGCTGGTGTTGTTGGAAGCAATGGCGGCTGGCTGTCCGGTGGTGGCGGCCAACGCGGGCGGCATCCCCGATATCGTCACCGACGGCGTGAACGGCTGCCTGTTTGACCCCACCGATGACCAAGGGGCCGTCACCGCCACCCAACGATTGCTGGCCGATCCGAGCCAGTTGGCCCATCTGCGATCGGCCGCCCGAGCCGAGGCTGA
Source organism: Oscillatoriales cyanobacterium (assembly GCA_004292515.1). GTDB lineage: Bacteria > Cyanobacteriota > Cyanobacteriia > CACIAM-69d > CACIAM-69d > CACIAM-69d. Next base: position 9,041 of record RDXB01000063.1, read on the forward strand.
ACGCTGGGGCTGGGCCGCTGCCACCCGCCAACTGAAGGATTACTACTACGGCATCCTCAGCGCCAACCAACGCCAAGCGGCATAATCATGGGGCGATCGCTACAGTTAAATCACAGGCGATCGCCCGCCCAAACCCTTCATTTTGTAGGTTGGGTTGAGGCACAAAACCCAACACTCATCGAGTTTGTAGTGACCTAATCAGGGGCGATCGCCCCTCCTTCGCACCACGGGAGTTATGCACCATGCTCCAGAGTCTAGAAATCGAAAACTTCCGCCAGTTTTCCCACTTCACCATCCCCAAACTGGGCCGCATCAACCTGCTCACCGGCAAAAACAACAGCGGCAAAACCTCAATCCTAGAAGCCATTCACCTACTGATGACCACGGAGCACCCCGCTCAGGTCATGACTGAACTGCAAGTCATGAGAGGCGAGCTTTCACATACTTATGAAAATCAAAAGTATGCATCTGAAATCAGACATTTTTTCCACAATCGAGTAATTTCCAATCAAAAACCAATCAAGATCTCTGGACTCCTAAATGACCATCATAAAAGCTTTCAAATCGAAATTATTCCTGGTCATTCAAAGTCTAACAGAATCATTCCGATTGATGCTTTATCAGGAAATTTACAACAACCTGATCTGCCTCAGTTGCGAATCAAAGTGCGAAATTTTGATGAAAGTGTTGACCAATACGAAGGCTCTCTTTCATCAGGGGAAAGAATTATTTTCTCAAGACAACCACTACAAAGTTCAATCTTGCAGAACCAAAATTCAGAGCTAGTTTTTTTAACTAGGCTAACAGCTCAGGAGGCAGCTTATTTCTACAGTCAAGTTGTCTTACGTCCAGAAGAAGAGCGAGTGTTGGAAGCAATCAGAATTATTGAACCTGATATTCAACGAATTGCGCCTAAATCTGTTGAGGTAGAAGTATTAGGTTCAATGCCTAAAACCGGATTCTTTGCTAAATTGAAAGATGTCGATGAAATTGTACCTATTGCGAGTATGGGAGATGGTCTCTGGAACTTGATGGGGATCATTTTGATACTGGTAAATGCCAAAGGAAAAACTCTGCTAATTGATGAGATTGATGTTGGATTACACTACAGTGTCATGGTTGATCTTTGGAAACTAATTTGGAAAATTGCTAAAGAGTTAGATATCCAAGTTTTTGCGACAACCCATAGTCAAGATTGCTGGAAAGCACTGGGGGAGCTGATCGAGGCTGAAGAGATCTATGACAATGAGATTATGATTCATCGAATTGATGCGAAACACGATCACAGCGTCAGCTATGACACGGATAAAATCGTGATTGCTGCTGAAGACCAGGTTGAGGTTCGGTAGAGATGAGTTCAGCAAGTCGCAAATCGAGAATTTTGTTTGTCGAAGGAAGTAGCGACAAAACAATCGTTAGCGAAATTCTCAATATCTATCTACCGCACTGGAAAATAACTAAAAAAAGATCGGGATCATCACAGCCACAGATCGATATTCAAGATCAACGAGGAATTAGCAATATAACGCCGAACAAAATATTCAATCAACTAGCCGATCCCAACGTATCTGTTTTAGGGATTGTGATTGATGCTGATGATAGTGCCTCAGATCAATGGAGTGAAATTTGTCAATCTTGTCAATTGGTTGAGCAATTGAATTCGATTTCATTCCCTAACCAAATTCCTGAAAATGGGTTTATTTGCTCAGTTACTGATGATCAAACGTTTGGGATCTGGATGATGCCAGATCATCGATCGCCCGGAATGCTAGAAACCCTACTATCTCAGCTCATCCCCAGTAATCGCGAGAATCTATGGATACATTTACAGGACTCCGTTGATCAAGCAAAACGCTTAGGTGCGCCATTCAGCAACCATCATTTAGACAAAGCACGGATCTACACATGGTTGGCTTGGCATCATAAACCTGGTGCATGGATCAAAACTGGAGAGCGTGCTGTTTTCAATTTTGATCATCCCCAGGTTCATGCTTTTGTGGACTGGCTAAAGACGCTTTACGACTTATGAGCCGGTAATCTGTAGGGCGGGCTTGCACCCCAAAATTGACTTAACTCATTGATGCAACCAACTGATTAATAGGATGGATTGGCGCTGTGGCTGACCGGATGCGAATTTGTTTGACGATCGGGACTCGACCGGAAGCGATCAAGATGGCTCCGGTGGCGCGGGCGTTTTTGCAGGACGATCGCTTCGAGACCCAAATTTTGCTGACGGGTCAGCACAAGGAAATGGTCGAGCAGGTGATGAGCTTGTTTGAACTGCGGGGCGATCGGGATTTGGCGATTATGCAGCCGGGCCAAACCCTGACGGATATTACTTGCCGTAGCTTGACGGGGTTGGGGGCGCTGTTTGCGGAGATTCAGCCCCGGTTGGTGTTGGTGCAGGGCGACACGACGACGGCTTTTGCAGCGGCCCTGGCGGCGTTTTACCAACAAATTCCGGTGGGGCACGTGGAGGCGGGCTTGCGGACGGATAACCTCTACAGTCCGTTTCCCGAGGAGGCGAATCGGCGGCTGATTTCCCAGGTGACACAGTTGCATTTTGCACCGACGGATTTGGCGGTGGCCAATTTGCAGAAGTCGGGGGTGATGGGCGAGGTTCACCAAACGGGCAACACGGTGATCGATGCGTTGTTGGCGGTGGCGGCGAAAAATCCGCCTTGCCCGATCGCTCCCTTGGCTGGCACGGCAACGGCCGGGCGATCGCTCGATTGGGCTGCGGGACCGGTGATTTTGGCCACGGTGCATCGCCGGGAAAATTGGGGCGACCCGCTCACCGACATCGCCGATGGGTTTTTGGGGCTGCTCGATCGCTTCCCGGATTTGTCGCTGGTGTTGCCGCTGCACCGCAACCCGACCGTGCGCGAACCGCTGATCGGTAAGTTGGGGCCCCACGATCGCGTCTTTTTGACCGAACCGCTGGACTATTCGGCACTGATTGGAGCGATGCAGCGATCGACCCTGATTCTCACGGATTCTGGCGGCTTGCAGGAGGAAGCGCCGAGCCTGGGCAAGCCGGTGCTGGTGTTGCGCGACACGACGGAACGACCCGAGGCGATCGCGGCGGGCACGGCCAAATTGATCGGCACGGCCACAGCGGATATGGTGCGGGAAGCGAGTCTGTTACTCAGCGATCGCGCCGCCTATGACCAAATGGCTCGGGCCGTGAATCCCTTTGGCGACGGCCGTGCCTCAGAGCGAATTGTGAAAGCCGTTTTGGATTATTTCGATCCCTCGTAGTTTGCAACAACTTATGAAGGCGTTGTCGCAAATTTGACGCGATCCCTGACCTGCATGAAACACTTGATTAAGCGGGTCTTAAGATTTTGCGATCGCCAGCGAGATCGGTAGGTTTCTTCTCCACAATCTGGGGTATTCTAAATGCCCCTTGCAGGTAACTAATAGTGACTGCCAAGCAACAGCCATGCGATGACTGATGCGACCGGACTCAAATGCGCCTGACTCATGCGCCTGACTCAAGGGATGCGTTTTATTGAAAATGGTCATGAAACCGATGGCAAACCTTGTCGAACTATCTGACTCCATGCTGATGGAAGTTTATGCAGATGCCATGTCTTCGGGTGTGATTACCAGTGAGCATTGTGAGCGTTTGCAGGAAGCAATTTTGAGCGATAGCTTGACCGAATATGAGCATCAAGCCTTGAACCGGATCTTTCATTCTGTGTGGCGGGGCTGGCTGCGCTATGGCGATTTCGCCGGATCGTAATGGACTGAATGGCTTGATGGCACGGTTCTGGCAACGTTTGGGCCAGCAATTTTTAGCTCCCCCTGTCCCGTGGCTGTCGGCTCGGGGGTTGCGCCAGCTCTGGGGGGCGATCGCCCTGGGGCTGGCGCTCCTGTTGTTGGGGTGGCCAGGGGTAGGTGGGTTGCTGCCCGCGCGATCGCAATCCCTGCCAGACCTGCGCCAACAGCAGGAACAACTGAACCAGCAGCGCCAAGACCTCCGCCGACAGCAACAACAACTCCAACAGCAGCAGCAACAAACGCGCCAACAGGTGGACAAGCTGCAACGATCGCTCCAACAAACGGAACAGACCGCCGATCGCACCCAAACCCAACTGGGATCGGCGCTGGATCAACTGGCGGCCCTCGAACGTGACTTAGCCCTCGCGGAGCAAGGTTACCAGCACAAGCGATTGGCGGTGGTGGCGCGGTTGCGGTTTTTGCAGCAGCAGTCTAAACAATGGGGTCTGGCAGTGTTGTTGCAAAGCAAGTCGATCGAGCAATTTCTCGATCGCCAGCAGCGGCTCCAGGCCGTGTATGGGGCCGATCGCCGGCAACTGCGGGAGCTGGATCAAGCCGCCGATCGCCTCAGTTTCCAGCGCAGCCAGTGGCAAGAGCGCCGCCGAGAACTCGCCAATCTCAGTCAGGATCTGAGCGTTGAAGAACTGCAACTGCGCCAAAAGACGCAACTTGAGCAGGCGCGGGTGGCACAAATCCAACGCGATCGCCTGCAAGCCGACGAGCAACAGGCCCAACTCGATCGCGACTCCGCCAACCTTGCCCGCCTGATCCGCCAGCGGATTACCGAGCAACAACAGGCCGAAGCAGTCGCCCGCCTCAGCCGCCTAGCCGCCCTCCGGGTTCCCGGCGTGCCCGGCCAGCCCGACAGCAACGAACCCAAAATTCTCAAGCTCCCCGGCGGCATCCTCGCCACCCCAGTGAATGCGATCGTCACCAGCGGCTTCGGCTGGCGCGTGCATCCGATCCTCGGCTACGGTCGCCAACACAATGGCCTCGACTTCGGCGCATCCTATGGCACAACGATCCGCGCTGCCCATGCCGGAACCGTCGTGGTGGCCGGTTCCTTTGGCGGCTATGGCAATTCGGTCGTGCTTGATCGCGGCGATGGTCTTTCCACCCTCTACGGTCACGCCAGCGAAGTTTATGTGCGCGTCGGTCAAACGGTGCAAAAGGGCGAGGCGATCGCCGCCGTTGGTTCCACAGGCCTGTCCACGGGGCCACACCTGCACTTCGAGGTGCGTGAAAATGGCAATCCCGTCGATCCCCTGCCCTATCTCAGCTAGGGATTTCAGCCAGGAAGTTGGGTGAGGCGATCGCCTTGATCGCCCGCTGATCAGGTCGGAACCAACTCACCCGGCCGCAACCGCGCCCACTTACCCATCTCCGCCACAAAGCTATTGCAGCCCACCACGTCCCATTCCATCTCGATCTCGTCCGCGTGGGAGCGAATATTCACATTAATCGTCGGCTCGATCGGCTCAAAATCTGGCAAGTCCGTTAAATGCAGTTGCTGGTGCTGGGCCTCAACGGCGTGGTAAGTGGTGCACCGATCGACATACAGGCAGTTAACACAAATGCACATACCAGTACCTCCCCTGGATCCTCCAATGGGCTAGAGCAGCCAGCCAGGCAGCGATCGCACGCGACTTGGAACCATCGTGACCCGCGCATCACCCCAGCACCGCTCTGAGATTTACTCTAGCGCTTGTTTTAAACTCCCTCAGTCAGCCAGATTCCCAAATCAACCGTTCGCCGCTGGCCCTATGCCATCCTAGAGAGAACAGCTTGCCGCTCAAGTTTCTGCCACCAACACCACCAACGGTATTTAAAGACCCGATCGCCAATCGCTGTTTTGATCGCGAGTCCTGATCCCCCCGCGTCGATCGTGATTCACTGCCCCCAGCCGCTCAAATTGCAGTCGGGCCAGTCCTTCGTTGAACGCTATTCTTGCCAATCCTTCAGCGGTTAATGCAAACCCTCTTGCAGGCACGCGCCACACGATTCCTTCAAAAATGGCTCCAGCGTATTCCGATCGTGCGCACCATGATCGAATACCTGTCAGCGGTCAACGTTGCGGCCGATGACGGCAGCAACCTGCATCGCCTGTCCTACGAAGCTTGGCAAAATCGATTTTTGCTGGCACGTATCCGTCTGGCCTTTGGCCTAGGGCTATTAATTTCTTGGAGCTTTGCGGTTTTAGATCTGGGGCGATCAATCCTGCGCCAGCAAATTTTGGGCTGGGACGACGTAGCCGCCAAACTCGCCACCCTCATCGGGCTATTGGGCTTTTGGTATTTGTCCGACACCCGCTGGGGCGCAAGACACCTGCGCGTCCTGTTTCTAGGATTCCTGCTGTCCCTACAAGTCATCCCCGAAACCATTCAGGTCTGCCTGTCGCCCACCCTGCCCTATCGCGTGCCCCCCAGTTTGTTTGGTTGGGCCTTTGGCTTCTTTGCCCAAGCCACCCTCGTGCCCGTGCGTTGGCCGCTGCACGTGTTGTCCCAGGTGCTGTCCCTGGTGCATTCCTTTGGCTTGCGGGAATTTCTGGGCACTGCCATTCGATCGTCCCCCATTCAATCCCGGTTTGGGTTGCTGCTAGAGCTGTTTTGGATTTGCTTGGTTTGCGATCTCTCGGTTTATCTCTACGAGCGTCTGCAACGGGCTGAGTTTAACGCCCGCACCAAACTCTCGGAAGCCTACGGCCAAGTTGAGGCCGCAGAAGCCAAATACCGCAGCATCTTTGAGAACGCTGTTGAAGGAATTTATCAATCAACCGTGTCCGGGCAGTTCACCAGCATGAACCCGGCCCTAGCGCGCATTTTTGGCTACGAGTCCCCGGAAGAGGCGATCGCCACCATCAAAGACATCAGCGCGCTCTACGTTGAACCCTACCGCCGTCAACAGTTCCAAGCCGCCCTCATGGCCGACGGTCAGGTGGTGGGCTTCGAGTCACGAATTTGTCGCGCTGACGGCACCACCACCTGGATCGCTGAGAATGCCCGCGCCATCTACAACCGGCGCGGTTTGCTGATGGGCTACGAGGGCACTGTCGGGGACGTGAACGCGCGCAAAGTGGCCGAAGTGGAGGTGCGGCGGGCCTTGGAAGCCGAACGAGACCTAAGCCAAATGAAGTCTCAGTTTGTGTCCATGACTTCCCATGAATTTCGGACACCGCTAACGACGATTTTGGCCTCCGCTGAAGCCCTTGAACACTATGGCGAGCGCTGGGGGCCCGACAAGAGCCGCAGTTATTTGCAGCGAATCCAGAACATGGTGCACCACCTGACAGAGTTGCTAGAGTCGGTGCTGATTTTGGGCCAGGCTGATGCGGGGCGGTTGAAGTTTCAGCCCACTTGGCTAGATTTGGAGCAATTCTGTGCGGGGCTAGTCGAAGAAATGTCGCTGAACTTGCGGCAAGATCAGACCATCAGCTTTCAGACGGTCGATCGCCCAGCGGTGGGGCGTTTACTGGAACTGGATGAAAAATTGCTGCGCCACATCCTGTCGAATTTGCTGTCAAATGCGCTGAAATATTCTCCTGAGGGGGGAACTGTGCGGTTGCGGCTGGTCTATGGGGCCGAGACGGTGAAACTCAGCGTTCAGGATCGCGGCATTGGCATTCCATCGGCAGATCTCGATCGCCTCTTTGAATCCTTCCATCGGGCGGGTAACGTGGGCACAATTCCCGGCACGGGGCTGGGCTTGACGATTGTGCAGCGATCGATCGCCCTGCACGGCGGCCAGATCCATGTAACCAGCATTGAAGGGGAGGGCACCACCTTCACCGTTACCTTGCCGACTCGGAACGCCAAACCGTTACCCCGTGCGATCGACCTCACGGCTGCCAGCAATCCGCCAGCAGCCGATTTATCTGAGCCGCCTAACTAGACTGACTCGCTACTGTCTACCGGTTCTGGTTGCTCCGGTTGGGCCTATCTATCACCTATCGTCTTTGGTGCAAGGTTGTAACTCCCGTGACAAAAATCCTAACGATCGAAGACGAACCGGATGTGCGAGAGGTCATTCTCGACATCCTCGAAGCTGAAGGCTATGAAGTCACTGGCGCGCCGGATGGGGCGGCGGGGGTGGCCCTGGCTGTTGAGTTTCAGCCAGACTTGATTCTGTGCGATGTGATGATGCCTAAGCTCGATGGCTACGGCGTGTTGGCAGCCCTGCGCGATCGCCCAGAAACCGCGACTATTCCCTTTGTGTTTTTGACGGCGCGCACCACCAAGGGAGATGTGCGCCAGGGGATGCATTTGGGAGCCGATGATTACCTGACGAAGCCCTTTACCCATCAGGAGCTGTTGGCGGCTGTGTCGGCGCGGCTCCAACGCCAGGCCTTGACCCAACAAAAAAACCAGGAACAACTGGATGATTTGCGCCACAGCATTGCCTTTTCCTTGCCCCACGAGCTGCGAACGCCGCTGAATGGGATTGTGGCGACGGCCCAGTTATTGCTGCAAGAGCTGGATGATCTGGAGCCGGTGGAAGTGCGGGAAATGGTGCTGGATATTCAGTCCTCGGGTCAGCGGCTATTTCGCTTGATTCAAAACTTTTTGCTCTATGCGGAGCTGGAGTTGATGGCGCGTGACTCGGTGCGGCTGCGGGAGTTGCGACAACTGCAAATGGACTACCCCGCAGCAACGCTCGAAGGGGCCGCGGCTCGCCAGGGGCAGGAATGGCCCAATCGCGCGGCGGACATGCAGGTGGGGGCGATCGATGCCAATGTGGCCATCTCTGAGTCGGCGTTGCAAAAGATTGTGATCGAGCTGGTGGACAACGCTTGTAAGTTTTCCCAGCCGGGCCAGGCAATTCAGGTCAGTGGCTCTATTGATGGCGATCGCTACTGTGTGGCTGTGTGCGACCAGGGCCGGGGGATGAGTCCTGAGCATATTAAATCCGTGGGGGCCTATCAGCAGTTCGATCGCAAGCTGCATGAACAACAGGGGTCGGGCCTCGGCCTCAGTTTGGCGAAGCGCCTGTGCAGTCTCTACGGCGGTGAGTTGCGGATCGACAGCCAGCCGGGTCAGGGAACTACTGTACGAGTTTGGCTCTCGATCGTTCCGGAAGCCTAGGCGTTGTGGCGGGAGACGAACGGGCAGGGACGGGCGGTTAATTGGTTAATCAACAAAATGTTGATCAACAAAATTAGGAGATTGTTCAGCATCAGGAGATTGTTCAGCATTAGGAGATCGTTCAGTCGTCGTGTTCAGTCGTTGCGTTCAGTTGCGTATTGCTCAACGTTAAGACCCACAGCAAATCCGGCGCGGATCGAACCGGACGGGAACCCGGGCTGTTACGATCGAAGCTGCAAGCCGCGCTAAAGCTATCCCCCGGGGGCATTTGAGCAACCCGGCGATCGCGGCGGCGATCCGCCAGCCTTGCTCTGCCAATCCTTCTGTGCGCTGGGAGTTGCTATGTCATCAAGCTCACCAAAGTCTTCCGGTCAGGCGGCTTGGGGTGCTTCCCTCCGGCGATCGACCGCTCGACTCTTGCGCGGGCTGATTCGACTGCTGGACTGGGCGGCCACCGAATTAGAAACTGAATCAGCCCTGCCCCCGGCGGCCCGTATTTCCCGACCAGCCCTGACACCAGCTCGGGCAGGCCACACGCTGCTGGGTTGGGTGCGGCCCTGGTTGCCGGAGTCCCTGCGTAGGTTGTCCGATCGCAACTTAACCATTGCCCTGTCGGTGATGGGGTCGGTGGTGCTGGTGGCGGCGATCGCCATTTTCCCGCCCCAATTCAAGCCGCCGACGACCGTTGCCAGCCAGCCCCCCGCCCTGGAGCCTCTGAAGCCGCTGTTGCCCAAGTTACTGGAGTTGCCGGAGCCAGAGGCCACTGAGTCACCAGAGGCCACCGAGCCGCCCGAGGCGATCGCCCCTGAACCAAGCGAGCCAGCACCGATCGCCCAGCAGCCACCCAGCCCGCCGCCGAAGCTGGAACTCTCACCGGAGCAACAGGCGATCGCCACCATCCAAGAGGATGCGAGCCAAATTGCCACCCGCTATGGTGATCCCGAGTTGATTGCTTCCATCCGTGCCGACTTTCGCAGCAGTCGGTTGATCGTGGTTGTGCCCGATGAGGCTTGGTTTAACCTGGGCGATCGTCAGCAAGATCGTTTCACGGCCGATTTGTTGACCCGATCGCGCCGCCTCGACTTCAGCAAGCTGGAACTCCAGAATCCCCAGGGTATCCTCTGGGCCCGCAGCCCCGTGGTGGGCGATCGAATCGTCATCTTCCAGCGATCGGCCCTCGAAACCCAGCCCGCTAGCCCGAACTTGCCGTCGTAGCCCAGTGCAGCCCCAGGGTAAATAACCCCACATTGGCATAGGGCAAGCAACTCAGACCCACCCCCAGCCCTCGCGCCCCGCGCACAAACCACCGCCAGGCCAAAACCCCGCTGACTCCCACCACCCAAGGGAAAGACACCAGCGCCCCAAACGATACCCACAGCCCCCAATCACCGGGGCCCTGGGAGCTGGGCCACTGCCCAGTCAGGATCGCCAGTACCGATGGCAGCCACATTGCCCCAAAGGCGATCGTATTGAAAACCAGCCCTATCCCGAGCAACCAAGGGGATAATCGAGCCATGTTGTTTTGCTCCTGCCTCACTGGCACACTTGGATCTCGGTATGGATTCATCCTGGCTTGATTAGCCTGGGGTGTGGCTTTGCTTTTATTGTCGTGTCGAATTTTCGAGCCGATCGCTGCTTGTCGATCGCTGCTTGTCGATCACCTACCAAAAAAATCCCCCAGCCGCGTAGGCCAGGGGATACAAGGAGTGGTGAGGAAGCCATCGATCGGCTTGGCTTCAGGAGAGGGTAACGAACCGGCACGATTGCAATTAATCGGCGGTTCCCACCACCTCCAAAACCAGAGCGATCGATGGCAACTGCCTTGAATGCGCTGAATTACTTGACCGAAGCCTTGGCACCAGCTTCTTCGAGTTTCTTCTTGGCGGCTTCGGCATCGTCCTTCGACGCGCCTTCCTTGACGGCCTTGGGAGTCGATTCCACCAAATCCTTGGCTTCCTTCAGACCCAAGCCGGTCAGCTCGCGCACCACCTTCAGCACGGCGATCTTCTTGTCGGCGGGCACTTCGTCCAATACCACGTCGAAAGCGGTCTTCTCTTCCACTTCCTCAGCAGCAGCAGCGCCCGGAGCCGCCATCATCATCATGCCGCCAGCGGGAGCAGCAGCGCTCACACCGAAGACTTCTTCGATTTCCTTAACCAGTTCAGCTGCTTCCAGCAGGGTCAGGGACTTCAAGCTTTCAACGATCGATGCGACCTTCTCAGACATGGATTTGCTCCTTGCAATGGTTGAACAGCAATAACAGCAGCAGGTGAAACCAACACAGTCGATCGGGTAGGGCGGTTGACAGGCCGTAACCTTAGGCCGCCGGGCGATCGAACTGCTCGACCAAAAAGCAATGGACTAGGCGGCTTGCTTCTCGGAAATTGCCTTGACCCCACGAGCCAGCATCGAAGGCACTTCCTTGACACCGACTGCGATCTTGGTTGCCAGGCCGTTGATGCCACCGGCGATTTGAGCAATAAGCTGCTCCTTCGACGGCAGATCCGCGATCGCCTTAACTTCGGCCTGCGTCAGCGCCCGGCCTTCCATCACACCGCCGCGCAGTTCCGTTTTCTTCGAGACCTTTTGGAACTCTTGATAAGCCTTCAGGGCAGAACCAATGTCACCCTTCAGCAACAAGAATGCCGAGGTTCCCTTCAGAAACTCCGTCATGGGCTGCCAGTTGGCATCATCCTCAACGGCGATCCGCATCAGCGTGTTTTTCGTCACCTTGCAAATCGCGCCACTAGCAGCGAGGCGATTGCGTAGATCCGACAGTTCAGCAACGGAAAGACCCGCGTAGTCGATCACTGCCACCATTTCGATGTCAGTCAACGACGACTTCAGATCCGCCACAATTGCTTGCTTGCCCTCCAGCGTGCGACCCATTCGTCATCACCTCCTTTCGGTTTGTCGCGCAGTCTGGAAACGAGAACCCCCCCGACGGTCAGCCAAAGACGCATCGAGGGGGTTGTAGTCGTGAGCCAGATCCCATCCCTAGAGGATGGTGACTAGGCTCAAAACAACACAGACCTCGGCAGGATTACATTGAGCCACCGCTCCAGGGCAGTGGCACCCGCTGTCTTTGGTTGTTGGGGTTTTGAAGCTAGGGGTTGGGGCGCGATCGCCCATCAGCTAGTTCAACGTTGAGGGGGCCTTGGCGATGCACAGCCTCGTCACCGAAGCCGGTGTCATCGCCGAAGCTTGGAACCATTCAGCAAAAAACGGGACTAGACCGCGTTCTCACCGATTTTCAGGTCACGCAGGGCCGCCACATCCACTTCCACCGAGGGACCCATGGTCGAGGTGACATAGATGCTGCGCCAGTAGCGGCCCTTGGCACCCGAAGGACGATTACGATCGATCGTCTCTTGCAACGCCTTCAGGTTGACCAACAAATCTTCTGCCGAGAAGGACGACTTACCAATGCCCACGTGGACAATCCCCGTGCGATCGGCCCGGAATTCCAACTTACCAGCCTTGAATTCCGAAATCGCCTGCGGCAAATCGAACGTCACCGTACCACCTTTCGGCGACGGCATCAAGCCCCGGGGACCCAACATCCGACCCAACTTAGCCACTTGGGGCATCATGTCGGGCGTAGCGATCAGGATGTCGAAGTCCATCATCCCTTTTTGGATATCTTCGATCAGGTCTTCGGAGCCAGCAATATCAGCGCCAGCACCCGTTGCTTCCGCGACCTTCTCACCACGGGCAATGACAGCGACTCGCACGGTTTGACCTGTTCCCTTGGGCAGGGCCACGGTTGTCCGCAGTTGTTGATCCGTGTACTTCGGATCAATTCCCAGCTTGATGTGGGCTTCAACGGTTTCCACAAACTTGGCAGTAGCCAGCTCTTTCACAAGCTCCAGTGCTGCTTGGGGTTCGTAGGCGCGCGGCTCGATCTTGGCGAGCAGTTCGCGCATCCGACGCGAAATCTTACGAGTCATGATGTCAATACTCCTTAGGGGTCACTAGCGAAGGGTTGAGCTTCTCCCCCAGATGATTTGCAGAGAATGGGCTGATCAGTGGGTTGATCGCGCTGAACCGATGACCAACTCAGCGATCGCAACCTTAACTAAGGCGCAATTAAGGCACAACCTTAAAGCTGCGACCTTAATCAACGATGGTTACGCCCATGTTATTTGCCGTGCCCTCGATGATCCGCATGGCGGCTTCCACATCGTTGGTGTTCAGGTCAGGCAGCTTGGTTTGAGCAATTTCCTGAAGTTGGGCGCGGGTGATTTTGCCAACCTTCTTCGATTTGGGGTCGCTGGAACCGCGATCGATTCCGGCAGCCTTGCAAATCAACACCGAAGCGGGCGGCGTTTTCAGAACGAAGGTGAAGCTACGATCTTCAAACACCGAGATTTCTACCGGAACCACCAGCCCGGCCTTGTCAGCCGTGCGGGCGTTATATTCCTTGCAGAACATCATGATGTTGACCCCATGCTGACCCAGGGCGGGCCCGATCGGGGGAGCGGGGGTCGCTTTGCCAGCGGTAATCGCCAGCTTAATGATTGCGACGACTTTCTTAGCCATGCGTTTGTTGCGCTATTTGACGAGCTAGCTTTGCTTTTGAACTTGGTTGAACTCCAGTTCAACCGGGGTATCCCGACCAAAAATCGACAGCAGAGCCTTGAGCTTGCTGCGTTCGGGACTGACTTCAATCACCTCGCCTTCAAAATCCTTAAACGGCCCAGACAAGACCACAATCTTGTCGCCGGCCGCCATGTCGATTTTGATGACGGGTTCTTGTTCCTGGGCCTGGCGGAAGATGCGCTCGACTTCGGCGGGACTCAGGGGTACGGGCTTGACGTGACCACGCCCGCGACCTTGGCCGCGCCGTTGTTCGGCCCCCACAAAGTTAATCACGTTGGGGGTGTTCTTCACAACCATCCAGGTTTCATCGTCCAGATGCATCCGCACCAGGACATAGCCGGGAAAAACTTTTTCGTCATTGTGCTGCCGGCTGCCGTCCTTGCGCATTTTGACGGTGGGCGTTTGGGGAATTTCCACCTGCAAAATGCGATCGGTCACGTCCAGGGTTTGCACCCGCTGCTGAAGGTTGACCTTCACGCGGTTCTCACAACCGGAGGCGACTTGGACGGCATACCAGCGGGCTCGGCGAGCGAGCACTTTGGGGGCCTGCTCGTCATTGGTCTCTTCGCCGTCATAGAGATGCTCGTCGCTCAGGCTCATCCAAATACCTGCCTTGCCATCCAAGTGAAGAGGTTGTCGAGTAAATAGATGGTGGTGGCTGAAAGTACCACCATCAAAACCACAGCAACCGATTCGCTGATGAGTTGCTGGCGGCTAGGCCAAACAACTTTACCCAGTTCTTCGCGGGTGCCGCGCAAAAACTCGGTGGGGTCGAATTTGTCGTTAGCTGGAGCTGGAGTTGGCGATTCCGCTGGCTTGCTCACGGGTGGATTCCTCTGTCGATCAACAATCGCTTTAGATCCAATCGTTTAGATCGTTAAAATAGGGAGGGCGCGATCATGCAGAATTGCCAGGACGAGCGGGTGGCTGAAGCGGGCTAGGCCGGGCGATCGGGCAGTATCTGCCAACGGGTTATTAAAAACTCGTTCCAAGAGAATCTACCCAAAGACCTAGTTGCCGCGGGGGCAAAAAGCCTTTGGGTAGATTCGTCGCTGATTAGTGCCAGCGCGCCCTGGAGGACTCGAACCCCCGACATCAGGTTTTGGAGACCTGCGTTCTACCGACTGAACTAAGAGCGCACGTTTGGACGTTTCCTCAGTTTAGCATCGATTGAGGCCGGTCGTTCAAAAACCAGGCAATTTGCATGAACGAATTGAGGGCTGAAGCAACAACTGGGTGTTACTTCTTGCGATCGAACCGTTCTTTGATGCGAGTTGCCTTACCAATGCGCTGACGCAGGTAGTACAACTTGGCGCGACGGACTTTACCACGGCGGACAACTTTGATGTTGGCGACGCGGGGCGAGTGGAGCAAGAACACGCGCTCTACGCCGACACCTTGGAATACGCGACGCACGGTAACGGTTTCGTTAATGCCACCGTTGCGCATGGCGATGATGGTGCCTTCGTAGGGCTGGACGCGCTCTTTACCACCCTCTTGGATCACAACACCAACCCGAACCGTGTCGCCCACATAGAGGACGGGCAGGTCGGATTTGAGTTGCTCGGCTTCGATTGAGCGGATGATTTCTTGCGCGTTCATGACTGGTTCAAAAAAACCACAAGCACTCATGGTAATCGCTAAGGGCAAATTTCGTCTAGCGCCTGTGGCGTTTTTTTGGGGAACTGGGGGGTAAAACGCAGTGAGCTGAGGCTTGGGGGAGTTTGGGGCGGCTCGGTTTGGGCCGCGATCGCCGAATAGGAGATCTACAATCAAGGGCGACCGCCCGGGCGCAGGCGATCGCCCTTGGTCGGGGCCAGAGCAGCTTGGAGCAGGATGGAATGCGGGTATGATGCAGCGTTTTTTAGGAACATGGCAGGGGCTGCGGACGATCGGGCGATCGCCGCTGGGGTCGGCCATGGTGCTGTCGGCCGTGTTGCACATTGCCACTTTGCCCCTGTTGGCAGACTGGAATCCCGAGTCCACCTCAGAACCAGAGCGGAAGGTGGCGCTGCTGGAGTTGACCCCCGAAGAGCAACAACAGCTCCCGGCCTTTGCGCGAGAGGCCTTGGCGGCGCAGCCGGGTGATTTGGCGGGGGATCCGTTTAGTCGTTTGGGGCTAGGCTCCGATTCCACTATGTTACCGCGATCGAACCCAGCGAACCCCGGGACTCGGACTCGGCCGTCCAACGACCCCAGCTCCTCCACCTGGCCCGGCACTGGGGCCACTTCCGGTGGCAACCGTTGGAGCGGCCGATCGTCGGGACTGGGGATAGCAGATGATTTGTGGAGCACTTGGGGTCAGGGAGGATGGCAAGTGGATCCCTTCACGGGAGACCGCACCGATCGCTCTAGGCGCGGGTCGCGATCGAACCGAGGCGGTCGGGGCCAAACGGGCAATCGCCAGGGATCAACCGGTAACGGCAACAACACCGGCAATGCAGTAGACCCAAATGCAGTGGATTTAAAAGATGTGACTGCTCTGGCCGATCGCTTTGGTCGCTGGACGCTGCCGCCAGGGTCAACGGGGCCAACGCCTTCAGGGTCACCCGGCAGCACACCCTCAAGCACGCCAACGGGTACTCCTGAGGGTGGACCGATTTCCATGCGGCGCTTTTCGGGTATCAATTCCGGCAGCTTCACATACAACTCCGGCGGCATTGGCCCGGCGATCGCCCAAAAAACGCTGATTGACTTGTCGGGCAACCAAGACGACGAATGGATGAAACTGCGAGCCAGCAAACCGATGCAGCCGATCGATGGCAAGATGCCGCCGGGAACCCAGGGAATGCTCTTTCGCTTGATGAATCCTGAGCCGAACCCACCGATTCCGCTGACCTACCCTCGGGCGATTCTCTGTGCCCTCAACAAGCCGCCTCAGATCTTCAATGCGGCAGTTTTGGTGGGGCCCGATCGCAAAATTGCCCCGATCGCCAAACCCGTGCGCCTGCTCAGTAGCTCCGGTTATGAAGCCCTTGACCTCGCTGCCCTAGAAACCATCACCAAAGAACTGCAGGGCAAAATCCTGGTCGATCGCCCCGGCTATTTGATTCAGATTTACACCCTGGCCTATGGAGACTGTTCAGGATCCAAGCCCTCGGTTTCGCCAAGTCCCAGTCCCCGTCCTAGTCCCAATCCCAGTCCTAGCCCTAGCCCTACTAGCCAGACTCCCTAACAGGCGTGTGAACTCAGGGCAAGTGAACTCAGTACAATCAACCTGCGATCGCTCGATCGCCCCTCAACCACGCGCTGGCAGAATGCGATCGCGTCGTTTTGGTATCGAATTGATATCAATGGAGCAGCCAACTGCTTCCAAATTGATATTCAAGAAATCTCGAAATCATTGAGTCAAAACTGAGTCAAAAGCAACGATGGCTAAAGGCTTGTTTGGATTAGGGCAACGTGATCGCCGACCTTGGTTGCGAGTGAGCCTGCGACTGCGTGGATCGGTTGTGCCCACGATTGCGCCCCGTGTGGTTTTGTGTGGTGGTTTTGCTGGGCTGATCAGTATTCTCCATGCCTTGAAAGTTCCGGTGGCGCATCCCGAGTGGTCGAATGTGGTGCCCAGTTTGGTGCTGGGCTTGCTGTTAGTCTTCCGCACCAATACTGCCTACGATCGCTTTTGGGAAGGACGCAAGTTGTGGGGATCAATCACCAATACATCCCGCAATTTAGGTCGCCAAATTTGGGTGGCTGTGCATGAATCAACACCCAGCGTTCGGGAGCAAAAAGTGGTGGCGCTCAAGTTGATCGCGGCCTTTGCCGGGGCGACTAAGCAACACCTGCGATCGGCACCAGTGATGGAAGAGGTGGGCGACTTAGTGCCGCTAGATCTGCATGATCATCTCGCCCTTGCCAACCATGGCCCGTTGGAAATCTCCGTGAGAATTGCGACATTTCTAGAAGACCAACGCGATCGGGGAAACCTAACCCAATATCAACTAGCCTCACTTCACGGCTTGTTAGATCTTTTGGTCGATGCTTTGGGCGGCTGTGAGCGAATTTTGCGCACGCCCATGCCCTTTGCCTATGCAATTCACCTGCGCCAATTACTCTTGCTCTATTGCCTAATTTTGCCTTTTGAGCTGGTGGCAAAAGTTGGTCCTTGGACGGCGATGTTGGTGACGATTATTTCCTTCACGTTGTTTGGGATTGAGGAAATTGGGGAAGAAATTGAAAATCCCTTTGGCACTGATCCCAACGATTTGCCTTTGGATCTGATTTGCCGCACCATTCGCCAAAATATGCAGGATCTGACTCAGCAGGGTCTGATTCAGCAGGATCTAACTCAGCAGGATCTGACGCAAATTGATCCCCCCATGTCGCCATAATCCAACTCCACCCACCATCCCATCCCATCCCATCCCATTCATGATCAACCCTGCTGATTGGCGCGATCGCTTCGCCACCTATCTAACCGGCGCATTTGACAACCGAGAACAGGCGATCGCTGAACCTGCTTGGTATGTGCATGTGCGGCTGTGGCATCGACCGATCGCCCTGTTTGGTTCTGACAGCCTGGGATTTTATGCCGAGCAAGCCAGCTCCCCCACGTTCGATCGCCCCTATCGGCCGCGCGTTTTTCAAATTCGACCGACAGATGATCCCAGCTCGCCGTGGCAAGCCGTTTATTTTGCTCTCCAGCAGTCGGAGCGGTGGCGGGGGGCAGGACTAGATCCTGACCGCCTGCGATCGTTGACCCTCGACGACTTGGAATCATTGCCCGGTTGCCATTTGTCGATCGCCCCGTTGGATGGCGGCGCAGGATTTCGAGCTACGCCGCCGCCCGATTGTCGCTGTTGCTTCACGGTCGATGGACAATTGCGACAAGTGCAACTGGGATTTGAAGCGCGACCCGACGCTTTCGATAGCTTCGACAAGGGGATCGATCCCAACACGGGCAAATCGCTGTGGGGGGCAATCATGGGGCCGTTTCGCTATCGTCGGATTGGCGATTAACCCGAATTAGGGGAAGATCCTCGGGGCGATCGCAGCGCCTAGTTGTGGCTGATCCCCAGTGGGTTGGTTCCAAGCTCCATCAGCCTCCATTAACCCGCTGAGACCAGTGCAGCGAGCTATCTCGTTAAACCGTCTCGTTAAATTGTCATTTTCAAATCAACACACCATGACCCAAGCCACTGCCCCGATCGCCCCGACTGCCGATCTCGTCACCCTGGCCCAGTGGATGGCCTCCGACTTTAGTAACCAGGCCCAAGCCTTCGAAAATCCGCCCTTTTTTGCCCATATTCGGGTTTGTATGCGCCCGCTGTCGATCGCACTGCTCGGGGGCATTAGCCTCTACGTGGAGCAAGCCTACGACTACATGCTCAACCAGCCCTATCGAGTGCGGGTGCTGAAGTTGACCACTGTGGATGATCGGATCGTGATCGAAAACTACGGTGTGAAAAATGAGCAGGAATTTTTTGGCGCATCCCGCCAGCCAGAACGCCTGCAAACCCTGACGGCCGATCGCCTAGAAAAACTCTGCCACTGCAACTTTCTGGTCGATCGCGTCGGCGAGGTCTTCAAGGGCGAAGTGGAACCGGGCAAAGCCTGCATGGTGACTCGCAAGGGCAAAGAAACCTACCTCGATAGCCAATTTGAAATTTCGGCCAATCGCTTTATCAGTTGGGATCGAGGGCGCGACCCGGAAACCGATGAGCACCTGTGGGGCGCAGTGGCTGGTCCCTTTGATTTTGTGAAAGTGGCGAGTTTTGCCGATGAAGTGGTGACCGGCTAGCCTGGGATTTTCGGGGCCCATCGGTTGCCTATTTACAGGAGGGTTGCACCCCACTGATGTCGATCCGGTCTTTGTTGCGCTGGTTTTTGTTGGGGTTGCTGATGCCGCTGGCCTTCCTCAACGGCTGGATGTTGTTGCAGGTGTTTACCTACTTCCAGTCGTTGGTGTCGGCCTTTGTGGTGGCCACCTTGGTGTCGTTTTTGTTGGACTACCCCGTGCGTTGGCTCGAAACCCAGGGCCAGCGATGGCGGGTGCGCCGGGAAGTGGCCGTGCTGGCGATCGTGTTGCTGACGATCGCCATTTTGGTGCTGCTGGGGCTGACCTTAGCCCCGGTGGTCTATCAGCAATTTGGGGCCTTTGCCGATGGGTTGCCCGGTTGGGTTGCCTCTAGTCGCCAGCAGCTCGAAAATCTCTCTAATTGGGCCTTGGCCAAGCGCTTGCCGATCGACCTCGAACGGTTGGGCACGGAGGCGATCGCCCAGTTTTCTGCCCAAATCCAAAACCTCACCACCCAGTTAGTTAGTCTGTTGGTGCAGATGGCAGGGCGAGCCTTTGATGCGCTGATTGCGATCGTTTTGGCGGTCTATTTGCTGCTGCGGGGCGATCGGTTTTGGGATGGCTTTTTTAGCTGGTTGTCGCCTTACCAAAGCGTGCAAGTGCGGCGTTGCTTCCGCCAGAATTTTCAGAATTACTACGCCGGTCAAGCGGCCCTGGCCACCACAATTGGGATCACGATGATCTTGCTGTTTTTGGTGCTGCAAGTGCCCTTCGGTTTGCTGTTTGGCTTGGGGATCGGTGTGATGACCCTCGTGCCCTTTGGGGCAGGGATCAGCATCGTGGTGGTGAGCTTGCTGTTGGCGGTCAAGAGTTTTTGGCTGGGGTTTCAGGTGTTGCTGCTGGCCTTTTTGGTGGATCAACTGATTGAAAATATGGTCGCTCCCCGCTTGTTGGGACAATTCACCGGGCTGAATCCGGTGTGGGTGCTGCTGGCACTGTTGGCGGGGGCCAAGGTGGGCGGGTTGTTGGGGGTGGTGCTGGCTGTGCCGCTGGCGGGTACGGTCAAAAGTGCGATCGAGCTGTGGCGATCGCCCAATCGCGATTTTGAAACAGCCCTGCCTGTGCCGATACCGACCGATCGCCCCTCGTCCTAACCCGATCGCGCCAGACCGATCGCCGCATTTTGCCCACCAAAACCAAAGCCCAGACAGAGGGCGCGATCGACCCCCGTGGCCATGCCCGATCGCACCCAATGGCCGGCAAATTCGGGATCGCGTAAGCCCACACAGGGCGGCAACTGCTGCGATCGCAGGGCCAGCAAACAAAACGCCACCCCCAAGGCTCCCGACGCGCCTAGGGTGTGGCCCGTGGCTCCCTTGGTGGAACTGACGGCGACGGTGGGCGGAAACAAGGTCGCAATCAGGGCGGCTTCTTGGCGATCGTTCAAGGCCGTTGCCGTGCCGTGGGCGTGGATGTAGTCCACAGTGGCGGCATCCCACCCACTGCGATCGAGAGCTTGTTGGACGGCAGCTCGGGCGGCACGGCCGGTCGGATCGGGCGCGCTCAGGTGCAGGGCATCGGTGCTGAATCCTGCGCCCCGCACCTCGCCATAGGGCCGAGCACCACGCGATCGGGCCAGATCTCCCCGCTCCAGCACCAAGATCGCCGCGCCCTCGCCCAGCACCAGACCTTCGCGGGCCCGATCAAACGGATAAGCACCCGTTTGGGCCAACGCGCCCATTTGCCCAAAACCCGCCAAGGTCAGGGGCGTAATCGGCGATTCCACAGCCCCAGCAATCACCCGATCGCAGCAACCCTCGCGAATCAGGTCAGCCCCCCGAGCGATCGCGCTAATGCCCGTGGTGCAAGCCGTCATCGGAGCCAACAGCGGCCCGCTCGCCCCCAGTTGTCGGGCCACGCGCACGGCCGGGCTATTGGGCAACCGATCAACCCAGGTAGCATCCAACGGCCCCTGACCTAAAGCAATTTGTTCGATCGCCCCTTGGCTGCTGCGGCTCGACCCCACACAAACCCCCAGGCGATCGCGATCGAGGGTGGGATCTGCCCCGTCGGCGAGCCCCGCATCCTGCCAGGCCTCCGCCAGAGCCTGATCAACCAGCCTCATCAATGGGGCCGGGCGATCGCCCACCATGGCCAGCGGTCGTGGCGGCAAGGCGGCAAAGGGCTTCTGGAGCCGAATCGCCGATCGCCCCGCTAGCAATGCGGCCCATGTGGCCCGGCGATCGCCCAATGCCGACACCAGCCCGATTCCGGTCACCACCACCCGCTGCATAGCCCCCGACCCCTGACCTCCATCAAAAAGGGCAACCCCCAAGGGCTGCCCTGTTGAGAAATATCAAACAGACCAATCCCGTTTTGGGGCAATGGCGCAACGCCCTGCCTAGGGATTGGTTTTCAAGTTTTCGAGACCGGCCGTTACGGTGGCGTTCTCGATTCGATCGCCCTGTTGTACTTGGTCGATCGTTTCCATGCCCTTAGTCACATAGCCAAACACCGCATAGCTGCCATCGAGGGGCTGCAAGTCGCTTAGGGCAAAGTAAAACTGTGACGAAGCGGAGTCAGGAAATTGCGATCGGGCCATGGCCACGGCTCCCCGCTTGTGGTTGAGCACGGGGGGCTGCCGGATATTTCGCTCCTCGAAAGTGGCGCTGTAGACCGGCTCCGATTGTCCTTGGGGTTTGATTTCTAAAGGAATGGTGCGCTCGCGCCCGGTTTGTGGATCGATAAAACCGCTCATGCCCAGCTCCGTGATGGGCACTTTTGGATCTTTACTGCGAGGATCGCCCCCTTGCACCACAAAGGGCACTGGCTCCCGCACGACTCGATGGAACATCAAGCCGTCGTAAACGCCGCGCTTCACCAAGTCCACAAAGTTCCCAGCGGTCAGCGGCGCATTGGTGCCATCCACTTCAATTTCGATCGGCTGCCCCTTAATGGTCATGACCACTGTGGCTTTGCCATCCAAGCGAGCCAGTCCCTGTGCGGCTGGTTTGGCCGATGGCGTGGCGGCCGGTGCGTTGGGTGACGAGAGGGGTGATGCTTGCCGACTATCGGCGGGTTGGCCAGCACAACCGGCGATCCATAGGGCAGCGATCGCCGCGATGGTTCCCAGCCAGAGGGATGGCTTACGGGCGCGAGCAGCGGTTGGATTCAGCGCGATCGATGCGGTTGATGCGGTTGATCGCAGTTGATGGAGATAACGCTGCATGGTTTAGAGACCCTCCAGTGGCACACCCAAAAACTTAGCCAGGGCAGCTCCTTCCGTTTCCAACTGCGAAAGGGACAGGGGCTGACCCACCCGAGTTAGGGGAATGTCACGCATATTTTTGGCCCGCAGATACAAGGCCCGCTTGGGATTGATCCCTTCCTTCAGGTCAACACGCACAGCTTGGATGGCACTGAGGTTACAGACCAGCTTCACTTCGCGATTTTTACCGGGGTAGCCCCACCGGAAGATGGTGGCTTTGCCGGATGTGTGGTCGAATTCGTTGTAGCCACCGCCAACGTTCCATTGGATTGTCAGCCACAGGTAAGTGGCCAGCAATGATCCGGCAGTGCCGTAGAGGCCCATCACCAGACCCTGAGGCACGAAAACTAGTTTGGTGGGGTCGGAGAACAGCAACAGGTTCACGCCCAGATAGCTCGACAATCCTGCCAGCAAAAAGCCCACCGACCCGATGGTGACAATGGTGGCGATCGCGTAGCTACCCAGGCGGCGCGAGCCAACAATCTCCGTCCGCAACAAGCGATCGGTTTGGGAATCAGCGGAGACAGTCATAGGTCAAGTGCAGGTAAAGGGCTTAAAAACAGCTTGTGTAATGTGCAGTCGCCAGGTTCATCCTTATAGGCGGCTATGACCAGTCCGTCAATCTCCATCAATCACTGAGGATTTGACACTGGGGATCTGAGGGAACCCGCCGCCGCCCGGCTTATCATACGGTCGCTGTAGTCACTTCAACAGTCTAAGCAAAAACAGCCTACCCAAGAGTTATCGCTAGCGCTGCCGTCTCAAGCGCTGCTGTTTCACGTTCAGCCAGGGGAGTCGATCGCCTGGGGTCTGGAGAGGATGTCTGAACAGCCAACACTACGGGATGCCTACTGGTGCTTACCCTAGCGATCGACGTGGATCAGATGCTTCCACCCCTGGTTCCCACGACTATTGCTGCTCCGCCCGTGCTGAAAGATACTTTCCAGACGTTCCCTGATCAGACACTCCCTAGATCAGTTCTTCTCTGAGCAAGCCTTCTCTGAGCAGACCTTCCCCGACTGGAACGACCCATACCAATTTCGATTGCTAATGCTACCAATCCTACGTTGAAACCCTGACCAGACAAGAATCTTGAGTAGCGTCAATTCACGAAATTGGTATCAGGTGTTCCCAGCGATTGACCCAACAGACGAGATCGAGCAGCTTAGGTCACACCTGGAATCCGATCCGGCTCCCAGAATCGTTGGCATTCGTAACCCAGCCCGTGGACTGCAAGAAATCCTGCGACCGACCTAACTCAAATTCTTAAAATTCTCTAAAATTTTTGTGATGACTTGACGAACTCGATCGCGCTTGGCGATCCCCAAGGTTGTCGCCTGATCAATCGAATCCCCAGGAATGGGCGGACACCGATCGCGGCTTCAATTACTATGGAGTCTGTATCTTTACGATCATTGCCCAATTTCCAAGATCCCCGTTTGAATTTTCCAAATTGGGTCTTTGGCTGGGCGATCGTCCTACCCTCACCCTAGATGAGTGTGGTAGGTTAAGAAAAATTAACCGATCTCAGCAATCGATGGCATCAGCAAGTGAGGCAAACCGGTCTTGACCCTTGAATGACATACCGTTGCATTCAACCCTGTCAGCACCGATGCCCCCACCCGCCCAAGCCGCGATCGCTAGACGGGTCACATCTAGGAACCCACGGTTTACCCAAGTCCCTAGGTATCGCAATTTTGAACCTCTGTTAGCAGATAGAGAGGAATTCCATGACCATCGCAGTTGGACGCGCTGGAGTGGAACGCGGATGGTTCGACGTACTCGACGACTGGCTGAAGCGTGATCGCTTCGTCTTCGTCGGCTGGT
>RDXB01000064.1 GCA_004292515.1 Oscillatoriales cyanobacterium
AGGGTAGCCTCCCGCGAAAATAGCTCGATGCCAGGTTAAGTATCACGAAGAAGCCCTTGGACGCACTACTCAACGTAGCTCGCCAAGGGCTTCTTGGTTTTGGGATAGCTAGGTGTTTTTGGCTAAGTCAGACCAACCCTTGAAGATTCGCTGGTCACGACAACTGCCTGATGGTGTTGAACCCTCTACAGTCACGGTGCGATTGAGTCCTAGTGGGCATTGGCATCTATGATTTGAGGATCCATGTGATTTAACCCTGCCAAGATCCCCCAGTGCGGTGGGACTGGATATGAGCATTACAAGCTTAGTCACCATCAGTACGGGTGAAAAAGTTGCCAATCCTACCCATCTCAAGTGTCATCACAAGCGACTGAGAATGGCTCAAAAATCCCTAAGCCGCAAGGTCAAGGGGTCTCGCAATCGAGACAAAGCCAGATGCAAAGTTGTGCGTATCCATCAGCAGATCACGGATTCCAGAAAAGACCATTTGCATAAGCTGACCATTCGCCTGATTCGTGAAAACCAAACGATCACGGTGGAGTCGTTGTCAGTTGTCAATATGGTTAAGAATCACCAGCTTGCTCGTGCCATTAGTGATAGTGATGCGGAATGGGGTGAACTGGTTCAATAACTAGAGTACAAAGCT
The DNA here is from genome assembly GCA_004292515.1 of Oscillatoriales cyanobacterium. Classification (GTDB taxonomy): domain Bacteria; phylum Cyanobacteriota; class Cyanobacteriia; order CACIAM-69d; family CACIAM-69d; genus CACIAM-69d. The sequence continues at coordinate 647 of RDXB01000064.1, forward strand.
CAATGGTGTGGGCGATCTGTGGTCAAGATTGATAAATGGTTTTCCAGTTCTAAGCGCTGTGGAAATTGTGGGCATATTGTTGAAAAGCTGTCGCTCAGAGAAGCTGCCGCTCAACATCCGAGAGTGGGATTGTCCTAATTGCGGGGTGCACCACGATCGGGATGTGAATGCAGCTCGTAGTATTTTGGCCGCTGGGCTAGCGGTTTCAGTCTGTGGAGCGACCGTCAGACCCGAAGAGAGTAAGTCTCGGCAGGCAGGCGCGATTAAGCAGAAACCTAGATCGTGAGGTCTGGGAATCCCTACGCCTTTAGGCTGGGGAGGATGTCAATTAGCGATTTCCCAACACACGCTGGGCACATGTGCGGGCAACCTGCACCATTTCGGGTGGAAATCCATCACCACTCGGTTGACGGATTCGTTGGAAGATCTGCCTCATTTGCTGCAAAGTGTAACGAGCTTGTAACTCATCCAAAGAGCACTGACAATGTTGGGTTGCTTGTTGCTGAGTCAGCCTACTGGATTCTTGAGCTGACCGCACGCATTGTTGCATAAACGACCTTGCTATTTCGGGTGGGTAAGCGTTTCGCTGGGTAAGTTCCCAGCTTGAGGCGCTGTCGGTTTCGCTCGGTTCGGCCGCCGACAATGCCGCCGCCGGAGCCAACCCCAAGGCCAAGCAGCTACCGGCGATCGTCAAAGATTGTCGCGCCCAAGTTGGAAAGTTGTGTTTCATGGTGTCTTGTTGTGTGAAATCAGCAGTTCGCAGTCAAGTCCTGTCCCCGACTAATGCTGACTGACGATCTGCATAGTGAACGATAAACTGCTCGCGATCGATTTCAACCTTTGCACACGATCAGCCGGGCGATCGGGATAAATCAACCCCAACCAAGTGGGGTGATGTTCCATTCGCACCGGCCGATCGCTTAAAGCGTGCGCCGATCGAGTGAACCCTTTTCGACGACCGTGGTCGATCGAGGGTTCCCTCAACTTCTAGCTCAAGTCTTTGACGCTCGTCACGAGTTCGGACACTTTTTCCTTTGCACCGCCGAACAGCATCATGGTTTTGTCGTCGTAGAACAGCGCATTGTCCAAGCCGGCAAACCCCGGATTCATGCTGCGTTTGATCACGATCGTATGCTTAGCGCGATCGACTTCCAAAATCGGCATGCCATAGATCGGGCTGTGGGGATTGTCCCGCGCATCGGGGTTCACCACGTCGTTGGCCCCAATCACCAGTGCCACATCTACCTGGTCGAAGTCGGGATTGATGTCATCCAGGTCGCACAGTTGCGAGTAAGGCACATTGGCTTCGGCTAGCAACACGTTCATGTGGCCCGGCATTCGACCCGCCACCGGGTGGATTGCATAGCGCACTTCCACACCCATGCGCTGGAGCTGATCCGCCAGCTCTCGGACGGCGTGTTGGGCTTGGGCTACGGCCATGCCATAGCCGGGAACGATCGCCACTGATCGCGCATAGCCCAGCATCATCGCCCCTTCTTCCGGGTCGATCGAGCGCACCACTTGGTTGCCATTGGCCTCGCCCGTTGCCCCTTCCCCGGCGGTCGTGGCCCCGCTGCCAAACGCGCCAAACAGCACGTTGGTCAGCGATCGGTTCATCGCCTTACACATAATTTGGGTCAAAATCAGGCCCGATGCACCCACCAGCGCCCCGGCAATCACCAGCATCTCGTTGCCCAGCACAAAACCCGCCGCGCTGGCCGCCAAGCCCGAGAGAGAGTTGAGCACCGAAATCACCACGGGCGTATCTGCACCACCGATCGGCAGCACCACCATTACCCCTTGCACTAGGGCGATCGCCGTCAAGACCCACATCATGGTCAAGTCCCCGGGATGCATCAGCAGGTAGGCGCTACCGCCGATGAAAGCCGCTAGCAGCCCCAAGTTCACCGGCTGTTGCAGGGGGAAGGTAATCGGCGCGCCCGTCACCAGCCCTTGCAGCTTGGCAAAGGCCATGAAGCTGCCCGTGAGGGTAATCCCACCGATCAGCAACCCAGCAATCACCGTCACAGCCGTGTCGGCGGCCACGGGTTCACCCAGGTTGGTAATTCGCCAATATTCCGCCGCTGCTACTAGGGCAGAAGCCGCGCCGCCCAAGCCGTTTAGCAAACCGACCATCTGGGGCATATCGGTCATGGCCACCCGCTTGGCGGCCACCAGGCCGATCACGGAGCCGATCGCCAGGGTCAGCACTAGGGCTCCGTAGTTCACGGCTGACCGATCGAGCAGCGTCACGCCGATCGCCATGGCCATGCCCACCGCTGCCAGCCAGTTGCCCCGACGAGCCGTGGCGGGCGATCCCAGCATTTTGATGCCAACAATGAACAGCGCTGCTGCTGCCAAGTTGCTCAACCGGGCGATCGTCGCCCACCATTCATCGGGCAAAATCCCCGACACCACCGTATCGATCATGGCTACCCTTTAGCTCCCAAGTAATTCTGAAAATTGGCGATCGATGACTTTGATCGGTCTACTTTGATCGGTCGATCGGTCTTTGGTTCGCGCTGTCGTGGGAGCAGGTTTCAAACCTACCTCCACTAGAAGCCCCGACAACAAGAAATTGCGAGGACTCAAGCAATCGATTCAGCCTATTTCACCCATCCTATTGAAGTGCAGTGCTGATGGCTGAAATGGGTGATGGCGACTGAACAGCAATGCTATTTCTTGAACATTTGCAGCATCCGATCGGTCACCCAAAAGCCACCAACCACGTTGACCATAGCCAACACGATCGCCACCAAACCCAAGATGGTCGGCCCGTTCAGATGAGCCGCACCGCCCGCCAAAATTGCCCCCACCACGGCGATTCCCGAGATCGCGTTTGCCCCCGACATCAAGGGTGTGTGCAGCGTGGGGGGCACTTTGTTGATGATTTCAAACCCCACAAAGGAGGCCAACACAAACACCACTAGACCCGTAACCAGCGTTTCGCTCATGACACTAAGACCATTGATTCTGGAGAAGATTGGGATTCGTTCAAGGTGGCAATTAGTCCTCGAACGCGATCGTTGCGTACGTTGCCCTCGTGGGTCACACAAACTGCGCTCAAAATGTCGTCGTCAAAATTCAAATTGGCTTCGCCATTTTGAATCAGCCAATCCATTAGGGCCGAGCAATTCTTGGCATATTGCAAGCTGGCATGGGTGGCGACGGTGTTGGCCAAGTGCATCGGAGCCAGGATGTGGACACCGTTGTCGGTCACGATGTCGTGGCCCGGGTGGCTGCGCTCACAGTTGCCGCCCTGTTCGGCGGCCAAATCGACGATTACCGAACCGGGCTTCATTTGATCGACCGTTTCGGCGGTGATCATGATCGGGGCGCGGCGGCCGGGAATCTTGGCGGTGGTAATCACCACGTCAGCTCCGATCGCCCGTTCAGCCACGGTGGCTTGAATCCGCGCTTGCAAGTTGTCTGAAACTGCTTTGGCGTAGCCGTTTTGGCCGCTGGTTTCCTCTTCGATCGCCATTTCCACAAACCGCGCGCCGAGACTTTGCACGTCATCGCGCGTTTCCGGACGGATATCGAAGGCTTCGACCACGGCTCCAAGGCGGCGGGCCGTGGCGATCGCCTGCAAACCCGCCACACCCACACCCAAAATCAGCACCTTGGCCGGCGGAATCGTGCCCGCCGCCGTGGTCAACATCGGGAAATATTTCGGCAGGGTTGCCGCCGCCAGCAACACGGCTTTGTAGCCTGCCGCGCTAGCCTGGGACGACAGGGCATCGGCCACCTGAGCACGGGTGCTGCGCGGCACAAACTCCATGGCCAAGGCCGTCACACCGCGATCGGCCAGGGTTTGCATTCGTAGGGGGCAATCGAGCGGCTCCAAAAAGCCCATGATCATCGCGCCCGATCGCATCGAACCAATCTCATCGTGGGTGGGGGGCGTGACCGCAACGACGAGATCGGCGGTTTGCCACAGGTGGGAGCGATCGGGGGTTACCTCCGCTCCTGCTGCCCGATACGCATCGTCGTTAAAGCCTGCACGATCACCAGCACCCGCTTCGATCGCGATCGTCACGCCTTTTTTCACCCAACGAGCTACCACGTCGGGAACCAAGGCCACGCGCCGCTCATCGGGGATTCCTTCCTTAAAAACCGCAACTTTCATATCGGCTCCCGCGTAACTGTTTGCATCCTAGGCCGATCCCCAAATAGCGATCGATATTTTCAACTTGTCTTATCGATCGAGCGATCGACTGATGACATTGTTTGAGTTTGTAGAAGCAAAAAACGGCAGGCGGGGGCTAGATTTGCTGTGCTTTTGTAAAGAGAATCTGACAATCACTGCAATTTTAAATCATCATCGATTGGGCTGGTGATTGGGTGAAAAATATGAACCCAACATCGACGGGGTAAGGTTTGTAAGCTTTAGTCCATTCAAGAAACTCTGGAAAAATCTCAAACACCTATAGATTTTTTTGTCACAGAATCAGAAAAATCACTCAATCATTTTTCGATGCTTGAGTATTTTTGCTATGAACTTTTACAAGAGAAACTTTATGAAGAAAATCAAAATCTTAATCGATTTTTGTAAAGATGCGGATGGTCAGCGATATGGACAGGATTTTGCTAAAACCTCGCGCTTGGTTGTGACTCCCCTGCGTCGCGCCATCATGGCTCGGTGGGGATCACTACCCTGCAATCGCCTATGGGGACAAGACCGCAGCCAGTCATCCAATCCCGCATCACCCAGGGATCTAGGGCGTGTCATCAAATGAGCTTGATTGGGGCTGGAACGACCAATTTTCCTGGCCCAACCGCCCTAGACAATTGGCTCAAGCCCCTTGCCCCTCACAATCAAGCAACGCCAGAATCAGGGTCTCGGGGATTTGATGATAGTCCCTAGCGCGGAAAGTGCTAAAGCCCCCACGAGATGGGCAAAGTTTTGATACTCTTTGTTTAGAAAATGTCGATGCCCGACCAACAGCTCAATCAAGACGATTGGCATACTGTCAGTAATCTGCTGGTAATCCGCTAGTTCTTCAGCTCGTTTGCACCCTAACAGCCCCACAGAGACCCGAGCATCGGCTGTTTAGTCTATTCGTCGCTTCATTTGTTTGGCTCCAAACAGGAGACCTGATTCATGCAACTCATGCCCTTGAAGTCTTTGTCCTTGCCTGCTCGATCGCCCGCTGCGAATCAGCCCCGCTCGCAGTCCCAGCGCTGGCTACGTCGTGGGCTGGCAGCCTTGGCCGCGCTGAGTTGCAGTGTGGCGGTCGTGCCGGCAGTCGTGGCCCAGGAGTTGCCTGGATTCACCCTGTTTGGCGGCCCGCGGCGCGAAAACCAACTGAATTTCCGGCTCGATCGCGGTCGCGAAAGCTCCTGGGATCGCTACCGGCTGCGGATTCCGCCCCAAAATCTAGCGATCGCCCAAATCGCGATCGACTACCCGGACTACTACAAAGGCCGCTTCGACTCGGAGCGGATCGATGTGCGCTACAAGCAAAGCGGCGAAAAAATCCTGATCGATCGCGTGGTCTGGAACCCGGACAACTACACAATCGAGATCTATCCCAAAGAGCCGATCCCGGCGGGCAAGCAACTTGAAGTGGTGCTCAGTAATGTTCGCAACCCGGACTCAGGCGGTATGTATTACTTCAACTGCCGCATCCTGACCCCCGGTGACACGCCCTTGCTGCGCTACATTGGCACCTGGCTGATTCAAATCACCTAACCCTTCTTAAACTTTGTACAACTGGCGACTTGTGGTTCAGCGTTCGATTCAACGTTCAGTTCAACGGGCAATGCAGCAGTTGTGGCAATGGTGGAGCCGATCGCGGCGATCGCTCAGGGCGATCGCGATCAGTTCATTGGTTTTGGGGGTCGTGAGCTTGGCACTGATTTGGCCGGCTCCCGCGATCGCCCTAGTGGATGAGGTGGCCCAGCGCCCCAGCGCCCCCGCCTTCAGCACTAGTTTTGTCACCGCCGCCGTCAACCGGGTCGGCCCCGCCGTCGTGCGGATCGACACGGAGCGCACCGTCACCCGCCGGGTTGATCCATTCCTCAACGATCCGATGTTTGAGCGGTTCTTTGGGGATGAGTTTTTTCGACAAATGCCCCGCGAGCAACGCCAACGGATTGCCGGCCAAGGCTCGGGCTTCATCATCGAAGGCAACGGCCTCCTGTTGACCAATGCCCATGTGGTTAACCGGGCCGATCGCGTGACCGTGACGCTCAAGGACGGGCGCGAGTTTGATGGGCGCGTGTTAGGAGCCGATGAAGTGACCGATTTGGCTGTGGTCAAAATCGATCCGGGTCGCGAGCAATTGCCCGTTGCGCCCCTGGGCAACTCAGAGGCGGTGCAGGTAGGCGACTGGGCGATCGCCGTGGGTAACCCCCTCGGCCTCGACAACACCGTGACCCTGGGCATTGTCAGCACCCTGAAGCGATCGAGCGTCCAAGCGGGCATTCCCGACAAGCGCCTGGACTTCATCCAAACCGACGCAGCGATCAACCCCGGCAACTCCGGCGGCCCGCTGCTGAACGATCGCGGCGAAGTGATCGGCATCAACACTGCCATTCGGGCCGATGCGATGGGGATTGGGTTTGCGATCCCGATCGATAAGGTCAAGAGCATTTTGCCGCTGCTGAGTAAGGGCCAAGCCGTGCCCCACCCGTTCTTGGGAATTCAGATGCGGACGCTGACCCCCGAGCTGGCCCGCAAAAACAACGCTGACCCGAACGCGGCGATCGAGCTGCCCGAGGTGAATGGTGTGTTGGTGGTGAACGTGATTCCCGAGTCTCCCGCAGCCCTCGGTGGCTTGCGGCGCGGTGATGCAATCACCCAAATCGATGGCGCACCCGTGACCAGTGCCGAACAGTTCCAGTCAATTGTTGAGCGCAGTCGCGTGGGTCAAGCCCTGAGCCTGACGGTGCAACGGGGCGATCGCGGCACCCAAAAGCTGTCGGTACGTACAGGCCAGATGCAGGACTTTGCCAACGATCGCTAGGGGCCGGTGGTCATCCATCACCAGCATCGGCCCAAGCCCGGCTCACTAGCTGAATAATTCGGGCACACGTCGCCGCAGGGCCGCGTTCAACTCCGGTAGCCGATCGCGCAGGTCTCGATACCAGCGATCGCGCTGCCGGTAATGCTGGCCCATCAGCCGGTTCTGAGCCACCCACTGGTAGGCGTTTTGGGCCAGGGTTTGGCGCAGTTGGGGATATTGCACCAGCGCCACCAGCTTTTGTTCAAAATCAGCGGGGCTGTAGTACAACAGTCCCGTTTCCCCGTCCACCAGGGTTTGGTTGTAGACCACCGGGCCGGCCAGGGCCACCGTGCCATTGCCCGCACATTCAATGAATTTCAGATCGGACTTCATGTTGTTAAAGCGGTTGTGCTCCAAGGGCAACAGGGCAATATCGCTTTGGCGCAACAGTGCCGCATATTCCTCATAGGGACAGAAAGGGCGGAAGGTTTTGTGGGGCGTTTGCAGGGCTTCAAAAAAGCGGCGATCGTGGATCACATGCACCAACACGCGATCGCCCAGGGCATTCACCACCCGGTTAATCCCATCGATCAAGGGTCGCCAATCGTTCTCGCGGTTCAGCGCCCCAAAAAAGAGGGTGACGGGCTGCTGGGGATCGGACTGGCACGGTGGCGGCAACTCCGCGAGCTGGTTGGGAAACACACCCACGTAGGGATTCACCTGCCGCAAAAAGGCTGCCAGCGGTTCCGTGGAGGTTTGGATCGCATGGACGCTGCGATAGGCAAAAAAGTTGGTCTTTTCGGTGCGGGCCCAGCGGTAGGGGTCGTCATCGATTTCGAGGATGATCACGTATCCTCGGGCCAGCAAGCGCCGCTGTTGTTCGAGGTCGGTTTCGGGGCTGAGGATTGCCCGTTGCCAAATAAACACCGGTTCTTCGTGGGGTTGGAACGCGCCCGCGTTGGCGTTGCGATCGCCCGAAATCGCTCGCACGCCGGGAATCCGATTCAAAAACTGATTGGGTTCCGTGACGCGCACCCGCTTGCAGACCTTCGCTTCCATCACTAGGGTTTGCACAAATAAATGACGCTGGGGACTTTCGCCTGGCCGCACGGCCCGCACCAGGTATTGGACGGCGGCGCTTTGCTGGTTGAACTCGGCTCGATCGACCCCTAGCCGATCGAGTAGGGGCCCGATCGCTTCCTGAAACTTGTCGCGCATCTCGTCGGGACGGGTGCGGCCGCGAATTTCCGCCACCTCTAGCCCTGCTGATTGGAACAGATGCTCGATCGACTCCCGAGTAAAAAAGCGCAGATGGCCGCGATCGAGCAGCCCATGATCCGCGTAGTGCCAGTGGCCGGCCAGTAGGTCGGCGATCGCTGTCCAATATTGGATATTCGGCACACAGGCGATGATCTGCCCGCCCGGAGCCAGCCAACGCGCATGGTGGGCCAGGGTTTGCCAAGGATCGATAAAGTGCTCCAGCACATCGCCATAGATCAGACAATCGACGCTCTCAGGTGGGATGTCAGCGGCCAATGCCGGGTCTTCCGCATTGCCCACATAGACGCGATCGAGCCGGGTTGCCGCAATTTGAGCCGCCGCCGGATCTTGCTCCAAGCCCACATAAAAACCGTGGGGGTTAATCCGCTTGTAAGCCTGGGCCAAGGCCCCCGTGAAACAGCCCACCTCGACAATCGATCGCGCATCACCCGGCAGCAGTTTCAACAAATCTGCATTGTGAATGTCGCTGTAGGCCAGCGGGGCGGCTTCAGAAGTCATCGGGGGCAGGGTTCCGCATCAATTCGCATCAAGTCTCAGTGCTTTGGCCAATGGCCGCGGCTCCTTTAGGCTACCGCGCTCGATCGCCCCACACAAGGGAACCCGGCCCCTGGGTACTGTGGGGCACTGTCCCCCTGCTGATTGCGCCCGGAACCTTGCGCCCGGAACCTTGCGCGATGGGCCTGCGTCCACCTCCCCAGCGGTTCATGGGCCATCACCTGTGGCGATCACCTCTGGCGATCACCCTTGGCCATCAACGCCTCAGCCCCCGTGCTGGGGATCGGGCCACCAACCAAATTCGGGGCATCAGGCTCGATCGCAACCGCTTCCGGCTGAGTTTCAACCGCGATGGTATTCTTTGGAAGATTCGGCCCCTGCCACCCCCTTCCCTCGACTAACCACCCCCTCCGTTCCCCACTTAGGGTCTGATCAGGATGCCTATAGTCCCTGTGGCAGTCTCGATCGCAACGGTGCTGAGGCTAGCACCCAAGGCAGTTCCACCCAATTCAACAATCGCTTAGGCAAGTGATGCTTGAGCGGTTGAAACAGGTTGAAACAGTTGATCATTCTTGCTCCACCTGCAACTCGCTGTTACTGAATCCACCATGGCAGGTCTCTTCCAAATTGGCTCCAATGTCATCCAAGCGCATGAAATGCTGTCGCTGCTGAGTCGATATCATCTCATGCCTCAGTTTCTGCGTGGCTTGGTGATCGATAGCGCGATCGCAGAAGTGGACTTTACCGAAGAAGAACGTCAGCAAGCTATCTACAACTTTCGGATGCAACACCGCATCGTTTCCGATGAGGATGTTCAACGATGGATGCAAGAAAATAACCTCTCGGTCGAAGGGCTTGAGGAGCTGGCGATTCGGCCCATGCGCCTCGAAAAGTTTAAAGAAGCTAAGTTTTCGCGTAAGGTCGAAAACTATTTCGTCAGCCAAAAAAGCCGGCTCGATAAGGTGGTTTACTCCCTGATTCGTGTGCAAGATGAAGGCTTGGCCCACGAAATCTATTACCGAATTGAAGAGGGTGAATCCAGCTTTGCAGAGATGGCCCGCACCTATTCCCAGGGGCCAGAAGCCCAAACCAATGGACTACTTGGCCCCGTTCCGCTCAACCAACCCCACCCGTTCATTGCCCGGATGTTGGAAGTGAGCCAACCGGGCCAGCTTTGGCCCCCTCGGGCCCTAGTTGAATGGTTTATTATTGTGCGGCTGGAGCAACTGATGCCGTCGCAATTGGATGAGGCGATGCGCCGACAACTGCTCGATGAAATGTTTGAAAACTGGATGCGAGAACAAATCCAACAGATGGGAACACCTCAGCTGCTTTGGGCTGCGTCGGAACCCGGTGCTCAGGGGTGAGGATGAATCCAACTCATCTAGTTGTGCGGTTTGTGCTGCCCTTTGTCTTAGCGCGGGGCCACGCTCCAACGGGTCGGATGGTTCCCTGGCAAGGATGCGATCGCGCTAGGGGGTGGGGAGTCCGATTCCCTTGCCGATCGCGTCCCGATCGCCTTCGATCATAAAATCCTGCCTGCCCCCAGTTCGCCTCCGCCTCACCTCCGATTCATTGCCGTACGCCGTTTTTGCCTTTGCCTGGAGTTATGACTCAAGCCGCTAGCCTTCAGCAAATCCAAGGGTTTCTGGCGGAGACCGATCCATTCGATCGCCTCAGCCCCGCCAGTATCGAACGCTTGCTCCAGGGGGCCCAGTTTCTGCGGTACCGAGTTGGCCAACCCCTACTCGATCGCCAAACCCTGCCCGCCCAAGTGGCCGTGCTGTTTCAGGGCCAGGTGCGCGTTCTGGGGTTCGATGAGCGATCGCAGCGGCCTGTGAGTCTGAAGCTGGCCACGCCCGGCGAAGTTTTCGGCTGGGGCAGCTTGATGCGCGGCATTGCTTGCGAAACGGCGATCGCCTCCACCGAAGTCACCTGCATCAGCATTCCCGCCACCGATTTCATCGCCGTCCTGGCTGAGGATGCGACCTTCCGCCAGGTCTGGGAGTCGCGCTGTAGCTTGTGCGAACTGTTTGGCCTCCTGAGCCAAGAACTCCAACGCCAAGCCGATCGCCGAGGCAACCTCAAAGACATCACCCTGCGGATGCTGGACTCGGTGCAAACCCTGCACCTGAAGTTGGGCCCCGTAAATGAAGCCACCCTGGAGCGGTTAATTGACCCCCAGATGATGTGGCTGTTGAGTGGCGGGCAAGTGGAAACGGCCAGCGGCAAAATTGTGGCGGGCGATCGCTTGATTTGGGGTGGCAGCGGCACGATCACCGTCACGGGCGACGGCCCCGCCCGCGTGGTTGGCCTGACCCAAGAATGGCTGCGACAACGCACCCCCCAAACGGAAACGGCGATCGCCCCGCCAACCCCGCCCGTAGACATCGTGACCGGCGATGCCAGTGCCGCTGCCCCAGAAGCCGCCGCCCCCGAGACTCCCAGCAGCGCGCCCCAGCCCGTCGCCATCCCGGAAATTCCCTTTGCACCCGAAAAGCCACCGGAACTGCCCCGCGAAGCCCTGCTCACCACCCCCGCCACCTACCCCCACGTGCGCGGCCGCGGCCCCATTGCTGGAACCCTGGCTTGCTTCCAAATGATCAACGAGTTCATTCCGGGGCTGCAATTCCGCAAGGATCGGATTCGCCGCCTGCTGGAAGACCAGATGCAAGCCACGGGACAAGTTTCGATGCAGGTTTGCGGGGCGATCGCCCAGAGCATCGGTCTGCGTCCTCAATTGATCCAAATCTCCGGCGTACTGATCAACCGGCTGAAGGCCCCGGCGATCGTCCCCTGGAAAGACGGCTTTGCCGTAATCTACGACATCTCCGAAACCCGCCTAATCATGGCCAGCCCCGAGGAAGGGGTGATGCGCAAAACCCCCCAGGAATTTCTTGAAACCTGGGGCGAATCGGGCATGATCCTGTTGCTGGAAGCCCCCGTTGAAGACCTTCCCGAAAAATTTGGTCTCAGTTGGTTTATTCCTTGGATCTTGCCTTACAAGCGCGCCTTGATCGAGGTGGTCGTCGCCTCCTTCTTCGTGCAGACCTTTGGGCTAGTGCAGCCGATCATCACCCAGGTGATCATCGACAAGGTGTTGGGCCAGGGCAGCATCGAAACCATGGATGCCCTCGGCTTCTTCATGCTGGGCGTGGCAGTGTTTGAAGGGGTGCTCAACATCCTGCGCACCTACCTGTTCATTGACGCGATGAACCGGATCGACATGAACGTCGGTTCCGCGATCATCAGCCACCTGATGCGCTTGCCCCTGGGCTACTTCGACATCCGCCGGGTCGGTGAATTGGCCGGTCGGGTCAACGAACGCGACAGCATTCGGAACTTCCTGACCGGCACGGCCCTGACCGTCTTTTTGAACGCCATCTTCTCGGTGATTTATATCGTCGTGATGGTGGTCTACAGTTGGCTGCTAACCCTGGTGGCCCTGGCCGTCGTGCCGATTTTGGCGGGGATTATCGTCTTTGCTGCGCCGATCATCCGTCAGTTAATTCGTAAGCAGGCCGAGCGGCGCGCCGATGTGGACTCCTACATGGTGGAGGTGATTTCCGGGTCACAAACGGTGAAGGCCCAAAACATCGAAACCAAGGTGCTGTGGCAGTGGCAAGAGCGCTATGCCCGGATGATCCAGGCCAACTTCAAAACGATCATGACTGGCACGACGATCGGGGGGGCCACGTCCTTCCTGAATAGTCTGTCCACCTTGGCTCTGCTCTGGGCGGGAGCCTACCTGGTGATTGGGGGGCAAATTACCCTCGGGCAGTTGATCGCCTTCAAGATTTTGGCGGGGAATGTGACCGGCTCCCTGTTGAGCTTGGTCGGGGCTTGGCAGCAGGTGCAGGAAATTTCGATTTCGGTGGAACGTCTGGCGGATATTGTCGATAGCCAGCCGGAGTCGAGCGATGCCGATCGCAACAACATTCCAATGCCGGAAGTGACCGGTTCGGTGAAGTTCACGGATCTGTCGTTCCGTTTTGCAGAGTCGGGGCCCCTGCAACTGGCCAACGTCAATCTGGAGTTTCCGCCGGGCACCTTTGTGGGGATTGTGGGCGAGTCCGGTTCGGGTAAATCCACCCTGATGAAGTTATTGCAACGGCTTTATGCGCCCACGGCCGGCTACATCCAAATCGATGGTTACGACATCAGCAAGGTGGAACTCTATTCCTTGCGTCGCCAAATTGGGATGGTGCTGCAAGATACGTTGCTGTTTACGGGCACGGTGCAAGAAAACATCATGCTGGCCAACCCGGATGCTACCACCGAAGAAGTGATTCATGCGGCAAAGGTGGCGGCGGCCCACGACTTCATCATGCAGCTCCCCAACGGGTACAACACGGTGGTGGGGGAACGTGGCACGGGTCTGTCGGGGGGACAAAAACAGCGGATTGCGATCGCCCGAACGGTGTTGCAACAACCCAAACTGCTGATTTTGGACGAAGCCACCAGCGCCCTGGACTACAACTCCGAGCGACAGGTGTGCAACAACCTGGCGGTGGAGTTCCGCAACCGTACGGTGTTCTTCATTACGCACCGCCTGAACACGGTGCTGAATGCGGATTGCATCATCCTGATGGATAAGGGCGCTGTGGTGGAACAGGGCACCCACGAAGATCTCATGGCCCTGAAGGGACGCTACTACTGCTTGTTCCAGCAGCAAGAAGGATCGTTTAGCTAGGCAGCCGGTTGCTGGGGTGCTAGTGGGCTGGGGCGATCGATGGCTGGGAATTCGTTCTGTTGAATGGTGGGTGAGGTTCCATGCTGAAAGCATTTATTGAGAAAGAAGAACAGCCCGTTTTGTTGCAGCGGCCGGCGGTGCTGGCTAGCTCATTTATTTGGGTGATTGTGACCTTTGTGGTGGGTGGCATCACCTGGGCGGCGGTGGCCCAAATTGACCAATCGGTGCCTGCTGCCGGTAAGTTGCAGCCTAAGGATGCGACCAAACCGATTAAGGCCCCGGCCGGCGGTGTCGTGCGCGAAATCGTGGTGAAAGACGGTGAGCGTGTGGAAAAGGGGCAACTCCTGGCTACGTTTGATCCCACGGGCCAAGCGGCTGATGTCCAGTCTCTCAAGGCCAATCGGGCGGCCCTGGTGCGCCAAAAAGACTTGGTGCGCGCCGAAGCGGCGGGCCTGGGGCTGACCCCAGAAAATCGCACTACTCTTCTGGATTTGCAGCGCAACCGGGCTGTGCGAATTGCGGAAAATGCTTATTTGCGGGCCCTCCTGCGGGGCGATCGGGCGGCTCCGGCTGGTCAGGCAGGGCGCTTGGCAGAAAACCGGGCGGCCCAAGCATCCCGGCTGTCGCAGTTGCGATCGCGCGTGTCGGAGCTGGCTTCCCAAATCAACGAACTGCGCAGCGATGTGGCCAACACCCGTGCCCAGCGGCGAGCCATCCAAATTCGCTTGGGTCAGGCCCAAGAGCGCTTGAACATTAACCAGGGCATCATTGCGGATTTGCAGCCCCTAGTGGAAGAGGGAGCCGTAGCCCGCCTGCAATTCAAAAACCAGCAGCAGGCAGTGCTCTCCAACGCTGATGCGGTGGCCACGCTCGAAGGGCAAATTGCCAGCCTCACTGAACAGGAAGCCCGCTTAATGGCTTCGATTCAAACCAAGCAAGCGGAAATTGCCACGCAACAGGCTGAAATTCGCACGTCACAAACCGGCTGGGCGGCCGACATCGAAAACCGAATTGCCGAAAACGAGCGTACCATAGCGGATCTCGACACCCAGTTGGCTAAGTCCCGCCTGGATAATCGCCGCCAGGATGCCAACGTGGTGGGGCAACTGGCCCAAGTGGATGGTCAGCTGGTCAAAGCCGAGCAAGCTGTGCGCTACCAAGAACTGCGCGCCCCGATCGCCGGCACGGTGTTTGACATCAAAGCCAGCGGCCTGGGCTATGTGGCCAGTCCCACGGAGCCGATTTTGAGCATTGTGCCCGATGGTGAGTTGGTGGCATCGGTTTATGTGACCAACAAGGATATTGGGTTTGTGGAAGTGGGAATGCCGGTGGAACTCAGTGTGGACACGTTCCCGTCGTTGGAATTTGGCAGCATCAAAGGCAAGCTGGTGTCGATCGGCTCCGATGCCCTGCCCCCCACTCAGGAGCGCCCCACCTACACCTTCCCGATCAGGATTGAACTTGATCGCCAAACCCTAAAAACCAATCGCGGGATTGAACTAAAGATCCAAGCGGGGATGTCGGTGTCAGCGCGGATCAAAACCCGCAAGCGATCGGTACTGGATATCTTCCTGGGTCAGTTCAAGTCCCGCGCCGATAGTTTTGAAACGGTTCGTTAATCATCCCCCTGGGATAATTGACTGTCTACCAAAGCCAGTCACAAAAGCCGACCATAAAAAACACCCTGCAAAAAACACCCTGCCGGAGCAAGGTGTTTGAGGATCGGTATTGAGGAAACGAGATGAAAGATTCTGGGGTTGAACCCCTGTCAGAACCTAGAACTTGAATTCGGTACGCAGCACGCCCATCACAGCCGTGTCGCCTTCGTCGTTTGCGTCAAAGACGGCCACAACGCCCGGAGTCAGGTAAATGTTGTCATTGAGGGCAAACTTGTACATGGCTTCCACCAAGATCGGTGTGTTGTCGTCTTCTTCGACCCCATCACCATTCACGACCGTCGGCGGTTGCCCAACAGTCAGCGCGCCCAAGCTGCCTTCCTTGCCCAGGTCGGGGAAGGTAAAGCCCACGGCCCAGGTCAGGATATCAGCGCTGGCATCGTCATTGTTCAGGCTGTCGGCCCAGCTATAGCCAAAGAAGCCATGCATCCCAAAGTTCTCTGAGAAGCGATATTGGGTTTGGAAGCCGATGTTGTCGCTGTCGAAGGAATCACCACCAAACAGGTTGAAGGTGGCATCAGTACCCGAGCCGCCCAACACGTTGAAGGGACGATCGACGCGCGAATAGTAGGAATGGGCGTAGAGCAAACCAGCGGTGAAACGGCGATCGTCGCTGTTGTAGTTCAAGCTGACGCTGCCGCTGTAGCTGCCATCAAACAAGCCGCGACCGGGATCGGGGCTGGGCGAGTTGCCGGCCGAGTACAGACCCGCCACCGTGAAGTTGTCGCTGAGTTTCCAGCGAATCCCCGCACCACCGTAGCTGGGCTGACGGTAAATCGGGTTGAGGTTGGCGAAGCTGGTCAATGCGCCGCTACCGTTGCCATGGAGCGGGTTGTGGACGGGGTGAGCATCTTCCAAGATCAAGTCTTGACCCACAATTGCCGTGGCGCGATCGCTCAGGGGGAATTCGTAGGCCAAGAAGGTGAGGCGGAAGTTGGTGTCATTGCCGTTGCCGTAGCTCAGGCGGGTCAAACCTGTCACATCATTCAGCGGGCTTTGGGCGTTTTTAGACTCCAAACGAGTCATCAGCTTATCTTTGCCGGTAAAGCTGGTGACAAAGACTAGGCGCGTTCGCTGACCAAAGGTGACATTTTCGGCATTGCTGTCTTCGTTTTCGTCATCACCCGTGAAAGTACCACCCTGCATCCCGAAGATGACTTGACCCGACAGCTTGGTGGTGGTGGAGAACTGATTAGCTTCGAGTTCTGAGGTGCGGGCTTCGAGGGCATCGACGCGACCGCGCAGGGCTGCCAACTCAGCGGCGAATTCTTCTTGCAGCTTTTGCAGCTTGCGCAGATCTTCCTTGGTGGCCAAGGGATCGGTGGCGGCCTTGATCAGGTCGTTGATGCGATCGAGGCAGGCATTCAAACCGGCAGCAAATTCGTAGCGGCTCAAGGGGCGGTTGCCCTTGAAGGTGCCATCGGGATAACCCGCAATACAGCCGTAGCGCTCAACTAACGATTGCAATGCCTGGAATGCCCAATCCGTGGGCTGTACGTCAGACAGTTGCGACACCGAGGTGACTTGATCAAAGGCAGCAGCATCCGCCTCGATCGCATCCAAGGCCGATGCATTTGCGGTCAAATCAGCGGTCGGCTCGGCGGCAGCTCGATCGACTGTTCCCAACAATGCAGCACTGGAGGCAGCCAACGCAGCCATCCAGAGTCCATAGCGACTTTTCAACACGATCTTTACCTCACACCAAAAACAGATAAACATCCTCACGCCCTAGCGATCAAGATTGTGGCTCGTCGCAGGTGTCAAGCTAATAGTAAAAGCTGGTTTAGAACATGATTAAGTATCGTTCATAACTTTTTTTTGGAACTACTAATTCTATGGAGTCAAGAACTACGGACAATTCATGGGTCAACGACCGTCAATTCAGCCAAAAGTCGATCTGGCATGAATTTGACAAATAGGGAGAAAGGATTTTTCTGTAGCCTGGTATACAACAAGCCAGAATTGCCCGCCCTAGGATGACCTTTAAAATCGCGTCAAACCAAGCTTTTTTTATTTATTCTTAAGAGTTTCCTAAGAATTCATTGAAGCTGGTGCAACCGATTTTTAAGCCAAGCTGAGGAGTGTAAATTACTACAATGTCCGGTCAATTCAACCGCCGTAAATTTCTGTTTTACGGATCTGCCGCTTTCGGCACCAGCATTCTCCTGAAGGCTTGCGGTCAAGCCCCCACAGCAGAATCCTCCCCCGCTGGGAGCAGTCCTGCTGGCAGCCCCGCCGCATCGCCCGCTGCGGGTGGCGACACGATTAAAGTTGGCATCCTGCATTCCCAAAGCGGCACGATGGCCATCAGCGAAAAGAGCGTCGTTGATGCGGAACTGCTGGCGATCGAAGAAATCAACAAGGCCGGCGGCGTGCTGGGCAAGCAAATCGAGCCGGTAATTGAAGACGGTGCTTCTGATTGGCCCACCTTCGCTGAAAAGGCCAAGAAGCTGATTGATCAAGACAAAGTGGTCAGCATCTTCGGGTGCTGGACTTCTGCCAGCCGCAAAGCAGTGCTACCGGTCTTTGAAGAGAAGAAGCACATGCTTTGGTATCCGGTGCAGTACGAAGGGCAAGAATGCTCGCAGAATATTTTCTACACGGGTGCAGCCCCCAACCAACAAATCGAGCCGGCTGTGGATTGGCTTTTCAAGAACAAGGGTAAAGAGTTCTTCCTGGTTGGGTCGGACTACGTGTTCCCCCGCACGGCCAACACGATCATCAAGGCCCAAGTTGCCAAGCTGGGTGGCAAAGTCGTTGGGGAAGACTACATCCCCCTCGGTGGCACGGAAGTCACGCCGATCATCTCCAAGATCAAAGCTGCTTTGCCGAAGGGCGGGGTGATTTTCAACTCCCTGAACGGTGACAGCAATGTGGCGTTCTTCAAGCAGCTCCAAGGGGCAGGTCTGGATCCGAAGAAGTACCCGTCGATGTCGGTGAGTATCGCCGAAGAAGAAGTGAAGGCGATCGGGGTGGAGTACCTCGAGGGCCACTACGCTGCTTGGAACTACTTCATGTCGGTTGATTCACCGGCGAACAAGAAGTTCGTGGATGCCTTCAAGGCGAAGTATGGTGCCGATCGGGTGACGAACGACCCGATGGAAGCGGCTTACATTGGGGTTTACCTGTGGAAGCAAGCCGTTGAGAAAGCCAAAACCGCTGACGATCTTGAAAAGGTGCGCGCAGCCGCTTATGGTCAAACCTTCGATGCACCGGAAGGGATGGTGACCATGAACACCAACCACCACTTGTCAAAGGTGGTGCGGATTGGCGAAATCATGAAGGATGGTCAATTCAAGGTGGTGTTCTCGACCGATAAGGCGGTCAGCCCCGTGCCTTGGAACCAGTTCGTGGCGGAAACCAAGGGCTTTGCTTGCGACTGGTCTGACGCGAAGAAGGGCGGCAAGTACAAGATGTAGAGCGGCATTGGTCTGAGTTGTTCATGGGTGACAAAAACCTCAGCATCAAACCGTAACCATGGTTGAAATTGGGGCAGGCGGCGGTTCAGTCGCTGCCCCTTCTTTATGGCGATCGCAATTCTGGTAATGGGCCAGCGGCGGCGCGGCTATGGCTCATGACTGGCGATCGCGATCGACACCCTTGTGGGGTTGAAATGCAGCAGACCCACGATTGTTTGGTGAAGTGAAATGCTACTAGATGCGATTTTCAGCGGAATTAGTATCGGGTCAGTGCTGCTAGTGGCGGCATTGGGTCTGGCGATTGTGTTTGGGTTGATGGGGGTCATTAATATGGCTCACGGCGAGCTGATGATGCTCGGCGCTTACACGACGTTTTTAGTGCAAAACCTGTTTAAGTCCTGGGGAGAGGGGGCTTTTGAGGTTTATATTTTTCCAGCCCTGATTGTGGCGTTCATTGTGACGGCGATCGCGGGGGTGATCTTGGAACGGGGGGTGGTGCGATTTTTGTATGGTCGTCCCCTGGAAACCCTGCTCGCCACCTGGGGCGTGAGCTTGATTTTGCAGCAGTTTGTACGCAGCGTGAATTGGGTGTTGGTTGCCAGTTTGGGGCTGTTTTGCCTGCTGTTTTTTGGGGCTTGGGCCGTGCTGGGCAAGCGGGCGAACTGGGTGGCTCTGAAGGCGAAGGCCCTGACGATTTTGCTGCCGGTTTCGGCGGGAATTTCGATCGCCACAGGGGTGTTGATGGCCCAAAGCTTTAAGTTGGCCGTGACCAAACCCTGGTTTGGGGCCCAAAACGTGGACGTGACTGCGCCCAAATGGTTGCGGGGCGGGATTCCTTTGGGTGATTTTCAGCTCCCCTCCACGCGGATTTTCATTATTGTGCTGACGATCGCCTGTCTGCTGGGCGTTTATTGGTTCCTGAACAAGTCCCTCTGGGGCCTACGGATTCGCGCCGTCACCCAAAACCGCAGCATGAGCGCTTGTTTGGGGATTCCCACCAATACGGTGGATTCGCTGACCTTTGCCCTCGGGTCGGGCCTGGCCGGTGTGGCGGGTTGTGCGATCGCCCTGCTGGGTTCCGTGGGGCCAAACACGGGTCAGAACTACATTGTGGACACCTTCATGGTGGTGGTAGTTGGCGGTGTGGGCAAACTGGTGGGTTCGATCGTGGCGGCCTTAGCCATTGGCACCGCCAGCTTTTTGATCGGTTCGGGCGCGTTTATCGAACTGTTTAACCAAGTGCCGCCCCTGAAAGAGTTTTTCACCTTTTTTGCGACTGCCAGCATGGCCAAAGTGATGGTCTTTGCGGCGATCGTCGTGTTTTTGCAGGTGCGACCCGGCGGCCTCTTTCCGCAAAAAGGGCGCACGGTGGAGTCCTAGATAGCTCAGTGTCTTAGTTGAGGTGATCCGCATGGAAAGTGCCATTCCCAAACCACGCCGCCGCTTCCCCAAACTCACCCAGGAAGATTGGGTGGCGATCGGACTGTTCGTGATCGCGATGCTCATTCCCCTGGTGCTGTCGGACTTTCGCCTCAACCTGATTGGTCGGTTTCTGGCCTTGGCGATCGTCGCCCTCGGCATCGACCTAATTTGGGGCTATACCGGTCTGCTCAGTTTGGGGCATGGGGTCTTTTTTACCCTGGGGGGCTATGCCCTGGCCATGCACCTCAAGCTGGCCCAAATTCCCGCCGATGCGACTGTCAAACTCCCTGAGTTTATGTCGCTGTATGGCGTAACGGAACTGCCCTGTTTTTGGCAGCCCTTTAATAGTTTTCCGATGGCCCTCGTGGGGCTGATTGCCATTCCCGCGATCGCTGGTGGACTGCTGGGCTACTTGGTGTTTCGCAATCGTATTCGCGGCGTTTATTTTTCGATTCTGACCCAAGCCGCCACGATCGTTTTCTTTAACTTCTTCAACGGTCAACAGAAGCTGATCAACGGCACTAATGGTCTAACTAACTTCGGGAAATTTCTGGGCTTTGATATTTCCTCCCCCAACACCCAAAAGATTATTTACTTTATTACTTTGGGTGGATTAGTCATTGCCTACGTGATCTGCCGTTGGCTGATTTCGGGGCGGTTTGGTCGCTTGCTGATTGCCATTCGTGATGATGAGCCGCGCGTTCGGTTTTCGGGCTATAACCCCACTGGGTTTAAGGTGGTTGTGTTTGCCGCTTCTGCGGCCTTGGCGGGATTAGCTGGAGCCTTGGTTACCCTGCAAACGGGGATTGTTTCGCCCAAAACCATGGATATTCCCTTCTCGATCGAGATGGTAATTTGGGTAGCCGTTGGCGGTCGAGCCACGTTGCTCGGAGCTGTGGTTGGCGCAGTGTTAGTCAACCTGGGCAAGAGCCTTTTAAGCGAAAAGTTTCCTGAAATTTGGCTATTTTTCCAAGGCGGCTTGTTCTTGCTGGTGGTGATGGTGTTGCCCGATGGAATTGTGGGTTGGGTCAAGGTGCAAGGGGTGGAATTGTTTAATCGCCTCACGGGTCGATCGCCCCGTCCCATCGCCACTTATCCCAGCCTAGAAACCGATCCCGAAGTGCAAGTTGAGCGCGAACAGCTCCAAGATAAATCCTAGGAATCAGCCCCAGCACAACCCCTGACCATGCCATCAGGACTGCCTCCACCATCCATTTGAGGGCGTAAGCAATGAACGCACCAGCACCAACCACAGAACCAATCCTCTCGATTGAAAACCTGACCGTGAATTTTGATGGCTTTAAGGCCCTCAACAATTTGACCTTCAGCATGGAGCCAGGCGAACTGCGCGTGGTAATCGGCCCCAACGGTGCGGGCAAAACCACCTTTTTGGATTCGATCACCGGCAAGGTTCGCCCCACCCAAGGTGATCTATTTTTTAAAGGTCGCAGCCTTAAGGGCCTCGCTGAATATGAAATTTCCCGCTTAGGCATTGGGCGCAAGTTCCAAACACCGCGCGTTTACCAAAACCTGACGGTGCGCCAAAACCTGGATCTGTCGGGCAACCAACGCAAGGGTGTGATGCATACTCTATTCCGCAAGCCCCTGCGGGTTGAGCGCCAATCGATCGACCAACTCTTGGAGATTGTGGGTTTGATGCCCAAGGCTCATCTGCCCGCTGCTTTGTTGTCGCACGGAGAAAAACAACGGCTCGAAATTGGGATGCTTGTGGCTCAATCTCCCGATTTATTGTTGGTGGATGAACCGGCGGCTGGCCTAACAGATGAGGAAACCTATCAATTGGGTGAACTGTTGATTTCCTTGGCCGAAGCCCATTCGATCATTGTGATTGAACATGATATGGAATTTGTGCGCCAAATTGCCCGCAAAGTGACAGTGCTCCATGAGGGTTCTTTGCTGTGTGAAGGCACGATGGATGAGGTGCAAAACGACGATCGCGTGATTGAAGTCTACTTGGGCAAGGGCGAAGGCGATGAGCATTAGGTGATCAATATCAGGTGATCAACATCAAGTGATCAACATTAATGGTCATTGTTAACAGCCACATC
Source organism: Oscillatoriales cyanobacterium (assembly GCA_004292515.1). GTDB lineage: Bacteria > Cyanobacteriota > Cyanobacteriia > CACIAM-69d > CACIAM-69d > CACIAM-69d. The sequence continues at coordinate 22,652 of RDXB01000064.1, forward strand.
AGGTGATCAACATCAAGTGATCAACATTAATGGTCATTGTTAACAGCCATTAATAAGATGGTGATCAACCGTGATCACGATCAATTGCTCAGGCGTTATTAGCATTCATTTATTAGCATTCATTAGCCTTCTCGGGAGTCAGCAAAAGCCATGCTAAAAGTTGCCGAATTAAACGTCTACTACGGCGAAAGTCACATTTTGCGTAATGTGGATATGACGGTGCGATCGGGTGAAATGACTTGCTTAATTGGTCGCAACGGCGTGGGCAAAACGACACTCCTCAAAACGATTGTGGGGCTGCTGCCACCCCGGAGTGGATCGATTTTGATTGAAGACCGGCCGATCGCCCAGCTCTCGCCCGATCGCCGCGCCAAACTAGGCATTGGCTATGTGCCCCAAGGCCGTGACATCATTCCCCGATTGACCGTGCGCGAAAATTTGCTGTTGGGTCTCGAAGCCTGTCGCGGCACTGATCGCGCCGGTGCTAATGCTCGCGACCTGACGATTCCCGAAGAAATTTTCGACCTATTTCCTGTCCTCAAAACCATGCTGAATCGGATGGGGGGCGACCTCTCCGGTGGACAGCAACAGCAACTGGCGATCGGGCGGGCCTTGATGGGTAAACCCAAACTCTTGGTGTTAGATGAACCCACCGAAGGGATTCAGCCTTCGATCGTGTTGCAAATTGAAGAAGCCGTGCAACATATCATTCGATCGACCGGCATTGCGGTGTTATTGGTCGAGCAACATTTGCACTTTGTCCGCAAAGCCAACTATTACTACGCCATGCAAAAAGGCTCAATGGTAGCCTCCGGTGACACGGGCGAACTCAGCAACGAAACTATTCAACAATTCCTGGCGGTTTAACCCGCGATCGGCAGGCCATCACCCTAGCAACTGGGCTAAAATCTGACTCCCGATCGCGAGCGCATCCAAGGGAAGCGGTAGGATCGGGAGGTTTTTTGCTGAAAGGACTTTGACCCGTGGCCCTGGTGCGCGTTCGCGAACACGTTAACCCGTTAAGTCGTCATTACGATCGCGCGATCGAGCCGCCGGATTGGTCGCAACTGTTTATCCAGGGCGATCGCCCCCTGCATTTAGATATTGGTTGTGCCAAAGGTCACTTCGCCCTGGCCATGGGCGAACAAGCACCCAACTGGAATTTTTTGGGTCTCGAAATTCGCGAACCCCTGGTGCACCAAGCCAACCGCTGGGCTGAGGAACGCGGCTTAGATAATGTGCGGTATTTGCCCTGTAATGCCAATCGATCGATCCGCCCCCTATTGAGTTCCTTGCCAGCAGGTATCGTGCAATATGTCACCATTCAATTTCCCGATCCCTGGTTCAAAAAGCGCCACCAAAAACGCCGCGTGGTGCAGCCCAGTTTAGTCAGCGATTTGGCGGAGTTTTTGCCGGTTGGGGCGCAGGTTTTTGTGCAGTCGGACATCGAAGAAGTGGCGATCGAAATGCGCGATCGCTTCTCTGAACACCCAGCATTTTCATTGACCCATCCGCTACCTTGGCTAGCCCAAAACCCGTTACCTATCCCTACCGAGCGGGAAAAATCTGTGTTAGAGCAAGGCTTACTGGTCTATCGAGCCTTGTTCGATCGGCTTGGCTAAAGCGGCGATCGTATTTCCTGAGCCACTTTAGGGCATCTTGTTGATTCGGTGAGATAAAAACGTCATATCTTGATTTGCCACTCGAAAAACGTTACAGTCCTCTGGTTTATGCAATCACTAAAGTTTTATTGCTAATCCATGAATCCTGCAAAGCCACTGCTGCTGTGTTTAGCAACCATGACCTTGGCTATCTCAGCAACCAAAACAGCCTTGGCCTATCCACGTTTAGACTGGCGCAGTGCAGACTTTGAGAGTCGCCGCGTCATTGCTGAATCTGCTTGGCAAACAGAAGCCGAAGCCCAACAACGTGGTGAAGAACTGCACTATGAATACGGCTTCCGCAATCTAGGCGTACTTTGGATTCCTTACTATCGCAATCTTTCGGGTAAGCGACTCTACCAAACCATCATTATCCCCGAAGGAAATTGCGATCGGTTTCTCCGACAACATATCCGCCGATTAGATCGCAATGCCTATTGCTTCACGCCCAGCAACCGTGGCCTAGCTCCCAACCGCCGGGGCGCATAGATTTGTCGATACCCACAAGTAATGCGTGAATTGCTGATGTTAAAAAAACGATCTGCCCTGGTTTTGGCATTGGGTTTGGCGATCGCAGTAAATGCGATCGCAGGGGCAGTCAGTCTAGCGCAACCCCCCAATCGGTATAGCCATTGCCCCAATTTCCACAGTGATCAATCAAATCATCGCAGTGCATTTTGTTATCGCCGGGGCGATCGTGGTGGGAACATTACCATGATCCAGCAACGGTTGAGTCCTCAGTACTATCGGGGACGTGAGGATGGGATTTTTGGGTCAGTTTTGGAACAGGCCGTCAAGCAGTTTCAGCGTCGCCATGGACTCACACCTGATGGCATTGTTGGTAGCTCAACAATTGCTACACTATGCGACTTATCCCTTAGAGATCCTTCTCTAAGCACACCACAGCGAGACACTTCATCGCAAGTTTGCCATGTAGGACTAACTTCTATCGATGAAGATGGTAATTCTGTTGACTTCAAGCATTATCAATCAGATCACTCCAAAACACAGACTAAACAATCTGTCATTCCACGTGCTTTGATTCGGGCAATGCAGCAGGATCTATCACAGCATATCTATGAGCATGAGCCTGGTAACTATAATTCTTTTTCAGGCTATATCTTCTTTAGAGATTTGAATAGCGATCGCCGCCCTGAAGCGATTGTCTATCCTGAAATTGGCATTCCTTGCAGCAATCGCAGTTGCGCCATTTTTATCTATACCCCTAGTGGCAGAGACTACCGCAGGATTTCAGCCGATCGCCCTAATGGCTATTCTGGCGTTTTCGGATCGCGAAATCAGCCATCGGTGGGCTTGCTACCAACCCGTAACCGGGGATGGCAAGACCTAGCAACGCGGCTTTTCAATTACGACACAAGAACGGAGGAATGGGTGAGAATCCGTTACGACCGACAGGGATATCGCCTGCTAGATTCTGCGACTGTACCGGAACCCTCTACTAAGCTTGAGAGCGCATCCCTCCGAGTGATTAATTTCAATATTCTGCTGCGATCGAGACATCCTTAGTTAGGAAGTGGGTATAACTTACGTTACCAAGCCTGATCGTTCCTGATCGTTTCTGAGCAAAAACAAAGGGTGATCGCCCTTCATGCGATCGCCCCTCATTTCATGCAATAAATTGGTTTGTTCTAGCCGTGATATTTACGGAACACCAGTGTCACATTGTGACCACCAAACCCGAACGAGTTGGAGAGGGCCACGTCCACCGGTATCTTCCGCGCCACATTGGGCACATAATCTAGGTCGCAAGCCGGGTCAGGATCTTCGAGGTTAATCGTCGGCGGAACCCTATCATGGGTGATCGACAGCACCGCCGCCACCGCCTCAATTCCACCAGATCCCCCCAACAGGTGGCCCGTCATCGATTTGGTAGAGCTGATCGCCACCTTGCGGGCAACATCCTCGCCCAGTGCCGTCTTGATGGCTGCTGTCTCCGTTGAGTCGTTGGCCGGCGTGCTAGTGCCGTGAGCATTGATGTAGCTCACCATATCAGGCGTGATTTGGGCATCCTTCATGGCCAGGCGGATGGCCCGGGCTGCTCCTTCACCACCCGGCACAGGAGCCGTCATGTGGTGCGCATCGCAGGTCATGCCGTAACCGATAATTTCTGCGTAGATTTTGGCCCCGCGACTCAGGGCGTGCTCCAGCTCTTCGAGCATCAAAATCCCGGCCCCTTCGCCCATCACGAAACCATCCCGGCCACTATCAAAGGGTCGGCTCGCGCGAGTTGGGTCGTCGTTGCGCGTGGACATGGCCTTCATGGCTGCAAATCCAGCAATGCCGAGGGGCGTAATCGCTGCTTCGGTACCGCCACAGACGATCGCCTGAGCATAGCCGCGCTGCACGAGGCGGAACGCATCACCGATCGAATTGGAGCCAGCCGCACAGGCCGTCACCGAACAGGAGTTGGGCCCCTTAGCACCAATTTGAATCGCCGTCAGACCCGCTGCCATGTTGGCAATCATGGTCGGGATCATGAACGGACTACACCGATCGGGCCCACGATGGAGCAGCACTTCCACCTGGTCTTCAAGCACCTTCAAACCGCCAATCCCAGTTCCAATTAACACCCCAACCTGTTCGGCATTGAGGTCATTAATGACGAACTGTGCATCCGCAACGGCTTGCTTGCTGGCACAGACCGCAATTTGCGTAAAGCGATCCATGCGCTTGGCATCTTTGCGATCCATGTATTGCAGCGGATCAAAGCCTTTGATCTCGCCGGCAATGCGGCAGTCGTGTTTGGATGCATCGAATAGCGTAATCGGCCCAATGCCGCTACGCCCTGCCATTAGCCCTTCCCAGTACTCACTGGGGGTGTTGCCAACGGGAGTAATCGCGCCGAGTCCAGTAACGACAACGCGCCGACGGGGTTCGTCAGCGGGGGCCGCACCGGCAGCGCTTGCCACAGGGGTGTCAACGCGGTTGGAACTGGTCATGGTGATAACGGTCTGGAGGTCTGCAAACCCAGCATGAGAGGTCTACGAGCCGTCAGTGGACGATCGGGCTGCAATAACTAATCAGATTGTTGAGCAAGGATGTAATCAACGGCTGATTGCACCGTGGAGATACTTTCAGCCGCTTCGTCGGGAATTTCAATGTCAAATTCTTCTTCGAGGGCCATGACCAATTCAACGGTGTCTAGGGAATCAGCGCCTAGATCGTTGTTGAAGCTGGCTTCCGGCACGACTTTTTCGAGGTCAACACTCAGTTGCTCGGATACGATCTTTTGAACTTTTTCGAGAATTTTTTCGCTCATGATGGCTCCTATTAAACATGCCCCCAGACCGCTTGAGCGCGAGACTGACGGGGTGAGGGTTATCGTCGCACAATGAGGGTGCAATGAGTTGATCGGTGGCTGTTGCGATCGCCCTAGGGCTGTGGCACGGTTCGCGATTCGATCCTGCTGTGGGTGCGGCGGAGCGCTCCGGCGGGATGAATGGCACCGACGAACAATCCGTTCACGAGGGTTCCGTCAGTCAGCGAGGATCGAGCCGATCGCTGACGAGGGCGCATTCAAGCATCCCTTCATTCTATCGGAAAGCGGCCGTTGCAACCGTGATTGCCCTGGGATTACCGGAAACCTGCGCTCTGGATAGTCTAGGCAGCACAGCGACCTCTAAACCGTCACCGTCACTTCATGGAGTTTGGGCTTATACCAATAGCGATCGGAATGCGATCGAACTGCTGGGCCGAACGATGAGGGTCGATACAATCGAAGGAGTCAGCCTACCCGCAAAAGCCACCTTTGCCGAACATCCGTCGATCACGGTGTTGGGGCAAGGGGGGATTGGGCAGGGTGTGACGCTGCCAGACGGAACGGACATACGGAGTGAGGAGCTAGGAACAATGGTTGTGATCCCGAGTGGCAAGCCGACAACAACACAAGCACCTACCCTAGCGCCCTCTAGTCCAGAACGCACCCTGCGCTACGCCTACTATCCCGGCTGTGTGGCCAAGGGGGCCTGCGGTGAGTTGCATCAATCCACGACGGCGATCGCCCATGTCCTGGGAATTGAGCTGGTGGAGCTGACGGCGGCGGCCTGCTGTGGCTCTGGCACGTTCAAGGAAGAATCCCAACTGCTGGAAGATACGGTGAATGCCCGCAACATTGCCCTGGCCGAGTCCCTGGGGTTGCCGATGTTGACCCATTGCAGCACTTGTCAGGGCGTGTTGGGTCATGTGGATGAGCGGCTGAAGTCGGCGCGCGATCGCCAGCCGGACTATTTCCAACAGGTGAATGGTCTCCTGCAAGGTCAAGGCTGCCTACCCTATCGCGGCAACACAGAGATTAAGCATTTGTTGTGGGCCCTGGTGGCGGACTACGGCATTGAAGCGATCGCCCAGCGAATTACGCGATCGCTCTCGGGTCTCAACTGTGCTGCCTTCTATGGCTGCTATTTGCTGCGGGCCCAAACCTTCCATCACTACGACAACCCCGAAAATCCCCAATCCCTGGAAACCCTGTTTACGGCCCTAGGAGCCACGGCGATCGACTATCCCGGTCGCACTCAATGTTGTGGCTGGCCCCTAGCCAGCTATGACACCGAAAATTCCTTCAAGCTGGCGGGCAAGCACCTACAAGATGCGATCGCCGCCGGGGCCGATTGTCTGGTCACGCCCTGCCCCCTGTGTCATCTGAATTTGGATTCGCGCCAACCGGAAGTGGCCAAAGTGCTGGGGCGATCGCTGAATATCCCGGTCTTGCATCTGCCGCAGTTAGTGGGGCTAGCGTTGGGGTTGTCGCCACGGGCCTTGGGTCTCGATCGGCACATTGTCTCCACCCGGCCGGTCTTGAGCAAACTGGGTTTGGGTTAGGAATTCAGGTTTGCTTATACGATCCTGTGCGATCAGTAAACCCTCTGGCCCCCACGTCAAGCAAGGTTTACCAACTTTAAATTTTTGCAACCTTCAGGGGAGCCACCAAAACTCGCAAGATACACTGAACGGTGATTTCAACGGATTCTCGGCACGATCGCCGTTTACTTCAAACCAAGGAATCGAAGGGAGTATTGCTTCAATGGCTCATTCGGTAAAAATTTACGATACCTGCATTGGCTGCACCCAATGCGTCCGCGCTTGCCCCACCGACGTGCTGGAAATGGTTCCCTGGGATGGCTGCAAAGCTGCTCAGATCGCTTCCTCGCCTCGCACTGAGGACTGCGTTGGTTGCAAACGTTGCGAAACGGCTTGCCCCACCGACTTCCTGAGCATCCGTGTTTATCTGGGCGGCGAAACCACCCGCAGCATGGGCTTGGCTTACTAAGTCTGGACTTATTTTTTAAGTCTGGACTTACGCAGTCACTGCCTAATGATGTTGGTTGAAGTTGGCTTGGCCTGATTAGCGTATTTTTGCGTTTTTGCTAAGTCTGTCTTGCCGGGAGTCTCGATCGCTTCCCATTTAATTGGGTGAGGTTGGGACAATGTTGCAGGAATTTTAGATGATTCTAAAGAGTACGCATCCCTTGCGTGCTCTTTATTTTGGCGATTTTTATTAATCAACAATTGAATATGAACAAACTGGAGGCAAGGGGTTTAAACCCCCTATTTGTGTCGAGCGATGGGGTGTGCAGAGTAGCCATTTTGGCTTTTCAGACATCCTCTTAAGTGCAGCTTCAGCACAGGGGGTTGGTGGATAGTGCCCACCCTACCTTCTACCTTCTCGTTCCCCGGAGCGATCGATCTGCCCGTCGGCGATCGCCCGACCCGCCGCGCTATCATGCCCAACATCGCTTCAACCCAGTGCCCCCCCGATCGCGCCGGGATGTTTCCCGTCGCATCGATGAGGCGTTTTTCTGGTCTTTTCAAGGAGTAGCAACCGTGTGCGGCATTGTCGGCTATATCGGAACCCAGCCTGCGGTCAACATTTTGCTCGAAGGGCTGCGGAAGCTGGAATATCGGGGCTATGACTCGGCCGGCGTTGCCACCCTCTGGGAAGGCGAACTGCACTCGATGCGCGCCCAAGGCAAACTGAAAAATCTGCAAGCCAAGCTCGAAGGCTGGGAAATGCCTGCCCGCATCGGCATTGGCCACACCCGCTGGGCCACCCACGGCAAACCGGAAGAGCGCAACGCCCATCCCCACACGGATATGGCCCGCTCGATCGCCGTGGTTCAAAACGGGATCATCGAAAACTATCGAGAACTGCGCGAAGAACTGATCGCTGAGGGGATTGAGTTCAGCTCCGAAACCGATACGGAAGTTGTGCCCCACCTAATCGCCCGTTGCTGGCAGGAGCTGGCCGGCGAAACGAACTTGCTGGCGGGGTCGCGGCTGTTGGAAGCCACCCGGCGGGCGATCGCACAACTAAAGGGAGCCTTTGCCCTGGCGATTGTTGGTGTCCATGCGCCCGATGAGCTGGTGGTGGTGCGCCAACAGGCTCCCTTGTCGATCGGCTTTGGGCAAGGGGAATTCTTCTGTGCCTCGGATACCCCGGCGATCGTCCCCTACACGCGGGCGGTGTTGCACTTGGATAATGGTGAAATCGCGCGATTGACTCCCTTGGGTGTCGAAATCTACGGCTTTCAGGGCGATCGCCGGGTGAAATACCCCCATTTGCTGAACTGGAGTTCCACCCAGGTCGAAAAGGGCGGCTTTCGGCACTATATGCTCAAGGAAATTTTTGAGCAGCCGGGGGTGGTGCGCGATTGCTTGGCGGCTTACTTTGCTGGTGAGGGGGCCGCTTGGGCAGCCGGTGAGGCAGCGGCGCGATCGCCCGTCACCTTGGGCTTGCCAGATCAGTGGCTGGAGGATCTACAACAGATCCAAATCCTGGCCTGTGGCACTAGTTGGCACGCCAGCTTGGTCGGTAAATATCTGCTGGAAGGCTTGGCGGGGATTTCCACCTCGGTGCAATATGCCTCGGAATTTCGCTGTGCGCCTGCCCCGATCACGCCTCGTACTCTGACGATCGGGGTGACGCAATCGGGCGAAACGGCGGATACCCTGGCGGCCTTGGAGGTCGATCGGGAGCGGCGATCGAGCCTGGCTCCCGAGTTCCAGGCACGGCTGGTGGGCATTAGCAACCGCCCGGAAAACACGATCGGGCGCGTGGCTGATTATGTGATTCCCACCCACGCCGGGATCGAAATTGGCGTGGCGGCAACCAAAACCTTTGTGACGCAGTTGATGGCCTTCTATGCGCTGGCGATCGATCTGGGCTGGCGGCGCGGTTGTCTCACGGGCGATCGGTTGGCGGAACTGCTGGCGGGGCTGCACCAACTGCCGAACCAGATCGAGCACATCTTGGAAAAACAAAGCAGCCAACTGGAAGCCCTGGCCCATGAGTTCAACGAAACCCGCGACTTCATCTTTATTGGACGCGGCTTGAACTTCCCGATCGCCCTGGAAGGAGCTTTGAAGCTAAAGGAAATCAGCTACATCCACGCCGAAGGCTACCCGGCCGGTGAACTGAAGCATGGCCCGATCGCCCTGTTGGATGACAAAGTGCCCGTGGTGGCGATCGCGACTCCCGGCAGTGTTTACGACAAAGTGATGTCGAACGCCCAAGAAGCCCGCGCCCGGGATGCCCGGTTAATTGGCGTGGTGGCCGAAGGGGACGCGATCGCCGCCGACTTCTTTAACCCTGCGATCGCCGTGCCCCCAACCGATGAATGGTTATCGCCGATTTTGAATGTGGTGCCCCTGCAACTGTTGTCCTACCACATCGCTGCCCGTCGGGGTTTGGATGTGGATCAGCCGCGCAACCTAGCCAAGTCGGTAACGGTGGAATAGGGGCGATCGGCGCAACAGTGCCACCCCAGCAAGCCCCTCTCCCAGCTTGAAAAAGGGGTTGGGGCGCGGGTTACCGTTCCCACCGAAATTTGCGATCGGCTTCGGCGATCGGCACATCATTAATGCTGGCTTCTCGGCGCTGCATCAACCCATTGGGTGCAAATTCCCATTGCTCATTGCCATAGGCGCGATACCACTGGCCCGAGTCCGTGTGGTATTCATACTCAAACTTGACCGAGATGCGATGGTCTGTGAAGCTCCACAACTCTTTTTTGAGTCGATAATCCAGTTCGTGGCTCCACTTTCGGGTCAAGAATTCGCAGATTTTTGTCCGTCCTGAAAAGAATTCCGATCGGTTGCGCCAAACGGAATCTTCGGTGTAGGCCAGCGAGACGCGCTCCGGGTCACGGGTGTTCCAAGCATCTTCGGCGGCTTGGACTTTGGCGATCGCACTTTCGCGGGTAAAGGGCGGCAGGGGCGGACGACTTTCCATGGTTCAACCCTCCTTGGAGGATGTTTGAGAGGTATCTTTGGGCACGGGCCAAGCACCAATCATCGGGGAGAAAAGGGATTAATCAACAGTGATTGATTTCCTGTCATTTCCTCACATTCTCTGAAAAACGCGAATCCATCCTAGGGGCTGTCATACACTGAACAGATGCTGCTCGGA
>RDXB01000107.1 GCA_004292515.1 Oscillatoriales cyanobacterium
GAGCTGGTCACCAAGGAGCCGTGCATTGCCGAGAACAGCGAGCCACCGAACACACCAGCAACGCCCAACATGTGGAAGGGGTGCATCAAGATGTTGTGTTCAGCTTGGAACACCAACATGAAGTTGAAGGTGCCTGCGATGCCTAGGGGCATACCGTCGGAGAACGAGCCTTGACCGATCGGGTAGATCAGGAACACGGAGCTAGCAGCGGCCACAGGAGCGCTGTAAGCCACGCAAATCCAAGGACGCATGCCCAAGCGGTACGACAGTTCCCACTGACGACCCATGTAGCAGAAGATGCCAATCAGGAAGTGGAACACCACCAGTTGGTAGGGGCCGCCGTTGTACAACCACTCATCCAAGGAAGCAGCTTCCCAGATGGGGTAGAAGTGCAAGCCGATCGCGTTCGACGAGGGGATAACAGCACCGGAGATGATGTTGTTGCCGTACATCAGCGAGCCAGCAACAGGCTCACGGATGCCGTCGATGTCCACGGGGGGAGCCGCGATGAAGGCGATGATGTAGCAAGTGGTTGCAGCTAGCAGGTTGGGGATCATCAGAACGCCGAACCAACCGATATAAATCCGGTTGTTGGTGCTGGTGATCCATTCGCAAAAGCGATCCCACGAGCTACCACCTTGACGGGTGATAGTTGCAGTCATGGTGAATGAATCCGTTTTGGATAAATGGGTATAGAGCGGTTTGGAATTGACGATTTATTTCAATCCCAATTGCTTTTTAAATCTTAGGGACTTGGATTGGATAATGTCCACGAACTTTGTTTGCTTTTAATGAAGGAAATTATTGTTGTTTTAAGAACTTCTTGCTTACTTGAATTTCCTTGGATTTATGCAAATTTTGCTTTTACTTTTATATATAAAACTTCATGAAAACTAGGTTCCAATTTTAAATTGGGAAGCGATCGCCACTGGCTGAAATGTCCTGAGGGCAAATGTCCTGAGGGCAAATGATTGCCCCTATCAAGCCGACAGATTGTAACCGGTTAGCGGCTAACGGCCGATCGCACGCGCCAAATCTGTAAGTAGCTTGGCCCTAACGGAATGAGCGGGCCGCGTTGGCGTTCGATCGCCTGACGCAGGATTGGGGATGGGCCGATCGTGAGGACATTGGGGCGATCGGGCCAGATGGGTTGCTCGGGATCGGCGACCATCCAAAACTCCACCGTGCGATTGTGCAGTCGCTGGAGCGAGGTGCTGTGGCTCAACAGTGCGAAATATTCACCCGGTGCTAGGGCGCTGATCACGAGGGGGCGATCAACTGTGTCGAGAATTTTGGCAATGGCCACAGCGCTGCCACCGCCCTTATGCCACCAGGTGATTTGCCAAGAGCGGGCCTTCAAGGAGGTGAAGCTGGCCCACAGCAGGCACAACACCAAGCCGATCGCCCAAGGTTGTGGATGATGCCACGGGCGATCGCGTTGCTGTCCCAAATCCGCTTGGATCGGGCGATCGAGCTGGGTGGCTAGCCAGTCCGCCACGGCAATTTGCAGGGCAATCATGGCGGGTAGTTGATAGCGCACCACGTAGGCTAGGGCCCGATCGCCCAGGAAGGCTGGCAACCACAGGCCGAAGAAAAACGGTGCAATCAGCGAGAGTACCAGCCACTTCAGGGGGCGATCGGGCGATCGGATTAGTCGCACCACAGCAGCCCCCCCGATCGCCAAAGCCAGTAACACCCACAGGTCGGATCGTTGGGGAAAGGTCTGCCACAGGCTGGCTTGGTTATCGATCCAAGTTGTGGCGAGCGATCGTAAGGCAGCCCATTGGTTTAAGTTGCCCGTTGCGGGTGTGGCGAGCCACTGGAGTGCTCCTATGGAGTTGTCAGCCACGCGACGCAAAACCCACAACCAGGGACTAAACGCCACAATGGTCACGCCAGCACTCAGCAACCAGGGGCGCAGGATTACGAGGCGATCGCCAATTAGGTGCTTGGGCTGACTGAAGGCTTGCCGCAACACAAACAACCCGTGGGCCAACAGGATCAGACCGCCAAAGAGGTGGCTATACCAACAAAGCGTGAGTGCCAGGGCATAGAGTCCCCAGTCTCGATCGGGCAGGCGGTGGTTGAGACCAGCGGGCGATCGCCGCACAGCCCGCAACAGCAACCCACTCGACAACATGGTAAAAATCAGCCAAAGGGCATATTCGCGGGCTTCTTGGGCATAAAGCAATTGCAAGGGCGAGAGGGCTACGAACACCGTGCCAATCCAAGGCAAGCTGGGGCGATCGGGAGCCGCCTCACGTAGCATCCAAAACAAACTCGGCAACAGCAACAGTCCCATCAGCGCTGTGGCCGCCCGCAGACTGGTGATGGTGTTGCCAAACCAATCGGCCCACAAACGGAGCAATAGGTAGTAGAGGGGCGGGTGGTGTGCGTTAGTGGTGGCGAGCGATCGAATGGTGTCGATCGCGCGGCGACGGGGTTCTTTGGCCAAGCTCTGGTGTAGATCAGCAAAAACCTGGACTTTCCCTAACCAAGATTGGACAATTTGTTGCTCGGGCTGGGCTGCCACATGATGGAGGGTGGAAATCTCGTCATACCAAGGAATGAATTGCCCCAAGTTGGCTAACCGCAACCCGCAGCCCAAGGTGATCAGCGCCGTTGCCCCCCAAACGACCCAACGAGGGGCACGCGATCGATTGGAATTGATCATTAATGACCTATGACTAGGATGTGACCCCTTAGGGTAATCAACTCCTATGGGGCTGACCCAAAGCAATGGACACAATCAATTCCAGATCGGGAGTGATTGCATGTGGTTTGGATTCACCCCTCAACGATCATCAACCATCCGGCATCCCAACCATCCGGCATCCCAACCCTCTTGCTAATGAGCTTGTTCTGAGCTGGCTTTAAATGGCAACCTCCATTCAACCGCTACCGATCGAGGTGGTGAACCTGATGGCGGCCGGGGAGACGATCGATGCTCCGGCGGCGGTGGTGCGCGAGGCGATCGACAATGCGATCGATGCGGGGGCGACGCGGTTGGCGGTGGCCCTCTGGCTCGATCGCGGCTGTATTCGCATCAGTGACAACGGTGGCGGCATGACCCGAGAGGATTTGCTCTGCGCGGCTGCCCCCCACAGCACCAGCAAAATTCGCGATCGCCCCGACCTATTCGCGATCCGTAGCTTGGGGTTTCGGGGCGAGGCGCTGCACAGCTTGGCACAACTCAGCCAGTTGACGATCGCCAGTCGCGTGGCCAACCAGGCCGGCTGGCAAGCCACCTATAACCCAACGGGCGAGGTGCGGGTTTGCGAAACTGTGCCGATCGCACCGGGGACGATCGTCACGGTTGATCAGCTCTTTGGCTCCTGGCCGGCGCGCCGCGACAGCTTGCCCTCGATCGCCCAACAGCTCCGCGCGATCCAAACCACGATCCACAATGCCGCCCTCTGCCACCCGGCCGTGGCTTGGACGGTGTATCGGGACGATCGCCTCTGGTTTGCCCTCTCGCCGGGGGATTCCGTGCGCCATCTGTTGCCTCAAATTTTGCGCCAGGTGCGATCGAGCGATTTGCAATCCGTCGATTGGGTGGCGGATCTACCGCCGGACGTTTCGATCGCCCCAGATCCAAGTCAGCCAGCCCCAGCCGATCAGTCCCGAATTGAGGTGACTTTGGCCCTGCCCGATCGCCTGCATCGGGCCCGGCCCGACTGGGTGCGTGTGGCGGTGAATGGGCGCATGGCCGACGTGCCGGAAATTGAGCAAGCGATTTTCGCCAGTTTTGGGCGCACCTTGCCGCGCGGCCGCTTCCCGATCTCCCTGGTGCACCTGCATCTGCCGCCCCAATGCATTGACTGGAACCGCGCGCCCGACAAACGCAAGCTCTATCTACAACCGATCGACCATTGGCAAGCCCAAGTCCAGGCCGCGATCGCCCAAGCCTTCGCACTCCCGAACACTGACTCGGAACCCGCCACCCAGGCCTACGCGATCGCCCGCACGGCCAAGCTGCTGCGGGCCGCCGAGCAGCGCCCCACCTACCAAACCGCCACCGCCAGTCCTGACCAACCGCCCACTGACCCGGAACCCTTGGGCGAACTGGGTCACGGCGAACGGCTCGGCGGCCCACTGCGGGCGATCGCCCAAGTCCACAACACCTACATCGTGGCGGAACATCCCGGCGGCCTGTGGCTGGTGGAGCAACACATTGCCCATGAGCGCGTGTTGTTCGAGCAGTTACGCGATCGCTGGCAGATTTTGCCGCTGGATAGCCCGGTCGTTTTGCATGACTTTTCGGAACCAGAGCGGGATCTATTAGTGGCGATCGGCTTGGAAATCGACCCCTTTGGCGATCGCTGTTGGTTGGTGCGGAGTTTGCCCGCGCCCTTAGTCGATCGACCCGATGCGATCGCCGCCCTGCGTGAGCTGGCCCAAACCAACAACCTGGAAGCGGCCCAAGTGGCGGTGGCCTGTCGCACGGCCGTCCGCAACGGCCAACCCCTGACCCTGGGGGAAATGCAAGACCTGCTCGATCGCTGGCAACGCACCCAAAATCCTCGCACCTGTCCCCACGGCCGCCCGATTCACTTGTCCCTGGAAGAATCGAGTCTGGCCCGTTTTTTCCGTCGCCATTGGGTGATTGGCAAAAGCCACGGGATTTAGCCGCCGCAACCTCATCGGCTTGTGGGGATGCTGACTTGTGGGGCTGACTTGTGGGGATGCTGATCAGAACAGTAGGTTGGGCTGAGGGACAAAACCCAACACCAGCAAAGCTTACAGGGATTGCGTTGGGTTTTGCACAGCTCAACCCAACCTACTCGCTAGGGTAACGATCGGGAGGTAATTCGGGGGCTGGGGCGTGAAAAAATGGATGCCCAAAATTCGTCAACACTGGGGGGATGCGCGATCGACCCCCATTAGCAGCTGTTGATTAACCCCATTAACACCGTAGGGGCGTGCGGCTGCACACCCCTACCTCGGTTTAATCTTCAATCACGGTCAGCTCGTGGTCGCGAAAGTGGCCGCGGAATTTGCCCTCAAACTGCACCACCCACGGAAAATTGGCGCTGATCGGTCGGCCCTGGTGCTCCGTTGCGTTGGCAATGATTTCCCCTTCTTGGCCTTCGAGGTCATAGGGTTTGCCCCGATGGGCGGGGTGGTGGTAGACCTCCACGGTGGTGCTGACGCGCACGCGATCGCCGACTTTCATAACCACTGCCAACTCACTAATAAACTGGGCAAGAAACTGGGGTAATTGACCAACATGGGTCGCGACTTGGATTTTCCCATAAACCGCAGCGGAAGCACGGGATTGTCTGGGGCGATCGCGCGGCAATTTGGGGCGGATGGGATAGGGGGTGGGGCTGATCGCTCTGGTGATCTCGACGATCAAGCAGTTCGCTATGATGCGTTCGTTGATGTTCGATCGCCGCCCCTGCGTTCCGGCCTTGTCTGAGTTGCCCGACTGGATTCGTTTGCAAAAAGCCCTGTCGATCGAGACGGAGCGGGGCTTTGGCGATTTGGTTGGCCGAGAATATCGCTTCAGTGAGTTTTTGTGTTTGCAATTTGGCAAGCCGCCGGCCGGGTTGGCTGCCAGCGATCGCCGACGGTGGCGGGAAACAGCCGAGCAATTTGCCGCCTATCCCAACCTGGATGCGGCCCAGCGCCAGCGGTTGGTGGTGGCGACGCGGCAATTTTTGCATCAAGTGCAGCGGGCCTGTGAAGGGGCGATCGCCTCAGCCCAGGACACCAGCGACCTGCCAAAACGACCACCAAAACGCCCCAAAACCCAAGATCTTCAACAGTTTCATCCACCCGATCGCGCCCTGGCCTTGGATTTACCGTTGGGACAAGTGCGGGCGATCGGTAAGCGATCGGGCGAGCGGCTGGCCAAGCTGGGGCTGCTGACGGTGCAGGATTTGCTCTGTCACTATCCACGCGACTACATCGACTACGCCCGCCAAGTGAATATCCGCGACCTGGAAGCGGGCGAAACCGTGACGATCGTTGGGCAAGTGAAGCGCTGTAATTGTTTCACCAGCCCCAAGAATCCTAAGTTGACGATTTTTGAGCTGATTTTGCGCGATCGCACCGGCCAAATTCGCATCAGCAAGTTTTTTGCCGGGGCACGGTTTGCCTCGGTCAGTTGGCAAAAGGGCCAGCAGCGGCTCTACAGTCCCGGCGCATTGGTGGCCGCCTCCGGGCTGGTGAAGCAGGACAAGTACGGCGTTTCCCTAGACAATCCCGATTTGGAAGTGCTGGATGATGCCCAGGGGACGATCGCCTCGTTGACGGTGGGGCGGGTTGTGCCGGTCTATCCGCTGACGGAGGGGGTGACGGCAGATTTGGTGCGGCGATCGGTGCTGGCGGTGTTGCCCGCGGCCAAGCAAATGCCGGAAGCCCTGCCCCGCGACTTTCGCGATCGCTACAACCTGCTGCAAGTTTCTGAGGCGATCGCCCAGGTGCATTTCCCCGAGGATGACGACCAGTTGGCGGCGGCCCGGCGGCGGCTGATTTTCGATGAATTTTTCTACTTGCAATTGGGGCTGCTTCAGCGGCGATCGCACTACAAACGCCAAGAAACCAGCGTGCGAGTCAGTGCCACGGGGCCGCTGCTCGATCGCTTCACCCAGGCGTTGCCCTTTGAACTCACGGGCGCACAAAAACGGGTTGTGCAGGAGATTCTGGCCGATTTAAATCAACCCACACCCATGAATCGGTTGGTGCAAGGCGATGTGGGTTCCGGCAAAACCGTCGTGGCCGTAATTGCAATTTTGGCAGCAATTCAAACGGGCTACCAAGCGGCTCTGATGGCTCCCACGGAGGTGCTTTCGGAACAGCATTACCGCAAAATTGTGGGCTGGTTTAACCTGCTGCATCTGCCCGTGGAATTGCTGACCGGTTCCACAGGAGCCAAAAAGCGCCGCCAAATCCATGCGGAATTACAAACGGGCGAATTGCCGCTGTTGGTGGGGACTCACGCACTGATTCAAGACAAGGTGGAATTTTCCCGGCTGGGCTTGGTGGTGATTGATGAACAACACCGATTTGGCGTACAGCAGCGGGCCAAATTGCAGCAAAAGGGCTTAGAACCCCATGTGCTAACGATGACTGCCACGCCGATTCCCCGCACCCTGGCCTTGACAATTCATGGGGATTTGGATGTGAGCCAAATTGATGAATTGCCCCCCGGTCGCCAAGCAATTCAAACAACAGTGTTGCGATCGGGCGATCGCCTTGATGCCTATGACTTAATGCGCCGAGAAATTGCCCAAGGTCGGCAAGTTTATATTGTTTTGCCCCTGGTGGAAGAATCTGAAAAACTCGACTTGAAATCCGCCATTGAAGAATATAAACGCCTCTCGGAAACGGTCTTTCCTGAATTTCAAGTGGGTTTGCTGCATGGGCGGATGAGTTCGGCGGAAAAAGACGAGGCGATCGAACAATTTCGGCAAAATCAAACCCAAATTCTAGTTTCCACCACTGTGATTGAAGTCGGCGTGGATGTGCCGAACGCCACGGTGATGATGGTGGAGCATTCAGAGCGGTTTGGCTTGTCGCAATTGCATCAATTACGGGGGCGCGTTGGCCGGGGTGCGGCCCAGTCGTTTTGTTTGTTAATGAACACCAGCAAAAACCCGGAAGCGGCCCAACGATTGCAAGTGATGGCCCAATCGCAGGATGGCTTTTTTATTTCCGAAATGGATATGCGATTTCGCGGGCCGGGTGAAGTGTTGGGCACGCGCCAATCGGGTTTACCAGACTTTGCTTTGGCTAGCTTGGTGGACGATCGCGATGTGCTGGAACTGGCCAGGACGGCGGCAGAAGATCTGATTAACACCGATCCAGAACTGACCGAATATCCCCGCATTGCAGCAGAGCTAACCTACCGTTATCGCAAGCTAATGGGCAGCCTGATTTTGACTTAATGCCGCCCCAGTTCGGAACAACTGCCATCAACCAACTGATGACTTCATACCAACACCCATTGAGGATGTCTGAGCAGCCAAACTTAATTCTCTATCAGCCCCAGCCACCCAGACAGACAAGGGGCTTAGAGCGTGTCGTCATTTCTCCTGAAATCCTGATTTCACCGTTAGGAGATCGTGGGGAGCAAGGGGCTTAAGCCCCTTGTTACGAC
>RDXB01000108.1 GCA_004292515.1 Oscillatoriales cyanobacterium
CCGCGATCGCCCCAACCCACACCAACGGTAGACCCTCGGCGATGCACCGGGGCTAGAACGGAAGCTCATGTTGAATGTGTCTGTTGAGTCTGCTAACGCGATCGCCTCGTCCACTACTGACAAGTTTCCCCTGCTGCTGATTGGTCATGGCACGCGCGATGAAGATGGCCGCCGCACCTTCATGGAGTTTGTGGAAGCCTTTGCGGCCTATGACACCTCGCGGCCGGTGGTGCCCTGTTTTTTGGAATTAACGGAACCGTCGATCCAAGAAGGGGTCGATCGGATGGTGGCCATGGGCTACCAGGAAATGACGGCGCTGCCGGTGTTGCTGTTTGCGGCGCGGCACAACAAGTTTGATGTAACCAACGAACTCGATCGCGCCCGGGCCCGCCATCCGGGGCTGAAGTTCCACTATGGTCGCCATTTTGGGGTGGCCGATCGCCTGGTGGACTTGTGGCGATCGCGCTTGGATGAGCTAGATCAGCAAAGTGAGATTCCCCGCGATGAGTCGGTGTTGTTGTTCGTGGGGCGCGGCGCGTCGGATCCCGATGCCAATGGCGATGCTTACAAGCTGGCGCGGGTGCTCTGGGAAGGCAGCGGCTTCAAGGGTTTGGAACTCTGTTTTAGTGGCATCACCCATCCGCGCTTGGATGCGGGCTGGGAGCGGGCTTGGACTTGGAACCCAAAGCGCGTGGTCGTGTTGCCGCACTTCCTGTTCACCGGGGCGCTGATGAAGCGGATTCATGGCTATTCGGATCAAGCGCGGCTCGATCGCCCCGATGTACAAATCCAAGCCCTCCCGGAAATTGGCTTAGATCCCGTTTTGTTTGAGCTGGTGAAGGAGCGGGAACAGGAGGCGATCGCCGGCCAGGTAGCCATGAACTGCGAGCTGTGCAAGTTCCGTCGGGCCGTCAGCCGCGATTTGTTGGGTTTGGGTCAGGACGATGGGGAAGCGATCGCCCCGGCTGCGTTGGCTAGTGGGCATCATCACCATGACCACGGCCACAGTCACGATCACGGGCATCATGATCATGGCCATAGTCACGGGCACGGGCATCAGCCCACCGATCATGGTCATAGCCATGATCATGGGCATGGACATAGCCACGATGCACCCGATCCCTACGCCACCCAGAACGATTACCACGAAAAGGCTTGGCGCGTTCCGTAGGGCCTATCATCATTTCCTGGGTTCAAGCTGGAACGGTTGATTGGCCATGCCCCAATGGTCGTAACAAGGGGCTTAAGCCCCTTGCTGCCATACGATCCGTTGAACCCTGTGGCCAAACCGGTTGACCAAATTACCTGACCAAACAAAGAGGGGCGATCGCGCGATCGCCCCTCTCGGTTATTGCTATGCAGTTTTCGTTCAGGGGACTTTCGCACCAGCCTCACCCCCAACGGGCGATCGCTAGACCTCGTCGTTGGGTGACGAGTTGGACGGCGAATCGCCGTTGGGCGATGCATCAAACAGCGCATCCAAGCGGCTGCGGGCATCCTCCACCGTAATCGACTTCATCACCAGTAGGGGTTCGCGAATGGGCTGGCCTTGGTCGTCAAACATTTCCGGGTGTAGAGACATAGGCACGGGTTGCGCCGATCGCCCACTGTCAGCGGGGCCAAAGCGATCAGCCGCGCGACCGGCCTCCGACCCCAACACGAATAGATTGCGTACCAAGTTGCCCAGTGCTAAAAACGCCAACACTGCAAAGGCCAGGATATACAACACCTGTAACACGGTCGTCGTCTCCCTAACTGATGATCGAGAACATGAATAGATGGACGAGAGGGCGATTAAGGGTTGCCCCAAAACCAATTAATCGGCAGCTTAATCGGCGGCATTTTGCTCAGTCCGAAAGCGCATGGCCACGTGCCAGCACTCCTGAACAAGGTTGTGCCAAGGCATCAGAGTTGAAGTCTCAACACCGACCTGCGCCCCCATGGCTTCAAACAAGAGTTGGGTGCTGCTGACTTCCTGCTGCGCTTGTTTGACCCGTGCCAGCAGGTTTTCCTGTTGCTCGTCGCTCAGAAAAGACATGCGCTCAGATTCCAGCAGGGTGCGCGATCGCCCAAACCAATATTGAAAGTCTTCGAGCAGCGGTTGCAGGATGCTTTTCAGCAGGTTGGGATCGGGCGGAGTGGGAACCGACATAGGCAAACAAGAACTTACCGATCTACATATAAGCTTAACGCTATTCACGTTTCGTAATATTCAAATCTGACCCTAAGACAAAATTTTTCAGAATTTTTCGCAGCCTGAGACCCATCCTCCTTTCCAATTGGGACGCTGCAACGGTTGATTTTCCTCATCCCAATCGTCGTAACAAGGGGCTGAAGCCCCTTGCTGCCCAACGATCCGCTCACGGTGGAATCAGGGTTTCAGGCGATTTGACGACAGGCTGTAAGGGACGATCAATCTATTACTCGATCGCCCCCTACAATACCAAGTCAAACAAGCGCTCAATCCGTTTGCGCACCCACTGCACCGGGTTGGCATCGTCCTCATCGGCGGTGATCAACCCCTTAACGCGGAGTTCCGTTTGCCGATCGCTCAGTTCCTCTTGGCGAACAGACAGTTCCCGGATGATCTCATCGGCGATCGCTGGATCGTCCCGCAACAGTTGCGTAAAGCCCCGGCGGTTGATCGCAAATAGCAGGGTTTCTTCGTTAGCGCGCACAGTAGCGGTGCGAGGAATGTCGAGCATTAGGGCCAGCTCCCCAAAGAAGTCGCCGGCTCCCAAGTCGGTTAGGTGCTTATCGATCGCCGCCACAAACACATGCACCGAGCCGCTGAGAACAATGTAAAACGCATTGCCTGGGTCATCTTCGCGAAACAGCACCTCACCGGGTTTCAGGCGCTGGCGATAACCACATTCGATCGTCCGGCGCAGTTCCAAATCGCTGAGGTTAGTGAAATAACTGACGCGGCGCAGGGCCTCTTGCAAGAGGGTCAGCTTGGGATCGATCGGCACCGATCGCTGGGCAGTCTTCACCGGGCGCAACTCGGCGCGATCGCCCAACCCCGCCACCGCCCCACCCTCGGGATTCCGCAGCCACAAATCGCGCTGGGGCACAGGAATTTCGATCCCTCGTTGTCGCAATTTGTACTCGATCGCGTAGTTGAGAGCGCTGCGAATGTCCCACTCCCGCTCGTAGCCATTGACCCACACCCGCAAATCAAACTCCAGACCCCGTTCGCCCATCCCCGTGAGCAGGGCCGTCGGTGCGGGTTCATCCAACACCATCGGCTCCGAGTAGGCCGCATCCAACAGCGCCTCAGTCACCAAGAGGGGATCGCTGTTGTAGGCCACGCTCAGGCGAATATGCAGCCGGGCCGCCAGGCCGTTGTAGTGCCAGTTGATCACCCGTTTTTCGACTAGATCACTATTGGGGACGATCACATGGGCCCCGTCGAGGGTGCGAATCACAGCCGATCGAAGGGCAATTTCCACCACATGGCCCGTCAGCCCGTCAAATTCAATGAAGTCACCAACCCGCAACTTGTGTTCCAGCAACAGGTTCAGGCCACCCACCACATTTTTGGTGATGCTTTGCAGGCCCAAGCCCACACCCACCCCCAAGGCCCCCGCCAGCACGGCCAAGGAGTTGAGGTTAAACCCAGCGCTTTGCAACAGCACCACGAACAGCAACGCGCCGCCGCTGTAGCTAATTAACCCAGCGATCGTGCTGCGGTTGCCCTGATCAATCCCTAGGCGACCGAGCAAGTGATGCTGCAAAAAACGCTTGGTCTGTTGCGATCCGAGATAGACCAGGACGGTGTAGACCAGCAGTTGCAGCAAAAAGCCGGGAGAAATGATGGTTTCGCCCAACCGGAATAGGGGAAGTTGCAGCAAGGCAGATAGGCTTTGCCCAGCGGCTTGGAACCAGCTCATGATTGCGAGGTTGTAGTAGATGCAGTGGTCGATGCAGTGGTCGATGTTATCGATGTGGTCAAGTCACGCGGAGTCAATGCGATCGGGGTCAGTGCCATTGCTGAACCCAAACGGCTAGCGTTCTTAAGTTCCATGCCCGCTTGTCCCGCCCAGTCGTTCTTAAAATCTGGGGTGGGTATAAATCTGGGGTGGGTATAAATCTGGGGTGGATATAAATCTGGGGTGGATATAAATTTGGGGAAATTAGGAACGCTAGTCGATCGCACTGGCTGCCACAGGGTCGGTTTTGGCGCAATCATACAGAGATTGGAGCCAGTGAGTCAGGTCAGGCGATCGCCCCGTGAACTGCACTAAGCAACGATCAGGGCGATCGCCCACTGCCAAAACTTTGACATACATTTCCCGATTTTCCAGGCTCGGTGTCAGGGTGTCGGGCAGCGCCGCTGCACTCAGACTGAGTTTTAAATTCGTGAGTGGCTTCCAAAGGGGCTGATCTGCGGCCAAGGACTTGACCTGCAACTCGCCGCCCCGCTCCGACAGCGCTACCAACATCACCGACCATTGGCGATCGCTCACATCTTTGCCATCCAAGGATTGGGCCGTGAGCGATAGGGGCATATCTAATTCCCGGTAATCCTCTTGTTGCTGGGTCAGTTGCAAGTGGTAGGGCGCGTCCACCCCGCCCACGCTGTAGATCGTGATCGCTTGGGGAACGCCCTTGGGTGTCACCTCTCGCGTGCCGGCCACTTGCACATAGTCCGTGCCACCCGCCTCGGCCAGGGCCGACTCCGTGATCAAAATTTGCCCCCCGATCGTGTAGGACTCGATCCGATAGGTCAAATTCACCTGCGCGCCCACCACCCCATACTTGGCCCGTTTGTAGGAACCAATGTTGCCCACCACCACTTCGCCCGTATTGATGCCAATGCCCATCTCTAGGGGTTGATAGCCCAAAGCCACTAGGCGCTCATTTACGCCGGCCATGGCTTGCTGCATGGTCACGGCACAGGCGATCGCCCGTTTGCCATCATCGGGCCGGGCGGTCGGCGCACCAAACAGCACCAAAATGCCATCACCCATGAACTCATCGATCGTGCCTTGGAAACTGACGATCGCATCGGCCATCGCTTCCAGATAAAGATTGATAATTTCAATCACCTTTTCCGGTGGCTCGCGCTCGGCCGTGGCCGTAAACCCGCGCAGATCCGACGTGAGGATCGTGATTTTGCGCCGCTCGCCGCCCATTTTCAGCCCCTCGGGATTTTCCAAGAGGTTGGAGACCACCTCGCTGTTTAGGTAGCGGCCAAAGGTGTTGCGAATCTGCCCCGCCGTTTGGGCCAGGTAAATCGCCACGGCCGCCGCCCCGCTCACGAGGGACACCAACGGCGGCACTAAGGGAATCCAAACCCCTTGGATCATCGCCACCTGGCAAACGGCCAACAACAGACCGATCGATCCCACAGAACCACCCACCCCCCAGGCCACCAACCACCAGCGCGAGTCGGGGAGCCGCAGCAACCAAGCCAGGGTTGACCCCACGGTTGCCCACAGGCCAATCCACAACCACTCGATCGGTTCTGACCAACTGGTGATCAGGGGGCGGCCCTCCTTGGCGGCGCTAATCACTTCACTGACAAAGTGGGCGTGAATTTCCACCCCAAACATCCGATCGGGCACGTCGAGTAGGCCACCACTGTAGGGCGTGGCGAAAAAGTCGCGACCGCTTTCGCTGACATTGCCAATCAAAATCACCCGATCGCGGGCCCAATTCGCCGGTAGCTTGCCATCCACCAGGTCTGAGATCGAAGCCATCTCGAAGGAATTGCGAGGGCCGCGATAGTTCAGCAGCAGTTGGTTGCCCGAATCGTTGGTGCGAATGTAGCCACCATCGTTGCTGTGGAGCCGCCGAAAGACGGCCCGCTTGAGGCGAAAGGCCCCAGGCTCTTGGGGCACTTCCTCGGGGCCAATGCCATCGCGATCAAGATAGAGCAGCGCCAAGTAGAGGCCCAACCCATAGATCTGCTGATCAGGGTGATTGGGATCAACGGCGGAGATGAAGGCCCGCCGGACTTTGCCGTCCAAATCCGCCACAAAGTCATTGGAAGCCACCCGATCGGTCCCGACCAGAGCCGGGGGCGGGGCCACGCGATCGGCCGCCATCGTCCCATGCACTTTGGCAATGGCGATCAGGTAAGGCGTGTTCTTAAACACCTGCACCAATCGATCGTGGCCAGGATTTTGGGGCAAATCGCGATAGATATCCAACCCGATCGCCCTAGGGCCCATCGCTTTCAACCGTTCGATGGCCGTGGCATAGACCCCATCGGACAGGCTGGTGGTGCCAAACCGCCGCAAGTCCGCATCCGTGATCGAAACGATCGCCACGCGCCGGTCGATCGGCTCCCGCGGCCGCCCTTGCAGCACCTGGTCATAGGCAAACAGTTCTAGACCCTGGAACAGGCCGGCCTCGCGAATGCCAATGGTGATGGCGGTGGCGGCAGGAATAGCCAGCAACACCCCCCGCCACCGCCATAGCCACCGCTTGATCTGTACCTTTGAGGCTGGTGTCGGCATGGATGCACAACTCTCTACAACGGGAGGGCTAGGCCGGCTCAACGATCGCGCTCCCAGCAGCGATCGGGCTAAATGCTCAGGCGATCGCCACCGGGGAAAGTCCTATCGACCCAGCTCGGTGAAGCTTGCAGTACTGATCGCCTCCAACTTGGCCGAATCGAGCAAGCTGCGCCATTGATCAGGCTGCGAGTTTTTGAGATCAGCCGCCACCGCCAAAGTGTCGTACCACAGTTCCGCCTTGGCCAGCACCTCAGCCTTTTGCAAGGTGTCGCGCGCCTGCATCAGCGCCCGCTTCACATCATCCGAGGGTTCCACCCGTTTGACACTGCCGATCGCATTGAGATCGCTGGAGCGGTCAATCGGATCACAAATAATCGAAAACGCCCAATTGTAGGTCTTGCCCAATTGCAGGGATTTGCCGGAACTCAACATTGGCAGCTTGATGATTCCCGGCCGGCCGGTCAAGGTCACCAACTGGCGATCGAGCACATTACCCGCCTGGTCTGCCACAAACAGTTCTGCCGTCCGCACGGCGGTTGTGGGCACAAACACCATCACCGCGGGATTTGCCGACATTGACTGGCCATCCCGACTGAGGGGCAACAGCAGCGTCAGGGACGGCTCTTGGGCCGTGGTGCTGCTTGGCGGGAAGCAAGCTTCACCGCGCGTTCCCCCCCCGATCGTCGGGACGTTGCCGCTGCGAGGCTGTGTTTGGGGGAATCGTAAGCGAGTCCCGCCCCCGAGTGTGGGGCCGCTGACGCGGCGAGGCTGCTGGTTGGGCCGGTTCTGCGCCAATTGTTGCAGGCTCTGTTGTTGCCACACAAGACTGGGATTAGCGGTTTGACCATTCGAGACTGGGGAGGGGAATCTGACATAATCTTCCCCGTCATTACCCTCCGATGTAGCGCGTGGCGCGGTAGCAGCTGCAATAGCCGTGACAGGTGCGACGGGCACAGTCAGACCACCACAGACGAGCATGGCGACCGTACCGCGGGCTACCAAACGGCTCCAAAAATGTTGCATGGTTGTGTAGTCACTCATGACTGGGTCTCCAGCGCGGTTGCACCGGCTTGCTGGCCGAATCGATGAAGAGCCAACAAAGCCGATGATTGCTGCGGAATCTAATGAATGTAGTCAGGATGGCCCGTGGGCTGTTGATCATTGACCCCGGCGATCAACAGCGATCGCGCGCAATCGACTTGCTCGATCCCTATCATTTTGATCATCGATTCGATCACTGATCCCGAATGAAGTCGAGCGATTCAATCACTGAGGTCGCTTTCAATCT
The DNA here is from genome assembly GCA_004292515.1 of Oscillatoriales cyanobacterium. GTDB lineage: Bacteria > Cyanobacteriota > Cyanobacteriia > CACIAM-69d > CACIAM-69d > CACIAM-69d. The sequence goes on from RDXB01000108.1 coordinate 7,756, forward strand.
TACCCGGGAGTTTTTGCATTCACCCAGTCTCCCGCTGGGAAGACACCTCAGCGGGGCCAACCCATTTGCGCTTCCTGCTTGACGACACAGGGAATGGATCGGCTAGTCCGTAGATTTTAAAAGTTTCGTGAAGAAACCGACTCAAAATAGCCATTTTTGAGCCTGTCCCCTTCAGGAATGGGACTAGAGGACGGAGACTGCGCGCGATCGAGTCGGTGGCGATCGGCTCGGGGGTTAATCAACAGTGATTGATTTCCTGTCATTTCCTCACATTCTCTGAAAAACGCGAATCCATCCTAGGGGCTGTCATACACTGAACAGATGCTGC
>RDXB01000109.1 GCA_004292515.1 Oscillatoriales cyanobacterium
CCCCTTGCTACCCCACGATAATGGGGGCAATCGACTGATTCAAAAGGAAGATATTTTTCATTACACCTACGCCGTTTTGCACCATCCCGCCTATCGGCAAAAATACGAAATTAACCTGAAACGCGACTTTCCCCGACTGCCCCTTTACGCAGACTTTTGGCAATGGGCAAACTGGGGCCGCGACCTGATGGATTGGCATATCAATTACGAGGCGATCGAACCCTACCCGCTCGATCGCACCGACCTGCCCCCCGACGACAAAGCCAACCCACCGAAACTAAAAGCCGACAAAACTAACGGAACTATTCAAATCGATCGGCTCACCACCCTCAGCAACATTCCCCCGATCGCCTGGGACTACAAACTCGGCAACCGCAGCGCGATCGAATGGGTCTTGGATCAACACAAAGAAAAAACGCCCAAAGACCCGACCATTCGCGAATTGTTCAACACCTATCGCTTTGCCGACTACAAAGAACGGGCGATCGATTTGATTCGGCGCGTCTGCACCGTCAGCGTCAAAACCATGGAAATCGTGCAACAAATGCCCGCCGAATCAGAACCGTAGGGTGCATGGGAGAACGCTTAATTGTCAACAACCATTGCCCCTCATCTCCCATGCACCGCCGCCCGTCACCCATTCACCGACCATCCTCGATCAGTCGGGCCGCCCACATCCACGGTGCATGGGAGAGCAGATTTCACTGATCGTGACCATTTCATCGTTCTCCCATGCACCCTACGCCTGCGGATCGGGCTAACACTGATCTGAAGGACTAGGTTGGCTGAGGTTGGCTCCTGATCGGGTTGGAAGCGCCCCGGAAAACCGTTATCCTCAACTCGACTTCGATCGCCTAATCCTGGCCTTGCCCAGGGTCAGTCGATGCCTGATGTTCTGTCTCCTCTGTTCTGTTCTCACTCTGGGCAACTCCGATGGCCGACCAATCCCACCCGCGTACCTACCACCAATGGGCGATCGCGAACCGGCCCACGCCCGCAGACCTGGAACAGATGTGCCTCACCGTGCGCCAAGGCTTTCGCTACCGGCCGACGATCAGCATCGTCATGCCCACCTACAACACGCCGGAAGCGCTGCTGATTGAGGCGATCGAGTCAGTCATCGAGCAAACCTATCCCCACTGGGAGCTGTGCATCGCGGACGATCGCTCCAGCCAGCCCCAGGTGCGGCAAATCCTAGAGCGCTACCAACGGCAAGATCAGCGGATCAAGGTGGTGTTCCGCGCCGAAAACGGCCACATTTCCCGCGCCTCCAACTCGGCCTTGGAAATCGCCACGGGGGATTATGTGGCCCTGTTGGATCATGACGATTTGCTCACGCCGGATGCCTTGTTTGAAGTGGCTTCCCTGCTGCAACTGCATCCCGACGCGGACATGATCTACACCGATGAGGACAAGATCGACGAAAAGGGGATTTTATCGGAACCCACCTGCAAGCCCGCTTGGTCGCCGGACTCGTTTTTGACGCGGATGTATATCTGCCATTTGACGGTCTATCGCCGATCGATTCTGAAGCAAATTGGTGGGTTTCGGGCCGGCTTTGAGGGCAGCCAAGACTACGATTTGGCCCTGCGATTCACGGAACAGACCGATCGGGTCTATCACATTTCCCGCGTGCTCTATCACTGGCGGATTCACTCGGGATCGGCGGCCGGCTCCACCGATGCCAAGCCCTACGCCTACGAAGCGGCCCAAAAGGGCCTAAGCGAGGCGATCGCCCGGCGAGGCGAACCGGGCCAGGTGCAAACAATTCCCAAGCGGCCGGGTCACTACCGAATTCGCTATGATCTGGTGGGCAGTCCGCTGGTGTCGTTGATTGTGTTTGGGGGCGATCGCCCGGAAGATTTGCAGCGCTGTTTGAACGGGATTCACCAGCGCACGGACTACGGAGCCTATGAAGTGGTGATGGTGTTTGGCCGGCCGCAGCTCGACCCGGCATTTCGGCCGCTGTTGCACCAGTGGCAGGGCCAATGGGGCGATCGATTGCGGGCGATCGCCCATGACGGGTTCCAGTGGGCGGCGGCGGCCAACCAGGCGGTGCAACAGGCGCGGGGTGACTATTTGGTCTTTTGGGAAGATGGGATGGAGCCGATTAATCGGGATTGGTTGACCCGATTGGTGGCCCAAGCCCAGCGATCGCGCGTGGGGGCCGCCGCCCCGATCGTCCTCGACCCGGAGCAACAAATCGAGCAAGCGGGCCTGACCCTGGGCCTGAACGTTGAGGGGCTTTGTCTCTATCAAGGGATTGATACGACGGTCTCGAACTACGCCAACTTGGCCCACATGGATTTGGCCAACAACGTCTCAGCGGTGCGCTGGACGGGTCTTTGTTGTCGGCGATCGGCTTGGGGGCAGGTGGGGGGCTTTGATCCGCGCTTGGGGATTTTTGCGGCGGATTTGGATTTGTGTTTGAAGTTGCGATCGATTGGCCTGCGCCATTTGTTAGTGCCCGAAGCGCGGTTGCGGCAACATCACCCCCAAGCCTGGCTGCATTTGCTGCCGGACGCGGAAACCCACCGCCAAACGGCCCTACAAATCCTGCAAACCAAGTGGGATCTGCATTTGCGCTATGACCTGTGCTACAGCCCGGCCCTGGCCGGTGTGCTCGATCGCCCCAATTTCCGCAGCGACTACGAACGGTTGCAGGCCCTGACGATCCACAGCCAGCAACCTTTGGTGACGATCGCCATGCCCACCTACAACGGCCGGGCCTACTTGGAACCGGCGATCGCCTCCGTTCAGCACCAAACCTATCCCCATTGGGAGCTGTTTATTAGCGACGACGGCTCCACCGATGGGACGATCGAAACCCTACAAAGCTGGGCGGAACGCGATCCGCTGCGGGTGCAACTGGTGGGCGGGCCGCGATCGGGCATGGTGGCCAACTGGAACCACTGCGCCGACTTTGCCCGGGGCAAATATCTGAAGTTTTTGCATCAAGATGATCTACTCGACCCGGATTGCCTGAAAGCGATGGTGGCCCTGGCCGAGAGCGATCCAGAAATTGGGCTGGTGTTTGCGCCTCGGCGATTGCTGTTGGAAGGGGCGGCGGCCCAAGACCCGGCCTGCCAGCAGTTGGCGGCCGAAAGCGACAATCTGCACCACGGCTGGTCGCATTTGCAAGAGATTCAGGACGGGTCAGCCCTGTTGGCCGATCCGAAGCTGTTTTTAGCCCCGATTAATAAGTTGGGCGAACCGAGCGCCGTCCTGATTCGCACCGATGCGCTACGGGCCGTGGGTGGCTTTGACCCGGAACTGAAACAGTTGGTGGATTTGGAGCTGTGGTTGCGGTTGCTGGCGCGCTATCGGGTGGGCTTTGTGACGCGGCCCCTGTCGGCACGGCGAATTCATCCGGCCCAAGTGACCCAACAAAATGCGGCTGACCAAGAATTGACCCGCGATGCGGCCCGGTTCTACCAAAAGGTGGTGGCGGCCGATTGGTTTGGGCAACTGCATCCCCAGGCCCAACAGATGGCCCAAGGGATGGTGGCGCAGTTAGCGGGCTTGGCGACCGATCGCCCCCCCGATCGCCCGGTGATTCGATCGCAGCGGCCGCCCATTCCCCCGATTCCGGCCGGTGAGCCGCGGCCCCTTTGGTCGGTCATGATGCCGGTTTATAACCCCGACCCCCACGAGCTGGAGTTGGCGCTGCGATCGGTGCTAGATCAGGCCTTGCCGCCGGAGCAGATGCAAATTGCCGTGGTCGATGATGCGTCCGATCGCTTGGATGTGGCGGCGATCGTCCGGCGGGTGGGGGGCGATCGGGTCAGCTACCATCGCCAAGCCCAGAATCGCGGGCTGCTGGACAATTGGCACGACTGCCTGAGTCGATCGCGCGGTCAGTGGGTGTTGTTGTTGCACCAAGACGATGGGTTGTTGCCGGGTTTCGTGACCCAAATGACGCGGGCGATCCAGCAGGTGGGCGATCGGGTGGGAGCAGTGCTTTGTCGCCATCACCACATCGACTCGGCCGGGCGGGTGATTTGGACTTCCGAGCTAGAACGAGAGACGGCCGGGGTGATTGCCGATTGGCCGGCGCGGATTGCCCAACGCCAGCGGGTGCAGTTTTCGGCGATCGGGGTGCGGCGATCGGCCTACGAGCAGGTGGGTGGCTTTGATGCGGCGGCGGCTTCGGCGGCCGACTGGGAAATGTGGCAGCGGCTGGCCAGTCGCTGGGAGCTGTGGTTTGAGCCGCAACCCTTGGCCGTGTTTCGGCGACACGATCGCTCCACCACCTCCCAACTCAGCCGCACGGGAGCCAACATTGCCGACACGCGCCGGGTAATTGCCCTGGCCCAAGCCTATTGGCCCGCCGACCAGCGAGCTGCCTGGGCCGCAGCGGCCCGATCGCACTATGCCCAATACGCCCTCAGCGAGGCCCGCGACAGTTTGGCCCAGGCCGACGCGGCTCGGGCGATCGCCCAACTACGGGAGGCCCTGCGCTGCGACGATCACCCCGAGATCCAACAAACCGTCATCGCCCTGTTGCGCGACAGTGGCCCCCCGGAACCGGCGATCGCAGCGGCCGACCCGATCGCCGACCCCGTGACCGATCCAGCCATGCCCTTGGTACGGGAGATTACGCCCCTAGCCTCGATGGTGGTCTTGTTTGTGCCCTTGGTGCATGAGGTGAAAGCAGCGGTGGCCAGCTTCCGCCATCGTCCGACGGATGATTCGGCGATCGCCCGGTTGCGCCAAGCCCGTCGCCAACTGGCCGAGCAATGGTTGCGGATTCCCTTCGATCGACTCAACGAGGCCTATCTAGCGCGCCTCGGCCAGGCTCACAAGGCCGTGGTGGAGACTGATTTGCGCTACCACCCGCTGACCGATGAGGAGCGATCGCTGGTCAACCCGTTGACCGAGAGCATCGACGGGGGCCTAAAAACCCTCAGCCAGTTGCGATCGTTCATTGTGCTGATGATGTATTGCCGGGCCTACCATCTGCCCTTGGAATACGGCGCGATCTACTTGCCCCAATGGTTTCTGGAACCCTACGCGCTCTACATGCAGGAAGCGCCGCTCTACTTCCAAGAATTGGGCGAGCCTGAGCAGTTTGCACATCACTTGATGCGCTGGACAAACCAGGTCTACAGCACCAACCAGCGAGACCCCGAGGATGAAGCCGCCCAAAAGCTGACCAAGTGGCTGGCTTACCGGGGCCAGTTCACGCCGCTCTATTTCACGAACGACAGCCCCACGGACATCTATCGCAAGCGGGCCAAAATTATCACCCAAGCCCTGATTAACGATGGGCAAGTGATTGAACATCAATTTCCGCCCCGCGATCCCCAGCGTCGCAAGCTGCGGGTTGGGGTGCTGAAAGATCACTTCACACCCCAAACGGAAACCTTCACCACCCTGCCGGCCTTTGAGCAGTTGGATCGATCGCGCTTTGAGCTAATTCTCTACAGCGTGTTTGCCACGGGCCACCCGCTGGAGCGCTATTGCACCAGCCGGGCCGATCGGTTTGTCCATTTGCAAGGCAGCTTGGCCCAACAGGCCGCCACGATCCGGGCCGATGATTTGGATCTGTTGCTGATTGGCACGAACGTGACAATGGTGACCAATCCGATTACGGTGCTGGCGGTGCAGCGGCTGGCGCGGGTGCAGGTGATGTCCACGTCGGCCCCGGTCACCACGGGCATGGCCACGATCGATGCCTACATTTCCGGCAGCCTGACCGAAGCTACCGATGCCCAAACCCGCTACACCGAAAAGCTATTGGCGATCGAGGGGCCGGCCCACGCCTTTAACTACGACGTGTTGCCCCAAACGCCGACGGTGACTCCCACGCGGGCTTCCTGGGGCGCGGGCGATCGCACCACGGTGTTCATGTCTGGAGCCAACTTCAACAAAATCGTGCCGGAGCTGCGGGCGGTGTGGGTGCGCCTCTTGGCCCAGGTGGCGGACTCGGTGTTGGTGCTCTATCCGTTCAACCCCAACTGGGGCCAAAACTATCCGGGGCAACCTTTTATCGATCGGTTCCGAGCGGACTTGGCGGCGGCAGGGGTCGATCCGGCCCGGTTGGTGGTGTTGAATCCGCTGCCCTCGATCGCTGATATTCGCGAATGCCTGAAGCTGGGCGATATCTATCTCGACTCGTTCCCCTTTGCTGGGGTGAATTCGACGATCGATCCGCTGTTGGTGGGGATGCCGCCTGTGGTGCTCGAAGGCGACTCGTTCCGATCGCGCATGGCCTCAGCCCTGTTGCGATCGCTGCGGATTCCCGAGCTGATTGCCACCACCGAGGCTGAATATTCGCAACTGGCGGTGCGCTTGGCCCACAACCGAGATTTGCGGCTGTCCTTGGGCGATCGGGTGCGGCGGGCCATGGCAGCGAATCCAGTCTTTTTTGACAGCCCCCGCTACTCAACCCTGATGGGCATGGCCTTTGAGCAACTGTTCGCCGCCTGGCAACGGGGGGAGCTGGGGGCACGCTAGGCCAGAGCGATCGTCAGGGGCGATCGTCAGGGGCGATCGTCAACTGGCTGCTCAACCAACGGCTACTCGACCAACGGCTGCTCGACCAACGGCTGCTCGACCAACAGCTACTCGACCAACAGCTACTCAACCACCCGCGCAACCGTCTCGGCTATAGTGACGGCTTGGCATCCTACCCTATGATTCAGCCGCATTGATTCGCGTTGACCTATGAGCAGCATCACCACTGAAATCCAGCTCGAACCCAACCCCTCGCCCGATCGCCTGGCTGCGTTGGGCGTGACGACCTGGCCCATTTGGACGAAGGAAGTGTCGGAGTTTCCCTGGACTTACGACTCAGCAGAAACCTGCTACATCCTGGAAGGTGAAGTGACCGTCACCCCCAAGGGTGGTGAACCGGTGACGATTCGCAAGGGCGACCTAGTGACGTTTCCGGCGGGGTTGTCTTGCACCTGGAACATCACCCAGGCGATTCGCAAGCACTATCAATTTGACGATTAGACGATTAAGGGTTGCCCCTTGAGGGATGCAGCCTGCGGTCGGGAGTTTTATGGGGGACTTGCATCAGCGGCTGCGGCCCCCAATGACAAAGCCAGCGATCGCGCCCAAACGCAGCCCGCTGGCATACAGCTAGATCCTTTAGATTCTTCAGCTCAAGATTCAGAACAGATCCAAGACCAGGCAGATCCAAGACTAGATAGACCTAAGACCAGGCAGATCCAAGACCAGATAGACCTAAGACCAATTCCAAACAAGTCACACTAATTGGACAAAAACGGAGGAGCCAACCCAGGAGATGCACCCCAGGGAAAGGGAGCCGCCGGAAACTTAGCTGAGGCTGTAGGCCGATTGCAAAGCCCACAGGATGAGGGCAACAATTCCCCCTAAAATCAGCGTGGCGGAAAGGGCGATCGCCAGGGGGCTATCGGCTCCTTTGAACTTCATGATGCCGCGATTGAGGTCTGACATGGCCTGATTGAGGTTGCGAGGGGGTGAAGTGGCTCGCCCGCCGGATCGTCCTAACGGCCCCAGATAAGCGCGGGTCGATCGAACGGTCGATCGTGACAGCGGGACTAAGCAGCCAGACTAGTTACAAAAATTTCCGGTACTGATTTTAACGAGTCCGGGTCGAAAAAGGTTGCTTAAATTTTGCCCAACTCACAGATTTCCCCAAAAGTTTCCAGTGTAAAGTTTCTGAGACAACGTTTCTGAGACAGCGTTTCTGGCGTAAAGTTTGCGCTAAACCCTGGCTGGTTTGTAGAAATACGGCACAGGCTCGGTGGCAAGGGTCGGCGATCGCTGAAGCCGGGAGCAACCATCCTGACTGGATCGGTGCGCCAAGACCGGCAACACAAGACCGGCAACAACGGGCTGTCGGCTCAGTGGGCTGTCGGCTCAGTGGGCTGTCGGCTCAGTCTCCGCCTCAGCCAAGGGCTTAGGGAGTGTCTGAAAAGTATCTTTTGATCTGGGCCAAGCACCAATAGTCGTGGGGGCAAGGGGCTTAGGGGCTGTCGTCATTGCCAGTAGGGATGCTGAAACGGTTGATTTTCTGTACCCCAATGGTCGTAACAAGGGGCTTAAGCCCCTTTCTAAGCCCCTTGTCTGCGTTGATCAATGGGGCACACAAAGTATCAATTTTGGCTTTTCAGACATCCTCTTAGGGAGTGTCATCATTTCCCAGAATGAGTCTGAAATCATCGATTTCCCATGCCTCAATGGTCGTGGCAGGATGCTTGAGCATCTTGCTGCCCACGGTCTCGGCAGGGTGGCATCAGGGTTTTAAGCTGGTTGATGACCAAAAAGACGGGTACAAGCCCCACCCTTTTAGGGCGGCTTCTTTGATCGGCTCCATTTTTTTGATCAGCCCTACCATATAGTATTAGTTATGAAAGCACGATTTCGCTACCGAATCTATCCCAATCGCCCGCAAAGATTGATGCTGGCGAAAACATTCGGTTGCGCTCGTGTCGTCTACAACGATGCAATTCGATTGCGTCAAGATCTTTATCAGCAGGGAGA
>RDXB01000110.1 GCA_004292515.1 Oscillatoriales cyanobacterium
GCGGATGAAGCCGACTTCGCCGCGATGAAGCAGGAAGTTTCCTGATTGCTGCATTTGCTAGTCAATTGCAGCAATTGTTAGTGAATTAGTGACGGATTTTTAGAGCATTTGAGAACTAGTTATGGAACAGATGTGGCGGTCTTGGGCGCGATCGATTCGCTGGCTGACGTTGGGCCTGCTGGTGTTGGCCCTGATTGTGGGTCATGGCCCGGCGGCGGCTCAATTGCCTCCGTCCACCAATGAAGTGTGGCGGCAGGTTTATCAAGTGCTGCCCGATATCCCTCGCGAAGACCAATACATCAATCGCGAGTCGCGCCAGCCCGATCGCGGCAGTTCCCTGGTGTCGCGCATGGTTCGCTACCACGTCTATCAAATGGGGCGATCGCCCTTTTCTCGGCTGGACTGGAAGTTGACCTTGGCGGACTATCTGGGCGCGCACCAATACATTTCTGAAACCAGCTATCCCGGCATTGAGCGACTGACCGTTAGCCCCCTAGAGGGTGACCAAACGGCGGTGCAGAGACTGAACCGAAATCAGCGCGATCGGCTAGTCAATACCCTAGTGATCTTGTTCGATCCGCAGGGCAATCGTGGCGAGCTGCCCACAGCAACCCCAAATCCAACCACGCCGCGCCCCGTGCCCGTCCAGCCGCGGCCCGGCAGCGGAGCCGATTTGTTGCGTCTTTAGGCGATCGGCTAGCAACCCCAAAGCCAGTAGGGACAGGTTTCAAACCTGCCCCTACGAGATGATGATTTTGTAGTGACTGAAGCCAGCGCAATTAATGATGGGCGATCGACAACTCAAGGCCGGCCCCGGTTGGCGACTGGGCTGGAATCCAACGGCCCCCCAATTTGTGGGACTGGTGGGCAATGATGACTGGGCGGTGGAGCTGACGGCGGCGGAGTTTGAGGACTTTTGCCGGCTACTGGGCCAGCTCGCAGCGGCGGTGGATGCGATCGCCTCAGAGCTGATGCCCGATGAAAACATTGCTTGTGAAGTCGAAAGCGATCGCCTCTGGCTCGGGGCCGAGGGCTATGCAACGGCCTATGCGGTGCGGTTTGTGTTGTTGGGCGATCGCGGAGCCGAGGGATTTTGGCCCCCTGATGTTGTGCCCCCCTTATTGCAAGCGAGTCGGGCGATCGGCCTGTTTTAGTGGATTATGAATTAGGGGATTATGAAAGGGATGCAAACCGGGTAGCGAAAACCGGTTGACAATGGGGTGGGGCAATGACCAAAGAAGCCATTATTTTTATTCCCGGTTTTCATGCCAAAGGGAAAGGCTACTATCTCAATAATTTATTACTGATTGGGTTGGCTGGCCGTCTCGAACAGATGGATGTGTCGATCGATCCTAATCCCGTCAAAATTGAAGGTCAAAGCGGCCGTCGGGTGATTGTCCAAAATCGAGCTGGTGATTCCAAAACCATCGATATCTATGAGGCCTATTAGGCGGATTTGGTCGATCGCCTCAGTGACAAAAATGCGAAGGAACGGGTGGTGCGCGGCCTGTTTTTGTTTACCTATTGGCTATTTTCTAGTATGTGGAAAATGGCCCGCAAATCGCGCATGATGTTTGTGCAATTTGTGTTGATGTTGCTGTTAATGATCCTGTGGTATTACAGCAATGTGGTGATGGCGCTGGTGGCGATCGGGGAAAATCCCAGCGCCTTTGGGGTGCAACTGCCGCCGGACTGGGCCCAATGGGCGATCGATGTGGGGCGATCGCTCGGGAGTTGGCGCTGGTGGGCCGGTGTGAGCCTGTTAATCAGCATTTTGCCCGTGCCCCTGACAGCCCTGGTGGATGTGGTGGACTTCACCACGCGCTATGCCCAGGACGAGGCCGAAGCGGGGGTGGGCGGCCTGCGCGATCGGCTGCGGGCCCGGGTGCGGGATGCCCTGGATGATGTGTTGGCCGTGAGCGACTACGATCGCGTCACCGTATTGGGCCACAGCTTTGGAGTGATTGTCGGTATTGATTTGCTAGCCGATTATCGATCGCCCAGCGATCGCCCGGTGCGCTTTGTGTCGATGGGCGGCATCATCGAATTTTTGTCCTACAAATCCCATTGGGTGACGCATGAAATGGTGCGCTGCCTAGAGAATCCCTGTGTGGAAACCTGGGCCGACTACCACTCCGAACAAGATTGGCTTTGTACCCGCACGCCCATTTCCGATCCAGAGTTGATCGCCAAGTTTGATAGCCGCCGTTTGCAGTGGGCTTTGCCCTTGGAAAAGCGGCTGTCGGGGGAAGTCCACAATGCTTACTTTTTCGATCGAATGATTCTAGAAGATCTAGCGGGAATGGCTGCCACCTCTCCCTCCAAGTAACGGTGTTGTGGGCAGATGGGCGGCTGAACTGATCACAGGCCCAACAAACACCAAACGCCACAACGCCTCCCAGCAAAAGGGAGAATTGTGGCGCTTGGGACTTGCTCAGGATGACTCCGGTTGCTCAGAATTTCGGAGTTGAGAATCCGGAGTGGAGAAACTGCCCTACCCATCAGTTGAATCAACCTTTGTTGACTTCACCTGGTAATCAAACCAGCTTAAATTGCTGGCTTAACAATCAAGGGTCAAAGGCTGAATTAGTAGTGGCGCAACTGCTCTAATTCACTGGGTTAATTGTGCGAAATCAGTCGTGTTAGACAAGGGGCTTAAGCCCCTTGCCCCCTAATAATCGAGTAACGAAACCAATCAAAATCAGCTTGCCGCACTAGTAGCACTAGTAGGTTGGGTTGAGGCACGAAACCCAACAGCAACGGACTATGCATTGTCGTGTTGGGTTTCGCACAGGCCAACCCAACCTACCAAGCGCTAGCCCAGCGTACTAGCCCAGCCTATTTGTCTGGTTAACGTTAGTTGGGGATCAAAGCAATTCCTGGATCAGAACAGGCGATTGCTTTCTGTTTAATCCCGATCATTCGTAGCACAGGCTTTTGGTCTGCAAGGTGTAACGCTGATGCGGGTGGTCTAGAAGACCGCGCTCCCGATCAGCTGGGTTGACCCGAACTGACGTTAGTTGCGCTCGTAGATCAGCGTTACCCCAGGGCCAAACGTTCTTTGCAGGCAAAAATGCGCTCGATCGTCTCTTCAACTGCTTTGTCAGGAGTCGAAGCCCCAGAGGTGACCCCAACCACAATCGGCCCGGCTGGCAACCAGTTTTCGGTGCGTTCAATGTCATGGTGCAGGGGCTTGTGCTCGATCGCCCGTTCGTCCAAAATGCGATCGGCACAGTCAATGTGATAGGACGGAATTTGCCGCTCGATCGCAATTTCTTGCAGGTGCGTCGTGTTGGAAGAATTGAAACCACCAATCACGATCATTAAGTCGATCGGGTCTTCCACCAACTCAAACATGGCATCTTGACGCTCTTGAGTTGCATCACAAATTGTGTTGAAGCTCATGAAGTGTTCATTGAGCTTGTCAGTGCCAAACTTTTGCATCATGGTGCGTTCAAAGAGCTTACCGATCGCTTCGGTTTCGCTCTTGAGCATGGTGGTTTGGTTGGCCACACCAATCCGTTCTAAATCGCGATCGGGGTCAAATCCTTGGGAGCAGGCGTTGGCAAATTTCACCATAAATTCTGTGCGATCACCCCCTTGCAAAATATAGTGACTGACATATTCAGCCTGCTCCATATTCAGCACAACCAAATATTTGTTGGCAAAGGAACTGGTTGCGATCGTTTCTTCGTGGTTATATTTGCCATGCACAATGGAGGTGTAATCACTCTTTTTGTGCTTCTCCACGCTGTTCCAAACCTTGGAAACCCAAGGGCAGGTCGTGTCTACAATGATGCAGCCGCGATCGTTCAGCAACTGCATTTCTTGGACACTCGCGCCAAAGGCCGGCAAGATCACGACATCGCCACGTTCAATGCCTGAGAAATCCTTTTCACCGTTTTGCACATCAATAAACAACACCCCCATCGATCGCAGGCGATCGTTTACGGAAGGGTTGTGAATAATTTCATTGGTGATCCAAATCCGTTCGGCGGGAAACTGCTTGCGGGTTTCGTAGGCCATGGCCACCGCGCGCTCGACTCCCCAACAAAAACCAAAGGCCTCAGCGAGGCGAATCGTCACATCCCCGCGCTGCAACAGATTGCCATTAGCCCGAATATCCTGAATCAAGCTGCTCTGGTAAGAACTGGCCATGGTTTCGGCCACGGCCTTGCCATGGCCAAAGCCGCGCCGAAAATAGTTGTCTGAATGGTTGAGCGATCGCCGAAACAATTTGGTGTCTAATGGTGTCGCACCGGTCGGCGCGGATGTTTCCGGGGCGCTGTCTTGGGGCGTGGCGGTCAAGGACGTAGCGGCCAAATCAGTCACGGGCGTTTCCATGCGATCGCTCTCGGAATATGAATCGAGTTTTCTCAAACAGCTCGACCGTATTGTATCAGGGGCGATCGAGCAACAACAGGCAGCCGGATCGGACAAGTCCCAGCAATCGCCCCAAGGTGATCGGTCTATTCGATCCACAGCGCCCCACCAGTGTCACCAACACCCCAACAAAAAACGCCGGGTCGTCAATGACGATCGGCGCTTCAACTGTGCTGAGTGTGTTTTAAGGGCTTAAAACATCTGGGTGCAGAATCGACTGGTGAAATCAAATCAAGAGGCAACTGATACAAGCTGTAGCGCTCGGTGCTGACTCCTTGAGGGGCGGTTGCGATGCGGTGGCCACGGGCGGCCAACGGCGATTGCTAGATTGCAGAAGCATCGAGTCTATTCGATCCAATTAGATTAATTAGATCGAGTAGATCAAGAATCAGATCGAGTAGATCAAGCCAATTAGATCAAGGCTGACAAGTCATTGACAATCTCGACGCGACCCCGACGCACAGAGCGCAGTAGGCGATCGATCGATGCTCTTTCCTCTTCAGTAATCGATTCATCAAGCAGCGCCGCCAACAGCCCATAGCGATCAGCGAGAGTCAAGCGACCCGTTGCCGTCACCTGGGCAAATAGTTCAGATAGCGCACAAGGCAGGAGCCGAACGGGAGGGTGCATGAGTCGCTCTTGAATCGACATCCGCAGTCAAATCCACAGTCTCAATATGGCGCGTTTACTCGTGGTGACTGGTGATTTGTCTATGAATCGCTTGGTGATTTTTCAGGGAATTTTGAGCGATCGCAACAGAGCGTATCCTGTGATACAAATCTTAACTCGCGGCGATCGAGATCGCTCCTGCGCGTGAACTTGGTCACATTTGGGTCATGGGTCTTGCCTTGTCAGTGTTCTAGGTTCTAGCTTGAGCCATCTCCGGGTAACTCCAGACCCTAGGGCGTTGTCTCCGTGGTTGGGTCTGTCGCTGGGGTTGTTATGGCTACGGTTGCCGACCCTAGTCGCCACCCCGGTTTCGTGGTTTGGCGGGCCCGGCCGATCGCTAAGGTATCGTCGGGCACATCTTCCGTAATCGTGGAACCCGCAGCGATCGTTGCGTCACACCCAACCGTGATCGGGGCCACCAACACGCTGTTCGCGCCGGTCTTGCTGCGATCGCCAATGGTGGTGTGGTGCTTGTTCACCCCGTCGTAGTTGGCCGTGATCGTGCCTGCCCCCACGTTGACTTGGTTGCCCAAGGTGGCATCCCCCAAATAGGACAAGTGAGAAACCTTCGTGCTGTTGCCCAGTTGGGCTTTTTTCAGCTCCACAAAGTTGCCCAAGCGACAATCGGCCCCCGTTTCGGCATGGCCCCGCACATGGGCAAAGGGGCCCACTTGGTTTTGCGGGCCGATCGCGCTGTCTACCACCACGGAATAGAGCACCGTTGAGCCTGCGCCGATCGTGGCGTTTTCGATCAGGCTGCCGGGGCCAATCCGCGCACCGGCCCCGATCGTGGTTTGGCCGCGTAGGTGGGTTTGGGGTTCGATCGTCACGTCGGGCCCGATCGTCACCGTTTCATCAATCGTGATGCTGTTGGGATCAATCAGGGTCACGCCCGATCGCAACCAATGCTCCTTGGTGCGCCGTTGCAACACCGTGCAGGCCGCTGCCAATTGCAAGCGATCGTTAAAGCCCCAAATTTCTTCTGGATCGGCCACATCGATCGCCATTACCGGCTGCAAGTCGCGGATCACATCGGTCAGGTAATATTCGCCCTGGCTGTTGTCGTTTTTGAGCTGGGGCAAAATGGCGGCTAATGCGGGCCAACGAAAACAATAAATCCCGGCATTAATGCGCTGATTTTGGCGTTGTTGAGGATTGCAATCGCGATCTTCTACAATTTCTTGGACAAGCAAATTTTGATCACAAAAAACGCGCCCATACCCCTTGGGATCTGGCAATTGCGCGGTCAAAATTGTGGCGGCATTTTGGTGCTTTCGGTGGGTTGCCAGCAGCGCTTCTAAGGTGCTCGATCGCAACAACGGCACATCCCCATTCAACACCAACAAATCGCCCTCATAGTCCGCCAAATGGGGTAATAACTGCTGTACCGCGTGTCCCGTGCCGCGCTGCTCCGTTTGCTCCACAAATTCCACTAGGGGCAAATCAGCCAAAGACGATCGCACCCAATCGCCTCGATGACCCACAATCACCAACCAACGATCGACCGACAAGCCCGCCGCACTCTCAATTACCCGGGCGATCGCACTTTTGCCACCCAAATCGTGCAAGACCTTGGGTAAGTCCGATTTCATGCGTGTCCCTTTACCGGCGGCTAGAATCGCAACAGCAACCACGGAGAACCTCCTTGAGGATGGGTATTGGCCGTTCAGATGCTACATCGATCGCCCGATCGATCATGCGGTGAACTGGGTCGCGCTGGCCGGCAATCTGGCGATCGCCCCATGCGGTCGATCGACTCCCACGCTAGGCTGGAAACCAACCAGACCCGATCGCTTTAGGAGCCGAATTTCATGCCCGACTTTGGCAACATGGTGCAAAAAGCACTCTATCTCGGTGTGGGTCTTGCCACCTATGCGGGCGAGAAAGCGGGGGAAACCCTTGCAGACTTGCCCAGCAAGCTCCAGCAGTTGGCCGATGAGATGGTGGCACGGGGTGAAATGTCCACCGAAGAAGCCCGCCGCGCCGTTGAGAGCCTGCTGCAACAGTCGGAGCAAAGCAATGGTGCTGATGTTGCGGCTGATCGCGCCCCCAATCAACCGCGCCGCATCGATATCTTGGATGCCGAAGTTACCAGCGAAACGCCCGATCGCCTGGAGGAAGCTGATCTAGACCAGATGCGATCCCAAGTGGAACAGCTCCAAGCCGAGTTACGCCGCCTGCGCGATCGGGCCGACTCCTAGCCGCCCCCCATTGCCCCCATCGTCAACCCTTGGCCACCGCGACCCTTGAGATTGACCATTGAGATCGACCATTCAGAGACCGCTATGGACGATTGGACTAAAGAGCTAGAGCAGTGGCTAGAACCGATCGCCCGCGAGGTGGCGGCTGTGGTTGAAGAGGCCACGGAACAGGTCGATCGCTGGGTTGAGCAGTCGATCCAGGAGATTGACCAATCGATCCAAGAGCTGGATCGCACTGCCACTGAATGGCAGCAACAGATCCAGCAGCAGGCCGAAACTCACTTAACCGAGGTGTGGGGGATCGAGGTCGATCGCCTGCGCCAAGAGTTTGATGCTTCGATCGCGCCTTGGTTGGCAGAATGGTGGGACTGGTTAGCACCCTTTGATGATCAGCATTGGCCCGACTATCCACCCAATCAGCCGCCCAATCAGCCGCCCGATCGTCCCGGTGATGCCTCGTCGCCGACCGTGCCCAACCAATACGACGCGATTTACGAACAGCTCAACCCCAAGGTGCTGCCCACGCCCGATCGCCACGCCGCCTGCATCGGTTGCCAGCACTATCACGGCCGGCTCCATAGCGGCACATTACTAATTTGCGGGATGCATCCCTTTGGCTGGGAAACCGCCTCCTGTCCCGACTGGGAAGGCGAGGGGCCAGCATCCAAGACCGATCCTGATTTGACCGATCGCCCCTAGACCCTGTTGTCACTTATTGGAAGCTGAAATGGTTGATTTTGTTGGCTCCAACCGTCGTAACAAGGGGCTTAAGCCCCTTG
>RDXB01000111.1 GCA_004292515.1 Oscillatoriales cyanobacterium
AAAATATGATCGTATTGCAACAGATCTAGCTGGACAATCGTGGGCAAACAAGCAAAGCAAGATTGGGCTAAATCCCAGCGATCTTCCCGTTGCAACATGGCAGTTAATTTGGCTTTTGCACCTAGTAAATAGCGCACATCATTGGAGGCATAATCCAACTGTGCCTCAGATAAATTAACCGCATTACCCCAGTCAGAGCTTTGTTGTTTTTTGTCGAGTTCCACCCCTTCTAATTCTGTCAGCAGATCTTTGAGTCCATGTTTGGGACTGTAGGTGCGGGCGAGTTTGCTGCCAATTTTGGTGCAAAAGATGGGGTTTGTGGCAATGTCCAGGTGGTATTGCAGCATCCCCACATCAAAACGGGCAAAGTGAAAGACCTTCTCGATCGCCCCATTTTCCAAAAGCTGTTTCAGGTTGGGCGCTGCCGTTTGACCGCGCGCAATTCGCACCACGCTAACTTGTCCCTCGGGGTTGCAAAGCTGCACCAAACAGAGCCGATCGCGCCAGGGTTTTAGCCCCATGGTTTCCGTATCGATCGCCAGGGCAGGTGCTTGGCTATAAACTGCCAAGGCTGCGTCAGATAAGTCAGTTTCAAAAACCTGAAAATTGTCGATCATTGCTTTTACAAGCTCAGTGAGCGGAACAGATGGGGAATCCAACCCTACGATAACCTAACCTGTTTTCTAGGTATTTTTAGATTATTTTTTAGATTGCTACTCAGACTATTTACAAATGGCTTGCAGATTATTTCCTAGATCATCTTTTAGATTGGCGGAATGGGTTAACTGCCCAATTTAAAGGCTTCTAGAAACAGCCCATACATCAGTCCCAATTTAAATAGATTGAGGGTGGAAATTAGGAGGGGCGATCGATCGCGATCGTTGCCATAGCGACGATAGACTACCCAACTGGCCACCTCGCAACCCAATGCTAAAATTCCCGCCATCGACAAGTCCCAGGCTGCTTCCTGGCCGGCTGTGGTGGCGATCGCTGAGGCCGCAAAAAATCCCCCCAGCACCGACAGTAACTGCACCGATGTTCGTCGCCAGGGATTTTGCAACCAGCCACCCAAGGCCCGAGCACCGGCCGCAATCAGATTGTTGAGTCGAGTATCTTGCATAGCACTTCGATCGTCACCGCCGCCAATGGGAGCATGGCAATCCGTGAATGACTGGACTGGATTGCAGCGGGCTATCAAATGCTAATCGATTTTGCCAACAACGCTCAGGATCGAGCCTCAGGATCGAGTCTCAGGATTTGGATGAACCAGTGGATCAATAGCCCATCGGCGATCGCGAGTCGCCCTTACGATCAGTCGCCAATCTAATCGCCAAGCTAATTACCAATCCAATCGCCAAGCTAATTACCAATCCAATCACCAAGCTAATCGCCAATCCAATCGCTAGTCTAATTGGTACGAAAGCTAGGCAAATTTCACACGATACAGACCAAAAACATTCCCTTCGCGACTGCCGGTAATTTTGCCACCTGCCTCCTTGATCAGCGTTTTCCAGGCTGCTGGATTTTCTAAAAACACCTCAGCCCCTAGATAAGTTTCCAAAATTGCCCAGTTTTCTGCCAGAGGCAGCTCTGGCAAAATTACATCAAAGACTAATAAACCACCGGGTTTCAAGAGGGGCTTAATGCGATCAGTCACAGCGGCCCAATAGTCGATCGGGTAATAGCAACTCACGCCAGTAGCAATCACCAAATCAAACGAGGCTGGCTCATAGTCCAACTCATGGGCTGCTTGCTGGCGCACTCCTTTAAACAGTTTGGAATTGAGCTGTGGCCCCCGTGCGGTCATCAAGTCGCA
This sequence comes from Oscillatoriales cyanobacterium, assembly GCA_004292515.1. Lineage (GTDB taxonomy): Bacteria > Cyanobacteriota > Cyanobacteriia > CACIAM-69d > CACIAM-69d > CACIAM-69d. The sequence goes on from RDXB01000111.1 coordinate 1,817, forward strand.
CATGACGCGGGCCACGTCTTGCCCATAGAAAAAAGCTTGCCAATCTCGCCAGGGATAGAACAAGAAACTGCCGCCACAACCGATATCTAAACAGCGCCAATTTTTCTGCGGTTTTGCCAACTCCCAAAAGGGGGAGGTGATGCGGCTTGTTAGGGAACCAGCGGCAAACTCTGGATAGAGCGGTAGGGCTGCCACTTCGTCGGGCACTTCAAAGGCTTCACCACGATATTCTTGGTTATATCGTGCAGCAACCGCCTGGATTTGTGCTTGTAGTTCGGGTGTATTCCAATCGCGTGATTGGAGTTCAGCCATGCTCCAGTTTGGCAAGGGATGCTCCTGATCGTAATGATTGAATCAATGCTCGAATCAACAGAGTCTCTCAAAAGATAGCCTAAAATGGCGATGAAATCGGGTTGGAAATTGAGCTAGAAACGGTGTTGGAAATTGGGTTGGATTTGGGACTCATTTCAATCCACAGTAGTAGTCTGTGGCTTTACCCCTTTTTGAGCACAAAATCAATGGTTTTTGGAGTGTGTTTTGGCAACTACTAAGAAGCAGCTTGAAAACTATCTTTTGGCATAAGCTAACAGCCTTTAACTCGCTTAATCAGTACAACAGGCTTTAGCAGCTCGTAGGGTGGCCAATGCCCACTGACTAAGAGGATGTCTGAAGATGTCTGAAAAGTGTCTTTTGATCCGGATCAAGCACCAATAGTTGTGGGGGCAAGGGGCTTAAGCCCCTTGTCTGCGTCGATCAATGGGGTGTGCAGAGTATCAGTTTTGGCTTTTTAGATCTCCCCTTATCCTCTAACCATCACTGCCCCAGCCACAGCCCCCTTGCTACGAAGAGGTGGATTTTTCAAGCACACCATTGAGGAAAATATCAGCGATCCCTTCTGCCATTTCTTGCAATTCTCGGGGTGAGATATTGGGTTCCATAATGGTTAATTCACTAAAGCCAGCGATCGCAAACATCCCCAAGAAAATGCGGGCAATCACTCGTGGATTCAACGGACGATAAATTCCCCGATCGATGGCTGTTTGGAAGAAAGCTTCTGTCACATCCATCATCTTGGCAATCACTTCAGCTTGGATGCGATCGCGTAACTCGGGGTGAAACTGGGCCTCCATGAAACAAACCCGCATCATGTCCGCATTTTGATTGAGATTCAGCATCCGTTTGCGCATCACCTGGGCGATCGCCCGGTAGCTGGCCATTTCGCTGAGTTCCATCAACAAGTCAGTGAGGATTTCAACCCAACCTTGTGTAGCCAGCTCAATCAAGATCGATTTTTTGTGGTCAAAATGGCGAAATAGTGTGCCCTCCGCAACACCGGCTGCTCGTGCTAAGTCGCGGGTCGTGGTCGCATCATATCCCTGGCGAGCAAATAAGCGCTGGGCCGCTTGCAAAATGCGGGTACGGGTTTCTACTTCTGAGGGAGATGGACGATGAGCGATACGAATCATGGCTAGGACTCCTTGGACGCAAGCCAATCGGGGATCGAAGGATCTAGTACCTTCAGAGCATAGAAAATGGCCAGTTAATTTGCATCACATTGCTTACATCACAGGATTGGCTAGTCAGAGCCATTACTCCATCGTTCTAGCCGTTTTTGCAACATCAGCGTATGTGCAAACTAATCGGTTCTTTCTCTCTGATGAACCAAATTCTTCTGGTGGTGTACTAATTCATTGGTGACTGATTGATGACTGGCTCATGATTGGGAATTATCATCAGCAATCATCACTAATAATCGTCAATTGAACTCCAGCTTGATCATTTCAGCGATCCCCTGCTTAATGCCATTGTCAGCGGGTAAGTCAATGCCTGGGGACGGGATTAAGGGAACGTTATAAAACGAATTGTTTGCCTACTGAAGTTCATGATCGCGCAAGCTGCCAAGCGTTGTTTATGGGGCCGTTTGGGCTGAAAGGTTAATGGGCTGGCGGGGGTTCGTCCATGTCTGTCGGTGGGAGCGATCGCCCCTCTCCAGAATGTGGAAAGAATGGGCCAGCGCAATCATGCCAGCGCAATCATGGGCTAGAGCAACTGCCGCAGATTGGCCAAGTCTGTCGATCGCCCGAGGATTTTTTTGTAATCAATCAGGCTCTTGAGAGACTGCACCCACAATGGCAACCCCCAGCAGCGCGTGCGGTGGGCAGTGCTCAGGTCAGTTTTGAGGGAAATTCGTTTCTGGCCGCGAAGGGCGTAGGCGGGCTGGTCAGCGCTCAGGTCAACCATTAGACCATCGATCGCTAACTGCAGCAAAATCAGGTCGAATTCTACATCTAAATAACGATCAGGAGGAGCGATCGCCCAGGGTTCAAATAGTTGATAAGCCCGATCTAAATCCGTGCTGGCAATGTCTAAATCTAAGTCCTGAAGTGGCCAAGTTGAGCCATACAAATTTCCTGCTAAACCGCCAGTAATTTGATAGCGAATCTGATGGGTTTCTAAGATGGTGACTACCTGTTTGATCACACGCCACTGATCGGCCGTGACAAAGGGTGGATGGCTAGGATACTCGGGGATTGGCTGATAAAGATCCGGGCGACGATCGCGTGTGCGCAAAATCTGTTCTTCCCGTCGCCAATGGGCGATCGCGGGATGATTTCCCGACAGCAAAACCGGCGGCACACCCATACCGCGAAACTCAGGAGGGCGTGTGTAGTGGGGATAATCTAATAGGGGTTCCTCAAAGCTTTCAGCCTTTAACGATTCCTCTTTGCCCACCGTGCCGGGTCGCAGACGCAACACGCCATTTAACAGGGTTAAGGCTGGAATTTCACCACAGGTCAACACAAAATCCCCAAGGGAGACTTCCCGATCAACCAAGCTCATTACCCGCTCATCAACGCCCTCGTAATGACCACAAAGCAACACTAATTGCTCATAGTTATGGGCTAATTCTTTAAATAAATTTTGGGTCATCGGCGCACCCTGGGGCGTGAAGTAAATCACTTGGCGGCGATTGCACCGGGGCAATGAATCGAGGGCCGCTGCGATCGGCTCGGGCTTCATCACCATGCCCACACCGCCGCCGTAGGGTTCATCGTCTACCTTACGATGTTTGTCTTGGGCAAAATCGCGAGGATTGGTGATCAAAACCTCTGCAATTTTCTTTTGTAGCGCTTTGCCCACGAGGCCCGATCGCAGCGGTGATTCAAAAAAATCTGGAAATAGTGTGACGAGATCGAATCGCATGATTCTCAACAGAAAACAACGCAACCGGCTAGTACTTCGCGATCGCACCACCAATGGCGGCTGCACTGTACAAGAGATTGCGTTGTTTAGACTAGCCCAGTTTTCGATCGCCCAACGATCAAATTCTGGGTATGGTGTGGCTGGGCCATGGGCCATCAACCATGTTGGCTTGAGGCTGACTAGGGCGATCGGCTCGATCGATACGAGTCCGCGCATGGGTCAAACCATGAGTCCCAGCCTGAAGCCAAGCCTGGGTCAAACATGAAGCCAAGCCTGGGTTAAATCAATGAGCGCTACTTCTTCGGCAAAAACTGCCCGATCGCATCCCGAATTTCATTAGCAACACCCATTGCCCCCGCCGCATCAATCCGCATCACCTCCGGCCCGTAATCTTCCAGCACCTCTAGGGCCGAAATTTTGCCGTCATCCACCAGTGCTGTCACCAAGGCTCCTCGGAGAGCGTAGACATTGCCGCGATCGTAGGGCGGATAGATAATTTCGCTGACCCGCTTCAGCAACCGCTCGCCCACAAATCCGTAGGACAAACTAACAGCATCCGCAGGATTGATCCCCAGAGCCTTCAGATCCAACGACATTGTTAAATAGCTGCGCAGGCGATCGCGCGGAATTTTGCCATAGGACTCAATTTGCCCAAGCAAACTGTCAAAGCCACTAGACACCGGCTTATTTTCCGCAAAGGCTTTGATATCTTTCATGCTGGCGCTGACACCGATCGGGCCGTAGCGAATTTGCACCAGGTCGAGCGCTCGGGCCACGGGGGCCAGGGTCACCAGAGCAACACTCGCCCCCAGCAAGGCCGCTTGGCTGCGATGGGCGATCGACCGCCATCGCCCCCCCGCCACCGAACCGTGGTTAGGAACCAACGCTGTAGAGTCCGAAGAAATAGGCATAGAAATCATCCTTAGTAAGGAAGGTTGCCGCCCAAGCAAATTGGGCAGGACTGACGCAGGATTTGCCAAAACCCTCACCCCTGGCCCCTCTCCCACGCCGAGCGCAGGGAACCAGATATTAGGTTTCTTGCTTAAATTGGCTAGAAACCCCCATCCCCCAACCTCTGCTCCTCAGTTGGGCGAAGGGGAGCCAGAAATCAGGGTTTTCAGCGGTTGTGTTTTAGATCTGGATTAGATCTGGATTGGATCTGGATTGGATCTGCATTAGATCTGCAAGTCCCTCTCCCAAGTGGGGAGAGGGATTGAGGGTGAGGGTCTCGATTGATGCAAGTGGCCGACTACATCACTGCACGGCAGGCCGAACCTTTATTCACCGGTAGCCCCAAGACTTCCATCATGGCTGCCATGAAGCCACTAACACGACCTTCATAAGGTTTCAGATCGATTTGGCCCAGGTCGATCGAGCCTAGCTCTGCCAAAATCCCCGAGAAGTTACCGGAAGCGGCCTTTTGCAACAGCGATCCCACATTCACTTGGCGCAACAGCTTGTCGAGATCCGAGCCAGGGTCGATCGTCCCAAAGGCTTGAATCGCTCCTTGAATCTTGCTGATGTCGCTTTGGGTAATGCCCGCTGACGACAGCAGTTGGCTCAACTTGGCCGAGTCCATGCTGGTAATTTCCCGCACGGTCAGATTGCCGACCTTATCAACGATCGGCTGCACCTTGGCCTTGACACGGGTAAAAATCTTCAGAGCTTCACCCACATCCACCGTCATGATCTTGGGTTCCAGCTTCGTCAACACATCCAGCGCCGTCACAGGCTTGCTGGCCGCTTGGTTGATGCTGCTTTCGATCGCCCGAGTGAGGGTTTGGGGATTGCCTTGGCCATTGTCGGCGTAGAGCACTTGGCTGACGCTGCCGATCACGAGTTCACCCGGACAGCTCTTGACCACAACTGGCACAGTACGCGCCGCCGCTGAACCCACTTGGAACGGGGTTTTCAGAATTTTTTGCAAATCCGCCCGCGAAATTTGCTTGGCCACATTGGGGTCGTTCAACAGGGAGTTAAAGTCCCCGCTGGCTTGGCCGGTTTCCGCAAAAGTCTTCAGCTCGGCCATGGTGATGTCCACGTTGCCCAAGGCCGGTAGCCGCAGCACCAATTTATCTAGCGCCAACGCATTCCCAGCAGCCAGCGCCAAGGCCAGGCCAGTACCCAAAGTGACGCTACCGGCCTTGAGGATCCAGCGGACAGAGCTGCGACCCAACGAACCTGCGCGATCGATTGACAATGCCATAATCCACTCCTTACGCAAACGAAATCACAACGACGAACGGACAACTAAACCAGACAACTAAACCAGACAACTAAACCAGTTCTAACCAATTCACCCGGCAACATCCGCCCCAGAATCCACATCCGAATCCATATCAGATCCCCTCGATCGCCCACTGAATTGATTGATCTGGATTGACCAATCCAGATTGACTAATCCAGTTGGGATCAGACTCTGAGGACTTCGACTCCCTCAACTCTAGCCCGCGCACTTTGATGCCACAGGGATGTCATGGGATTGCTTAACCTCGTGCGATGAAGCACAACCCATGCAGACAGTTGTGGGATCGTCCTATCGATCGCCTATTGATCGCCTGGGCAGTCCGCCACCTTTCGGGTTCGGAGATGGAACCAAGCCCGCTGGCATCAGACCGGTCACTCCCGGTGACAACTGCCTGAGCTAGCGCATTTGCGGTGGCATGACTCCGAAAGACCCTTCTGTCCGATTACTATCAACTGCTTCTACGGAGGGAATGGTTGGGAATGGCACAATTTTTTAACCGTCATCTGCGTGGGAACCCGCCCAAATTCCGATGGCTGCGATGCGTGTCATCAAAGGAGCTTGATTGGGGCTGGAACAACCCATTTTCTTAGCCCAACCGCCCTAGACAATTGGCTCAGGCCCCTTGCACCTCACGATCAAGTAACGCCAGAATCAGGGTTTCAGGGATTTGATGATAGTCCCTAGGCCTCCTGCGCGAAGCCGTGACTAGATTAATACGTTGGGTTAATGCGGTGTCACTCGCTGCATACGAGTCTCGATCTATGTTGTGTCATAGATTCGTTGAGTGTCTATATTTCTTCGGGTATTGCTTCGAGTATTGCTTTGGGGCAGGCTTCAAACCTGCCCTTTCGAAAATCCGCCGGGTCTATCAATGGGGTCTACCGGTCTGTCAATTGGGTCTATCGTCGGTAGCGTTTTCGGGTTCACCCACCTAAATAAACTGGTTACGCCCCTAGACTTGACTGCGCCGCGATCGCGCCCAACTGAGCAACTCATAGGGATGGTGTACCAACACGTCTGGCTGACTCTTGCGTAAGGCCCGCTCAGAGTTGAACCCCCAGGCTACGGACACGCTGGTTGCTCCCGATCGCCGGGCCGCTTCCACATCCCGCGTTTCGTCACCCACATAGGCCACCGCCCCCGGCAGCAAACCCAACCGTTGCTGCAACCGGACGATCGCCCGATCCTTACTAAACAAGCGATAGCCCGCATCTACCCAAGTAAAGTAATGCTCCCAATCCACCAGCCGCAAAAAGGCTTCCACAACCGATTGGCTATTGGAGGTGACAATCCCGAGGCAATAGCCCTCGGCACGCAAAGCTTGGAGGGTTTCGGCCATGCCCGCGATCGGCTGTAACTGCTCTAGGTTGGCGCTTAACTCACGTTTGATCCGATAGAGTAACCAGGGCTGCTGCCACAGGGGAACTCGGCTCTGTTTGAGTACATCTCGTGAACTCAGATCCCTAAACTGGGCCACAACGGCGGGGGTTAGCTTGGGGTAGCCAAACCGGGGCGACAGGCGATCGAGAATCGCCACAACCATCGGAAACGAATCGGCTAGGGTTCCATCAAAGTCGAACAAAATCACCCTCAGCCCCGTGGTGGTGATCCAAGGGTGATCGCAGGTTGCTTGGGTGCGGGCGATCGAACTTGACTGGGGCGATCGCAGGGGAAAATTGCCTCCCAATGCCGATAGCACCACACGGGCCACCGACAGTGCAGGGGGCTGCTCAAGGGTCGGACACAACGCGATGGGTTCCCCCGGGGATGACCGCACGCCGGTCGCCCCCCAAGCATCACCCCGAAGATCAGTAGAAGCACGATTACTAGTCAAGGCTCGCGGGGGCTGGACGGTCGATCCCCACAGGTTGGTGGCGCTTGTGGGGGAGTGGGTAGGGCATCCGAGCTTAATTTCAGACTAGCACGAGCGTTTCGCCGCCACATGGCAGGCTTAATGCGTCGCAATGCCGATCCCCGCAAGCGTTCGTCCCAATCCTGATCGTTCAGCTCCGCCAGTTCGGTGAGCTGGGGAGCGACCATGGCCGATCGCGCTTGAAAATCCGCAATATCCGTCGGTTGGGCAAACCGCTGATTCCAGGGACAGACATCCTGGCAAATGTCGCAACCGGCGATCCAGCCCTGAAGATTAGCAGCGATGTTCGCTGGGAGGCGATCGGCTCGGTTTTCGATCGTGTGGTAGGCGATGCAGCGGTTGGCATCCACCACAAAGGGTTCAGGAATTGCCCCCGTGGGGCAGGCTTCTAGGCAGCGGGTGCAAGTGCCGCAATGGTGGGTGTGGGGGCGATCGGGCAGGAGGGCCAGGCTCGTGAATAACTCACCCAGAAAAACCCAAGACCCGTAACCGCGCGTGATCAGGTTGCCGTTTTTGGCAATCCACCCCAGACCCGCCTCTTGGGCCCAGGCCTTGTCTTGAACCGGGGCACTGTCAACGGCCCAACGGCTGACGGTGTTGGGTTCCCAATTTTGTAGCTCCTGAGCAAGGGCCTTCAGGCGAGATTCCAAAACCCGGTGGTAATCCCGACCCCAAGCGTAGCGGGCGATTTTGCCAATTTCGGGGGAGTCGGGCCGCTGCTCTGGTTGGTAGTAGTTGAGGGCGACGCAGATAACCGATCGCGCTTCGGGCAAAAACTGGCGAGCATCGAAGCGCTTGGGAGCCGCCATCCAGCCCATTTCGGCTTCAAAACCGCGATCGAGCCAGCGCTGGAGAGCTGCTGTGGCACCGGGCAAGGGGGGGCGATCGGGATCGATCGCGGCAACACCGACCTGGTGAAATCCCAGGGCCAGGGCCTGTTGTTTAACGAGGGCAGTCCGCTCTGCCAGGGACGCTGTGGGTTGCGTGAGGGGGGCCATCTGCGAGTTCGCGGCCACTGGGGCGATCGGACTGGAATCGGGCGGTTGGTTGGTTGGGTCGATCGAGCCGGATGGCATCATGCACCGTCGCTCCTATCGAGGCAGTGGGCGCGAGGCAGTGGGCGCGAGGCAGTGGGCGCAATCGAGGCTGCTAAGGTCACCAACCCATCAGCAATGCCTCGATTACGGGTTCAGGCCTGCCTCTCGATCGCTGCTCCAGACCTGATTTATGGGTTGTTAGAGGGGCAAAACAGACACGCAGTCACTAGTTCAGCATCGAGTTCAGCATCGTTGCATAGTTCAGCGTCGAGAATGCCGCGCACCCCTAGAAGCCCTGTTAAGCTTCGTCGAGAATCCGCTCCAACTGCCAAAGAATTTGATTTCCCTCACGCCGGACGCGGGTAACGATCCAGTTGCGCCAGACCCAGTTTTCTCCTCGGCTCGTGACAGCACTGGCATTCACATCCATCAAATCAGCGAGTTCGGAGCTGGCAATCAAGTAGCCCTTGGCGGCCACCTCATCGGCAATCCGCAGTGTTTCGATCAGGTTATGCAATTGGCCGACTCGCACATCGCGCGAATCATTCTCCGTTGCGCCCGATCCGGTGGCATCTAAGAGATGGTCAGACATGGTTTCAGGTATAGCTGCTATCGAGACTGTAGTTTGAGAAGCGGTAGATGCTTGTTCAGCAGTCAGCTCGGGCTGAGTCCAACCCGGCTCAGGAAGGCTGCTACCAACATCTTGCTTCAATCGATCTAATTTAGGCGATCGGCCGGTCGCAAAACCGCGAGCGATCGTGTCACATCGCTCATTTCCTGGTTCGCCAGAGTGGCCACGGACGTATTGCCACTGCACCGCAGGGCTGTTGAGCGCATCAAGCCGCTCCCACAAATCGCGATTCAGCACAGGCTGTCCACTGGCCGTTTTCCAGCCTCGACGCTGCCAACCGCGTACCCATTCGGTAATGCCTTTAATGACATATTGACTATCACTTAACAAAGTGAAAGCTTCCCCCTGACCATGTTGATGCCAAAACTCAAGGGCGGCAATAGCTGCCTGCATTTCCATCCGATTATTAGTCGTAGCGGCTTCGTAACTTCCTAACTCGTGTTGTTGCCCATTTGTGAAGCGAACAACGACCCCCCAACCACCCGGCCCGGGATTTCCTGAGCAGGCTCCATCGGTATAGATGCGTGAAATCGAGCAGGTAGGGGTTGTAAGACCGGAAATTGGCATAGGAACTGGGGCCGCGATCGCGGCAAGATAGTTATGAAATCACAACAATTAACACAACGACTCAGTGGGCAACCTGATGCACCCTAATGCACCCCGATGCACCCCGATGGGCGAGATAATCCCCAAATCCTGATCTCAAGATCCTGGAGGACTGACAAGCGCTGACAAGCACTGACAAACGCTTTAGAACCGATCGCTGCATCGATTGGGTTGAGACACAAAACTCAACACCCATCAGCCTTGCATGGATTACGCGGGGTTGAGTTGCGCCCCTTTCGATCTTGCGTCACTCAATTAAATCATTGGCTCAAAAGCCAAGAATCGAATGAATGTGCGCGAATGGACTTGTCTGCACTGCGGTGCAATTCATGATTCTCCTTCGGAGACGCTACGCGAACGCGACATCAACGCAGCAATTAATATCCAAGTCGCGGGCGGGCAGTCCGAGACTCAAAACGGACGTGGAGGCCAGCGTCAATCCAGTTCGCTGGTAGCAGCCGATGAAGCGTCAACCCGTGGTCTAGTTGTGATGTTGACCCAGTGCGTTAGGTCTGTTGCGCTACTAGGCTGGCTCGCTGAATCGGCCACGGCGAATTTCGACTGCGATCTTGCCCGCAAACTCAGGAATGGGGGCGGCAGGCTTGGTGACGCGCACACAAACTCCTTCAACCCCCGCCAAAGCCAGTAGCCCATCGGCAATCTGTTGGGCCAGGCGTTCGATCAAGTCCACCTTGGAACTGGCGACCGTTTGGCGAATATGCTCGATCGCCGCCCGATAGTCTAGGGTGTCGGCAATGCGATCACTCTGGCCCGCTGCTGCCAAATCAATGTCGAGGGTGGCATCCACTTCAAACCACTGGCCGAGGACTTTTTCCTCCGCTAGCAGGCCGATGTAGCCATAGCAACGCACTTGGGAAATATAGATGCGATCCACAGTCAACTCTTGTTGTTTCTTGCTTACTCGATGGATGCTGGCGTGGGAGCAACCGCAGCCACGGGAGGGTTTCTCGACGAAATCGCTCCTTCGGCTGATTGTTGGCCTCATTTGCAATCGGTCCGTGGGCCTATTGCTCAACCGTCACTAATTCACTAACAATTGCTGCAATTGACTAGCAAATGCAGCAATCAGGAAACTTCCTGCTTCATCGCGGCGAAGTCGGCTTCATCCGCTC